>JBGTFE010000095.1:0-44519 GCA_041747435.1 Pyrinomonadaceae bacterium | reverse complement strand
GATCCGCACGAAGGCTTGCCGATCGGCGCGCCGGCGCCCGAATTTGTGCTGCCGGACACGAACAAAAACAATATTTCTCTCCGAGATCTTTTATCAAACGGCAAACCGATTCTTTTCTTTTACGTCGGCGCCAACTGCGCTCCGTGCACGGCGCTCTTGCCGGAAATACAAACATGGCACGACGAATTGAACGAAAAGGTCGATCTTGTATTTTTGAGCAGCGGCACAGCGAAGGAAAATATCGAAAAATTCGGCACCGATGTGAAAATCCTTTTGCAGGAAGAGAAGGAAGTCGTCGAAAAATTCAATGTTCTTTGGACTCCGACAGCGTTTCTTGTAAACGCGCAAGGTGCTGTCGCGAGCCATCCGGCGGTCGGCGATACGGCGATCCGCGCGCTTGTTGAAAGGATCAAAAGCGAAGATCTTGATGGCGAATTTGTTTTTGTCACCAACAATAATAAGTTAAAGATCGGCGAAACTGTTCCCGAATTTGCTCTGGATGATATACGCGGGAACGAGATCAGTGCGAACGACTTTCGCGGCAAAAGAACGCTCGTCACATTTTGGAGCATGACCTGTCCCCACTGCACCAATATGATGGAAGAGCTGAAAAACTGGGATAAACAAAAAGGGGCGGACGAGCCTAACCTTATAGTTTTTTCGGATGGCGAAGTTGAAGCGCATAAGGATTTGGAGTTGAGCGCGCCAATTCTGCTAGACAAAGATTACAAAACGGCGGAAAAATTCGGGATGTTCGGAACGCCTTCGGCGATTTTGGTCGATGAAAACGGCAAAATCGTTTCGGAAACGGCGGTCGGCGCGGAAAATATCTGGGCTTTGATCGGAAAGAGAAAATGAAGCCTATTGACTGGCAAATAACCGCGCAGGACGGCGAGGCGCGCGCGGGAATTTTAAGGACAAGGCGTTCGGTTATCGAAACGCCTGTTTTTATGCCTGTCGGGACGCAAGGAACGGTCAAAGGCGTGCGTTTTGAATGGCTCGAAAACGAACTCGACGCGCGGATAATTCTTGGGAATACCTATCATCTTTTTTTGCGACCGGGCGCCGAAATCATCCGCAACCTCGGCGGCTTGCATAAGTTTTCCAGTTGGAATCGCTCGCTTTTGACCGATTCGGGCGGTTTTCAGGTTTTTTCGCTCGCCGACCTGAGAAAATTGACGGAAGAAGGCGTCGAATTTCGCTCGCACGTCGACGGCGACAAAAAATTTCTTTCGCCGGAAATTTCGATGGAAGTTCAGGCGGCGCTTGGCGCGGAGATCCTGATGGCGTTTGACGAATGTCCGCCGGGCGATGTCGATCTTGAAGCAACGCGAAAAAGCCTTGAGATGACGGCGCGTTGGGCAAAACGATCAAAAGAAAGATTTAATGAATTGCAAAAACAGCGCGTAGATACTGACATTGCGCGGGGCGCGGCTGACTTATCCGGCAAACAAGCGCTTTTCGGAATCGTTCAGGGCGCGGGACATCTCGATTTAAGAAGGACGAGTTTGGAAAAAACGGTCGAGATCGGATTTGACGGTTATGCTATCGGCGGTTTGAGCGTCGGCGAGGAAAAGAGCGTAATGTATGACGTTTTGGAGTTTCTTGCGCCGCAGATGCCGAAAGATGCGCCGCGTTATTTAATGGGCGTTGGCACGCCGGAAGATCTTGTCGAAGCCGTGTCACGAGGCGTAGATATGTTCGACTGCGTTTTGCCGACGCGGAACGGTCGAACGGGCGGCGCGTTTACATCCGGCGGAAAATTAAATATCCGTAACGCGAAATTTCTAACAGATTCGGAGCCGCTCGATCCGGATTGTCCGTGCTCCGTGTGCTCAAGATATTCACGCGCATATCTGCGCCATCTTTATCAAACCGGCGAAATGCTGGCGGCGACGCTGATTTCTCATCATAATTTAGCATTCTTCCTTGACACGATGCGCAAGGTAAGAGATTCTATCAAACTTGGCGAATTCAAACAGTTTCGCGAAAGTTTTATATACAAGCTCCGGGAAGGCGAAAAGGATTAAACAACGAAACGACGAGTGGAAAATTAGCAATAAAGGAATTATGAATTTCCATTCCCGATTTTCAATTTTCCATTTTCCGTTCGCATAACTTATAATTACAGTTTTTCGGTCGGCAATAAAAAAATGAATATATTTGCGTTATTTTTTCAAGACGGCAGCAGCGCGTGGGGAATTTTGCTTCCTTTGATGGTGATGGTCGCGATCTTTTATTTTCTGGTGATTCGCCCGCAAAAAAAGCAGCAGCAGCAGCTAAAGGAAATGATCGCGGGGCTGAAGATCAATGATGAAGTTGTGACGAACGGCGGAGTGATCGGCAAGATCAAAGAAGTCAGGGAGACGAGTTTCGTGATCCAAAGCGCGGAAAAATCTTTTATCGAAATCGGCAAAAGTGCGGTCGTAGGAAGAAAACCGGAATCGGCGACAGGCGGTAAATAGAGAATTTATTTCTTGTCCCTCAATTTGAAGATGAAGAATAGTAGTTTGTGGATGAGAACGGCGATTATCATTGCGGTAACGCTGTTCGGTTTTTATCTTGTCTTCGGACCTCGCGGTTCGATTTCGGCGAGCGATTTCACCTTTACCGGTTTAAAGAATAATCTCGCGAAGAATATCAATCTCGGTTTGGATTTGCAGGGTGGAACGCACCTTGTGATGCGCGTCAAGACGGAAGATTACCTCAAGACTTTAACTGAAAATAACGCGCAAGCGGCGCTTCTTGCCGCCCGAGACGTGCGGGACGAAAGCAACCAACCGGTTGTCGATGACAATTCTGCAACGGACGTCGCCGAACCCGGAAACTATTCGGTTTCGCTGAAAGTATCCGACGCCGCACAACTCGATGCGGCGATCGAAGCGGTTAAGAAAAAAGTAGATTTTGTAAGTTGGACGGAAAACAAAAGCGGCGATACGGTAACGTGGACGCTGCCTTCGCAAACGCAAACCGTCTTAAAAGATCAGGCGGTTGAACAGGCGTTGAAAATTATCGACAGCCGCATCAACAGTTTCGGTGTTAAGGAACCGACACTGCAGAGACACGGTTCGGACAGCTCGGGTCAGATACTCTTACAAATGCCGTGCAAAGCCAGGAGCAGCAGTGAGGCATCTTCCGGCGATGATGGTCTGCCCGGCAGGTGCCAGGTGTTGGAAGTCGAACGCATCAAAAGTCTCATCGGCGCGGAATCGAACCTTTCTTTAATGAAGGTTGTGAGTCCGCCGAATCCGTCGCCGGTTCAGAGATATCCGACGAAGGAAGCCGCGCTTCAATCCATCGGCGGTCAGGAAACCCCGACGCGAAAAGTTTACCCGTATTCCGAACGTGACGATTCGCCGACTCCAGCGGGACAAATTGTACAGGAAAAACCGAAACAATACGTTGTTGTGGAATATCCGGCGGTTGTTGACGGAAGCGAGCTGCGCGATGCATCCGCGTTTTCCGAATCGGGCAGCGATCGCGATTATAAGATCACTTTTTCGCTCAAACCTGCCGGCGCGCAGAAATTCGGCGCCTGGACGGCGGCAAATATCGATAATTATATGGCGGTCGTCCTCAACGACGAGGTAAAATCGGCGGCTTACATCAAGGGCGTGATCTCGGATTCCGGCGAAATTTCGGGACGATTTACAAAGGCTTCCGCCGAAGATCTGGCGCTGACACTCAAATCGGGCGCGCTGCCGGCGAAGATCGAGTATCAGGAGGAACGCACCGTGGGTCCAAGCCTCGGCGCGGATTCGATTCGCGCGGGCGTTACGGCGTCGATCGGCGGAATGATCTTCGTCGTTGCTTTCATGCTTATTTATTATCGGGGCTCGGGCGTTAATGCCGTCATCGCCCTGGTTTTGAATATGCTTTTGACAATGGCGGCGCTGATTGTTTTCGATTCTACCTTGACGCTGCCCGGGATTGCCGGATTGATCCTCGGAATCGGTATGGCGGTTGACTCGAACGTGCTTATCTTCGAGCGAATGCGAGAAGAATTGCGCGCAGGTAAAACAATTGCAAAAGCGGTTGAGATCGGATTTGACCGCGCTTTCATCACTATTATCGACACCCATATTACGACCATAATCTCAGCCGTGATTCTTTATATGTACGGTTCAGGACCGATTCGCGGATTCGCCGTAACACTGATTTTAGGGTTAATAATAAATCTTTTCTCGGCTGTTTTTGTCTCGCGTACGATATTCATGTGGTTGATGGAACGCAAACCGGATCTGAAGAAACTAAGTATCTAAATGTTTGAAATTTTTAAAGAAATACACGTAGATTGGATGGGAAAGCGGAAAATTTTAACCGCGGTTTCCATTGCTGTTCTTTTGGCTGGATTGATTTCGGCAGTCGGACGCCAGTTTTCCGAAGGCGGAACCGAGGCGTTTAATCTTGGGGTCGATTTTCAAGGCGGTACTGTCGCGACCGTAAAATTCAGAGAAAAGCCCGCGGTTGACGACATTCGTTCGGCTCTGGAATCGGTTGGAATCTCGGAATCAGTGATTCAGGATTCGACCGATAAGCAGGACGAAGTTTTGATCAAGGTTCCCAACATGGGAAAACGAGACGAATGTCCCGATATCGACGAAGCCGGACGCTGTTTTGTACAAAAAGGTCTCGACACGCTTGGAAAGGAAGCCGAAGGCGCGGCGACGCTTAATGACGATGCGGAAGCGAGTTACAAGATCGTTGGAACAGATTCCGTCGGACCGGTCGCGGGCGCGGAATTGCGCAATCGCGCGGTTATCGGAACGCTTCTCGGTTTGGTCGGAATTTTGCTTTTTATCGCGTTTCGCTATGACTGGACGTATGCCGCGGGCGCGGTGATCGCCGTTTTTCACGATGTTTTGGTAACGCTCGCGTTTTTCTCGGTGTTTCAATGGGAAGTCAGCCTTACGGTTCTTGCCGCGCTTTTGACGCTGGTCGGATTTTCGGTGAACGACTCGATCGTTATATTTGACAGAATTCGTGAAAATCTCACTTTGCATCGCGGCGAATCGCTTTATAAACTGACGAACGATTCGATAAACCAAACAATGTCGCGTACGATCGTGACGAACGGACTTGTCTTTCTTTCGGTATTGGCGCTGGTGATCTTCGGCGGCGAGGTTTTGCGCGGATTTTCGCTGGCGCTTTTTGTCGGATCGATAACCGGAACCTATTCGACCATCGCAATCGCAAGCCCGATCGCGATCTGGTGGCAGGGAAAGATCGGGCAGGCGAAAATGACGCAGCCGGAAACCGCAAAGCCGGAACAAAAACTCGCCTCGGCTTCGAGACGCTCCGTCGCGCGCCGGACGTCCGGAAGATAGATATTGTTTGAAATTTCGAGTTTTGATTTGGAATTGAGAAGTTTTTTTGACAAAGCGCCTTAATATCAAAATAAAAATTGAGAAACGCCCAAAATCAAACAAACTTTCTTGACTTTTGCGAAGTAAAATTTTAGACTTCAATACGTTGCTGGTCAATTAAATAGCTTGTTTTCGGCTTTTTGTTCGTTTGTGGGACGCAGCGGCTGAGGCGGCGGAATCTTTGTTAAAAAGACCGGTTACGCCCGCAAAACCCGCACTTTCCGAAGTCAAAGACAAGTGTCAAAAAGTTTGTTGAAATAAGCGAATTCATCCACGAAGGGATGATGACAACGCGAAGTTTAGCTAATATCATCGAATGTAATAGAACGTTTCGCAGCCCTTGACCCAATCGGCACCGTAAAGAAGGGAGGAAGTAAAAATGTTAGATCAATTGGTTGAATCAAAAGATAACGCAAAGGAAAACACAAGAAAGGCTGGCATTTTAACCATTATTCTTGGTGTTATGATCGCGGTGGTCGCCGCCGGAATTTTGTGGGATTTGGGTAAATTGTTCGCCGCGTACCTAAAAGAAGGAATGGGCGGAGATTTGGAATTGACGGCGCTCGTGGCGCCGGTTCCGGTTACGGAAGAGGCTCCGAAGGTGGAACCCGAAAAACCAACAAAAGTCGAACAAAATGTCGACACCCGGAAAGAAGTCATCCAAAATATCATGGAATCTCCGAAAATTCCGGATAAAATTAGTGCTGAGGTACTTAAGATTCCGCCTCGCCGATTGAATATCCCGACCGTTCAGAGTGATTCGGATTCAAATACGAATCGACCGATGATCGATCCAAATGAACAAATGATCACCAAAACGCAGGGAATCGGGGCGACCGACAATACACAAAAACCGGACGACGATGCGCCGACATTAACCGCGCCGCCGACGCCGAAACCGATTCCGAAGGTTGTTTCGGGCGGCGTTGTTAACAGTAAGGCGACTAATCTGGTCAAACCATCTTATCCGCAAGCGGCGCGCGCCGTTCGTGCGTCGGGCGCGGTTAACGTTCAGGTTACGATCAGTGAAACGGGAAGCGTGATTTCGGCGAATGCGGTAAGCGGTCACCCGCTTTTGCGCAGTGCAGCCGAATCCGCCGCGCGCTCTTCAAAGTTTAGTCCGACGACGCTGTCCGGACAACCCGTTAAGGTTACCGGCGTAATAATTTATAATTTCGTCAGTCCGTAATAAAAATGGTTTGACCGTGAGAAGCAAGATTGACTTCTCACGGTCAAAAATTTAATCTGCAATCATATTTAATTTTTTTTGATTTCTTTGGAGGAAAAATCATGACTTTTTTAGTTAGCCTTTTGGGCTTTTTCTTAATGTTTGCCGAAGGTGCTCAAACATCAATGTTCAGCCCGTATGAAATTTGGAGAAGCTTAACGTGGGCGGGCGTTGGTGTTATTGTTGTCCTTTTGCTGCAATCGGTGTATCTGATCGCCGTGGGGATCGAACGTTGGCTGACCTATAACAAAGCCAAGGCACAATCGCGGCAATATGCGCCGAAAGTGGCGCAGGCTTTGAAAAACAGCAATATTGATGAAGCTATCAACATCAGCGACAAGCATAAAGATTCGCACTTGGCGATGGTCGTTTCGTCGGGATTAAAGGAATTTGCGGCGCATCAAGGCAATACCGATATTTCGGCGGACGAAATGGAAGCTTCAAAACGCGCTTTGGAGCGAGCAATTGCGGTCAAAACGGCAGAATTGAAGCGTGGGCTTGCCGGACTCGCAACGGTTGGCTCGACGGCGCCGTTCGTCGGGTTGTTCGGAACGGTCGTCGGTATCATCGGCGCGTTTCAGGCGTTAAAAGCGGCTGAAGGCGCGGCAGGTATCGGAACGGTCGGCGGCGCTATCGCCGAAGCATTGATCGCTACCGCGTTCGGTATTTTGGTTGCGGTGCCGGCGGTTTGGCTTTTCAACTGGTTTACGAATAAAGTTACGAGCTTTGGCGTCGAGATGGAAAATTCCGCATCTGAATTAGTGGATTATTTCATCAAACAGCGTTCGAAACGGCTGCAAGGCTAATTCGCGGGCGCAAGGATTTTGAAAACGGAGAATAAAGGCTATGGCAATGCAAGTCGGTGGAACCGATGAATATAACTCGGAGATAAACGTAACTCCGATGGTCGATGTAATGTTGGTTTTGCTGATCATTTTTATGATCGTGACACCGCTCCTGCAGCAAGGCGTTTCCGTGGACATCCCTCGCGAAATGATAAGCCCCGAAGAAGATCAGGAGATTACGAAAGACACCTCGGTCGTTATCGCAATTCCTGATAACAATAACTTTTACATCGGCAAAGATCCGTATCCTTTGGAAGAACTAGGTAGGAAGATCGAAGCTAAAATGAAGGACCGAACCCCCGATAAGCGTATCGTTTATATCAAGAGCGACGTGGATGTCGAATACGGAACGGTTGTTAAAGCGATCGATATGATCCGCAAACAAGACGTCGACAAAATAGGTTTGATCGCCGATAGGAAAAAAGGACTGCCGAAATAAAACCGCAGTCCCGATCTAAGACAAATGTTTTAGGCTGAGGAGAGAGAATTATGGGAATGTCAGGAGGCAGCTCTTCCGGAGGAGCGGTACCAAATATCAATGTAACGCCGTTGATTGACGTTTTGCTGGTGCTTTTGATCATCTTTATGATCATTGCGCCGTCAAAGCCGAGTCGGTTCAAGGCGCAGGTTCCTGCGGAGCCGAAGCCTGAGGACAAGACGGTTGCAAAACCGAATCCGTTGACTTTGGTGGTTTCCGTTAACGGAATCGATAAAAAAGTGACTTTGAACAACGAAGACGCCGGAACCACATCCGATGCAAGTCTTTTAACAAGTAGACTTACGGAGATCTTCAAAGATCGCGCGAACAACGGCGTAATTCGCGAGGGTACGAACGAGCTTGAAAAAACCGTTTTTATCAAAGCGCCAAAGTCTCTCAACTACGGCGAAGTGGTTAAAGTAATTGATGCGGTTAAAATTGCGCAAGCCGATCCCATCGGACTGCAGATAGATGATTTACCGGAATAAATTCGGCTTAAAATATAACGTCACGGATAAATGAACTTGTTATTTTAAGCCATAAATGGAGTCGAAACATGAGAATCTCTCGTGCAGGGATATTAATCGTAATTTCATTATCAGTTCTAGTTGGCGCCAGCTGCGCGTCCTACAATCGCATTATTGCGCGAAAAAACCTGGTTGACGGCGCCAAAGCCTACAAGGACAAAAAATTCAAAGAAGCCGAGGATCTTTTTCGCCTGGCGGTTGAGCGAGATCCGAAGGGCGAAACCGAGGAAGGCAGAACAGCACAGCTTTTCTTGGCGCGTACCATTCATTCGCAATTTGTGGCAAATCGCGGATTTACGTTTAGCGAAAGTGAATTTCTGGGAGAATACCGGCTCGGCTTAGCAAAAAAGATTAAGGCTCAAAAGGATCCGCTTTCGCAGTTTCTAAATAGTCAGTTATCGCCCGAAACACTTCCGGTCTTCGACGAATTTATGTCTATGAGTCCATCCAGCTCCGATATGGAAGGAAACAAGAAAAAAGATGACCTGCTAAAGAAATTTTTGAGCGCGCTAACGACCGATTTGAATAAAGTGCTCATGGGACCTTCGATCTATGATGAAGCTCGGTTTGCGAATGTAAAATTATCCGATTTTACTAAAAATCTCATGGCGACCAATCCTACGGGCGAAGCGAATACACGGTTGAATCGTCTTTTGTTAGAAGACGCCTACCCGGACGATATTTCAAAGAAACCAAAAGCTGAAGACGCGATCGAGGGATATAAAAAAGTTCTGGAAACGAAGATCGACGATAATGCCTCGTTCAAGGCGGTCGCCAATTTGTATGAAAATCTCGGCAAGAATGAGGAATGGCTCGGTTGGGTTAACGCGCGCGCAGATAATCCGAATGTTCCTCCTGAACAGCGCGCTGAGGCGTTGACTTCGCTGGCTGCCCGAAACTATAGCTGCGCAAACGAAATTTCAGATACTCCGGCGGTTAAAAAGGAATCCGGGGGTGCTTATCAGTTTGTGAAACCCGAGAGCCCTGAGGAGTTCGAAAAACTCAAAAAGTGCACTGAAGATGGGATGAATCAGATCGATCGCGCGCTTAAATTAAACGACGAGGCAAAGGTTGAATCGGATTCTACTTGGTCGTATAAGGCAAATCTCTTAGTGCAAAAAATGCGAATTGCCGATATGGAAGGCAGGGCGGCTGATCGCGACGCCCTAAAGAAAGAAGCACAAGCGGCAAAAGAGAAGTTCACGGAACTTGCGGCGGAAAAGAAACGAAAACAGGACGAGGAAGAAGCCAGGAAAAAGGCGGAAGCCGAAGCCGCGAATAAGTAAATTCCTTCAATTAGCTTTTATAAAAGGTGATGCTCAATTACAATAAAATTGGGCATCGCCTTTAATTTTTATGATCCGTATCGAAGACATAATAGAAAAGGTAGAAAGAAACCGACCGGAACCGGATATCGATATGATCCGCCGCGCATACCTTTTTTCCGCGAAATATCACAGCGGACAAAAGCGCGCGTCGGGCGAACCGTATCTCGTTCACCCGCTGGAAGTTGCGGATATTCTTGCGGAAATGCGTCTCGACGAAACCAGCGTTTCGACCGGGCTTCTTCACGATGTAGTGGAAGATACGTTAGTCGATTTGGACACATTGCGTGATTATTTTGGAGATGAGATCACCAAACTTGTTGACGGTTTAACCAAGATCGCTCACATAAGCGACCTTTCAAAAGAAAAACAGCAAGCCGAAAACGTCCGCAAAATGGTGCTTGCGATGACGACCGATGTTCGTGTTGTTCTTATTAAGCTCGCCGACCGACTTCATAATATGCGGACGATGCAGTTTCTCAAGCCGGAAAAACGCGCCCGCATTTCGCAGGAAACCCTGGATATTTATGCACCGATCGCGCATCGCCTCGGAATGGGAAAGATTCGCAGCGAATTGGAAGATCTGGCGTTTCAAAATCTGTACGCGGACGAATATAAAAGACTTTCCAAAGAAGTGGACGCACGACGTCCCGAACTTGAAGCCGCGCTAGAAAAAATTCAAAAGATCATTAATGACAAATTGATCGCAAATGAAGTCCCGTTTGTAAAGATCGAAGGTCGCGTGAAGCGTCTCTATTCGCTCTGGAAAAAGCTGAAAAAACAAAAGATCTCGATCGAACGCGTTTACGATTTGATCGCAGCGCGGATAATCACCGAAAATGACCGGAAAAACTGTTATCTCGCGCTAAGCGTCGTCCACGATATTTGGACGCCCGTGCCCGAACGCTTTAAGGATTGGATCGCCATTCCGCGCGACAACTTGTACCAATCGCTCCATACTTCTGTCATCGGCGATAGCGGGCAATCGTTCGAAGTCCAGATTCGCACCGAAGAAATGCACCAGATCGCCGAGGAAGGAGTCGCGGCACATTGGAAATATAAGGAGCGAAAGTTAGGAAAGCAGGAAGAAGACGCAAGTTTGGACGAGCTTCGCAAAACCGTGGAGAAACTTCTTTTACCCTTGGTCGAGAACACCGAAGATAACGAAGATTCCGAGGATTTTATCGAATCGCTAAAACTCGACCTTTATCCCAAAGACGTTTACGCCTTTACACCAAGGGGCAAGGTAATTCAGCTTCCGCGCGGCTCGACCCCGATCGATTTCGCTTACGCGATCCATTCCGAGGTCGGCGACACCTGCACCGGCGCGAAGATCAACGGTCGGATCGTACCGCTTCGGAGCGAGCTGCAAAACGGAGACGTGGTTGAAATCCTAACGACGCCAAACTCGAAACCTTCCGGCGATTGGCTTGGTCATGTCGTAACAGCGCGCGCCAGAAGCCGGATCCGACATTGGATCTCCGAACAGCAGCGAACCGAATCCATCGATATCGGGCGCAAACTCCTCGAAAAGGAAGCCGAAAAGTTCCGCCTTTCGCCGAAAAAACTGCTCAGCAATGAAGCTGAGATGAAGCGCATTGCCAATGAATACGGACTTGGCAGACCTGACGATCTGCTTGCTTCGATCGGCTACGGAAAAACTCTGCCGCGAAATGTTTTGGGAAAATTCCTTGGCGCTGAAAAATTTTCCGAGCTCGATCCCGATAAAAAAACCGTAACGCGGCTGCAAACTGGCGTCAAAGCCGTCAAAAAATTTATCGGCTTGGGCGAAGATTCGATCGTTGTTAAAGGCGTAGACAATCTGCTGACGACGCGCGCGCAATGCTGTAATCCTCTTCGCGGGGAAAAGATCATCGGTTATATTTCGCTTGGAAAAGGCATCGTCGTGCACAATAAACGATGCACCAACGTCGCGCAACTGCTGGTAAATAAAGAACGTATTGTAGAAGTCGAATGGGCAAAAACCGATAAGAATGAAATTCAGTCGGTTCGCCTGTTGGCGACGACCGAAAACAGAACGGGAATGCTCGCCGGAATAACCAACGCCATCGCCGAGATAAAAACCGGAATTCGCGACGCGCACGCCGAAGTTTCTCGCGAAGATATTGGAATGATTGAAGTTACCGTCGAAGTCTTCGATAAAAAACACCTTGATAAGGTTATCAGCTCGATCGAACACGTTCCCGGTGTTATCGACGTCGAAAGAGTAAACGCCTGAAAAATTCCAAATTCCAAATTCCAGATTCCAAATTCGCTATTGTGAAGGGTTTTGATTTGGAATTTGGAATCTGGAATTTGGAATATCGCTTCCAATCTGTTAAAATTCGCCTTTTGCTTGAATAATAAAAGGCAAATAATGGCGACAAAAGAAATAATTTCAACGGAAAATGCGCCCGGCGCGATCGGACCGTATTCGCAGGCGGTGAAAACGGATAATCTGGTTTTTTGTTCGGGACAAATTCCGATCGATCCGCAAACGGGCGATTTTGTTTCCGGCGAAGTCGGCGAGCAAACCGAACAAGTGTTGCGAAATTTAAATGCAGTTTTGAGAGCGGCTGGAACGAGTTTAGACAATGTCGTGAAAACGACAGTTTTTTTGGCTGATATGAATGATTTCGCAGCGATGAACGAAATTTATGCGAGATATTTCAATGAAAACAAGCCCGCGCGCGCGACAGTTCAGGCGGCGAGGCTGCCAAAAGATGCGAAGGTTGAGATCGACTGCATCGCCGTCCTTTGAGATCGGGAGCAAAAGAAAATGCCAAACGTGAAAATATTCTCACGCCTGGCAACTTAAGTAACAGGTTAAATCTCAAAGATTTACACAGCTTTGACAATTTTGCCGGATTTAATGCAGCGAGTGCAAACTTTCATTCGCCCGTTTCCGCCGGCAGGCAGTTGAACGCGAATCGATTGCAAATTCGGATTAAAGCGACGGCGAGTTTTGTTGTTAGCATGTGAAACATTGTTTCCGAATTGCGGACCTTTTCCGCAGACATCGCATCGTTTTGCCATAATTATTGAGCCTCCAAAATAAAAACGAGGTGGAAAAAAGAGTTTGCCGCGCAAACTCAAAAACAAGATTTATAACAAATATCTCAAGGTTTAGCAAGCAATGATAGAAACAGTTAAGTTTATAGGAGTAAAAGCCACTGTGCGAAATACTAATTTTACATTTTTAACAATCGCAGTTTTAGCCTTTGTTGTCTTAAATTTCACCGGATGCCCGAATACGACGGGCGGCGGCGCAACCGATGCAGCCGCGACGGTTAACGGCAAAACTATTACGATGGAAGAGGTCGAGCGCGCTGTAAAGCAGCAGGCTCAGGGACAGGAAAGCAAACTTTCGCAGCTGGAACTCACGTCGGCGCGTCTTCAGGTGTTGGAAGGTTTGATACAAACCGAAGTGATGTTTCAAAAAGCTGAAAAAGAAAGCACCGTTCCGAATGAAGAAGACATCACCAGCGAATTTAATAGGCGACGGAATGCAACCGGGCTCTCAGCCGAACAATTCGAAGCTAAGATGAAAGAGATCGGCGAAAGCGAAGCTTCGGCGCGAACTTCGATCAAAAAGCAGCTCGCGATCGAGAAACTTATGGAGAAGATCACCGGCAAGATCGAACCGCCGAAGGACAGCGAGATAGACGCCCTTTATAAAGGAAATCCCGAAATGTTCGTCAAAAAACGCGGCGTTCGTCTGGCGGGGATCGTTCTCGATCCGGCTGATTCCGGCGCCGGCGATACGACGCGGAATCAAGACGAGGTTGCGTTGAAAGCAAATGAAGTTGTCGAAAAACTAAAACAGGGAGCCGAGTTCACAATGCTTGTGCGCGAATACAGCGAGGACACGAGCAAATTGCAGAACGGCGAATTGGGCTATTTTAGCGAGGATGACCTCAAGAAAAACTTTGGCGATCAAAATGCGGGCGGCTTTATGGACGCGCGATTTACCGTCGGAAACGTTACAAATCCGATTCCGGTGATGGGTAAGGCTTATATTTTCAAGCTTTTGGAAAGAAATGAAAAAGATGAAAATCTGGCGCTGGAAGATCCAAAGGTTCGGCAGCAGATCAACCAGATGCTCGTCGAAAGCCGCAAACAGCTTTTGAGCCAATCATACGCGGCTATCGCAATGAACGAAGCAAAGATCGAGAACTTTCTCGCGAAAAAGGTGGTTGACAATCCGAACGATTTGAGCGGTGCGCGCCCGGCTGGAATGAATACGCCTGCCGCGAGTACGCCGGCAAATTCGGACACAAATACCGTTTCGAATACGAATGTTACCTCGAAAAACGCACCTGCGACCTCAAAGCCAGAGCCAAAAGCGCCGGCAAACAAATAACCGAGGAGTTTTAATGAAAGAAACACAGCGAGTGACGGTGCGCGTCGCTCGCTGCTTTTTTGCGATAATTTCTTAAAAATGCTTTTCAGACTTTCCGACGTTCACAAATCCTACAGCGGAAACGCGATCTTGCGCGGCGTTTCATTTCAATTGAATGCCGGCGAAAATGTCGGTCTTGTCGGTCGAAATGGCGCAGGCAAAACGACAATTTTTCGCTTGATCACCGGCGAAGAATCGCCGGATTCGGGCGGCGTTATCAAGATGAACGGTTTGAAGCTAGGTCTGCTGAGGCAGCACGTCGATTTCGATAAACACGAATTCGTTCATACTGCCGCGCTTTCCGCTTTTCAAATTTTGCACGATATCGAAGCCGAGATGCGAATTCTTGAGAGAAGAATGGCGGACGATGCTTCATCCGATGTTTTGGAAAAATATGCGGAACTTCAAACTCGATTCGAACAAAACGACGGATTCTCATACGTTGCAAAAGCCGAAGCGATCCTTCAAGGTCTCGGTTTTACACGGGAAATGTGGGAATGGCAAACGGCGAAACTTTCCGGCGGGCAAAAGAATCGGCTCGAAATGGCACGGCTCTTACTTTCGGATGCAGATGTTTTGCTGCTTGACGAACCGACAAATCATCTCGATGTCGGTGCGGTAGAATGGCTCGAAAATTTTTTGCGGTCTTACGAAAAAGCGTTCGTGATAATTAGCCACGACCGATATTTTCTTGATCGCACGACTCGGAAAATCGTTGAAATCGAAAATGGAAAGGCTGTTACATACAAAGGGAACTATTCGCAGTTTCTGGTCGAAAGAGAGGAACGCCGAGAGCAGCAGCGTCGCGAATACGAAAACCAGCGCGCCTATATTGCAAAAACCGAAGATTTCGTTCGCCGCAATCTCGAAGGTCAAAAAACGAAACAAGCCAAATCGCGGCGCACAATGCTCGCAAAAATGGAGCGCATCGAAGCCGTCGTTTCCGATAAACCAAGCGGTGATTTTAAGCTGAAAAGCGTGACGCGCGCCGGACAAAATGTCTTGAGTGTTGAAGATTTTGCGATCGGATACGGCGAAAATATTTTGGCGAAAAATATTAATTTTACGCTTAATCGCGGCGAATGTCTGGGAATTATCGGTGGAAACGGCACGGGCAAGACCACGTTTCTAAAAACAATTCTCGGTCAGATTCGCGAACTTTCCGGAAAGATTGTTTGGGGAACAAAAACGGATGCCGGCTATTATTCGCAAAATCTTGAATATCTTGACGGCCGAAACGAAGTCCTGCAAGAACTTCGACGCGTTGCCCCGCTTGCTGAAAACGGCGAGCTGCGTTCATTTCTGGCGAGGTTTTTATTTTTCGGCGAGGACGTTTTTAAGCGCATCGACGATCTTTCGGGCGGCGAAAAAGGAAGGCTCGCGCTCGCAAAACTGATCTATTCCAACAAAAACGTACTGGTACTCGATGAACCGACAAATCATCTTGATATTCCTTCGCGTGAGGCGCTTGAAAACGCGCTTACGGTTTATCCCGGAACTGTCGTGACCGTAAGTCATGACCGTTTTTTTCTCGACAAGATAGCGACGCAAATTTTTTCGTTTGAAGAAAACGGAACGACAGAGATTTATAACGGAAATTATTCGGAATTTCATGAGTGGAAATCTCGTCAGTCGTCAGTGGTCAGTTCTCAATCGCAAAAAGTTGAAACAGAAACCAACAACGCAAAGACCAAAGAACAAAGGGCAAAGGACGAAGGACACAAGACCAATTTAAGCAAAAACCAGCGTCAAAAAATCCAAAACCGGATAGCGGAAATCGAAAAGGAAATTCCATCGAGCGAAGAAGAGATTGCAAAACTCTCGTTTCAAATGAGTTTGCCGGAGATCGCCGCCGACCACGAAAAACTTCGGCAGGTTTCCGTACAGATCGAACAAACCGAGCGCAAAATCCAAAAACTTTATGCAGAATGGGAAAATTTATTGGCGGAAATTAGCGGTTAAATTTGAAACGTAAATTTTCGATTCGAAATTCGCAATATTTTCTTACAACAATATCCTACAGATCCGATCCACTCCGAACCGGTTTTCAGAAAATTGTTCGAAAAATTGAAACTGTGACAACTAACCTTCGACCCGATAATTCGGTGCTTCTTTTGTGATGATCACGTCGTGGACGTGCGATTCGCGCAAGCCTGCGGAAGTGATACGAACAAATTTTACATTTTCGTGCAGCTCTTTTATGTTTTTGCAGCCGGTATAACCCATTCCGGAACGAAGTCCGCCGACAAGCTGCGTTACCATATCTGCCACGCTTCCTTTATACGCGACGCGACCTTCAATGCCTTCGGGCACATATTTTGAATCAGTGACGATTCTTTCCTGCGCGTATCTGTCGCCGGAACCTTGCTTCATCGCGCCGATCGAGCCCATTCCGCGGTAAGTTTTGAAATTTCGCCCTTGAAAAAGAATAACTTCGCCCGGAGCTTCTTCCGTCCCTGCAAAAAGTCCGCCGATCATCACCGAATCTGCGCCGACCGCGAGAGCCTTTACAATATCGCCCGAAAATTTTACGCCGCCGTCGGCAATGATCGGAACGCCGGAATCTTTTGCGGCTTCGACGCATTCGGTGATCGCCGTAATTTGCGGGACGCCGGCGCCGGTGACAACCCGCGTCGTGCAGATCGAACCCGGTCCGATACCGACCTTTAGTGCGTCGACGCCGGCATCGATCAACATCCTTGCCGCTTCGGCGGTCGCGATATTCCCCGCAATGATTTCTATATCGGGGAAATTCTCTTTGATTGTTTGGACAGCCTTAATGACGCGCGAGGAATGTCCGTGCGCCGTATCGACAACGATGGCGTCAACGCGCGCTTCGATCAAAGCAGACGCGCGCTCTAGAAAATCGCCGGTCGCGCCGATTGCTGCGGCACAACGCAGCCTGCCAAGTTCGTCTTTTGCGGCGAGTGGATATTTTATCGCTTTTTGAATGTCTTTAACGGTTATTAAGCCTTTCAAATGTCCGTCCTTGTCGACGACGAGAAGCTTTTCGATCCGATGTTTCTGAAGCTTTACTTTGGCTTCTTCAAGAGTTGTGCCGACGGAAACGGTAACCAGCGGCTGCGGCGTCATCACTTCCGAAACCGGAATTTCGAACCGCGTTTCAAAACGCAGATCGCGATTCGTAATGATGCCGACGAGAAAACCGCTTTCGTCCACGACCGGAACGCCGCTGATCTTATAACGCTCCATAATATTTAGCGCCTGCGAAACAAGCGCGTTGTCGCGAATCGTAACCGGATCGACGATCATTCCGGATTCTGAGCGTTTTACCTTGTCGACTTCTTCCGCCTGAAGCTCGATCGGGAAATTCTTGTGAATAACGCCGATGCCGCCTTGCTGCGCGAGCGCTATCGCAAGGCTCGCTTCGGTGACGGTATCCATCGCGGAGGAGCAAAGCGGAATATTTAAGTTGATATTTCGCGAAAAGCGGGTAGAAACATTCGTTTCAACCGGCAAAATTTCGGAAAATGCCGGAACAAGCAAAATATCGTCAAAAGTTAAGCCTTCTTTTATTTCTTCAATACGCATAAATCACTTTCACTTTGAACAAAAAACGCCCGCATTTATCTTGCGGACGCTATTTTGCCAAAATCTTCTTCGAATTCCTTCGGTTTCAGTTTGTAAAAATGCCTCATACAATTATCTGTTACCGTTTACCTTAACATTCGCCGGAGTCGCCGTCGCGGCTGGCGTCGGTTTTGGCGTCGCCATTTTTTGCGGCGTAATCAAAGCAGGTGTCGGCGTCGCAATATCCGGCGCCGAGATCTGTCCGCTTCGCAAAATCTCGGCGACGTTTTCCTTTGTAATTTCGAAAATTACGTTTCCTTTCGCCGGCGGATTTGGTGCCGCAATTTGTTTACCGTTCACGCTCAGTTGAACTTTGTCCGGTGTAAAGCCTTTGTAATATGAGATCTTCACTTTCGAAGCATTTTCCAGCGAACCGATAATTAGCGGTTCGGCTGCGGTAACATTTTTGCTTACCAATTTGTCGTCAATCCAGTAGCTAACGGACATTGCGCCGGTCACGCCACTAAGTTCAAGTTTTACTTCGTTTAGAGACGGATTCGGCTGCGAGTCTTGCGCCGCATTCAAATCAGTATTTGAACGCGTCGCGTTATTTGCCGTGTTGGAATTATTTCTGGAAGGTGCGAGCGGATTTTCCTCGAAATAATTGAGGAGCCACAAAATGCCGGCGGTCATCGCAACCAGAATTAATACGGCAAGTACCATTGTCGTTACCGACGACGAGCGCGTGTAGGCATCGGTCAACACCTCCGGCTTATAAACTTTTAGTTCGTCAGATTCTGCACCCTGCTGTTCGACCAAAATCCGGGAATAATCCTGTAAAGCTTCCTGCTCATCCAATCCGACGTATCGCGCATAGGACTTAACAAAACCTTTATTAAAAATTCCGCCGGGCAAGGTACGATAATCGTTGTTTTCGATGGCTTCGAGATAGAGCGATGAAATTCGCGTTTGTTCGGCGACTTCGCTTATGGTTATCCCACGAGCTTCACGTGCCTGCTGCAGTTTTTCGCCCAAAGTCAATGACATTTTGTGTTTATTTTCAGCCGCTGCCGGATCGGTGCCCGTGCCCGAAGTTAAATTTGAAATATACCGTTGAAATGTGCCGTGTGTCAATCGTTTCAAGGTCTTTTATTCGCGGGTTTTCGCTTGAATTTCGATATTCGGCGTGATACGTTTAGCTTTTACTTCGGTCTTATATTAAAATTACTAAACAAACTTAGAAGCGAGGAACAAATAATGGCTCTTGAAGCACTCGGAATGGTTGAAACCAAAGGCTTTGTCGGCGCGGTAGAAGCGGCTGACGCGATGGTAAAAGCTGCCAACGTTCAGCTTGTCGGAAAGGAATATATCGGCGCAGGTTATGTCACGATCTTTGTGCGCGGAGACGTTGGCGCGGTAAAAGCGGCGACAGACGCGGGCGCGGCGGCAGCGCGTCGAGTCGGCGAATTGATTTCCGTTCATGTCATTCCGCGTCCGCACGGTGAAGTCGAAAAGTGTTTACCGAAAGGCGGAAAAATCGGTTACAGCCCCGACGAAAAAGCGCTGCAGAGCGGCGGAAGTCGTCAGTTGAGTTCCGGCGACTCGGGAAGAGGCGCGATATCGGCGAACGATAAAACCAAATCAAAAAGTAAATAATTCCAGATTTCAGATTCCAAATTCCAGATTGAGAACGCCGTAGTTTGGAATTTGGAATTCGGATTTCGTAATTTTGGAGATGCCTGAAGATAAAGACCTGATTTCACAACAAGAAGCGCGCGACGCGGTCGAAGCCGCGCATCAGGCGTGGCTGACGGTTGCAAAATTTGACCAGGCAAAGATCGACCGAATCTGCGAAGCGATGGCACAGGCGGCTTTGCGGGAATCGTTACGGCTCGGACAGCTTGCTAGTGAGGAAACGGGATTCGGTAGAGCCGAAGATAAGCGCGAGAAAAACCGTTTTGCCGCGGAAGATGTTTGGAATTATTTCAAAAGTTTAAAGACTGTCGGCGTCGTGAGCGATAGCGGAAGCGTCGTCGAAATCGCGTCACCACGCGGCGTCGTTGCAGCGATCATTCCGTCGACCAATCCTACTTCAACAGCCATTTTCAAAATAATCATTGCGATAAAATCGCGAAATACTATCGTTTTGTCGCCGCATCCTTCCGCTGCGAAATGCATTGCGGAGTCGGCACGCGTGATGCGCGAAGTTGCGATCGGCGAAGGTTTACCGGCTGACGCGATATATTGTTTGACGACTTCAAGCATTGAAGGAACCGAAACGTTGATGAAGCATAAGAAAACCGCCGTTATTCTTGCAACCGGTGGAATCGGGCTTGTTCGCGCGGCGTATTCATCGGGAAAACCGGCGTTCGGAGTAGGTCCGGGCAACGTTCCGGTTTTTATTGAGAAAACGGCGGACACGCAGAAAGCGGTTGCCGATATTTTAACCTCCACTTGTTTCGATTACGGCACGATATGCGCGTCGGAACAGTCGGTCGTTGTCGATGCGCCGATCGAAGGGGAAGTGCGCGAGCAGTTTAAAACCCAGGGCGGACATTTTTTGAACAAAGATGAAGCGGAAAAGGTCGCGGAAGTCTTATTGACGCCGCAGAGAACTTTGAATCCCAAGATCGTGGGCAAATCCGCCGAACACATTGCAAATCTAGCCGGAGTTTCAATCCCCGCTGGAACGCGATGTCTGCTTGCGGATTGCGCGGGCGTCGGGCGCGATTTTCCGTGGTCGATAGAAAAACTTTCACCGACGCTCGCATTTTTCGTTGTTGACGGCGTCGAGCAGGGCGCGCAGCGAGGTTTGGAAATTTTGCAGTTTGGCGGAATGGGACATACTGCCGGAATGCATACGCAAAATCGCGAAGCCGCGATAAAATACGGTGAAGAAATGCCCGCGTCGCGTGTGGTAATTAATTCGCCGACAACGCACGGAGCGATCGGTTTTTCGACCGATTTGCCGCCGTCGATGACTTTGGGCTGCGGCTCGTGGGGCGGAAATGTCACCAGCGATAATGTTTCGCCGATCCATCTTTTGGACATAAAGCGCGTGGCGTTTGAAACAAAACCCGTTAATGCGGAAGTTCAAGGTTCAAAGTTCAAAGTTCAAGGTTCCGATCAGCCCGTTGCGCAAACTTCGGGTCGTCAATCGATGAAGCGGGAAGAAATTGCAGCGATCGTCGATAGTTTTTTGAGTAAAAAGATTTCGGAATCTCCGAAACCTGCACCGGCTTTGGTTGAGAGCGCTGCGCCGCAAAATGAAATCGATGCGCCAAAATCCGAATCGCCGGTCAAAACGATCATTCACGAGCTGCGAACCGAAAGCTCAGCGAACGGCGCGCCAAAAGTTTTCGATTTCGTCAGCGAAGACGACGTTCGCAGGGCGATCCAAAACGGCGAAAAAATTTACATCACAGCAAAAACCATCATCACGCCTTCGGCGCGCGATCTGGGCGACGAAAAGGAAATTTTCGCAAAAACTTAGAAGCAAATCCGGCGCCGACCAGATTTCACAGTAAATGGCTGCAACGAAAGTAATCGAAGAACAAAACTGCAGGGCTTGCGGGGTCGACATCCGCGAAGCCGCGCTTTTTTGCTACAATTGCGGCAACTCGGTTACTCCCGACGAAACGATCGCCGAAAACAACGACGCGGTAAGCGATGTCTGGTTTCGCGACGATATAGCAAAAGAAAGCTCTGAGGAGAAGAACTCTGACGATGAAAAAGCGGAAACGACTACGGTCGTTCGAAAAAAACGCGGTTTGCGCGAACCGGCGCGACTTAGATCTGCCGCCGCGCTCAGAAGGAAATCCAGAAACCTTCAAAGGAAACGAGTCGAAGAGGTTGTCTGGGAAGAATATGAAAATCCTTCAAACGGTAAATTCATAGCAGTTGCGATAATTTTTGCGGTATTGACCGGAGCGATCTTTCTGCTTGCGATTTATTTGAAATAAATTATATTAATTGTGAACGATTATGGAAGCACTTGGAATGATTGAATGTTTTGGTTTGGTCGCAATGATCGAAGCCTCGGATGCGATGGTGAAAGCTGCAAACGTTACTTTGGTCGGCTACGAGCGAGTTGATGCCGGACTTGTAACGGCGATCGTGCGCGGTGAGGTCGGCGCGGTCAAAGCGGCGGTTGATGCCGGCGCGGCGGCGGCGCGAAAAGTCGGCACCGTTACGGCGGTTCATGTCATTCCGCGTCCGCATTCAGAGGTGAGCGATGGAATTCCCGTCATCGAAACGGGCGAAACTAACCGCAAAAAGATCTCCGGTTCGGTGCCGGAAAAATAACTACGGGAATCATATTTTCCGCAAAAAAATGACAAACACTTAGAAATTCTCTGTGTTTGTCCTTTTTTATTTTTTACCTCAAAAATTACGGTTTTTTTATCGGTTGTGTGGAATTTGAGCCGCCCGCCGCTTTTCTGCCGCTGCGAGTGACGGCGATACGTTTTTGCTTGTTCGGTCCCTCCGTGACGACGACCTTTATAGAGCGAAACGAACCGTCCTTTGCATCGTTCGTCGGATAATAACTTACGAGGTATTGCGTTCTAAGTTCGCTCGCGATATCGGCTGCGATAGTGTTCAATTCGGTCAACGAAGTTGGAAAATAAGCCTTTCCCCCTGTTTCTTCAGAAAGCCGTTCGAGAAAGGATTTTGCCTTTTTCTGCGGACTCTTGCTGATAAAACCGCCATCGTTACTTAACTCGGCGACAAAACCGATCGCATAGATCTGAACGTCGGCTTCGCGAAGTAGATCAAAGAGCTGACTTTCATTGTAATAACTGTCGCGATCCTCTCCATCCGAAACAAGTATCAGCGCGCGCCGCTTTCTATCGTCTCTGGCGCCCGATTTTTCATATTCGGCAGTCATTTCAGCAGCCAGATAAACGGCGTCAATAAGTGCCGTTTGACAACATTCGATATACATATCATCGAGCGCGTCAAAAAGGTCCATCTTATTTGAAGTAAAAGTTTGCTTAACTTCGATCTTATCTCTGCTAACAAAACGAATAACGGCAGTTTCGTCGTCCGGACGATTCGTGCTGATGATAACTTTGCTGGCATCGATCACTTTTTCCAACTGCGAACGGAGCGAACCGGAATTATCGATGACCAACGCGTAATTTGTCGGAACTTCTGCCGTTGTGAAGGATTCTATCGGCTGCAGAACATTGTTTTCGTAAACTTTGAAATCTTCTTTTCGAAGATTATTGATGGGTCGATTGTTGCGGTCGATCACGCGAACGCTCAATCCGACTATTTCGGTATCGATCCGAATCTCGCCGTCATCTTCTTCGTCCGGTGTTGGCTGAGGCGTGGGTGTAGCAAATTTCGGCGGAGTTTTACTCGCTGCCGGCGTCGGCGTTGGATTCGGTTTAATTGTCGATTGGGCGCTCGCGGAAACAAGCCCGTAAAAAGCCGGAGCGAGCACAAAACAAAAAATCAGCGTCAAAATGTAGAGATTCTTGCGTGTCATCTTTCTTCAAACTATAAAGTGGGAATTCTAACGATAATCCGTATTTGGTGTTGCATAATAGCCTTCGCGGCTTCGGATCGTTAGACGCGGAAGTCCGCGCGGAGGTTTGACCTTAACTTTGACCTTATGATATTTTCCGTCAGGTTGAAAATCCTTGGGCGTATAGCCGACTGAATATTGATGGCGAAGCTCAAGCGCGATGCGCGCGAAGATCTCGTCCATTTCCACATTCGTTTGCGGGTAAAACGCTTTTCCTCCGGTAACACCGGTGAGCTCATCGAGAAACGCTTGTCCCTGCATTCCGTCCATGCTTGACGAATCCTTGCCGTTCAAAATTCCCACCGCGTAAACGACGACGTCCGATTCTTTTAGTAAACGCCGCACTTCACCGAAGTTATATCGCGATGCATTGTCCTGACCGTCGCTGATTATCAAAATCGCTTTTTTTTGGTGAGCGCCGCGCGTGACCTTTTCGATACCGAGATAAACGGCGTCATAAAGCGCGGTATTATTTCGCGGATCTACGAGCGTAAGTTTTCTTAGAACCGCCTCGCCGTCGCGCGTTCGATCCATCAACAGCTTGGCGCGATTGTTAAAGGCGATCAAAAAATATTCGTCGGATGGATGGCTCGTGTCAATAAATCGTTCGAGAGCTTTTTGCGCTTTGCGGATCTTCTCTCCGCTCATCGAATCGGAAACGTCGAACAATATTCCAAGTGAAACCGGCGCGTCCGCATCGGAGAAAAATGTGATCTGTTGTTCTTCGTTATTGTCGAAAATGGTAAAGGCTTCCTTTGTTAAACCCGTAACATACCTACCGTAAATGTCCGTCACAGTCAAAGTGAGCGTTACCAAATCGGTTGGTATCTTAATTTCGTCCTTTTTGGACGGCGGCGTTGCGGTCGGGGTCTGAGCAAAAGAAGTTACAAAACCGCTAAGAAAAACAAGCAGAAAAAAGGCGGAACAGTTCGCTAGGCAAATGCGGCTGACGACCTGAAATAATTTCACAGCCATAAACTCTCCTGTAATTTTATTCTAAGAAACGGTAAAAATTTCCGCAAGATATTTTTTTGATGTTTGGAACATAAAAATCGTTGTTTGAGCCCAAAATTTCTTACACTGCTTTTGTTTGCAACCTTTGGGGTTAAAATGCGTGATATAATCGATTTTTCAAATTTCAGATTCCAAATTCCAAATCTGGCAACTAAAATCTTAGATACGGAATCTGGTTTTTGGAATTTCTGTTTATTATGCCGGAGTTTATTTGTCGTTTGGGAACGCCTTCGGGTGAGATTTTGACGCGGATCGTCGAAGCGACGGCGGCTGGCGACGCGCGCGAGAGACTCGAAGATGAAGGATTTCGCGTCTTCACGATTTCTTCAGCCGAAAGCGGTCTGTCGGCTATGCTTCCGTTTTCAGGAAAAAAAAATCGCGTGAAGCAGGGCGATTTTTTGCTTTTTAATCAGCAGCTCTCCGCACTTTTGCGCGCGGGAATTCCGGTTTTGCAGTCGATCGGGCTGTTGAAAGCGCGTTCGGGTTCTTCGACGCTTCGCGTAACGCTGGCTGACGTTGAAGACAAGATCAAAAGCGGTGTTTCGCTTTCGGATGCGTTCGAAGCGCAGGGCACATTCCCAAAAATTTATACGGCATCGCTTTTTGCGGGTGAAAAATCGGGGGCGCTTGACGACGTTCTTTCGCGTTACGTCGATTATTTGAAACGGAGCGTCGGGGTTGCGCGAAAATTGCGCAGCGCGCTCGCGTACCCGGCTTTTTTGCTGGTTGCGTCGACCTTTATGGTCGCTTTTATGGCGCTTTACGTTGTGCCGCGAATGTCAGACCTTTTCAAAGGATTGAACGCGAACAGAGGTTTGCCGACAGTAACCGTCGTCGTTCTGACCGTTTCGACAACCTTGGCAAACAACATTTTTTGGCTGTTGCCGCTTTTTTTGATTCTTGTTTTTGCGCTGATAATTTGGCTCAGAACACCGGGCGGCAAGCTTATTTTGCATAAATTTCTACTGCGCCTGCCGATCGTCGGAAAGTTGATCCGGCAAATGACCATCGCGCAGCTTGCGCGCTCGCTTTCGACGCTGCTGTCCGGCGGTATTACGGTTCCGGACGCGTGGGATATCTCATCGCAGGCGATCACGAATTACGAGCTTCGCCGGAGAAGTCAGGCGGTTTTGCCGCTGATTCGCGAAGGTCGGCTTTTTACGGAAGCGCTTGAAAAGGCGAATTGGGTTCCCGAGCTCGCACTCGATATGGTCGGAATCGGCGAAAAATCGGGAAGTTTGCGCGAAATGCTTGACGAAGTCGCAAATTTTTACGACGCCGAATCGGAAGTCCGCCTCGAACAATTGACAACGCTTCTCGAACCGTTGATCTTGGTATTTATGGCTGGTGTCGTTATTACGATCCTGCTCGCGATCTATCTTCCCATCATCCAGACGATCTCATCCGGACCGTTCGGAGGAAGGAGATAAAATATGAACAACGAAACAGATAATTACACGCCCGCGATATCGTCGCCGAAAATCGAGCTTGCGGATTTTTTGGAAAACGAGCCGCCCGAAGTAACGCAGGCAAAACAACTCGCGCGGCGCTACAGGCTGCCGTATATCGATCTGCTGCCGCAGGACGCGGAATCGCCAATCGATTATGAAGAGCTCGCCAATATTCCTGTCGATCTAATGCTCAGAAACCATTTTATTCCGTTAAAGCGCGAAAACGGAAATCTGCACGCGGCGATGGCTGACCCGACAAATCTGGAACGTTTGGACGAACTCGAAAATGTTCTGAACGTCCGCATCGTTCCATATGTCGCAACTCAGGGCGCGATAGATGTCGTTTTAAAAAAGGGTGACGCTACGCAGCGCGTTTTGCAGGAAGCGGCTTCGACTTTTAAGATCTCGCTCGTCAAAGAAACCGATCAGGGCGAGGAAGTTCTGGATCTCGACCGCCTCGCAAACGACTCCGATATGTCACCGATCATAAAATTGGTTGACACGATCGTTTACAATGCGATGGAATCGCGCGCATCCGATATTCACATCGAGGTCGGCGACCGCGACGTGAGCGTAAAATTCCGTATCGACGGCGCGCTTTATCAAAAGGTCGATCCGATCGATATTGCGTATCACCAAACTCTGATATCGCGCATCAAGGTTATGTCTGAGCTTGATATCGCCGAGCGCAGAATTCCGCAGGACGGACGCTTTCGCGTTCGTTATAAAGGAAGAACGGTCGATTTTCGTGTTTCCATTTTGCCGGCGGCTTACGGCGAAAACTGCGTGATTCGTATTCTCGACAAAGAGCAAATTTCGGAAGAATTCAAAAATCTGAGCCTCGAGGTCGTTGGATTCGATGCGGAGGATATTCGGCGTTTCAGGATATATATCAAAGAGCCTTACGGAATGGTTCTAGTTACGGGTCCGACTGGTTCGGGAAAAACGACCACGCTTTACGGTGCTCTAAATGAGATCGTAAACAGCGAAGACAAGATCATAACTATTGAAGATCCGGTCGAATATCAACTGCAGGGAATCATGCAGATCCCGGTCAATGAAAAAAAGGGGCTGACGTTTGCGCGAGGGCTTCGTTCCATTTTGCGTCACGATCCGGACAAGATAATGGTCGGTGAAATCCGCGACGAAGACACTGCACAAATCGCTATCCAGTCTGCGCTGACCGGTCACCTTGTCTTTACAACCGTTCACGCAAACAACGTTATCGACGTGATCGGTCGGTTTTTGAATATGGGAGTTGAGCCGTATAACTTCGTTTCCTCGCTCAACTGCGTGCTAGCGCAAAGGCTCGTGCGGCTTTTGTGTCCGACTTGCAAGCGTCATTATGAGCCGACCGATGATGAGCTTGTCGAATCGGGTTTGCGCCCGGCGGATGTTCGCGGCAAAGAATTTTATAAAAATATCGGCTGTGACGCATGCAATCACACCGGCTATCGCGGCAGAACGGCGATTCACGAGTTGCTCGACATGTCCGACAGGATTCGTGAGATGATCATCGAGCGTCGCCCGGGTTCGGAAATTCGACGGCAAGCCGAAAAAGAAGGGCTTACAAGCCTACGTGAATCGGCGGTCAAAAAAGTATTTTCGGGCACGACAACGCTTTATGAAATAAATCGCGTGACATTCGTTGAGGAAGTTCGATAAAATTTGCTTTTTAGGCTGAAACAATCGAGAATATTGATTGTTTTAGGTTAAAGTTTTTGAAACTTTACGTTGAGGGTCGCGTGAGAAATTTGAAGGTTTGAGTTTTTTGCATCTAACGTAAACAAAAAACACCAATTCGGGAAATTAAAACTATGAAAAAATCCGCATACGTCCGATTTTCTTTTACATTTTTGCTCGTTCTTTCGCTTTTGTCGCCGATCGCCGTTCTTGCGGGTGACGGGAAAAAGCATTTTAACCAGGGAATGAAATATGAACAAGCGGAAGAATGGGACAAAGCCGTCGAAGAATTTGCGAAGGCGGTCAGCGATAATCCGAAAAACCCGGAATACCGGCTGCATCTCGTCCGCTCATTGTTTAATGCGTCGCAAATGTATATGAAAAAGGGAACAGCGCTCGCGAATCAGAAGGATTACGTCGGCGCATACAACGCCTTTCGCGCCGCATATGGTTACGATCCCGTAAACGAGTTGGCAAAATCCGAAATGGATCGAATGGTGCGCCTTCAGGAAGGTTTTGTCAATGGTAATAAGAAAGATGAAAAATCGAACGGCGACCGTATAAAACTTGTTCCGACAACCTATACGAGACAGAATTTACCTAACGGCGTTACTATTCCGGCGCAGATGGAAAAATTGCGAGACGTCGTCTACCCGAAAGGCGATCTCCAGTTCCTGATCAAAGAACTCTCTAAGGATCTTGACCTGAATGTCCTATTCGACACGGAATCGTTTCGCCAAAAGCGCGATATCAGCATCGAGCTTAGAAGCGTAACGGCAGCAAAAGCGCTCGACTATATCTTTTTGCAGGAAAATCTGTTTTTCCAGAAAGTCGGACCGCGTACCATCCTGATCGCGAGCAATCAGCGGCGCATCAATTTTCAACAGCTCGTTCTGCGGACATTTTATTTGGCAAATGCCGATCCGAGCGAGGTTGCTAAAGTTATTCAATCGGCAATTCCGGCACAGCCGGGTAGAACTCCGACGATTCCTTTGATTGATAAATCGACGAATAGTTTGACGGTACGCGACACGTCCGAAAATATAAAAATAATTGCCGACGTCATTCGCGCGTTGGATAAAGACCGAGCCGAAGTTGTGATGGACGTGCAAATTTATGAAGTGTCCAAAACAGATCTGCTCAAACTCGGAAATCAGATAGGCGCTCAGATCGGAAATTCTGGTAACAATGAAGTCGGAAATCTCGGCGGCGTTGGAGCTGGCGGCGTGATTCCGTTTTCCGGCAATTTCGGCGCAAATCTCGTAACGGCGATCGCTACCGGAATTCTGGTTCCGTCGTCTGTCATCAGTGCGTTTCAGAGCAAATCCAATACGAAGCTTATCGCTTCGACACAAATTCACGCATTTAACAATGAAGCGTCGAAAGCGCGCATCGGTCAGCGAGTTCCGGTTCAAACGGCGACTGTTGTTCCATTTTCAAATCAGAATACGCCGACTACGCCCGGAAGTTTTGGCAACGGTTATCCCGTCATCAATTATGAGCAGGTCGGTCTGACGCTGAATTTCACGCCGATCGTTTTTCCAAACCAAGACGTTCAGGTAAAAATGGAGATCGAATCGAAAGACGTGATCGATGCGGCTACATTGACGCCGAGATTCACGGAACGAACGATCAACGGAACCGCGCGTATTCAAAATAACAAAACGCTTTTGCTTGCAAGCGTCGCCCAAGGCACGGAAAGCAACGGACGGCAAGGCTTGCCGATCCTGGGTTTGATCCCGATTTTCGGAAGATTGTTCAGCACGCCGACAAAAGATAATCGAACGGTTGACGTCGTAATTGCGGTTACGCCGCGAGTAATTCGCGCGCCGGCGATCCTGCCCGAAGATGAAGCCGAACGCCCGACTGGAAGTCTTCAGACACCGACAAACAGCTCGCTTGAAGCGATGATCATTCAGGAAGAGGTTGAAGAACAGCTAGCGCTGGCGCGGAAAATTCCGAATAATGTCGAGATTCAACTTCCGGATCAACAAATGGAAGTTCCGACATATGTTAAGTCGAATCCCGCGACAAATTCAGCGACCGAAGTTAAAAATACGGTCACTGAAAGTCAAACCGAAACGGCGATAAATTCAAGCTCGCTGGCGGCGAAGCTGAAGCCAATCGATACCAGCGTAAAAACGTTGCAGATCGCTCCGACGGTTGATTCAGCGGACAAAAAGCTTGAAACGCAGGAAACTTCATTGAAGTCCGACGTAAAAGCCGTAGAAAGTGCGCCGCTTTTAGCCGAACTGCAGATCTTGCCAACGCTTTCTGAAATGAAAGCCGGTGAAAAAGCGAGAATTGCGGTTATGATTCGAAGCGCGGCTGCATTTCGTTCGGCGGTTCTGGCAATGAAATTCGACGACAAAAAAGTTGCCGTTCGCAGCGTCGCTTTTGGCGATATATTCGGCAGGGAACTTGCCCAAACCGCCGCGACGCCCTTTGTAAATCAAGGCGGAAAGATGTTCGTCTCGCTGGTGGCGCCAAAGGATGCCGCCGAAAATAGTTCGGGTATTTTGGCTTATATCGAGATCGAGGCGCTTGCCGATGGAAAGCCGGAAATCGCTTTTGATGTGGACGTTCTCAACTTTTTGACGGCTGACGGGAAGAATTTCACCGTAAGATTTTGAGATGAAATTGCGAACGGTACCCAGACATGGAGACACAGAGACACGGAGACAAAAATCGCCGCGTCGCCGCGTCGCCGTGTTTGCGCGTCGATCCGGCTTCACTTTGCTCGAGCTGATCATTACGCTCTCCGTTCTCTCGATCCTCGTGATGGGGACGATTCCGCTTGCTCAGAACGCGGTTAAAAGCCAAAAGGAAATGCGCTTGCGGGAGACTCTGCGCGATATTCGGAATGCGATCGATGAATTCAAACGCGATTCAATCGGAGCGTGCCCGCTCGGCGCTATCTCAAATGAAACCGCAAATATAACGGGCGGTACGAATATTCCCGCCGATCCGCGAAGCCGAGTTGTCATTGACGACTGCACCATTTTCGACACGGAAAATCTTGATCGATATCCGCCGAGTTTGGAAATTCTCGTTGAAGGCGTAAGAGTTAAACCGCGCGGATTAAATGTGCGCGGCGGCGGCGGTCTCGGCAACGATAAAACGACGGTCGTTTTTGGCGAACCGGGCGAAACCGATGACAAGACCAAAGTTTATTTACGCGAAATGCCGGTCGATCCGATGACCGGAGAATCGAATTGGAGTTTGCGTTCATCTTATCAATCCGGAGATGCGGGAAGTTGGGATAATATTAATGTCTTCGATGTGCGTTCGCGCTCCGACGCAGAAGGATTTAACGGAGAAAAGTATAGTGATTGGTAAGCTTTCAAATCAAAAAGGATTTTCGCTGCTCGAGTTGATGCTGGCGATGTTCATCCTGGTCATTTTGCTATCGGTTGCGCTACCGACGTATCAGCGAAGCGTTCAACACGCCCGCGAAACGGTTCTGGCGGAGAATCTGTGGCAAATGCGGCGCGCGATCGATCAATACGGTGCCGATAAAGGAAAACTTCCGCAATCGCTCGAAGATCTGAAAAGCGCCGAATACCTGCGCGAGACGCCGATCGATCCTATAACCGAATCGGCAACATGGAGTGAGGTCGTTGGCGAAGATCCGAATTCCACGGACGGCGCGCAGGGGTTGAAGGATGTCAAAAGTCTTGCCGAAGGCGAGGATAGCAGCGGGAAGAGCTACAGCGAATATTAGATATGTTAGAAGGCTTGATACAACCAAATTATCCGAAGGCCGCACTCGGGTTGGAGGAGGAAAATATTACCGCGCTTGCCTTGCAAAAGGAAGGCAGAGGGCAGTTCGGCATTAAACAGGCGGCAACCCTTGTTTTGCCAGCGCATCTTCTCACGCCCAGCTTTACGGAGCAAAATATTTCGAGTCCGGACGAAATGTCTGTTTTCCTGGACGAAGTAGTCACAAAAGCCGGTCTTCAAAATCAAAAGCGCTGGTCTGTTTCGCTGCCGAGCAGCGCGGCTAGAACCGCGATCCTTACGCTCGAAACCGAACCATCGTCAAGCGGCGAGCTTGCAGAGATTCTGGATTGGAAGGCAGAAAACACGTTCGGCGTTTCCGCGGGAGCGCTTCGTATCTCCCGCCGAAAGATCTCGCCCGATCCGTCCGGAAAATCCCGCTATTTCGCTACGGCGGTGAAACTCAGCGTTATCGACGAATATGAAACTTTGTTTGAAATGCAGGGCTGGCACGCGGGATTGATCCTGCCGCGCGCCGTGAGCGAGGCGAAATGGTTGGCGGACGCGAAAAACCGCGGAGATTCGCTTCTTTTAAGCTCACAAAACAGCGGCTTCACCGCTTTTATCCTGAGAGCCGATGAGCCGACGGTCGTGCGCAGCGTAACTTGCACGGAAAGCGAGCGAGACGACGAGATATATCGCCTGCTGATGTTCTATCGGGATCGTTTGGCTGACGATTCGAGCGCGAACTTTCTGGAGAAACTTCTTGTTATCGGTAGAGATTTTGTTCCCGCAAAACTCAAGGAAATCGCCAACGAGGCGCTCGGAAAAACGCTGAATATTTTGCGCCCGGAAGACGTCGGTTTGTATTTGCCGGTTCAGGATCTGAGTTTCGACGATCTTGCCGCGCCCGCCGGACTCGCCACCCTCGGCTGGAAATAAAATTCTTTCAACGCAGTGATCAAAAAATGAGAATCGACGAAACTCGGTTCTCATTTCTTACTTTTTCCGGCTTGCGCTTTGAAACAATTTCGTAAACAATACCGTAGTATCTCTCGAAAATGATGTCACACGCAATTGCGCTGGAAAAAATAAAAACTCTGACGGATGGCGAGCTTATCGAAACGGCGATCGGCGGACGCGAGGATTCGTTTGAAGAACTCGTCCGGCGTTATCAGCGTCCGATCACCGGATATGTCTACCGAATGCTGAACGATTACGATGCAGCGCTCGACGTCACGCAGGAAGTTTTTATCAAGGTCTATAATTCGCTCGCGCGCTATAGTTCGGACTATAAATTTTCGACGTGGCTTTACCGCATTTCGCACAATGCCGCGATCGATCATATGCGTCGGCATTCGGTGAACGAGCAAAGCATCGAAGCTGAAAACGAGGACGGAAGCTACCAATTGCAAATTGAAAGCCCGCGACCGACGCCCGAACAGGACCGCGAACGAAGCGAATGGCGAACGGAGATCGAAGCGGTGGTCAAATGTCTGCCGGCGGTCTATCGCGAACTGATCCTTCTCCGACATTCGCAGGATCTGAGTTATGACGAAATCGCAGAGATAACAAATCTTCCGCTCGGAACGGTAAAAAATCGATTATTCCGGGCAAGGGAAATGATGCGTGAGATATTTTTCGAGCGCGGATTTACGGGAATTTAAGGAGAAAAATTATGCAAAATATGCAATATAGCCCGCAGATGTCTCTGCAAACAGCTGAAGAAAAACAAATGGGTTTGTTTTTGCACCTGTCGCAGCTTGCCAATATCATTCTGTTTCCTATTGGGATCATTTTGCCGATAGTTTTGTGGCAGACGCAGAAAGATAAAATGCCGGCGCTCGATGCGCATGGCAAAATGGTCGTTAATTTTATGATTTCGCTCACGATTTACGGCATTATCAGCATTGTACTTCTGATCGTACTGATCGGCTTGCTGCTGCTTCCGATTGTCGGTCTGATCGGAATCATCTTTCCGATAATCGGCGCGATGAAAGCCAATAACGGTGAGTTTTGGGAATATCCTCTGACAATAAAATTTATCAAGTAGAATGAAAGAGCAAACCGCAAAATCTGTCCGAGCTTGCCCGCGCGATGAGATCGCGGCATACATCGACGGGGAGATCTCGCCGCGCGAGGAACTCGGTCTGGAAATGCATTTCGCGGTTTGCGGCACTTGTTCGGAAGAATTGAATTCACAGAAACAACTGCTCTGCGCGCTGGACTCGTTTCGTCCGGCAAAAGACGAGATCGATCTGCCAGCGGATTTTACAAAAGTCGTTGTGGCAAAAGCGGAAAGCAACGTCAGCGGATTGCGGCGTCCGCGAGAGCGGCGAATGGCTTTTTTCGTTTGCACGGGTTTGTTTCTTCTTTTTGTCATTGGCGGTGAGACGCAGGCGCTTTTTGGAACTGTCGGAACAATTGCGGAAAAAATTGCCGTCGCCGGCTCGTTCTTGCTTCATTTCGTTTATGATGTGACGGTTGGAGTCACTATAATTCTGCGCTCTCTGAGCAATCAGATCGTATTTGGCTCGGTGGTTTCATTTTTACTTATCGCCGTCGTTTTTTTTGTTTCCTTTTTAACTCTTTCGCGCTTGATCACACGATATAAACGCGCATAACTCGGGAAAAGTGATTGATACAGCTACACGAACAGCATTCAGTTTCGAACCGCAAACCCGATTTTTACAAGTAATTTTGGGATTCGCTCTCGTCCTGTCCGCAACTCTCGCTGTGATCGGCACCGAACCGACTTTTTCGCAGCCTGATGACACCACATTCGTAGTCGAAGACGCGCCTGAAATGGAGATAATTGCTTTTGGCAAAACGGTTATTATCAAGAAACATGCGAAGGAAGTCTTATCGGTCGGCGGAAATGTCATCATCGAAGGCAGCGTAAGCGGCGACGTCGGTGTAGTCGGCGGAAACGTCACGCAGAAAGAAAACGCATTTATCGGCGGCGACGTGACGGTGCTCGGCGGAACATATTCAGCTGAAGATAAAAATCCGCTGCGAAACGCGGAAAAGGAAACCGTAGTGCTTGCCGTCTTCGAAGAAGAGATCCGTGATTTTGCACAGAATCCGGCGAGTTTGTTTTCGCCGACGATTTCCTGGTCATTTGTCGCGCAGCGCGTCTTATCCGTACTCTTTTGGTTCGTAATTTCGCTTGCGTTGACCACGATTTCGCCCGGAGCTGTGAGCCGCGGCGTTACAAGATTCCGTCTTTCGACATTAAAAGTGTTCGCCTTCGGCTCATTCGGTTTTGTTGTTGCTGTACTTGCTGTAGCGACGGGAATAAAATTTTTACCAACATACTTAAGCACGATCATTTTTTTAATGGCTCTTATTCTGCTCCTGTTAAGCTATGTTTTTGGACGCGTTGCGCTTCAGGTTATTGTCGGTAAAATGATGCAAAAGCGAATCTTGCCGGAGCGATTTCAATCGGAAACGATCGCACTTTTGCTCGGCGTACTGATCTGGTCGATCTTCCTTTCGATACCGTTCGTTTGGGTTTTCGCGCTGTTGACGCTTTTCGCTGCCAGCATTGGTCTTGTCCTTACGGCGCGCGGAAGTAGTTGGCATAGCGCAAAGGAAGTCTAAAACGTTGTTGCCCAAGCATCTGTTTCGGTCGAAAATACTTACAAAACTTTACAAAAAGCTGTAAACCTTTTACGTATAATAAACGTCTTTATAAGAGTCATTTAAAGGCGAACAATATTTTTGCGGTAGCGTATAGTAGTAAAATTCAACCTTTCCAGAGAGTATTTGAAATGCGAAAAATTTTATCTTTATCTTTCTTTTTTGCCGTATTCGCAAGTCTTTGTTTTGCGCAGTCGGCTGATGTCGGTATCAAAGTAAATTTCGCGGGCGGCGATGTTACCTCCGTTTCCGCGGAAAAGATCGTGCTCCTGACAAAAGACGGAGCGATCGATGTGGTCCTATTTGAAAAGACCGAATACAAACGCGTCCCGCCGGACAATCCAAGTCTTAAAGCGGCGATCGCTTCGAATTTTGCGGAGATAGCCATCGGTGACAAAATTCTTGTAACCGGAATGGTTTCCGACGATAAGAAGAGTATTCCGGCAAAAGCGATCTATTTGATCACGAAGTCCGACATTTCTCAAAAGCAGGCAAAAGAACGCGAAGAATGGCGCGTGCGCGGTGTTACCGGGCGTGTTACGGCGCTCAACCAACTGACAAAAGAAATTACGGTGACAACTCCGGGGCTAATGGGTTCAAAAACGACCATTCTAACGCCTAAATCGGATGCCTCGTTCTTGCGATACGCGCCCGATTCTGAAAATTTTAACGAAGCGGCGCCGAGTTCTTTTCTCGAGATCGCGATCGGCGATTCAATTCGCGCACTCGGGGATAAAAGCGCGGACGGGGCGAATCTTAAAGGCGAAAAGATAATCACAGGCGCATTTCAAACGATCGGAGGGACAGTTACCGCGGTAAATCTCGAGAAAAACGAAATTGTGATCAACGACTTTCAAACAAAAAAGGATGTTACGATCGTGGTCAAAAAAACCTCCCTTTTAAAACAATTTCCGGCTGAAATGGCTCAAAGGATGGCAATGGCGCAGACAATGGCGGCGGGTGGAGGTGGAAATGTGATGCGTCCACCGCAGGGAAACCAGACGACGCCTCAACAGAATCCACAGCAAAATCCAAATCAAATGCCGGGAGGCGGAAATCGCGGCGGAAGCTTCGACGAAATGCTCGAGCGGTTTCCGAACATCGCGGTTGGGGATTTAAAGGTTGGCGAAATGATCGCCATTTCGAGCTCGAAAGCAGCCAACATGGAACGCGTGACAGCGATTAAATTGGTATCCGGAATTGAACCATTTATTAAAGCGCAGCAGCAGATGATGGCAGCGGGAGGAAATCGCCAGAGCGGCGGAGCAAATTCGAGTTTCACAATTCCCGGACTTGATGGCGGCGGCTTGCCGTAGAGTATTCATTCCCTCGTTTAAAAATTATTATATGAAAAACTTAAAAGCATTTATCTTAACCGGTATTTTTACAATATTTATTCAATCGGCTGCGTTTGCGCAGCAAACCGGAAGCGTTACAGGACAGGTTTACGATAGTCTTGGCGCGGTTATTGTTGGTGCAAATGTTATTGCGGTCGATGCGAAAGCAAAAGAAAAAAGTACCGTAACCAATGGTCAGGGCGCATTTACGATCAGCGGCTTGGCTCCCGGAAAATACACGATTCGTGTCGTCGCGCCGAAATTTGCGCTTTACGAGAACGCCGAAATCGAAGTCACGACGGGTGAGCGTACGGAATTGATCGTGGCAATGTCGGTCGAAGAAGTTCAGGAAGAAGTCGAAGTTTCGACTGATCGCGAGATCAGCACCGATTCGGACGCGAATCAAAGCGCAACTGTCTTGAAAGGAAAAGATTTGGAAGCGTTGCCTGACGACCCGGATGAGCTGGAAGCCGCTTTGATGGCACTAGCCGGACCTTCCGCTGGTCCTAACGGCGGACAGATCTACATCGACGGTTTCACGGGCGGAAGAATTCCACCGAAGGAAGCGATTCGCGAAATCCGAATCAACCAAAATCCTTTTTCGGCGGAATACGATCGACTCGGCTTTGGACGAATCGAGATTTTAACGAAGCCGGGTTCCGATAAATGGCGCGGACAGGCTTTTATGAACTTCAATGACGAAAGTCTGAACTCCCGTAATCCGTTTGCGTTAAATCGCGCGTCGAGCCAAACCAGATTTTACGGCGGAAATTTGAGCGGTCCGATCAAGAAAAACAAGTCATCATTTTTTCTCGATGTCAGCAATCGTGAAGTGGACAATACCGCGATAGTCAACGCCTTAGTCCTTAATTCGGCATTTAACATCGTACCGTTCCGCGAAGAATTTACGGTTCCGAACCGGCGCCTATCTATCAGTCCGCGATTTGACTACCAATTAAATGATTCGAATACGTTGATCGCGCGCTACAGCTTCACCCGTTTTACGGTCGATAATCAAGGAATCGGCGATCTTTCGCTGCCGAGCCGCGGTTATGCGACGACGACTTCGGAACACAATGTTCGTCTAACAGAAACGTGGATCGTCAATCCGAAAACCATCAACGAAACGCGATTTCAATATGAGTTTAGAAATCGCGAGGTGGAGGGCGACAACTCTATTCCTACCGTAAGCGTTGCCTCGGCATTCGTGGGCGGTGGTGCACAGATCGGGTTGAATTTCACAAAGGATCGTAGCTGGGAACTGCAGAATTATACAACCACCGCTCTTGGTAAGAAAAATGAACATTCGGTCAAATTTGGTTTTCGACTGCGCGGAGTTTCGGTAACGGACCGCTCTGAATCGAATTTCGGCGGCTCGTTCACGTTTGCGGGATTTTTCGCGCCCGGCGATCCGTTTGATCTTGACGCCGACGGGCTCGTTTCGCCCATCGAACAATATCGCGCGAAACTCCTCGGTGCTGCCGATGCGCGCTACAATCCGATACAGTTTGCGATTACGACCGGAAATCCGCTCGCGGACGTTTCAAGATTCGATGTCGGCGTGTTTGTTTCGGACGATTGGCGGGTGCGTCCCGATTTAACGCTCGGTTTCGGGCTACGCTATGAAAATCAAACAAATATAAGCAGTAATTTCAATTTTGCGCCCCGTTTTAGTGTCGCATGGTCGCCCGGCGCAGGCGGAGCGAAGCAGCCAAAAACTGTTTTCCGCGGCGGAATCGGTTTGTTTTACGATCGTTTTAGTGAAAATTTTACTTTGCAGGCTAATCGTTTTGACGGCACACAGCAAGTGAACTTTAATCTTTCGGCAAACGAAACAGATCCGGTCCGACGCGCGGCTGCGATCACTTTGCTGAGCCAGCCGGTTTTTACACTCAATGGCGTAACAAATCTTCCGACAATCGCGCAAATTACAGCGGCGGTACCGTTTACGAGTACGATTCGGCGGATCGCGAACGACTTGAAATCGCCTTATACGATTCAAGGCGCGGTCGGATTTGAGCGTCAGTTGCCGTTTAAGACAACGATGGCAGTATTCTATATCGGCTCGAAGATAAATAATTTGCTGCGCTCGCGCAACGTCAACGCACCGGTCTGTCTTACCGCAAATAACTGCGCAGGCGCGGTCAGACCGATTCCGACGCTCGGTAACGTAAATCAATATGAATCAACCGGCACATTGGATCAGCATCAAGTGATCGTGAATTTTCGTTCGACGATGAGCCGGAATATCTCGCTTTTCGGAAATTACCGCCTCGGATTTGCGAAGAGTGACTCGGACGGCGCAGGAAGTTTTCCGGCGTATTCTTATGATTTGAGCGACGAATATGGGAGTTCGTTCCTCGATATCAGGCATAATTTCTTTATCGGCGGTTCCCTAACCCTTCCGTGGGCGGTGCGAGTCAATCCATTCATAATCGCGCGATCGGGCGCGCCATTTAATATTACGCTCGGTCAGGATCTTAATGGCGATCTGCTTTTCAACGAACGTCCGAGCTTCGCACAATTGAATGCACGCTGTAACGACACCGGATTGACGAATTCATTCTGCAGTCTCAACGGCGTTTCCGATGTAAATGCCACAATTCCACGGAATTACGGCAGGGGACCATCATTTTTTAGCGTCAATATGAATTTCAGCCGAACCTTTGGTTTTGGCGGCGCTAAGAAAGACGTCGCGAAAACCGATCAAAATCCGCAGGGCGGACAAACAACCGGCGGCGGCAATCGCGGCGGAGGAAATCGCGGAGGCGGTAGTGGCGGAGGTAACCGCGGCGGCGGGGCGGTCATGGTCGGACCGGGTGGATTTGGCGGCGCCGGAAGCGGCTCTGACAATCCGTATAATCTGACGTTCAGCATACAGGTTTCGAATTTGTTGAATAACGTTAACTTGAATACTCCGATCGGGAGCTTGAGCTCGAGCCGTTTTGGACAATCGACTTCTACCGCGGGCGGATTTGGGTTCGGCGGCGGTGGCGGAAACTCCGGCAATCGTCGCGTCGAGCTGCAAATGCGGTTTAGCTGGTAAACGGTGCAAATCATTTCTAAACTAAGAGAAGGACAAAAACTAAACATTTGTCCTTTTCTTTACGTATTTTGTAGCGCTACATTATTTGGTCAATACATTTGATTCGAAAGTAATATGAAAAATTATCCGATCTTACTGCTTATTTTTGTTTTAGCAAGCGGCGCGTTTGCTCAGAAAGACGACAAACAAAAGACAAATGAAAAGATAAAAGCGGCAGCAGCAACCGCCATAATTTCTAAGACCTCAACGCCTATGGAACTGGCGAAAGCGGCACTCGCGGCACATGGCGGCGAGAATTTTAGGAGTATGAAAACTTTATCGGTTATCGGGACCGCAGAGGTTTCGGGCTCGCCGACTCAAGTGATGAACGGCTCATTCGCGATGATCTTTTCGGGCGAAAAATATCGTTTGGAAGTCGTTGTGCCGATTCAGTCGTTCAAGCAGGTTTACGATGGCGTTAATACGTATTCTTCGGTTCCCAGCTTCCAGCTTCCGCCGCTGAACCGTCTCGGTCTTCCGCTTCTTCCGAAGATCGACGAAAAAGGTTATTCCGTCGCTGAATTGCCGGACAAAAACAAAAAACTCGGCTTCAGGATCACTTCGCCGGAAGGCTATTACACAGATTTTTTTCTTGACGAGAAAACCGCACAAATAAAGAGTTACACCGCAAAATATGATTTTAACGGACGGGAAATTACGACCGCGGTCGAGATCGATAAGCTGAAGGAGGTCGAAGGAATTTTCATACCCGAGAAATATTCGCAGCGTTTTGACCTCGGACAATTTACGATGTATTCAAACTTTAAGGCGAAAGAGATCTCGGTAAATAAAGCGATTGCGGATGATGTATTTACTTTGAACTAATTTCTCCAAATAAAAATCGTGAATAGAAGAACAAACTCTATTTCACGATTTTCCTATTTACGATCCACTATCCACGAAAACTAAACACTCATTATCTCGTGTTCCTTATTTTTGGCAAGCTCATCAATCGTTCCGGTGGTCGTATTGGTCAATTTTTGAACTTCGTCAAGTCCGTAGCGCTCATCGTCCTCGGAAACCTCTTTGTCTTTGAGCATTCGTTTCAAATTGTCGTTTGAAGCGTGTCTGATATTACGAACCGCGATCTTATGTTCTTCCGCAATTTCGTGAACCTGTTTTGCCATTTGTTTGCGGCGTTCTTCGGTAAGCGGCGGAATCGGTAAACGGATCATTTTTCCGTCATTCGATGGATTTAAGCCGAGATTCGCGGCATTGATAGCTTTCTCGATCGCTCCGACCTGAGTTGCGTCCCACGGCTGAACGGTCAAAAGCTGAGGTTCGGGTACATTCACCGAAGCCATCTGGTTTAGTGGTGTAGGCGTGCCGTAATAATCGACAATAATCCCGTCGAGCAATCCAATGGATGCTCTCCCCGTTCGCACGTTCGATAATTTGCGCTTCAAATCCTCGACCACGGCGTCCATTTTTGGTTTCGTTTCTTTTAATAAATTATCTACACTCATATTTCACCTTTATGAATCTTAATTTATTGACCTTGAGCCCCGACCGTGACGATGGTTCCGATAGACAGGTCGCCCTGCACAGCCTTTACAATGTTGCCCTTTTCGCGCATATCAAAAACCATTATCGGCAAATTATTGTCCATGCAAAGCGAAATTGACGAGGCGTCCATCACCTTTAGTTGTTTCTCCAAAACCTGTTGATAAGAAATGTCGGTAAAGCGCGTCGCGCTCGGATTTGTAACCGGATCAGCCGAATAAACGCCGTCAACCTTTGTACCCTTCAGAATTATGTCGGCTTTGATTTCCAAAGCGCGCAAGGCGGCGGCGGAGTCCGTCGTAAAGAATGGATTTCCGGTGCCGGCTGCAAAAATTACAACGCGTCCTTTTTCGAGATGACGGATCGCGCGGCGGCGAATGAAAGATTCGGCAAGCTGCGGAATATCGATCGCCGATAAAACGCGTGTGAAAACATTGATTTTTTCGAGCGCATCCTGCAAAACGACGGCGTTCATTACGGTGGCGAGCATGCCGATATAATCGGCGCTCGAACGGTCCATATTCCCCGCACTTTTTGAAACACCGCGAAAAATATTTCCGCCGCCGACTACGATAGCGACTTCGACACCAAGCTGCTGAACAGCTCTGATCTCTTCGGCGACCGATTGCGCGACAGCCGTATCAATGCCGTAATTCTGCTCGCCCATCAGCGCTTCGCCGGAGATCTTCAGTAATATGCGTTTGTAAGCCATAACTATATTCCAGATTCCAGATTCCATATTTCAGATTAAAAAAATGGGTTCACCAATGTAGAATTTGAAATTTGGAATCTGGAATTAGATCTTACCCGACCATCGAGGCGACTTCAGCCGCGAAATCGTCTTGTCGTTTTTCGATACCTTCGCCCATTTTATAGCGCGTAAAGCGTCGAATCGCAATATTTTCCTTGATCGACCCGATTTTTTCCGCTACCAATTCGCCGACGGTTTTGCTCGGATCTTTTACAAACGGCTGATCGAGCAAAACGTTCTCTTCATAAAATTTGTTCAAACGCCCTTCGATAATCTTGTTCAAAACGTCTTCCGGTTTGCTCGCGTTTTTCGGATCGTTTTTGAGCTGTTCCATCAAAATTTCACGTTCCTTATCGAGCTCGCTCGCCGGAACTTCTTCGCGGCGTAAATAGCGCGGATCGGTTGCCGCGACGTGCATCGCTACGTCTTTGACGAGCTGCTGAAATTCTTCGCCGCGCGCGACGAAATCGCTTTCACAATTGATCTCAACCAACACGCCGACCTTTCCGCCCATGTGAATATATGAGCCAACAACGCCTTCGGCGGTAACGCGTCCGGCTTTTTTCCCAGCCGTTGCCATACCTTTTTTTCGAAGAATTTCGACTGCTTGAGTCTCGTCTCCGTTTGCTTCGACCAAAGCATTCTTACAATCTACCATTCCCGCACCGGTCTTTTCGCGGAGGGACTTTACTGCACTTGCTGTAACTTCTGCCATATTAACTCCAAATAATTTCCTTATGAATTTGAAAAAAGCGCAGCCCGTTTAAAAATAAACGAATCGGAGCTGCGCCTCTGCGATATAAAAATTTGATTAACTTGCGGTCGCTTCGTTCGTTTCCTCTTCGGACTTTTCGGCGTCAGGAGCTTCGTCGTCCTGAGCAGTCGCGATTTCCGCAACATCTTCCGAGCCGCTCGGTTCGACTTCAGAAACAACCTCCGGCGAATCGGCTGCGTCCGGTACTTCAACCTCTTCCGAAACGGTTGGCTCAATCTCGGTTTCTTCCGACGTCTCAACGGTTTCATCCGTAGATTCCGTTTCCGGCTCGAGCGTTTCCTCGCCCGTAATTTCGCCGGTTTCTTCATCCGATGTTTCGGAAATCTCCTCACCCGATCCTTCAGTTCCTACGTTTCGACCTTCAAGGATCGCATCGGCGATGCGTGATGCGAAAAGGCGGATCGCGCGGAGCGCGTCGTCATTTCCCGGAATCACGTGATCAACACCTTCGGGTGAACAGTTTGTATCGACAACGGCAACGACGGGAATATTCAAACGATTTGCCTCGGCAACCGCGATCTCTTCCTTACGAACGTCGATGATGAAAAGCATGTCCGGCAGGCGCGTCATATCTTTGATTCCGGCAAGATTTTTCATCAAGCCTTCATGCTGCCGCTCGAGTCCGAGGCGTTCTTTTTTGGTCAACATTTCGAAGCGACCGTCTTCCTTCATCGCCTCGATGTCCTTCATTTTCTTTACTGATTGCTGAACGGTTTGAAAATTTGTCATCAAGCCGCCGAGCCACCGATTATTAATGTAATACTGTCCCGCGCGTTCGGCTTCTTCTTTGATCGCGTCCTGCGCCTGGCGTTTGGTGCCAACGAACAGGACTTTCATATTCGGACGCTCAGTTAGCGCCTCGGTGACATAATTTAAAGCGTCGCGAAAAAGTTTCTGCGTTTTTTGCAGATCAATAATATAAATGCCGTTGCGCTCGCCGAAAATGTATTCTTTCATTTTCGGATTCCAACGGCGAACTTGGTGTCCAAAGTGAACTCCCGCTTCCAGAAGTTCTTTCATTGTAACATTTGCCAAAACTTAAAATCTCCTACCTTATTGGTTTTTGTACTCGCCCCGGCGTTTATGTTCAACCAACAAACCGCGGCAATGGTTTATAAAAATTAACGTTTCGAGAACTGGAATCGTTTTCTAGCGCCTTTCTGTCCGTATTTCTTACGTTCTTTCTGGCGCGGATCGCGCGTAACCAATCCCGCTTTTTTCAAGACCGGACGAAGGTCGGCGTTAAATTCCATCAAAGCGCGCGTGATTCCATGTCGAACCGCGCCTGCTTGACCTGCGCTTCCGCCGCCGTCCACATTCACAAAAATGTTGAATTTACCGACGGTTTCCGTCAAACGAAGCGGCTGATTAATGATCATCCGCAGCGCCTCGTTTGGAAAATACTCTTCAAAACCGCGTTTATTTACCTGGATTTCGCCACTTCCCGGGCGAAGATAAACTCGCGCCGTTGATGTCTTTCTGCGACCGGTTCCGTAATACTGAATGTCTGCCATATAAAATTATTTTGTTTCAATTTCGATCGATGTCGGTTTTTGCGCGGGATGTCGATGATCCGCGTCCGCATAAACCTTCAATTTTTTTGCCATCGCTTTCCCGAGTTTATTTTTCGGAAGCATCCCTTTTATCGCAAGTTCCAAAATGCGTTCCGGCTTTTTCTCGAGCATCTGCGTAACCGTAAGTTCTTTCAAACCACCGGGATAATGCGTATGATGACGGTAAAGTTTTTGTTCCGTTTTCGACCCTTTGAAGACCGCGTGGCGGGCATTGACGACGATCACGTGATCGCCCATATCCAAAAATGGCGTGTAAGCCGGATTGTTTTTGCCGGAAAGGATCCGCGCAACTTCCGTCGCAAGACGTCCGACAGTTTTGCCTTTCGCATCGACCACGAACCATTTGCGATTCTCCGCCAAATTCTTTCCGCTTGGAAAATAAGTACTCATAATGACTTCTCTGTTTAAAATAATCGCCAAAAAGCGAACTGATAGAATATCGGAAAAGATATTTTCGGTCAAGCAAAGACGGGCGATTAAAAGCGGTAGCCAAAACGCACGCCGGCGAAGATCAAACCGATCATCGTCTTCGCGTCTTGAATTTCACCGCTCCTGATTTTTTCAAAGGCTTCAGGAAAAGAAAGGCGTTCTATTTCGAGAATTTCATCTTCTTCGAGATTTTGTTCGGTATCGCGCAAATCGCTTGCTAGAAAGACGTACATTTTTTCGGTCAAAAAACCCGGCGAAACATAAAATTCGGTAATTTTCTCAATTTTTCCTGCCGTTACGCCGATTTCTTCTTCGAGCTC
>JBGTFE010000094.1:0-5041 GCA_041747435.1 Pyrinomonadaceae bacterium | reverse complement strand
GCGAGGCTTTACAACCCATCGCAAGACCCGACCGACCCGAACGGCGGAACGCTGCTGTCACTAAACAACACGCAGCTTACCTACAACCGGCTGGTCGCCTCGGATGCCGATCTGCTGGCTCCGTAATTTTACGCGAAAAATTATCAAACAAATCCGGCTGTAAAATCCCGATATAGCCGGATTTATTATATCGCCCGTATCATTTTTACTTCTCAAATGGATTCCAAGGCAAAAACATTTTAATTCATAAAATTTCTGCGTTTGAAAATTCAATAATTTTCACAATCCGCCCGAAATCCCGATTCAAGTCGCCAACGGCGACAAACATTATAGCCCACGGTGCAAACGTGGGTAACGATCACAAAAACGCGCCCGACGCTGAAAGTGTCGAACAAATTGTAAAAATTGTTGCTCGCCTACAGCGAGCGATTAAATTATTTGCCGCTTTCCCAGCGATTCTAACAGAATTATGAATATGTTACTGATAGGCTGTGGACTAATAGGCTACTTTAATTCATTCTGCACTTGTGAGCAAGCAAGAAAAGTTTGGCAAAAAAGTTAGAGAATTGCGCGAAATAAAAGGTTGGTCGCAAGAGGGTTTCGCAGAGGCTTCCAATCTTCACCGCACATATATTAGCGGCATCGAACGCGGTGTAAGAAATCCGACATTGACTGTTATTTGGCAAATTGCCGATGCGCTTAAAGTTTCGCCCTGTGAATTGTTTCAGGAGAAAAACAAATGAATGAAAGCCTACTATTTTCCTCACCGGCACAAATCACGAAATTAGTTGATGTATTATCGAAATATATTCGATTACCTTTTTCTACCGATACAATTCCCGGTGCAGTTTTGGAAGGGGCGTTAGCGTTTGTGCGGGATGCAGAAGTATTAAAAACTTATGATTTTGTTGATGTCGTCAAAAGCGATTCACAAATTGGTTGGCAAGTAAAATCAACAAAAGCAAATACACCTGTGACTTGGAAAAGAGCTAAAATTCCAAATCAAGAGAGTTTAATGGAACTCTCTTTTATTTCGGAAAAAGATTGTCAAAATCTCGGAAATAAAATAATTGATTTTTGCAACGAACACGCGCAAGCGAGTTTAAAAATTTATGATTTATCGGAAATCGGTTATAGCCGACTTGTAGTTTTTGATGATGGCAGAGTTTTATATTTTGAAAAACTTCTTTGCACACGCGAAAATCCGCAAGTATTCAATTCGGAAGATTTTGAGTGGCATTGGTCAACGCCGAAAAAAACTGTAAAAAAAGAACAATTACCCGCTTTGCACGGCTATCACAAAAAGAGCGGTAAAAAATGGTTTGCATGGCACGGTCTGGGTGAGAATCAGTTACATTTTTCAGGTGAAAAAGATTGGTGGTTGCCGGAAGAAAATCCTCACGCCATTGCCTTCGATTTTCCTAAGTCAGAGGAACGTCTCGAACTCGAAAAATTTATCGAATTGATTTCCGCTTTGGATATTCCGCATTGATACAACATATTTTCCGCTATTTTTTGTGCTAGAAGTGGCGGAACAGCATTGCCTAATTGTCCGGCGCGTTGTGTATAAGAACCGATAAACTCAAAATCATCTGGAAAACTTTGTATTCGGGCAATCTCACGGATGGTTAAAAGTCTTTTATCAACCGGATGTCCCCAACGTCCTGAACCCGGATGAAATACCCAGCGTGTAATTGTCGGTGCAACCATCTCTTTCGTCAATCTTCCATACGCGCCACTATAACCGCCTTTTGTTTGCAAAACCTCGGGTAAATCTTTCATTCCCTGTCCAGCTTCAAGCGAAGAAATTCTTTCAAATTGTTTTGGTTGAAGAAAACGCGCAACGTGATTTTTAACGGTTTTGTTACTGTTTCGCATCAATTTTTGAAATTCGGAAAATGGCGGTTTTTCATATTCGCAAGGCGCATCTTCATTTTCAGTATGTTCTTTACTTGGCAGATCACCGATTGCTTCCCAAACTGTTACATAATTCGGAAGTTCAAACAAACTATTTTTATCTTTTGAGTGAGTTGGCTCAGGCGGTTTGAATTTTATATTTTCGCGGTTAGCAATAAAAAACGCCCTTCGCCTTCTTTGTGGGACTCCATAATCGGCGGCGTTCAACGTCATTGGCGTGATCGTATATCCTTTCAAACGCGAGAGAATTTCATCCGTGTATGATTTGTCAAAACCATTTTTCATTTCGGCAACATTTTCAAGAATAATAAATCGCGGTTGCAATGCTTCACAATAATCCAAAAAAACTTCGATCAGTTTGTTTCTCGGGTCTTCCGAAAAGCGATTCTTGCGCGGAACATTTTTTGAAAATCCCTGACACGGCGGACCACCAGCAAGTAAATTCAATTCGCCTCCTTTTATTCCGACAATCTGCATAAATTCATCCGGCGATGTTTCCGCTAAATCTATTTGTAAACTTTTGGCATTCGGAAAATTATGAGCAAAAGTGCAGATATAATTCGGTTCAATATCCACACCTGCCAAGATTTCAAAACCCACATCTTGAAGTCCTTTAGATATTCCGCCACAACCGCAAAATAAATCAATCGCTGTCAGTCTTTGTTCCATCCGTTACTCATAGTATTCAAACAAGTTTAATTTTGCAAATTGTTAAATCCTAATATTCCCGATCTTTTCAGGCTTTTTGTCCGAACCCGATTTTAGATGGTCTGCGGATCAACGGCGACGATTCCGGTGTTTGAATAACGCGCGAAATCCGAAGTGTTGAAAGTTAAAATATGCGTTACCTGATGAACGAGCATTGCCGCCGCGATTCGCGCGTCGTGGACGGATACGCCTGAAACGCCGAATTGGACGACCAATTTTCGCCATTCTTTGTGAATGTTTTCGTCGTCGGGCAAAAGCGGAAAGATTCTTTCGACTAAGCGCCAAGCGTGATTTGCCTTTTGAATGGAAAAACCGAAACCGTTGCGATTAGCAGGGCGCGTGAAGACGTTCCAAAACTCTACACAGGTTTGCGGCAGAATTTGAATTTTATCCCCGTTGTTTTTAATTTTTTTGATTGCTGAAAGAACGTCTGCGTGTTGCGGGTCGGTGCGGACGGCAAAACGTAGTAGAACATTTGTGTCGGGAATATAAATCATAAATGGTCTTCGTAAATTCCCTCACGGCTCATCGCGTAATCGGAAAGCGGCTCGGCATCGGGCGGCATATTTTCCTCGACAAACTCGGCGAGTTCGTCCGCCAGACGTTTAAATTCTTCTTCACTGAGCGGTTCGTCTTTTGCCAAACGCTCAAGCGCGACATCTTCGATCTTTCGGTTTTTTGATTCGGCTTCATACACGATTCCGCGATAAATGTTTTCGGGAATTTCTAATGTCAGCGAATGTGTCATATTTTAATTACCTCTCAAACGCATTTTAACACAAAATTAAATTCTGATATTCCCGATCTTTTCAGGCTTTTTGTCCGAATTCGGTTTTAGATACGGCAGGCTTTTATTATTCATCTTGTAACCACAAAGCATCGTTGAGGTCTTTAGGTCTGCCTGTTGATTGTTTGTTGATAAGGAGTTGAGTTTTGCCGATGACAGGAATTTGCAAGCCTTCGATTTCGACTGTTTTATGTTCGCGCCAAGCGTCTTCAAATTCTACGCCGTCAATTTGCGTGATGACATCAATGCGGCTCGGAACGAGTCCGATTTGAAAGACCATTCCAGGAGTTTTTAAATCTTCCGTTTTTAAATCGAAAAGCGGTGCGCCGAATGTTTGTAAGGCTTGCCAGACCTTTTCGGCGTTTTCGTCCGAACAGCGAATCCACAGATCAATATCGCCCGTCGCGCGAACGTAGCCGTGAAAAGCCATCGCGTAACCGCCGACCACGAGAAATTCAACTTTCTCGGCGATAAACGCGGATAATATGTCTGTAAAGTCCGGGTTCAGCAACGGGTTCTCCTTTGAAAGCCCAAGCATTTTGCGCGAGTTGCCACATCATCGCCCAACGCTCTTGCGGCGTAGTGTTTTTCAAGTCATCTGCTTCTTCTTTCATCGAAGTTTTGCGGACTTGAATTGTTCTTTCAAGCACTTTCATACTTTTATATTTTATCAGCTAAATTCGTATATTCCCAACTTTTTCAGGCTTTTTATCCGAACTCGGTTTCAAATAAGGCGCGTCTGCCTGTTCGCGTTTTTCCTGTGAACCGGACGAATGCCAGTTCATCCATTCGGTTGGTGCATCGAAGGTTTCGCCGCCGTGGGCGGTTAATCTTGGGCGAATTCGGCACATTACGGGCGTGTTGATGCCGACACCGGAAATTATCGCCTGTCCTTTGGTTAGAGCGGGGAGTTCGGCGAGCATCGCGCGACCTGCGCCTTCGACGGATTGGGCGACGGTTTGCTGGTCAATCGGGTTGACGATGCGCATAATGATCTGCGTCATACATTGCGAGAGAACGTCCTGGTCAAGTTTGCCCGGACGCTGTGTTATCAAGCCGATGCCGACACCGAATTTGCGACCTTCGCTCAAGATTTGTTTTAAGATATTCGTCGAAACGACGCTCGCACCGGCGGGCGCGAAACGGTGCGCTTCTTCGAGCAAAGTGAAAACGGGATAATTTAAGAAATTTTCCGTGTTCGGCGCGGCTTCTCCGCGTGTGGTCAGCATTCGGGCTTTGTTGACGCGGCGCAGAAGTGTGCCGACGATGACTTGTTGTTCGTGTTGTTCGATGTCGGAAAGTTGCAGAATCGTACAGCGTCCGGGCGCGAACAAATCTTTTAAAGGGATATGATCCTGCGCGGAAAAAATGCTGTCGGGTTTGTCGAAGCGCGAATCCAAACGCCACAGCAAACCGTCAATCGAAGAAACATTGCCGCCCGAACCGTCTTTTTTCGTCTCGTCGCCATATTTCTGCGCGTTCACCTCGTCGCGCAAATCGTGATAAGCATAGGCGTAATCCTGCCGCCGTTCCGCCTTTAGTCTTTCATTCAAACTGCGAAAAGCCTGCGACAAAAAATGCGCCATTTTGTCGGACGTGCCTTCGGGCAGAAGATATTTCACGTCGGCT
>JBGTFE010000093.1:0-5054 GCA_041747435.1 Pyrinomonadaceae bacterium | reverse complement strand
CGCGACCGCCGCCGCCGCCGCCGTAGCCGCCGCGTCCACCGCCGCCGCCACGATTTTCACGCGGTTTGGCTTCGTTGACTTTCAGCTCACGTCCGTCGAGCTCCTGCCCGTTCAATTTTTCGATCGCTTCATTGCCTTCTTCTTTTGAAGACATTTCAACAAAACCGAATCCACGCGAGCGTCCCGTGTCACGATCTTCGACGACGTTAGCCGACTGAACCGTTCCGACCTGACCAAACAATTCTTCCAAATCGCGATCAGATGTATTAAAGGAAAGATTTCCTACATAAAGTTTCATAATATTTAAAGTTACCTTGTTCCCTTTTCGGGAATTTAAAGAAGTTCGAAATCGAATTGTCTTCGCTGAAACGGTCTGCCTTCGAAGCGTCGGGTTCGGGTGCTCAAAAAAACTGACTGAGCGACTTCTGACTTAGAAAAAACAACCTACTCCCGAACTATCCAAAACGCCGGCTTTAGAATTTATCTGGCGGGCGCATCACCGTTGATGCGCGAGAGAAGGATTAACTCGTTCTATGATGCACGGATTCTATATCGGTTGCAAACGGATTTTATTGAAATTATTCGATTTAGCGAAAATCAAATAAGGGGAATTTTTTCCGAATCTTTCACCGACGCGCATTTTTCGCAAACAAAATCTATAATTAAGGCATCTACTTTTCCGGAGACTTTTTTCAAAAATAATTATGAAAGTTAAAAATTTACTCTTTCTTTCCTGCCTCGCGCTGCTTTTTGGAGCTAATTTTGCGAACGCGCAAACCTCAGACAAGTTTGCCGAAGATACGCATTCTTACTCGAATCCGCAAGCGGTTCGCGTTCGGCACATCGCGCTGGATTGGAATGTTTTGTTTGATGCGAAGGTTATATCAGGAACGGCAACTTTAACGCTCGATCGCGCGGATAAAAATGCACCGCTGATTCTGGACACGCGCGAGCTCGCAATCGAAAATATACACGCCTCGGACGACGGCGTGAAATATTCCGAGGTTGAATATACTCTCGGCGAGGCGGACAGTATTCTCGGTGCTTCGCTCACGATCGAGCTTGGCGCTAAGACAAGATTTGTTCGCGTTTTTTACACGACCAGTCAGAATGCGTCCGGTCTGCAATGGCTCGTGCCCGAGCAAACTGCCGGAAAAAAATCGCCTTATATGTTTTCGCAGGCGCAGGCGATCCACGCGCGTTCGTTTATTCCATTACAGGATTCGCCGCAGGTTCGCGTCACATATTCGGCTCGTGTTCGCACGCCGAAAGGTTTGCTCGCCGTGATGAGCGCGGAAGGAAATTCGCGAACCGCAGCAAGAAACGGCGATTATCGCTTTAATATGCCGCACGCAATTCCGCCATATTTGATCGCGATCGCGGTCGGCGATCTGCGCTTTCGTTCGCTCGGCAGACGCGCCGGAGTTTATTCTGAGCCCTCAATGGTCGATAAAGCGGCGCGCGAATTTGTAGATACCGAAAAAATGATCGCGGCAACAGAGAAAATATACGGCGCATATCGCTGGAAACGCTATGATCTGCTCGTTTTGCCGCCGAGTTTCCCGTTTGGCGGAATGGAAAATCCGATGCTGACATTTGCCACACCGACGATCCTTGCGGGCGACAAATCTCTCGTTTCGCTCGTCGCGCACGAACTTGCACATTCGTGGTCGGGGAATCTCGTGACAAATTCGACGTGGCGCGATTTTTGGCTGAACGAAGGTTTTACTACGTATCTCGAGCGCAGAATTATCGAAGCGGTTTACGGCGTAAAGCGTCGGGACATGGAAGCGACGCTCGGTCGCCAAACGCTCGATGAAGAGTTGGAAGCTTTGGATGAGCGCGACGAAATTCTTTACGTCGATCTCAAAGGACGTGATCCGGACGATGGTTTTACGCAGATTCCGTACGAAAAAGGCGCGTTTTTCCTGCGCTGGCTCGAAGAAAGCTTCGGACGTGCAAAATTCGATAAATTCGTCCGCAATTATTTCGATACATACGCTTTTCAAAGCATCACGACCGCAACTTTTGTCGATCATCTTCAAAAAAATCTGCTCGATAAAGATCCGGGAATCGTTTCACGCGCAGACGTTGATGAATGGATTTTTAACGCCGGTTTGCCAAAAAACGCGCCGCAGCCGAAATCTGACGCTTTTGCAAAAGTCGAAGAGCAGGCAAACAATTGGCTGGGTGGAAAAATTGCCGCAAGCGCAATTCAAACAAAGGCTTGGACGACGCAGGAATGGCTCCATTTCCTGAAATCTTTGCCCGAAGGTTTGGAAGCTGCGAAGATGTCCGAATTGGACAAGGCATTCGCTCTAACAAAAGCCGGGAATTCCGAGATCGCGTTTCAATGGCTTTCGATGTCGATCAAGCACGACTATCGTGCGGCAATTCCGCGTCTGGAAGAGTTTTTGACGACGATCGGGCGGCGAAAATTTGTTCGCCCGCTTTTTGCCGAGCTTGCAAAAACCGAGGACGGAAAGAAACTCGCAATGAAGATCTACGCAAAAGCGCGAAGCGGCTATCATCCGATAACTCAGGCTTCGGTCGATGCGATTTTGGAATGGAAAAAGTAAAAGCCTCCGGCGTTTGCCGAAGGCTTTCGTTTCAAACGTCATAAACGTTCAAAAATTTACCAGCGATTTGTGCGTCCGCCGCCACCACCGCCGTTTCCACCGCGATTTTCCTGCGGCTTGGCTTCGTTGACTTTGAGCGCACGTCCGCCCACTTCCTTGCCGTCAAGCTGAGAAATGGCGTTTTGACCTTCTTCTTTGGTCGACATTTCGATAAACCCGAATCCGCGCGAGCGTCCCGTGTCGCGATCTTCGATAATATTGGTTGATTCAACCGTACCGATTTCGCCGAATACCTGTTCCAAATCCTGGACTGATGTATCAAAGGAAAGATTTCCTACATAAAGTTTCATTGACATAATAATATTTTACCTTGTTCCCTTTTCGGGAACTTCAAAAGAAGTGTCGAATCGTGTATGGCTTCGGAGAAAAACGGTTGGCAACGAAGAATCGGATTTCGGATGCTCAAAATTGCAGAGCGACTTCTATAACTAAAAAAAACTGACCTGCTCTGTAACCAATCCGGACAACCGCCTTTGACGAGCGCGCCATTTCTGACGCAAGAGAAGGACTAACAATTCAACAGTGCGGCACTTTATAATTAAAAGCAAACTGAGTTTGACGTTTCTCGCGAGATATTTCAAAAGAACCTATGTTTACGAATCGTAAACAAGGCAATTTTTTCGGCGAAGCGGAAGCGGTTTGAGATGCAACCGGAAAAAAATGATCGCATATTTTCTTGCCCTGCGAAGCGAACGGAGTTATCATACTTCCATAAAATTTTTCACTTGTTTTTATTCAAAAAGGTATTATTTTATCCTGCGCTTTTATATTTATTTTATGCGTTTTGGAGGTGCAGATAATGTTAATTAAAGCGGAAAGACCGATTTCGGTCATGGCGCTTCACGTCCTGATCGTGCTGAGTCTTTTGTTTTTCATCGCCTTTGTGTCGGAGGCAAACGCGCAGGGAAATAAAAGCTCGAAAGACGATCTACCGGTTTGGCAAGGTTATAGCGGCATTTCGATCGGTATGTCGGCGGCGGACGTTCGAAAAAAAATGGGTAATCCGAAAATGGAAAGTGATACCAGTTTTTTTTATGTGATCTCAGATACCGAAACCGTGGATATCATGTTGGACAGTGAGAAAACGGTAAGCACGATCTCCGCAATGTTTACCGACGACCATAAGAATCCGCCGAAATTCGAAGAGGTTTTTGGTAAAGACGTAAAAGCCGAGCCAAAACCCGATGGCGCAATTTTTAAACGAATCAATTTCCCCGAAGCGGGTTTTTGGCTTTCTTACAGCCGTTTGGCTGGCGCGAAAGCCATGGTGATCGTCGTCATAAGCGGCAGAAAATAAAATCGATGCCGCTCTGAGAAATTCTGCTGAGCAAGCGCCGCCGAACTTAACCGAAAATCCAGCCGTATAAGTTTCGGATATATTTTGAGTCAATATAAAGGAGATTTCTGAAAATATGTTTTGTCCCGGATGCGGTTTGGAAGAAATAAACGCGAACCAATTTTGCCGCGCATGCGGCGCAGATTTGAGAGTTGTCCGCACCGCGCTCGAAAAACCGGACACAATAACGGCTTCGGCTGAATCCGCGCGCGACGAAATAGGGCGCGCGATCGCTGCAAAAATTCGCGGAACTCACTCTGCAAAAGATCTCGCGATCGTAACCGAAGACGTCTTGCCCGAGATCGAAAAATTTCTCGAATCACCCGCCGAAAAGCGTATGCGCCGGATCCGAAACGGCACGATCATTTCCTTTATCGGTCTCGGAGCAACAGTCGCCTTCACGCTGATTAGTATGTTCGTCAAAGACGACCTGCTTATCCTCGCCGGATTGGGCGTAGTTTGTTTTTTTATCGGTCTGAGCTTTTTCGTGAACGGACTGCTTTTTACGGTGCCGAAAAAAAGTCTCGAAGATAGATCGGAAGAAGCCGACAATCAGCGCGCGCTCGACGCCCGCGACCGGCAAACCACAAATGAGCTTGTTCTTCCCGAAAACAAGAGGCTCTTTTCGTCCGTGACGGAAAATACAACCAAGCATTTGAAGGAAAAACAGCCAATTCCGCGCAATTAAGATTTCCTTTTCACGCCGAATTTCACCACACACCGTAAAAATTCTATAATTGAATTCTTACGGTTTTTATTTTCGAGCAAGGGGATGGAAAAATGAATAAAAGTGATGAAGGGAAGACGGTTTCGTATTGGGAAGCGAGCGAAGAATTGTTGGAAAAAGACGCGCTCGGTGAATCGGTTGTAGCCGATGTTTGCATAATTGGCGCCGGAATTTCTGGCTTAACGACTGCTTATCTTTTGGGAAAAGCGGGCAAAAAAGTGGTCGTTATCGATGACGGTTTGATTGCCGGCGGCGAAACCTCGCGGACGACGGCGCACCTCACAAACGCAATCGACGACCGCACTTACCGTATCGAAGATTGGCACGGTGAAGCAAAAGCAAAACTTGCGGT
>JBGTFE010000092.1:0-28440 GCA_041747435.1 Pyrinomonadaceae bacterium | reverse complement strand
CGGATTTTCCAGACAAAGAAATCATCTCGCAGGAGTTTCGTCTGCTGATGCGCTCGCGTCACATCTATATTTTGCTTTCCAGTTTTATCCACATAATGCTTGGACTTTATTTGCAGGTTTCGCCAGGCTCGTGGCGAAAATATTTGCAGATCATAGGCTCGATTTTTCTTTTTGCGGGAACGCTGCTGTTGATTTACGCCTTTTTTTACGAAACTTACACAACACAATATTATTCCGATCTGAGCCGGCAAGGCTTGTATACAACTTTAGGCGGAACTATACTTCATTTATTCAGCAAAATTCCTGTAAAATCAGGAAATGATCCAGATTAGACGCAGCGAGGAACGCGGGCACGCAAATCACGGCTGGCTCGACACGCATTACACATTTTCATTCAACACATATTACGACGAGCGTTTTATGGGTTTTCGCGATTTGCGCGTGATAAACGAGGACGTGATCGCGCCCGATCAGGGTTTTCCGACGCACGGGCATCGCGATATGGAAATTTTGACGTATGTGATGAGCGGCGAACTTTCGCATAAAGATTCGCTTGGGAACGGCGAGACGATTCGCCCGAACGACGTTCAGCGAATGAGCGCCGGAACGGGCGTCCGGCATAGCGAATACAGTTCGCCGACTGAGAAAACGCATCTTTTGCAGATTTGGATCTTGCCGGAAAAAGAAAATTTGGAGCCGGGTTACGAGCAGACGTATTTCGCGCCGGACGAAAAAAAAGGCAAGTTGAAATTGGTAGCTTCGCGCGCGGGAACCGATGGTTCGGTCGTGATTCATCAGGACGTTTCACTTTACAGCTCGATTTTATCGGCAAATGAGGGGCTCGTACACGAACTAGCGGAAAACCGGCACGCGTGGATTCAGATCGTCAAGGGAAGTCTGGAAATCAACGGCGAAACCTTGAGCCAAGGCGATGGCGCGGCGATCAGCGAAGAGACGAGTTTGAAGATCAAAGCACTCGAAAACGATACTGAATTCTTGCTATTCGATTTGAAATAAATCAACGTCCGCGTAAAACGAGACGAAAAGGGAAATGTCTTTCAACACGGAAATTTTCCAAATTCGCTTTTTCGGCTAAAACTTCCAATTCGCCTGGTTTGAAACTGCGCAAAATTGAGAGCGATCCGTCTTCGCGCACGAGCTGGGAAATGCGGAAAACAACGCAAAAGATTTTGTATGATACGTAAGCCGCGCGATGTCTGTGAAGATCGATGACAAAAACTCCGGATTGCGCGACGCGTTTCATTTCCGACAGAATTTTCACGATATTTTCGTCTGTAAAATGGTGTAGAAAAAGCGAGCAAACGCTGTAATCAAAAGCGTTATCGGCAAACGGCAGACTCAGGGCGTCGCCGCGAATCGCGCTAATTTCGCTGAACTCTCTTGATTCCTTCAAGATCGATTTAGTTGAAATTTCGTTTAGATCCAGCCCAAAAAGATTCGATTTTCGTTCCGTTTTTCGCGCAAATTCAGCAATCGAATGCAAAAGTTCGCCCGATCCGGCGCCGACATCCAAAACTGAAAATTGTCGGAGATTTTCTTTTTCGATTTCGAGCAAAAGCGTATTTTTGAGAGCAAAATCATCACCCGCAAAGCGATTGATAAAGCGAATGTCGCGTAAAAATCGCTCGAATTCCGCGGACGTATAATCGCCGGTGTCGATGCGCTCGAGTTTGTCGCTGCGTTTTTCAAACACAAAATTAGGATACAGGAAGCGAAAAATTTAGGCATCGAAAGCGCTCCGTCTAAAAGCGCGGTTTCTTTAGCACGTCAAAATATTGTTAAAATAAAATCCAAAGTATTTGATTTTTTAACGGAAAAAACTATGTCGAAAAAGGAATTGTCACCAAAAGAACGCGAAGAACTGTTCAGCACATTAAAGGAGCGTTTTGAGAAAAACATGAACCGCCATAAAGGTCTTGAATGGGCGAACGTGCGGGCAAAACTGGAAGCGAATGCCGGAAAACTTTTGTCGCTCAATGAAATGGAAAAAACCGGCGGTGAACCGGATGTAGTCGGGTTCGATAAAAAACCGGTCGAGTACATTTTTTATGACTGCGCGGCGGAAAGTCCAAAAGGTCGCCGAAGCGTTTGCTATGATCGCGAAGCGCTGGAGTCAAGAAAAGAACATAAACCAAAAAATAGCGCGATGGATATGGCGAATGCGATGGGCGTTGAGATCTTAACAGAAGAGCAATATCGCGAGCTGCAGAAACTTGGAGAATTCGATACGAAAACATCGAGCTGGATCAAAACGCCCGTCGATATCAGAACACTCGGCGGTGCCATCTTTTGTGATCGCCGATACGGCAATGTGTTCGTCTACCACAATGGTGCGGAATCTTACTATGCCGCCCGCGGCTTTCGCGGTTCGCTAAAGGTTTAGAGTTGTCGCGTTCCGTGTTTCGAAGATTTTTCCGAGATCGGCAAACGCTTACGATAGCCTTGCCGAAGCGTATATGATAAATGGCGATAGAGAAAGTGCAATAACTCAATAGTTGCGTGTATTCGGCTTCGCTCCACGTCAGATCAAGCGCTAGACGCTTTATGATGTTAGTGCATCGAAGAAATGAAAATTGATGTGCAGGATGATATGAGAAATCTATTTATCGCTTTGGCGGTTTTTATTACATTGTTTGGAACCACGCACGCGCAAGTTAAGCCGATTGAAGAATTGCGGCGGATGTTTGATTATGAACGGAATTTGCCGCTTGATGTAAAAAAACTCGGAGTTGAAGATAAAAGCGGCGTTAGCGTTCATGATATTTCTTATGCCAGTTCGAAAGGCGGAAGAGTTACAGCTTGCCTAGTTGCGCCTTCCGGCAAAAAGCGTAAGTTCGCGGGCATTATCTTTATGCACGGCAGACCGGGAAGCCGAAATTCTTTTTTAGATGAAGCTTTGTCGCTTGCCAAAGCGGGCGCGGTATCATTGTTGATTGACGCGCCGTTTTCGCGTTCCGGTGAATCAAAACGAGATTTTGACCCGACTGTGACAAAACCCAAAAATGACCGCGACATCTACATTCAAACCGTCGTTGATTTGCGGCGCGGAGTTGACTTGCTTCTTTCGCGCTCTGATATTGACCCGAAACGTATCGGTTTCGTCGGACACAGCTACGGAGCGCACACCGGAGCAATTTTGGCGGGCGTGGAGAAACGGATCAAAGCCTATGTAATTATGTCAGGCGCGCCGAGTTTGACGGAGTTTTTAAAGGACAAGCACAATCCCGGCGATTGTCGAAACCCGTAACTCTCTGACGAAGGAGCAGCAGGAAAATTACTTTAATACTTTAGCTTTCGTTGATCCGATAAATTACATTGGTCACGTTGCGCCGTCAGTTTTGTTCTTTCAGTTTGGCAAAAAAGACCGCTATCCAAACGAAGAAACGCAATTGACGTATGCGAATGCAGCAAGCAATCCAAAACTTGTCAAGACCTACGAAACGGGTCACGAACTAAACGACGAAGCGCGGCGCGACCGTGCCGAATGGTTGGGAAAGCAAATAGGAATCGGCAAGTTAAAATGAGATCCTAAAGCGCTTGTGTTCTGGCTATATGCCTCATACTCGGCTTTTTTTGCAGAGTGTCGAGAGCAGGAGTAAAACCATGAAGAAAGTAGCAATTCACTATTGTTCGGTTTGACCTATTAAGCAAATGATGGCTTCCCGTGTGGCAGCCCAACTGAATAAAGAAAACAACATCGCGGCGGAAACCGTAAGAGGCGGGCTTGGCGAGTTTAGCGTGTATCTTGACGGCGAGAAAGTTGTAGATACGAATCGCCTTTGGTATCCGACTCCAAGCAAGATCGTCAAGAAAATACAAGCTTTACTTGCCGAGTAGATATTTGCAAAACGCATCGGCGGACGCAACTGTTTACGCAAACGCGGTGAGTATTCCGAAGTTTGGTCAAACCTACGAAACGGGTCACGAACTAAAAGGCGAAGTGCGACAAATTCGTGCCAAATAGTTACGAAGGCTAATAGCAATCCGAAAAGGCTCAATTCAACTGTGGCGAGACATCTTTTATCAATCAGCTTCAAAAGCTTCCAAATATTTAATTCCCGAGCCGGTGTTAAATAAAACGATGCGCTCGTCTTTTTGAATTTCACCGGTTTCTAATAGTTTCTTTAGCGCTGCGAGCAATGCGCCGCCTTCGGGCGCGGCGAAAATTCCTTCGCTTGTGCCGATCTCACGTGCGCCTTCGACCAACTGTTCGTCCGAAACCGCGACGGCTGTCCCGCCGGATTCGCGCAAAATATCGAGCATGATAAAATCGCCGATCGCTTTTGGAACGCGCAAGCCCGAAGCGACCGTGTGAGCATTTTCGATTTCGGCGCCGTGAGCCAAGTTTTCGTGAAACGCTTCAACGATCGGTGCGCAGCCGGCGGCTTGAACTGAGATCATTCGCGGTCGGCGCGAATCGATCCAGCCGAGTTTTTCCATTTCATCAAACGCCTTCCACATTCCGATCAGCCCGGTTCCGCCGCCGGTCGGATAAAGAATTACGCCCGGCAATTCCCAGTTCATTTGTTCCGCTAGTTCATATCCGAGCGTCTTTTTGCCTTCGACGCGATACGGCTCCTTCAATGTCGAGACGTCAAACCAGCCTTCTTTTTCCTTTCGTTCGGCGACGATTCGCCCGCAGTCGGTGATCAAACCGTCAACCAGATTTACATTCGCACCCAAAACTTTGCATTCGATAATGCAAGCCTTGGGCGTATCGCGCGGCACAAAAATATGACATTCGATTCCCGCAAGCGCGGCGTAAGCCGAAAGAGCTCCGGCTGCGTTTCCGGCTGAAGGCGCGGCAACTTTTTTAACGCCGAGTTCTTTTGCCATCGAAACCGCGGCGGTCATGCCGCGCGCCTTGAAACTCTGCGTCGGATTTGCCGATTCGTCTTTGATAAATAGGTCTTTTAAGCCATATCGAGCGCCCAAATTCTCGGCTTTGTGTAGCGGCGTCATTCCTTCGCCCAAACTCACGCGGTTTTTCTCATCTTCGACCGGCAAAACTTCCGCGTATCGCCAAAGCGTCGGAATTCGCGATTTCAAAGAATCTTTTGTTAAAGTTTCCCGCGCTTTTTCCAAATCGTATGTGACGAACAAAGGCTTCTCGCAAGCCGTGCAGAGATTATAAAGCTTGTTCGGCTCGTATTTTGCAGCGCACGCCGTGCAGTAGAGATGTGTGACGTTCATATTTTGAGTTTCAAGTTTTTTGACGCGAATATCAAGCAAAAGAATTACAGCCCGCGACTAACGCGAAACACGCGAAAAATTTCGGTTTTCTTAATTTGGGTTCTTTCGCTTCATTCCATGAGCGTGTTTTCTTGTAATGAACGGCGCGCTTCTATAAAATCATAAGTTCCGATGCCGAACACTAAACAAAAATTCTGCCTTGTTCTCATCAAGCCATCGCATTATGACGATGATGGCTATGTAATTCAATGGTTTCGCTCGGCGATTCCGGCAAATTCGCTGGCGTGTCTTTACGGTTTAGCTTTGGAATGCGCCGAAGCAAAAATATTTGGTGACGACGTCGAGTTTGAAATCCATGCATTTGACGAAACAAATACTGTAATCAAAACAGACAAGATAATTTCGCTTGTCGAAAATGCCGACGACGGAATGGTGATGCTCGTCGGCGTGCAGTCAAATCAATTTCCGCGCGCTTTGGATATCGCCGCACCTTTGCGCGCGAAAAATATCAAGGTCGCGATCGGAGGTTTTCATCTTTCGGGCACGATGGCGATGCTTAAAGACCGCGATCCGCATGTGCAAAAGGCTTTGGATTTGGGCGTTTCGCTTTTTGCCGGTGAAGCCGAAGGTCGTCTCGGACAGGTTTTGAAAGATGCGTTTTATGACGATCTCCAACCGATTTACAATTTTATGGACGATCTGCCGAATATCGAAGGCGTCGCAACTCCTTTGCTTCCGGCGGAAAGAGTGCATCTTACTGCCGGCGCGACGACAAGTTTTGACGCAGGTCGCGGCTGTCCTTTCGCTTGCTCGTTTTGCACGATCATCAATGTTCAGGGCAGAAAATCTCGCCGCCGTTCGCCGGAAGACATCGAGCGAATCGTTCGCGCAAACGTCGCGCAAGGTCTTCATTCATTCTTTATCACCGACGACAATTTTGCGCGAAACAAAGATTGGGAAATAATTTTAGACAAGCTGATCGAACTGCGCGAAGTCGAAAAACTGAACATCAGTTTTATCATTCAGGTTGATACGCTCTGTCATAAGCTCGAAAATTTTATCGAAAAATCAAAACGCGCCGGCGTAAAACGCGTTTTTATCGGCTTGGAAAATATAAATCCGGATTCGCTTCTCGGCGCTAGCAAACGACAGAATAAGATCACCGATTATCGCGAAATGCTGCTCGCGTGGAAAAAGCAGGGAATCGTAACTTATTGCGGTTATATTCTCGGCTTTCCTACTGACACGCAGGAATCGATCCTGCACGACATCGAAATTATTAAAAAGGAATTGCCGGTCGATCTGCTCGAATTTTTTTATCTTACGCCTCTGCCGGGTTCGGAAGATCACAAAAAACTGCACGACGCCGGCATTGCGATGGACGCGGATCTGAACAAATACGATCTCAATCACGCCGTTACCGCACATCCGAAAATGTCTCGGACGAATTGGGAAGAAACTTATCAAAAGGCTTGGGAAACTTACTACACCGACGAGCACATCGAGACCGTTTTGCGGCGCGCGATCGCCACCGGAACTTCTCCGGGAAAGACAATGTTTTTTATCACGTGGTTCAAAGGCTGTATCGGCATCGAGGGAATTCACCCGCTCGAAGGCGGTTTTTTGCGCCGGAAAGTGCGCAGAACTCGAAGATTGGGAATGCCGCTCGAAAACCCTCTGATTTTTTATCCGAAAACTCTTCTCGAAACGCTTTGGAAACAATTTCGCTGGATCTCGCTTTATACGCGATTGCGTCTGATCTATCGAAAGGTTCGCAACGATCCGCGCAAATTGGAATATATGGATTTGGCGCTCGAGCCGGTGACTGATGACGAAACAGAAACGCGCGAGCTTTTTCAATCAGAAGCCGCGCACAATTATCTGGACAAAGTTCACCGGATCGAAAAAATAAGACGCGGCGAAACGGTTTAATTTAAGAATCAAGCTGGCTCTTCACATAAGATTTATTTTCAAGACGTGCGTATAGACTTGAGTTGTCCGTATGTCTTTTGTCGTGAAATAAAACAAACCGTTTGATGAAGTTATGATAAACGTCCTCGGTTTTATGGCTCAAATGCCGCGCTCTGGCAACGTGTCTGACCTGATCCAATAATTTAGGTTTTGTTTCCATAAAAACGTTGAAAAAACAAATAAAATCATCTATTCTCGTTCCAGATATAAGGTTATTGTCCCGAAACCATTCCGTATAATACACGAAATATGGTGATTATCCCGAATGGTTCGGGATAATCATAAGTTAGGCGGCTATGTGGAGGATAAAAATGAAAGCTACGAGGCTATTCACTTTTTGTGTTTTTCTTTTTTTGCTTTGCTTATTAGTTTACCCTATGGCTTGGGGCTCCTCTCATGCTCAATCACCAAACATCTCGGACGATATTATTGAGCCAAATTCTTCACTAACATCAAGAATTATAGACGTAACTAAAATTGATATATTTTCGAGGTAAACCCTTCCGAGATTACGGTGCGTAAAAATAGCAATTATAAATCGGAACAAACAGCCTTACTTCCTTCCGTTAAAACAAAGAGTGCGCAGTATTATCCGGTCTCCGAATGGCGGTGGCTGTTGTGCATAAACCCCATCGCCGTGTTGTTTCTTATAATATTGGTATTTCAGAAGTCGATTGCCCAGCGAGAGGCGACGAATATACGACGCGCAATTATCGGCATCGGCGGTCTCGCGATCATACTCACTTTAGCGATAACTTTCATTAAGTTTGGGGTAATGACAGATCACATCACAAGGATATATTTCGATAACGCCTCGAACTCCAAGTACGAAGTAAGGGTTAATGAGGAACGGTTTAATATTGACGAGATGTCGCATGTATATAAGGAGATTCGCTGGGGGAGCCTGAGCCGCACTGTGGAGGATGTCATTGAAATCAGAATTTTTTCAACTACTCCAAACGTAGAGGAAGTGGAAAGATTAAAGGTAAGGGTAAAGGTTGATGGTGGTTTATCTAAAGAGTATGTTTATAACATCGGAGGCGCGAATAAATATACTATCGGGACCAGTAAGTATGGATATGGTCGCTGACCTGCAATAGGGCTTAAAAGTAATGTGAAAGAACTGACCCGCAGACGCACGCAATGGAATCGAACTTAATCTGAGTGGTCGGATTCTATTTTTTTCGATAACAGCGCCGCCTAACAACTCATTCAACCGGAGCGGCAACAGCGTTGCTTTCATGCGCGAGACTTGAATTGGGTGCTCAGGCAATTGCCGCCCGGTTAATTCGGGCGTTAAATCTTCCCCAAAACCAAAGCAGAATTTTTTGAGCCGAAGCCGATGCAGTTGCAGAGCGCGGTTTTTATTTCGCCTTTTCGCGAAACATTCGGCACATAATCCAAATCACATTCAATGTCGGGCGAGTCCAAATTAATCGTCGGCGCGATGATATTTTTGCTCAAAGCGAGTAAAGCCGCTCCGATTCCGGCGGCGCCGGACGCGCCTTGCGGATGTCCAACCTGCGATTTTGTCGCGCTCATCGGGATTTTGTATGCGTGTTCGCCTAAAGCGAGTTTGATCGCTTTTGTTTCGATTCGATCGTTTAATTGTGTCGAAGTTCCGTGCAAATTTACGTAATCGATGTCTTCGGGCTTGAGCGCGGCGTCTCTCAATGCCAGACGCATTGCCCGTGCCGGTTCTTCACCGTTTTCGTCAAGACGAACGCGATGATACGCGTCGCACGTCGCGCCGTAACCTTTGATTTCGGCGTAGATCTTTGCATTTCTTTCGACTGCATTTTCTAAAGATTCAAGCACGTAAATCCAAGCGCCTTCGCCGAGAACCATTCCCGAACGGTCTTTGTCGAACGGGCGCGAAGCTCGTTCGGGCGCGTCGTTCCAATTTCTGGTAAGCACGGTGAGAACATTGAATGCTTCGAGCATTCCGCGCGCAAGCGGCGTATCGACACCGCCGGCGAGCATTCTTTGTTGGCGCCCGAGCGCGATGTGTTGCGCGGCGTAAAATATTGCGTCGGTTGAAGAAGTGCAGCCGGTGGAAATGATATGCGAAAGTCCGCGCAAGCCGAAAACCATCGACAACTCCGAAGATAAACCGCCGTGCGTTGAAGCCGGAATAGTGTAAATACTTCCTTTTTGCGCTTGTCCCGAAAACCAAAAGCTGTATTGCTTCTCGGTAAAAGCCAAACCGCCGCCGCCCGTTCCAAGAATTACGCCGAAATCTTGCCGCTCGCTCAAAGTCAGTTCGTCAGTCCTGATTTCCGAATCTTTTACGGCTTCGCGCGCCGCCGCCAACGCAAGCGGAACGGTTCGCGGAACGTTTTTAAAGTCTTTTTTGTTTAACTCCGCTTTCCAGTCAAAATCCGCTATTTCGGCGGCAATTTTTACGGCTGCGTCCGATACGTCGAAACTCTCGATCCGTTTCACACCGCTCCTTCCGTTTTCGAGCGAAGCCCAGAAATTCTCGCGCCCGATGCCGATCGGCGTTATACAGCCGAAACCGGTGATGACTACGCGGCGAGGTTTTGAAAGGTTATTGAGCATAAAAATTGCTGCGTTGGTTTGAGAATAACAAGCAAAACCAAACGTATCAACATTTAGATATTTTCTTGGATGCGAGAACGGTGTCTTAACGATCGGCTGCTAGAATTTTTATCCCTGCCCGCGTTTTATCCGTCTACTACTGTGTGTTGTCGGTTTGTAAAAATTAGCATAACTGAAAATCGGAAGTCAATGTATTTTTTTTCAGGCAAAAAGGCGGCTCGTCAAACGCCGCCAAGTTCGATTTACGAACGAAAACTTGTTTATGCCGGACCCATAAAGCCGAGATTTGTGTTCGGAAAATTGATGATGTTCGGAAAACGTTGGGTAAATTTGCTTCGGGTAATCCGAACCAGCGCGCCAAAGTCGCGGCATATTGCTCGACCGAACTTGTGGGAATCCAACGCCCGCGCGCCGCCGTGCCGGACGGATTCATCGTTCGTGAAAAATCCGACATTGTGAATTGCGTGACTTTATCGCTCAGACCCTGAACGACCATTTTCATCGTAAAATTTTTCGAGCGAAAGGCGCTTTTTTGAGACAGATTTAGCTTGCGGCGTTCGCCAAAAAAAAGAAAAGGCAGCTCCGAAGAACCGCCTTTCGTAATGGGAAAAATTAGATCTCTTACTGCTTTCCGCCGGCGAGTTTTCCGATAAGAGTAAACAGCGGCAAATACATTGAAATAACGATCGAGCCAATGGTTACGCCCAAAAAGGCGATCAATGCGGGTTCGATCAGCGCAAGAAGATCGGCGATTGCCGAATCGACTTCTTCCTCGTAAAAATCGGCGATCTTGCTTAACATCGCGTCCAAAGCACCGGTTTGCTCGCCGACGCCGACCATTTGTCCGACCATATGCGGGAAAACGTCGGTTGCCTTTAGCGGCTCGACAAAGCTTTCGCCGCGTTCGACGCCGGCGCGCACTTTCATGATCGCGTTTTCGATTACCATGTTGCCGGCGGTTTTCGCCGTGATCTCAAGTGATTGCAGGATCGGCACGCCGGAGGAAAGCAGCGTTGACAAAATACGCGAGAATCGCGCGACGGCGACTTTGCGAATAATGCTTCCAAAGATCGGCGTTTTCAACACGATCGTGTCGATCACCAACCTGCCTTTTTGCGTTCGATAATAAAAGCGAATGCCGACCGCGATTCCGATAAGTGCTATCAAAAGTCCGAGACCGCCCCAACCGGCGAGAAAATTACTCATCGTCATTACGATTCTTGTCGGAAGCGGCAGCGCTTCGCCCGGACCCAAAAGACCGAGAAAGATCTGTTCGAATTGCGGGATAACGACGATCATGATGACCGCCACCGCCGCAATCGCGACAAAAATAACGGCTGCCGGATATATCGATGCGGAAACGATGCTCCGTTTTAGTTTGACGACCTTTTCGATCAAAGTCGCCAGACGCTGGAGGATCAAATCCAAAACACCGCCGGTTTCGCCGGCTTCCACCATATGCGTATAAAGCGCGTCGAAAACCTTTGGATGTTTTTCAAGCGCTGAGGAAAGCGTCGAGCCTTCTTCGACGTTCTGACGAACTTGCATCAAAACGTCCTTGAAAAAAGCGTTGTTTTGCTGTTGCGCGAGAATGTCGAGACACGAAACCAGGGGTAAACCGGCATCGATCATCACCGAAAACTGGCGCGTGAAAACCGCAAGCTCCTTCGCCCTGACCTTTTTGCTTCTGCCAAGCTTTGGAATCGAAATTTCGCGTCCCTTTTCCGAAGCTTGCGTCATCACGATCTGCTCTCGCCGCAAAAGCGCGCGAAGTTCATCCTGGCTGGCAGCGGTTTTTTCACCGGAAACCATTTCGTTTAGGCGGTTACGACCTTTATATGCATATGTTGGCATTTTTTTATTTTGCTCCTAAAAAATGTTTTTTTTATCTGACTGGCGGGCGCTGACCGATCGGGCGACCTTGCGCATACGGACTGGCATGTCCTTGCGCTGTCCCAGGTTTGACGGTACCGCCGTAACTTTCGTTAATGCCGGCGCCGCGTTCGATCAAATCCTTCAGTTCATCGGCATTTGACGAACGCTGCATCGCGGTTTCAAGCGTGATCTGGCGTTTGTGGAAAAGCGAAGCGAGAGCCTGATTGAAAGTCTGCATTCCGAACTTATCTTGTCCGGTCTGCATCATCGAATAGATCTGGTGGATCTTGTCTTCGCGGATAAGATTGCGGATGGCGGCATTGGGAATTAGAATTTCGAGCGCCATCACGCGACCGTCGCCCGAACCTTTCGGCAATAACGATTGACACAAAATCCCCTCAAGAACGAGCGAAAGCTGCGTGCGTACTTGCGCTTGCTGTTCGGCGGGAAAAACGTCGATGATACGATTAATTGTTGAATAAGCGGAGTTTGTATGAAGCGTAGCGAACGTGAGATGTCCGGTTTCAGCTATGCGCAGCGCCATCTCGATCGTTTCCAGATCGCGCATTTCGCCGACCAGAACCACGTCCGGATCCTGACGCAAAGCAGTTCTCAATGCCGCGGCAAAACTATGCGTGTCGGCGGCGACTTCGCGCTGATTTACGACACAGCTTTTATGATTGTGCAAAAATTCGATCGGGTCTTCGATCGTCAAAATATGATCGTGACGCTCGATATTGATCTTGTCGACCATTGAAGCAAGCGTCGTCGATTTTCCCGAACCGGTCGGACCGGTAACCAGGATCAAGCCGCGAGGCTTTTTGCAAAGATCGGAGATAACCGTCGGAAGTCCGAGCGCTTCAAAAGTTTTGATCTCATACGGAATCGCGCGGAAAACCGCACCGACCGCGCCTTTTTGATTAAAAAGATTGGCACGAAAGCGCGACATTCCTTTCAATCCGAATGAAAAGTCGAGTTCCAGATTTTCCTCAAAACGATGCTTTTGTGCATCTGTCAAAACCGAATAAGCGAGCTGTTTTGTTTCAGCCGGCGTCATCGGCGTGTAGCCTTCGAGCGGGCTAAGATGTCCGTGAACGCGAACCTGCGGCGGGCTGTTCGTGCTCAAATGAAGGTCGGAACCACCCAGATCCGTCATTCGCCGAAGAAGGTCAGGAAGCGTAACTTGAGATGCTAAATTGTTTTGATCGTTGAGATTCATATTTTTGGTATGTGGGAGATTTAGCGTTGTGGATCTAAGTGCGGAATTTATTTGCTTGCTTGCTGTCTTTTACGTCGTTGAAGAGAATCGATAACTTTTTCCGATTCCTGCACGATGCGTTCGGACGAACCATTTGGCGCGCTTGTCGCAACGCTGTAAATTCGCCCGTCAACCTCGGTAAAATAAAACATTCGAGACTGGACCGCGCCGCCCGATTCGGATTGAGCGACGACAACATAGACTTTTTTGCCGCCGATTTCCTTCTGGTAATCATTTACGACCCAACCGTTTTCCTTTATCATCCGATCTATCACCGCGCTGCGAAGCGAAACGACCGGAACACCGCCCACCGTTTTGTTTCTTCCGCCGTTATTGTCGGCGCCCATTGCGGGACCGATCACCGATATCGAAGCCGAACCGATCTGCGCGCCGTTGTCATCATCCACGCGATACTGAAGCTCACTGCTTGAAACCGCGCCGGACTTCCAGCCTTTTGGCGCCGCGTCGCCCGAAGGCAGCATCGCCGGTGTGGAATCGGCAACCGTCGGTTTCTGAGCTGATTTAGAAGCGACATTTTTCTTTGTGTCGACCGTCTGATTTTCATTTACGGCTCGCGCGAGAACTAACTGGCGGACTCGCAGTTGGCGTTTTTGTTTGGCGCGAAGCTTTTTGCGCCTTTCCTGCGCGCGATATAATTGCCACCAGCGCGTTGAATATTTTTTTACGCCCTTCCAAGAGCGTTTTTTCTTCTTCGCTTTTTGCTGAACCTTCGCGTCCGTATATTCGGTGGACAGCGGGATGGCAACTCCAAGTCCGATCAATAAAGCCAATGATAATCCTATTGCACGCAACATACTTCCTCCTTTCTTATAAAACCGTTTCTTTGACGACTTCTTCGATCGTCGTGATTCCCTCTTTCAATTTATACAAACCGGATTCGCGCAGCGTGATCATGCCGCATTCGATCGCTTTCTTTCGCAGTTCGATAGCGCTGGCACCGATGATGATAAGCTCGCGGAGCTCATCCGTAACTTCCATAACTTCATAAAGACCGATCCTGCCTTTGTAACCGGTTCCGTTGCAGTTTTGACAACCTTTACCTTTGTAGGCTTTAAGACCGGGCGCATCTTCCGCAGAAAAACCTATTTCGGTAAATGCTTCGACCGGCAGTTTTAGTTGTTCCTTACAACCATCGCAAACACGACGAATAAGCCGCTGCGCCTGGATAATGTTAACGCTCGTCGCAACCAAGAACGGCTCGATTCCCATATTAACGAGACGCGAAATAGTGGATGGCGCGTCGTTTGTGTGAAGCGTTGATAAAACCATGTGCCCGGTCAGCGCAGCTTTGATCGCGATCTCCGCGGTTTCAAAATCGCGGATTTCGCCAACGAGAATGATATTCGGATCCTGGCGCAAAAATGAGCGAAGCGCTGCGGCGAAATTCAATCCGATCTGTTCTTTCATCTGAACCTGGTTGATTCCGGGCAAATTAAACTCGACCGGATCTTCCGCGGTCATAATGTTCGTTTCCGGTGTGTTCAGAGATTGCAGAGCCGAATAAAGCGTGTTCGTTTTACCAGAACCGGTCGGACCTGTTACCAAAACCATTCCGTAAGGTTTCGCGATATTACGCTTGAAAATTTCGAGCGATTGCTCTTCGAAACCGAGTTTCGTCATATCGAGCATCAGTTTGTCTTTGTCGAGCAATCGGAGCACGATCTTTTCGCCGAAAAGCGTCGGCAAACTCGAAACACGAAAATCCAACTCGCGCGAGCGGGCGTCGATCTTAACTTTAATCTTTATGCGTCCGTCCTGCGGCAGGCGTTTTTCGGAAATATCGAGCTTCGCCATGATCTTCAATCGCGATAAAAGCGCGTCGCGCATCTTCATCGGCGGATGCATCACGTCATACAAAACGCCGTCAATGCGGAAGCGAATCCGAAAATCTTTTTCGTATGGCTCGATATGAATGTCCGATGCGCCGCGGCGCAGCGCGTCTACAAGCAAAACGTTTACGAGACGAACGACCGGAGCGTCTTCGCTCGCCTTTGCAAGCTCCGCAAGGTCGATCTCTTCATTCTCTTCGATAAGCTCGAATTCATCGGCGCCGACTTTATCAAACTCAAATCTGTCGAGCGAAACCGTTAAATCGGAATCCACCAGTCTTTGATCGATCGCGACCTTCGGCGCTTTGCCGTTTTTCGAAACCGGCTTTCCGTTTCTTTCCAGGTCGCCGACAGATGCGAAATCAAAAATATCTATCTTTTTGGTCGCACTATAATATTTGCCGATGGCGATCTGAAGCGAAGCTTCCGAAGCTATAACCGGTTCGACATTTAAGCCGGTCATAAATTTGATGTCGTCCATTGCGAAGACATTAGTTGGATCAGCCATTGCCAACGTCAAAGTAGCGCCGACTTTGGAAATCGGCAAGACGGAATATTTAAGCGCGACTTCCTGAGAAATAAGGCTTATAGTTTCGTCTTCGATTTGAAAAAGCTCGAGATTAATGGACGGAACGCCATATTGGCGCGACAAAACAGCTGTGATCACGTCGTCTGAGATCACGCCGAGCTTGACAAGATTCGAGCCCAAACGCCCGCCGCTCGCACGTTGATATTCCAACGCCTCACGAAGCTGCTGCGAGGTTATTAGGTTTTCGCGGACAAGGATTTCCCCAAGTTTTGCTGACATTTAATTACGGTAAGCTTCCTTCTGCTTGATTTCGCGCAGAGGACTAGAAGTTATAGATTTTAATCGTCTGAGGGATTTCAAGTAACGGCGCTAACACCGTTGTTAATTAATAATAATTGTTAAACCTACCAAGTGTCAAGGATTCTTTTTGATAAAAATTAATACCAAAGATCGGTCAAAATGAAAGGCGATCTTATTTGGGAAAATAAAAAGTCGCAATCGATAAGTAATCAATTGCGACTTGAGATGAAAAGGAAAATGTTAGGGTTACTGTTTCTTTTTGGTTGTCGTAACCTTTTGCGGCGTAAGTTTTTCTTGATCCTTCAGATATTGAATTACGCTCGCAACATCGTTTTTCAGCGGATGCGTTGCCGGCGCCGACTCGATGAATTTCTGCATGTAATTCAAACCTTCCTGCATTTGGTCCTTGTTATTGTTGTTGCGAACTCCCAAATCATAAAGCGTCAAGCCGAGTCCCGCCAAAGCTTCCGGATCGGAAGGCGAAAATTCCAAAGCCTTTTTGTAAGCCTCGACGGATTTTGTGCGAAAGCCAAAAACTTCCGAGTCGGTTCCGTCGGCTTCGCGTAAGATATCGCCCAAAACGGTCTGCGCTTCGGCTTTTTTCGAAGGATCCGGTTCGATAGCTACGTATTGTTCGAAGATTGAAATTGCCTCTGTGCCCTTTTTTCTGTCCGCGCCGGTTTTTGACGTCAAACGGTAAACTTCAATGTAATTCGAATAAATATCGTATTTTGTTTGATCGTAGTTTTTTTGAACTGCGGCATCTGCTCCTGGAGCCGATTTTAATATAACGAGCCCACGGTCAAACGCATCCATCGCCGCGAGGAAATCGACTCTAGCTTTCGCGAGCTCCGGCGCCCTGACTTCGTAAGATGCTTTTTCGACTTTTTTATACGTCTCAAAAGCGCGCTGTTTTAGAGCGGCGCCTTTATAATTAAGTAAAATGGGCGCGCTTCCGACATAGTCGGGAGCGGCGTTGATACCTTCGTCGAATTTAGCGATCGCAAGCGTCCAATTCCTCTCCTTAAATGCTTTATCGCCGTCTTTAATCGATGCATTGATAATCGCATTCGATTGCTCGGTTTTCGTTTTTTTCGCATTATATTCGGCTAATTGTTTTTCACGTTCTGCCTGCGCCTTTTTTTCATCTTCAGTGGGCGTGTTTGCGGCGGCGGGAGTGATAGTTGTCGCGCCCGTCAAAACATTTTTAACTTCTTCCGGGGTAAACCGTCTACCGTCGCCTTCGGAAACTGTGATCACGAAATCCCTGGCGCCTGCGGGGACATTCGGATAAACCAAAGGAGCGATGCCCTGTCCGCTAATGGACAAAATGTACTTTGGACCGGGTTGCAAGCCGGCAAAACTGAAATAGCCTTTTTTATCCGTCTTATCCGAAGGAAGCTTGATTTTGCTGTCATCACGGAAAACTTCAACTAAAGCGCCTTCGACCGGAACCGTTTCACCATCGGCTTTTTTTAGCATAACTCTGCCACTCACCGGGTACGCCTGCGCAAGCGCGACGGAGGCGCCGACCGAAAATAAAACAATTGTAAAAAGAAGTGTCAAATAATTTTTGCGAAACATTAATATCCTCCAAATGATCAAAACTTGTGCGGAAAACGCCTGTTTAAGATGCCTCCGTCAAAAGAAGAGTTGTTAATTACGTTTATTTTACTCCAAGTTTTCGACATTTTTGAAGCGCGAAAGTTCAATTCTCAAAATTCATTAAACTTTTAAGCTGTGCTATCTTATGGTTTTGCTAAAATAGCACTATTAATTAGGAGATCAAAATGACGGATAGGATTTACAATTTCAGCGCCGGACCGGCGTGTTTGCCGCTTTCTGTTTTGGAAAAAGCAAGAGATGAAATGATTTCGCTGGGCGGGATTGGGATGAGCGTGATGGAGGTCAGCCATCGCTCGAAACATTTTGAACCGATTCTCGCAAGCGCCGAAAAAGGCATCCGCGAGCTTTTACAAATTCCAGAGAATTATAAAATTCTATTTTTGCAGGGCGGTGCGACACTGCAATTTTCGATGATCCCGATGAATTTTCTCGGAAGAGATGAAACGGCGGATTACATTATTACCGGCGCCTGGGGCAAAAAAGCGATTAAAGAAGCGAAGCGCTGCGGCAATGCGAACACTATATTTTCGTCCGCCGATTCGGGCTTTAAATCGGTGCCGGCGCAGGACGAATTAAATTTCAGTGAAAACGCAAAATATGTTCATTACACCTCGAACGAAACGATCGAAGGCGTCGAGTTCAAATACGATCTTGACGGCGGCGGAATTCCGGTCGTTTGCGACGCTTCTTCGAACATTCTTTCAAAACCGATCGACGTTTCAAAACACGCGCTGATCTATTGCGGCGCGCAAAAAAATATCGGACCTTCGGGCGTCACGCTCGTAATCATTCGCGACGATCTAATTGCAAAAGTTCCCGAAAATCAACATTCTCTGCTCGATTATCGCGCGCTTGCCGAAAATAATTCGATGCTCAACACGCCGAACACGTGGGGAATTTACATAATCAGTCTGGTTTGCGATTGGCTGAAAGAAAAAGGCGGGCTTGCTGGAATGGAGAAGCTCAATGAAGAAAAAGCAAAAATTCTATACGACGCGATCGATTCGAGTGACGGATATTACAGCGGACACGCCGAAAAATCTGCACGTTCATTGATGAACGTAACTTTCCGTCTGCCGTCCGAGGATCTCGAAAAGCAATTCTGCTCCGAAGCGACCGCGCAGGGCTTGGACGGCTTAAAAGGACACCGCAGCGTCGGCGGCATCCGCGCCTCGATCTACAATGCTTTTCCAAAAGAAGGCGTCGAGGCGCTGGTCGGATTTATGAAGGATTTTGCGCAGAAGAATGGGTGACGCCGCGCTTACACGCCGCACATGCCAACAAAGGACTGCGCTCCCCGGTTTCCGAATCAAGTTCCATTTCTTAGCCCGGAACGACCATGATAAGCATGACAATAAACAAACGACCAAGTCTGTGTGTCAAAAACCGTTATTGTTCGTCGCTGTGAGATATTCGGCAAACTTATGTTAACGCAAAATATATAGCGATCGTCTAACGGGAACATACGGTAACAATACTGGGTATAGGCTGGTTTTGGAAAATACCATTTTTGCCCTGTGTCAAGACAAAAAATATAGTTGGGTCTTTCACTAAAATCAGACCCGAAAAAATGTTTTCCTTTTATTCTGCAACAGGCTGAAAACCCGCCAAGTTTATGCAAAATTCTCCTCTCAAACTTCAAGCGTCCATTGCTACAGTGCCATCTATCAAGAAATTTGTTTGAATCTCCTGTTGAAACAAACAAACTCTCACCGCTTTGCAATATCGAATGTATGTGTCGAACTCCAGGAACTGTTTGATAAAATTGACATATGGTCAATTCGTCAGCACTTTTTACAAAAATTCGTGCGGAATGCTCAGCATATTCTCCGAGGATGAAACCCGTTTCATTTAATATATATCCATGGTCCGAAGAATAAAGTGTCGTGTCTTTTCCGCAAAGTTGATTTGATACTTCCAAAAGTATTTTTTCTCTCTGTTTTCGTCTTTCTACAATGTGCTTCTTTACATTGGAAATATGGTCTGTGATTTGAAATTCGTTATCTTCTTCGATCTTGGAGGGTTTGTGAAACAAAAAACAATATATACCAAAGACGACCTCCAAGAATCTTTTTTGTCTAATGACAAGAACAAAAGCGGCAAAGAGATAGTGAATATTCTTTGTCCGACGAAAATCTGCGATATTTTGTGAAATATTTTTTTTCTCGGTATGAGCCATAATTATGATTTCCAAGGTAAGCGATCACCCAGTAAACTCCTTGAATTTAATGAATCAATTTTAGGTTTTGCTCCAAAGTCCGGCAGATTCTTATTTATTTCTCCTTAAACGGTTTTCGTTCGAGGTCTGCAAGAATCTCCAAAAGTTCACTTTCTTCATCCACTGAAACAGTTCGCAGATCGATCAAGATTTTATCATCCAAAATTCGAGCGATGACCGGCGGCTTGGAGAATCTTAAATTTTCTTCCAAACGACTGACCGAAGTTTGCGCATGTTTCAAAGCCAAGAGTGTTGAGACGCGCCTGACCATTGGCGCGGAGCCGCCGCCAACGACAGAGTTTCCTACGACAACTTCAAATTGCAGATCGTGATTCTGACCGAGTTTTTCGCGCAAATTCGCAGCGAAATTTTCCGTTCGGGTTTTTAGTTCTTCGTTTGTTAAAGAAAGCATTTTCAAAACGGGAATATCGTGCAAAGCAGTTTCTTTTCGGTAAATTTCGAGCGTTGCCTCCAGCGCGGCGTAGATGAGTTTATCGACCCGCAGAGCGCGATAAAGCGGATGTTTGCGAACTTTTTCGATCACTTCGCGCCGCCCGACGATCAAGCCGGATTGCAAACCGCCGAGGAGTTTATCGCCGCTGAAGGTTACGACGTCCGCGCCGGCGGCGATCGATTCTTTGATAACAGGCTCGTCGTACAAACCGTGCGCGCCGAGATCAAACATCGCGCCAGAGCCGGCGTCCTCGACAAATAGAATATTATTTCGCCGAGCCAATTCGCCTAATTCCGAAACTTCCGTCGTCGCCGTAAAACCGACGATTCGATAATTCGAAGGATGAACTTTTAATATCAATCGAGTTTTTTCGTTTATCGCTTTTTCGTAATCGGAAATACGCGTTCGATTGGTCGTGCCCACTTCGCGCAAAATAGCGCCGGATTGCTCAAGCACGTCCGGAATACGAAAATCGCCGCCGATCTCAACCAACTCGCCGCGTGAAATTATCACTTCGCCACCTTGCGCCAAAGCCGTCAAAACCAAAAACGCCGCTGCCGCACAGTTGTTCACGATCAGAGCTTCCTCCGCGCCGGTGAGCTCGGCGAGAAGTTTTTCGGCTCGCACGCCGCGCCGTCCGCGTCTTCCGGTTTCGAGATCGTATTCGAGATTGCAATACCGCGAAGCCTCTTCAAGGATCGCTTTTCGCGCGCTTTCAGGCAGAGGCGCGCGTCCCAAATTCGTATGAATGATGACGCCGGTCGCGTTTATGACTCGCTGCAATTTCGATCGTTGTTCAATTTTCCACAAATCTTCCAAATTTTGCTCGGCTATTTTGAGCAAACGTTCGCGCGAAAGATCTTGGTCGCCGTTTTCTTGTATTTCCAGCCGCAAAGATTCGGTTACGTTTCGCGCAAGAATGGTGAGATATTTTGCGCCGGTTTCAGGTAAAAGCTGTTTGGCGGTTTCCGTTTGCAAAAGCGCGTCAACCGAAGGCAAAAGCCGCAAAAATTCGGCGCTTTCGGAAGAGTTTCCGTTTTTCATAAAAATCATTTTAACGCAAAACAGAAAATTTTAAGGAATATTTTCGGCTTTGGAGATTTGATTTAAAAAGGGACTGTCTCGTTCCTCCATCTCCAGAGAAAAAACCAAATGGCAATTTTAGGCAACAGGTTATACCGTCAGAATCAGGCTAGGCAGGAAGAATCGCTCAATATTGACCAGCAAATTGCGCGAATTGAAGACGAAACGCGCAAGCTAAAGATCGATTTCGACATATATTTTAACGGCGGAACAAAGCGTCCGCCGCTCGAAGCGCGCGCGCGGCTCGAATCTGCGATAAAACGAATTGCCGACGATAGAAGTCTGACCTACGCGCAGCGTTATCAATACAATACGATCGTTTCGCGGTTCACTTCCTATCGAGAGCTTTGGCGGAGACTGCTCAAAGCAAAAGGTGACGAAATTTATTAAGAGTTTTTAAATGAAAACAGAAAAAGCGGCTTGTTCGATAATGAACAGCCGCCTTTTTGTTTTTTAATGCCGTCCGTTTTTTTGAGGAGAAAAAAGCGGAAACGGTCAAACGATTTACTTAAACCTTCATCACGTTTTCCGCCTGCGGTCCTTTCGGTCCGTTGGTCACTTCAAACTCGACCTCTTCGCCCTGGATCAAAGTCTTATAACCGTCACCGGAAATCGCGCTGTAATGTACGAAAATATCCTGCTCTCCGGGCTGTTCGATAAATCCGTAACCCTTTGCGTTATTAAACCATTTGACCTTGCCGATAGTTTTCAACATCTTTTCTAATTCCTCCTACAAACTTCAGTGAATTTAACTTTCTAACATCGCTCGATGTTTATTCTCAATTTCCGAACGCGTCGCTCTCGCTGAAGCGCGCTCGGAGCAAAAATCCGCATCTCAAGCCTTAGATTGGCTCGATCGAGACGCAGATTAAAATCGCTAAAAACTCATTCCTAAAAACTTTAGAAAATCTTAAACTGCAAGATTTTTTGGGGATATTCTGCTGCGTTGTTTTTTATAGACGATGCAAAATTTAGCGAATATTACAGGCTGTGTCAAGATGAATCGCTGAAAAAATTCTGTTTTGGCGCGAAAAAAAGCCAAATTGACATAAAATAGGCGATAACGGAAGATTAAATGGATGTTCCGATAACAATTTTATGGCAAATGAATACGGCAAAAACGCGCCGCTTTCTTATAACAAATACTTGAAAGTTCCGGAGCTTATCGAGCTGCAGGAAACGCTTTCCGAACCCGTCAGCCACGACGAGCTGCTTTTTATCGTCATTCATCAAACTTACGAGCTTTGGTTCAAACAAATTCTGCACGAGATCGACGCAACGATTCAGTGGCTCAATGAAGGTCGCATCTTTCGGGCGAATCACAGCCTGCGCGTGATGGTCTCGATCGAAAAAATTCTCGTCACGCAGATTCACGTTTTAGAAACAATGGCGCCGATTGGATTTCTCGAATTCCGCGAAAAGCTCAATCCGGCGAGCGGTTTTCAGTCGATGCAGTTTCGCGAGATCGAATTTCTTTCCGGCGCAAAGGACGAAAAGATCCTCAACGCATTTAAGACGGATGAATTTGCGCTCGCAAAACTTAGCCGCAGACTAACCGAGCCGAGCCTTGCCGATGCTTTCTGGAAGTTGCTTGAAAGCAACGGTTTTGAGGTTTCCGATCACGATAAGCGCGTGGCTGCGATCGTCGACATCCTCACGCATCCGGAGAATTATCGCGAGATTTATCTTTTGCAGGATCTGCTCATGGAACACGATCAGCAAATTCTGTTTTGGCGCTCAAATCACGTAATTATGGTGGAAAGAATGCTCGGAATGAAACCCGGCACCGGCGGCTCGGAAGGCGTTGGTTATCTGCAAAAGACCTTAACGAAAAAATTCTTTCCTGAGCTTTGGGAAGCGCGCACGCATCTAAAAATTTGATCATGAAAAAAGTCTCATTCATCTTTGTTTTACTGCTCTTTTTTTCGTCGACAATTCTTGCACAAACAACTCGTGTAACGATTCTGCACGTCAACGACGTTTATCAATTCGCGCCGGTTGACGGCGGAAAACGCGGCGGCTTGGCGCGGATCTTAACGCTCAAAAATCAGATCAAAAAAGAAAACCCGAACCTTATTTTCACGCTCGGCGGCGATACGCTCTCGCCTTCGGTCGAAACACGGACGTATAAAGGCGCGCAGATGATTGACGCATGGAATGCGCTCGGCATTGATTACGCAGTTTTCGGGAATCACGAATTCGATATAAAAACGGCGGAATTGCTCGAGCGGATAAAGGAATCGCAATTCACGTGGCTCGGCGCGAATGTTTTCGACACGCGCAGCAACAAAATTTTTGCCGAAACGCCGCCTTTTGTGATCAAGGATTTCGGCGGCATTAAGGTCGGAATTATCGGCTTGCTCTTGCCTGAAACAAAAGAAACGTCCTCGATGGAATCTTTTTTGACTGTCAAAGATTATTGTGAAACGGCGAAAGACCTAGTTCCGAAAATGCGCGCGGCGGGCGCAAATGCCGTCATCGGTCTGACGCATCTTTTTATGGCGCAGGACAAAAAACTCGCCGGCTGCGCTTGTTTCGATCTGATCCTCGGCGGACACGAACATACACTTTTGCAGTCGTCTTCAAACGGCACGCCGATCTTTAAAATGACCGCCGACGCGCGCGAACTCGGACGTTTTAACCTGAATTTCGACGCGAAAACAAAGAAATTAACGAGCATTGATTGGGAAATAATTCCTGTAACGGATGCGACCGAAGACGCGAAAGAATTCGCATGGGTTTTCGAGAAATATAAACCGCTATTGGAGAAACTATCGGTCAAAGTCGGCGAAACATCCGTCGAACTTGACGCGCTTTCGCTTTCGAACCGCACGAAGGAAACAAATATCGGGAATTTTATCGCGGATTCTTATCGAAACGCTGTTGACGCGGATATTGGTTTCGTCAACGGCGGTTCGATTCGCGCCGATCTGACATACGCGCCCGGCGTTTTGACCAAGCGCGACGTGCTTTCAATTCTTCCGTTCAATAATCCTGTCGTAAAAGTGGAAATTACAGGAAAACTTTTGAAGGAAATTCTCGAACACGGCGTTGCGCGGAGCGCCGCAGGCGAAGACAACGAGCCGGGACGCTTTCCGCAAGTTTCGGGAATTAAATTTTCGTTCGATACGACAAAGCCCGTCGGAAGCCGCGTGATGGAAATTTTTGTCGGCGGAAAGCGCGTTGTTGACGATGCCGTTTATACGCTTGCGACTTCAGATTTTCTCGTTTCAAAAGGCGGCGACGGCTACACGATGTTCGCAAAAGGTAAAGTTTTGACCGACGCCGCAACCGCGCCGAAAGATTCCGATCTGCTTGAAAAAGCGATACGTGATGCGCCGGACAAAGATATCTCGCCGCGGCTAGAAGGAAGGATTATAAAGCTGAACTAACGGAGCGCGGACGCCCTCGTCCGCAATGTCGCTTGCGACATAAAACTCCCCAATTATGATATAGCCTTTTTAGCGCGTTTCATTCGCTTTGCGGACGAGGGCGTCCGCGCTCCATTCAATCCCCAAACCTTACACGATTTCGCTCTCTCGCCTTCTCGCGTTCCACCTCGCGGTCTCGCGGCGGCGCGTTGGTGACGAGCAAATCGATCAACTTTCTCGCCGAAGCCGTCACTTCCTCGATCGCCGTTTCAAAAGCGTCTTTGTTTGCCGCCGAAGGCTTATTAAAACCGCTCAACTTTCGAACAAACTGGATCGCCGAGGCGCGAATCTCTTCATCGGTCGCCGGCGGTTTGAAATTGTAAAGTGTTTTGATGTTTCTGCACATAAATTTTTAAATTAAGTTTTCTCAAAAAATTCTCGTGACTGAAAGCTGTGCAATCTCATTATACGCATTTAAAAATTTTGACCGGAAGTTATGAGGAAAAGTCTTTCTATCCAAATATTTTTGAATAAAAAGACTTTTACGTTTATGAAATCTCAAAAAACTTTTATCGAGATCACGGAAGATTAGCGGACGGCACGGGAACATCATCTGCCAGACCGAATTGGAAAATCGAAACTCCATTCGTGCTTTGTAACAGATACCACACGCCGTTGCGGAAAACCGCCGCATCTGATTTCCCGTCGCCATCGTAATCCGCCGGAACAGGTTTGTCTCCATTCGCGCCGAACGGAAAACCATAATAGCTGTTGTCCTCGCTTCGCAAGATCAGCCATTCTCCCGTCGCCGGGCGAAAAACGGCGATGTCGGCTTTGCCATCGCCCGTGTAATCAGCCGGAACGGTTATATCCGTTGAACCACCGAACTGAATAGCATAAATCGCTCCGGTCGAACTTCGCTGAATCCACCATTCGCCCGATTGCGGTCGAAAGATGGCGATGTCGGTTTTTCCGTCGCCGTCATAATCCGCCGCACCGGGTTTGTCGCCGTTCTGTCCGAAGGTTTGAATCGAAACTCCGCCCGAAGATTTTTGAACATACCAGACCGAATTTGACGGGCGAAAAACCGCCGCGTCCGATTTACCGTCGCCGTCGAAATCCGCCGGAACGGGAATATCACCGTCAGTGCCGAACGGGAAAGCGTAAAAACTCAAATCTTCCGAGCGCAGAATAAACCATTCGCCGGTTGATTCGCGCCAGACGGCAACATCGGCTTTGCCATCGCCCGTGTAATCGGCGGGAACGATCTTATCGGTCGAACTGCCGAACTGAAGTGCAAACATACCGCCGGAACTGTGCTGCATCCACCATTCGCCGCCCGTCGGACGAAAGATGGAAACATCCGCCTTGCCGTCGCCGTCAAAATCGAACGCAGTGCGCGGTGTTTGGTTTTGTTGTACTTGAATTTTAGCGACAAACCCGTCAAAAACGGAATTTCCCGCACCGTGATTGGGCTGAATCGGGTTCATCGTTGGCAAATTCGCTAATCCATCATAGGTTACGCCCGTCACATAGATGTTCCCCGCACTATCTGCTGCGACTTCTAATCCCGATCCTTGACCGAAGAAAGTAGAAAATATGAGTGCCGCGCCCGCCGGGTTTAGCGAAGCCATAAAAACGCAGTCGCCATTTTGCGGACAAATTGATTGAAAGGGACTGACCAGCGGCAAATCTCTCGAGCGCGTTTGCCCGATGATGTGCGCGTTGCCGAACGCGTCGGTGGCGATGCCGAACGCTTCATCGCGGACGTTTCCGCCGAGAAAGGTCGAATAAACAAAAGCAGTTCCGGTCGGATTAACCTTGGTTACGAAACCGTCGGGAACGCCGAGACTGACGGTTTGAAAGGCTCCCGGCGTGGTTGGAAACAAAACGCTGTTGCCGGTTCCGGATTCCGTTCGTCCGGTGACATATGCGTTTCCGGCGATATCAACCACGATGCCGTTGCCTACCTCGTCAATGCTGCCGCCGAGATAAGTCGAATAGACCAGTGCCGTGCCGGTCGGGTTGAGTTTGGTCACAAATGCATCCGAACGCCCTAAATTACAGCCCGTGCAGGTTGGCTGCACCGCGCCCGGCGTAATCGGGAAAGCAGTTGAGGTCGTCGAACCCGTGATGTAGGCGTTGCCGCCCGCGTCAATCGCCAAATCGTTCGCCGGTCCCGGTCCGACATAAGTCGAGTAAATTAACGCAGAGCCTTGAGCGTTGAATTTTGTAACAAACGAACCGCTTGAGCAATTTGAGCAAGTCGAATTAAAGGCTCCGGGTGTCGTCGGAAATCCCGCTTGCGACAAGCTGTTTCCGGCGACAAACGCCTCACCCGTCGAGCGGTCGACCTTAATTTCATGCCCGATATCACTATTGCTGCCGCCGAGATATGTGGAATACAAAAGAGCGTTTCCCGCCGGATTCAATTTAAAAACAATCGCATCGTCCGTACCGCCGTAGGAATTGTCAAAGGCATTAACGGTCGGAAAATCGTTAAATGAAATCGAGGCGCCGGTCGTCCCGGTCACATAGGCATTGCCCGCGTTGTCAATATCAATGCCTCGGCCGCTGTCGCCCCTGCTGCCTCCAACATATGTCGAATAGATAATCGCGGTTCCCGCCGCATTGATCTTGGTGACAAAAACGTCGCCGTTGCCCGCTTCATTCGCCTGGTAGGGGTTGACGGTCGGGAAATTAGACGAATCCGCATTGCCAGTAACGTAAACATTCCCTCCGTCGTCAACCGCGATAGCTATGCCGCTATCCGCTTCGTTGCCGCCGAGATAAGTCGAATAAACCAGAACCGGGTCAATCGTGAGCGGTTTCGAGCGGTCATATTCACCAATTTCAAAACCAACTCTTGGATTTTGGATTTTAGATTTTGGATTTTGGATTGAATAATTCGCGGCAACTTCGCGTCGCTCGTTTCCGATCTCCTGATAGACAAACGGTTTTTTCTGGACGATTTTCTCGCCTCCGACGGTCAAAACGAGTTCGCCTGATTGGTTGATCTCAAGATTTTCCGCACCCGTAAAATCAATCGCAATCTGCCGATAATCCGTTTCCGGCGCAACTACAAAATCATATTCAAGCTCCCGCCCGTTGCCGTAGAAAACCTGGTCAATGCCCGGATAAACTTCTTTATATCTTATGCCGGAAAAATTCGGCACGTCGGTTTTCCACTGGTTCGGATTATCGCCGACAATATAGTTGCTTTTGCCCGCCAGTTCATTCTGCCCGACAATCTGAGGCGAACGATTCGCGCCCACGAGTTTCATCCGCAAAACTGCCGATCGCTCCGGCTTTTGCAATTTTAAAACGGCTTCACCGTCGGTTAAAAACAGCGTGTAACCTTTTCCGCGGGCGAGAAATTTCACCCGCGCGTCGGTTTGTCCCGAATTCCGCTCGAAATGAATCGGCAAATTACCGTAATCTTGTGAGAGTTTTTGCCCGAGACGGTTGTCTTCACCGACCGGCAAAACAATGTTCCCGATTTCTTTAGTTTTTATAAAAACTCCTGAAAATACGGTTACACAAATTGTTACGAATACTATTAAAAATACAAAAAACCATTTTCTATTCATTGTCAAAAACTCCCCCTTGAATCTTAAAGTCAATTTGTTTCCTATCCGTTCCCGAAATGACGCGCGGATTATCACCTTTCGCCACGCTACTTCAAAAGCCCGGGCGCGGAAAAACTACCGAAAATAAAATTCAAAAAACCGTTAATGCAAAACTGTAAACATAAAACTCATTATTTTCACCGCGCCGTTAGCTTTTAAGGTACAAAAGCATTCGGAATGGCTTTGTCTCCGCCGCTTCCGAACTGTTGAATCAAAACTCCGGCTGTCGTTCGCTGGATAAACCAGGTGCTGTTTGACGGACGGAACACCGCCGCGTCCGTTTTTCCGTCGCCGTCATAATCGCCGGGAACGGGAGCATCACCGTTTGTGCCGAACGGGAATGAAAAGTAACTTTGATCTTCGCTTCGCAAAACAAACCACTCGCCGGTTGCAGGTCGGTAGAAAGCCGCGTCCGCTTTGCCGTCGCCGGTGTAGTCACCCTGCACGGGTTTATCGTTTGAGTTTCCAAATTGGAATGCGATCAAACCGGCAGTGCTTCG
>JBGTFE010000091.1:0-9676 GCA_041747435.1 Pyrinomonadaceae bacterium | reverse complement strand
GCCTGCACGAGCCGAAGCAAAAGCTCGCGGCGATTTCCCATCACCGTGTAATCGTAAAGGTCGTAAAAATAAAGGTTTAGAAGACAGAAACAAACGGCGAGCGCGATCTTATACCAGCCGTTTCTTTCGGTGAGTTCGTATGCGGAACCGGTAAACCCGAGCCGCAGATACAAAGCGAGAATGATCCCGCCGTAAATAATGGCGGAATCTGCAAATATCAACCAGATGGTGCGCGGGCTGAATTTTGTTGCATTCATCTCTTGGTTTAGGCTTTCGACAGCGCGTTTGACGGCAGTCTGTTTTTGTTTTGGTAATAGCCGTAGCTGTAATGACTTTCATCCAAAACATCTTCGCTCTGATTTAGAACAACGCCGAGCATTCTATCGCGCGGAACGGTTTCCATGACGCGGTCGACGGCGCTGTAACGCGTTCTTCCGGCTCGAATTACGAGCATTGCGCCGTCCGAATGATTCATCAAAACCGCGGCGTCGGTGAATATTCCAAGCGGCGGCGCGTCGATGATCACAAAATCGAACATTTCGCGGCACTCGCGTAAAATTTCCTTGAATTTCGGACCTGAGATCAATTCTGCGACGTTGCTCGTGGCGTCGCCGCCGGGCAAAATATGAAGTCCGGCAGGTTCGAGTTTGATGATCGATTCCTTTACGTTCGCCGTTTCCGCCAAAATATCGGAAAGACCTTTGTCGGTTTCGATCCCAAGATAATCGGTCAGCGATGGCATTCGCAGATCGGCGTCGATGATCAAACATTTTACGCCGTCCGTCTGTGCCAAAAGCCAACAAAGATTGAGCGCGGTAACGGATTTTCCTTCGCTCGGATTGATGCTCGCGATAACGATCGACTGTAATTTCCGTTTCTGACTTTGGTGCAGAACGTGTGTGCGCAGGCTTCTGTATTCTTCGCAATAATTTGAATGCGGCTGTGTGATCGCTACAAGACGCGGCTCAACGCGCTCTGCTTCAATTTCCCACGCGGTAAATTCCGGCAGGTGATTTTCGGCAATGCGCGTTAAGCCAACGGCGTTCGATGTTGCCCCGACAGTATTTTCCGACCTCGAATCAGGGAGTGCCGTCCCGATCAAAGAATCCGACTGCCCATTGAACGCCGAACCCGGGTTTCCAATTTTCAGCTCATTTCCCGAAAAAAGTTCGGGCGGTCGATTTGCTCGTCTGGCATTTTTGTCAAAAGGAACAACTGTGGACGAAACTATCTCGATCGCCGGCTTTTTGTAAACTTCGATTTCTTCGGATTGTCGTTTTTGTAACGCTCTAAGAATACTCATTTTTGATTACTCCGTAATCTATTTAAGACTTCAAATTTGGAATCTGGAGTTTGGAATTTGGAATTTGGAATTTGGAATTTAATAAAATCCGCCAACCTCAATTTCCAGACTCACGTCATCGTCAAGATCGTCGAAAACGGGCTTCTTTCCGTTTGCGTTTTGTTTCCCGTTCGTTCTAACGGCACCGTTCGCTTTCGCCGCCGGCTTTTGAAATGTCTTCGCCTTGCTCGGCTCGACGCGGCTTTGATTTTTGTAAAGCTCTTCGCGCGCCTGAGGTGTAAGAACCCGCGATGAATTAACGGTTTCGGCGACTATTTTTGCCGCAAGCGCATCCTTGCGCGGCAAAAGATCAAGATTGTCCGCGACGTCTTCGATAATTTGTCTGCCGACGATCTGTTCGCCGGCGGCATAAGCCGTGATCAGCGCATTGTCGCAAAGATTGTTGATCTGGCGCGGAATTCCCTCTGAACACTGAAAGATAAAATCGATCGCGCCGGGCGTAAATACGTTCGGCTGATCGGAACCGGCGATAAGGAGCCGCTCGGTGATGTAGCGCTCGACCTCTTCAACATTCGGAAGCTGATGCATTTTGCATCGAAGCGCCACGCGTTGTTTGAGTTGTCGCAAATTCGGCTGGTTTAGCTTGTCGCGCAATTCAGGCTGTCCGGTTAAAACGATCTGCAGATGTTTCGCGTTGTCTGATTCAAAATTCAAAAGCAGGCGAATTTCTTCGAGAACGTAATCTGAAAGCTCGTGTGCTTCATCGATAATTATCACCGTGCGCAGTCCGCGCGTGTGACGATCCGCCAACACTTTGCCCATTTCGGTCAAAAGCTCGGATTTATTCGACCAATCGGTGATGCCGAGCATTTGCGTTACGTGATGATAAAATTCATCGATCGAAAGACGCGGATTAAAAACGTAAGCCGCGAGAACGGAGGAATCGAGCCGACGCAGTATCCATCGGAGCGCGGTTGTTTTTCCCGTGCCGACTTCGCCGGTCAGAACGATCAAGCCTTTTGCGTTTTCCAAGCCGTAATAGAGGCTCGCGAGAACCTCGTTGTAGCTCGGCGTGAACACGATAAAACGCGGGTCGGGCGTCAATGTGAACGGAACATCTTCTAAACCAAAAAATTCTTTATACATTTCTCTTCCTCACTTTGTAACGTTGGCATGTTGCCGACGCTCCAAATTTATCTGAGAGCAAGATGCTCTCAGGACAGCCGCCGAGAAGGCGGCGCTACGTTTTACGAAACCACACGTTCAAAAACGCGTGTCGCCTGCAGTATCATCACAATGATCGGAATTGCGGTTATTGCCGCCGCTGTTCCGGTTAAAACTTTCATCCAATGCGATCGCGCTCGCCACAATTTCTCGTTATAGGAAAGCAGCGGCGGAACCGACGCCAAAACAGGCAAACCGGTGTAGTGTTTCGCATCTTCGATATTTTGAATTTTGAAAAGACGCGGAATTTCAAATGCGCCGGCTAAAAGCAGCCCGAGCATCAGACCGATCGCGGCTCCCATGCCGGTCAAAAGATAACGCTTTGGCGCAACCGGCGACGACGGCAAGTTTGCCGGATCGACCACCCGCACGGTTTCGCCTTGCGCGTTCGATTCGCGATCAACCTGCAAAGTCGCGTCATTTTTCTTTTTCAAAAGCTCGTCGTAAGTTTGCTTCGCGGATTGATATTGCGTGTCGATTCCCTCGAGCGCGACTTTGACGTTCGGCGAGGCGTTGATCTTTTGATCAATGAGAGTGATCTCCGCCGCGTTTCGGCGCAGTTCGTCGTCTTTTCTCGAAAGCTGAATGTCGATCTGCGCGATCTGACTTTCGGTGCGCTGCTTCTCAAGCTCAACGTTCTTCTTTTGAACTTCGGTTTTCAGCGCATTTGCTTTTTTGAAATCCTGAACGCGGCGCTGAGAATTTTTAGCCAGCGCGCTTATCTCATCCTCAATCTTTTCAAGGTCGTTGTTTGCAGCCAGCACGTCCGGATGCTTATCTCTTAAGGAAATTTTCAATTTTTCCAGTTTTGCTCTCAATTCCGCGCGCCGTTGCACGAGTTGCGCATACGCCGGTGTGTCTTCGATTCGCGTCGAGGCGCTCTCCGTAAGCTCAACCTGTTTTTCGTTAACGTCTTCCATCATCCGCGCCTGGCTGTTCAAGTAGCGAATGCTGTCATTTAATCTTCCTTTTTCGCTCAAAAGATTTTGTTTATCCTTGGCGATCGTTTCTTCGCGCGTCTGAAGACCTTCGCGCTGAGCGATCAAACCTTGAACGGCTTCCGGCAGAATATCGACGTTCTGCATCATAATGTCGAGCCTTTCTTTATCTTTGTCGTCCAGAGTTTTCTTTGCTTGGGCTAGCTGATTTTCAAGAAATTCACGCGTAACTTCAGCCGTTTGCGTCGATTGCAAAACCTGAGCATTGACGTATTTGCTTGCGAGTTCGGCGGTTACGTTTCGCGCTGCTTCGGGCGAACGGTCGCGGTACTTAATATTGAACGACGCCACCTTTTGATCGCCGTTGTCGCTTTTATCGACTTCGACGATGATGTTTTTATACATCTTTTCGATGATCAGAGCCATATCCATTCCGGCGTCTTTTTCCAGTTTGAATAGCTCGTATTTTTGCACCATCGGCTCGAGCGAATTGCGGCTCAAGACTTCAGTATTGATCGTTTGAAGCCGCTGCGATAGATCTTCGTCCGTCAAAGACTGAACCACTTTTTCAGAGATTGTCGGCGGTTTGACGGTCAGGATCGTTTTCGATTCATAAACGCTCGGCAGCTTATAAACGACGTAGCCGATCGCCATTGTCATCGTCAAAACCGGCAGCAAAATAAACCATTTGCGGCGTTTCAAAGCCTGAATAAATTCCCCAGCCGTTCTTTGTCTAAATTCAACGCTCATCTCTTTTTCCTAATTAATTCTTTATGCGCTTTTCGTCTTTTACCGCCGTTAACCGTGTAAAAACCCAACGCAGCAGCATCGTTAAAACGACCAAGCCGATCCCGAAAAGCAGCAAACCGAGTGATTCGGGTAAAATTCCGAAAAGCATATTTTGATTCGTCGTTTCTAAAAAAATCGCAATCGCGCCCATTTTTCAGTTTCCCGGCTCAAACCGTCGGTCTAGCTTTTCCCGCCGGCAGAAGCCATTGCCATTTCCAAACGCCTTCGATAATCGCCATTTTTCGCGTCGAGCGCGACGGCTTTCTTAAATTGCTCGACCGCCGGCGAATACAAGCCTTTTTTGAAATAAACCCAACCGAGCGTGTCGTAAAATCCGGCATTGTTCGCGCTTCGTTTAACGACCGCCTGCGAAAGCGTCAGCGCTTCGTCCAAATTGCCGCCCGCTTCCGCGATCAGCCACGCCAGATTATTTGCCGCGATCGGCGAATCGGGCGAAACTTCCAAGGCTTTGCGGTAATTTTTTTCGGCTTCCGCGCTGTTGTTTCGGGCTTCTTCGAGAATTCCGATCAAAGTGTAAATGCTGGCTGACGGTTTCTTTTCAACGACTTTTTGATATTGTGCAACGGCTTCCTGAGTTTGATTTCGCGCAACCAGGATCGAGGCGTAAGCCGAATATGCGGGCAGATAATTTTCATCGATCTCGATCGCTTTCTTGAGTTCGGCTTCGGCGCTTTCGACTTTCTTTTCCGCCGAAAAAATGTCAGATTTCAGATAGTGAAGCGCGGGCAGAATATCGTTTCGACCGTCGTTTTCAGCGATCGCTTTATCGATTCGCGCGTGCGCCGCGGTGAATTGTTTTTGACGATTGAGAATTCCTATTGCGCCGCTCAGAGCGTCAAAATTCTTAACGTCAAGCGTCGCTGCTTTTTCATATAATTCCAAAGCTTCCGGCAGTTTCTTTTCAGCCGATGCGACTTTTGCCAGATTTATCATCGCCGCGGAAGACTTCGGCGAAACGCGCGCAACTTCCTGCAGATCGCTCCGCGCTTCGGTGAATTTTCCGAGTTCGAGATACGCCATTCCGCGAGCCGAAAGAGCGCGAATTTTTAGCTCCGCCAGCGATTGCGCGTCGTTTTCCGCGGTCGGTGTCGCATTTTTCGCCGCTTCGAGCAATTCATCCGCTGCGCGAAGCGCGCCTTCGGCATCGCCGACGGCAAAGCTCGTCTGAATTTTCAAAAGACGCGTTCTTAAATAATTCGGATGATATTTTTCCAAATCGCCGATAAAAGCGCGCGCCTGATCGAGCTGTCCGAGCGCGAGCCGCGCCTGCGTCATAAAAAACAACGCGTCTTTGTAGCTCGGCAGCTTTTTCAAAACTTCCTCTAAATCCTTAATCGCATCTTCCGCTTTGTTTTGCTGCAAGGCGACGCGAGCGCGAAGCATCAGCGCCGTGGTGTCGTCGTCATTCATTTTCAGAAGTTCCGCGGTGTGCGCGTTGACCTGCTCGTAATCTTTGCGTTCAAGATAAATGTCGCCCAAACGATATCGCGCGCGGACATATTCCGGTTTTTCTGCAATTATTTGATTGAAAACGCCTATTGCGTCATCATCCCGATTGATCTGTGAATAAAAATTTGCGAGCTGCAGCCGACTTTCCGGACTGTTTTCCTGGATCTGAACGAGCTCGTTGTAAACCGTTTCGGCTTTTTCGAGCTGTTTTTGCCCTACATAAAATGAAGCGATCGCCTCGCGCGCTTCGATGTTGCCGGCGTCGACTTCGTAAGCTCTTTTGAACTGCGTTTCAGCTTCATTTGGGCGATCGGCAAAATCCAGAAATCGTCCGTATTCGATGTAGCCGACGGCGGCTTGCATATTTACGGATATTCCCTTTTTCGCGGCTTTTTCGGCTTCCTCAGGTTTGCCGAGCTTCATAAAGTAACGCGAAAGGCTAACATAAGATTCGGTTCGCGTCGGAAACAAAGAGATCGCGTGGTTAAGTACATCGAGAACTTCGTTTTCGGGTTTTCCATCAGCGGCAAGAAGATTTGCCTTTAAAATGTGCCCTTCGATAAAATTCTCGTCGCGCGCAAAAATATCGTCTATTATGCGCTGCGTTTCTTCGATATGCGGCGGCGTATTGAGCAGGAAATATGTGCCGAGTTTCGCACGCGCATCGAGGTTGTCCGGATTCAAGTTGCCGACCTTCTGAAGCTCGTCGACCGTTTCGTAAAATTGTCCGAGATTTTCGTACGAACGCGCCAAACCCCAATGAGCGGCAGCCGAATCTTTGTCGATATCGGCGGCGGCGCGAAATTCCATCAGCGCTTCTTCAAATTTGCGTTTTTGCAGATATTCTTCGCCGCGGGCTAAATGATTGTCTTTGGAACCGCCGCAGGAAAGTAGAAAAAGGCTTGCGCCGAGCAAAACGGCAGTGAAAAGGAACCTGAAAGAAAAAAATTGGCACTCTCTATATTTCATGTTTGTAAATCTTCCGTGTAAAGTTTTTGCGGAGAACCCGAATCGCAGCCGGAGCATTGACTGAAAAACGGGTTTCCGCGAGTTACTTCGAAAAATCAAAGTTAATTTTCAAGAATTTTTTGTTTCGGAGATTGTGATTATCCGACAAAAAATCATCCAGCTATTTGCTGGCATTGGGAACAAAGTGATAATCGCGAAAGGATTTCAGAAAAATTGAAGCCAAAACGTAAACCACGAGCGCCTTTTCTTATCTCGCGCGATTCACGATTCACTATTCACTATTTACTGGATTTATTCGGGAATAAATGCGGGAAGTTTATCGGCTAGAATTGCGGAAAGATCAATCGCGGCTTTGGTCGCTGCGGCTTCGTCATCGCCGACCGACGTCATCACGCGAACCATCGCACCGTCTGAGCGGCTGCGCCAAACGCTGTCCCATATCGTGTGAATTTTGTCCCTATATTCACTGGCTTCCGTGCGTCCGCGACCTTGGTACCAATAGATCATTATCTCGTCGTAAATGCCGTTTTCGATCCGGTAGCGATTTGCCATGAAAGTTTTTCCGCCGGGAGTTTTTATCTCGATCGTTCCGGGTTCTTTCATCACCCAGCCGGCGCCGGGAAGACAATTCTGCGGTGAATGATACGTCGCTCCCGAACGCTGCGATCCGTAGTAACCGACGTAAATATTCGCATCTCTGCCTTCGGGCGAAAAATATTCGCGCATTGTGTAATCGGCGGTGCGCAAAACGCTTTCCGTTTGCTTGTCAAAACGAATTTCGTCGCCCTTTTGCTGCCATTCGCCCAGCTTTTGCGGAATTTCCGACAGCGGTTTTCGGCTTACTTCGGCTTCGCCGCGCTGTTCAAACCAATTGATCAGAATTCCACCCAGGAATAGAACACCGAGCAAAAGCCAAAACTTTGAATGTTTGATCTGCGAGTTATTTTCTGACATAGCGTTTGGGCAAGTACAACGTTGCAGCCGCCCCCGCATTTATAAAAGTTTAATACTGAGAACTTTCCTACGTGGTCTTATCTTCTGCTCTTTTTCAATTGATCTTCTTCCCTTTTATCTCTCTGCCGCTCGGAATAATGATCGTTACGCCTGTGATTTTCCCGTCCGCGCCGCGTTCGAAGGTAACGGTCACGCCCGCGGGTTGAGCGATAAATTTATCTTTCGCCGAAGCGTCCGGCAAAAGCTCGATTCGTTCACCGCCTGCCAAACCGATCAGTTTTTCGCCTTCCTGACTAAAAATTACAACGCCCATCGGCGTGTCGAAATTTCCTAGATACTCGGCGAATTTTCCGTCCGTTACCGCTTTCGCTTCCGGTTTCGGCGTCGGCAAAGGAAAAGCCGAACCGGGCGTCGGTAATTCAAAAATACCGGTCGTTTCCTGTTTTGCGTAAGGATGAACCGGAAAAATCGGGCGTTTTGGTTGAATCACAGGATTTTTTGCGATCTGTGCCATCGCGACTTCCACCGCTTTTTCAAGCTGCGGATCTCGTCCGGCGAGCACATCCTGCGGCGTTATCTCCACGTCGATGTCAGGCTGCACGCCGAGATTCTCAATTCCCCAAGATGTTCCGTTCGGATTATAAGCCGCGCGATTCGGCAGTTGAACGCGTCCGCCGTCGATAAGGCGCGGCGTGAAAAAATACGGTCCGATCCCGCCGCCATACGTCCGCTTGCCAACGAGCGTGCCGACCTTGCCGAGCTTGAACATAAACGCGCCCGTTTCCGCCGCCGAGCCATTCATTTCGTTGATGATCATCACTTTTACGGGTGGCGCCGGATTGACGGGCGTTGCGATGTCGTCTCCGTCGCGAAACATATAATAATAAAGCGGCTTGCGCTGCATCCATTCGATCAAATAATCGGGCGTGATGCCGCCGCCGTTGTAACGTTGATCGATAATAATTCCGGCTTTATCGGCATAACCTGTGAGACCACGGATCGCATTACCAATACCGTTCGGGTCGTAGCCTTCGATAAAAATATAGCCGAGTTTTCCGCCCGATAGTTTTTCGACGAGCTTGCGATTGTTCTCAGCCCAATTTGCGCGGCGCAAACGGTTTTCGCCGTTCGTCGGGTAAACTGTGTAAGTTCGCGCGCTGCTTCCGTCAGCGTTTGTGCTGACCGTGATCTTCGTAGGTCTGCCCGGCGTATTTTCAAAGTAGGTCAGAATATTTTTTGTCGCTTCAACCTTGTTTCCATTGACTTCCAAAAGGTAATCCCCTTCGCGCACATCGACGCCCGGTTGGCTTAAAGGCGCATTAAATGTTCCATTAGCGGCTGAATAAGAAGTTGCGCCGTAAATTTTCTTAAAGCGGTACTTTCCATTTTCGATCGCATAATCCGCGCCGAGCAATCCGATGCGATTCCCTTGTCCGAAAGGCGGAGAGGCATCGCCGCCGCCGACTCCGAGATGGCTAACGGAAACGTGTCCAAGCATCATTTGCATCAAACGATTTAGATCGATGCGACGCGTTATAGTCGGCAAATATTCGGCATATTCGCGCTCGAGCTGCGCTAAATTTTGCCCGTGATAATTCGGGTCGTAAAACCAGTCGCGCATGATTCGCATTGATTCATGAAACATTTGTTTCCATTCTTCGACGGGATTAACCCGAACTTCGATCTTGCTAAAATCCTGCTTGCCGTCGCTACCGACACCGTTTCTAGTGGTTCCCGTTTCGAATTTACTGATGACGTAATCCCGTCCCCGCCGAAACAATATACCGGTCCCGTCTCGAAAAACATCAACTGCATCGATCTTTTCGACAAAGTTTCTCATCTCGCCGCCCTTCGCAAGATCGTACAAATAAACCGCCTGCGACTGCGGCTGCGAACTAAAATCGCCGGGCGCGGTTGACCATTCGCGAACGACCAGCACCAATTTTCCGGATTGCCCGGAAATCATTTGCGCGTAATCGCGCTGCGGCAAAGGCAAATTTATAAAGCGTGAAGACAAATTATCGAAATC
>JBGTFE010000090.1:0-77667 GCA_041747435.1 Pyrinomonadaceae bacterium | reverse complement strand
GATCATTGAGATCGTCGGTTCGTCAACGTTTATCAGCGGAAGCGGTTTCGGATTATCGACCAATGTGATCGTTTCGCCGATGTTGATGTCGTCAAATCCGGCAAGCGCCACGATTTCGCCGACGCCCGCATTTTCTACCGTTTCGCGGTCTAACCCTTCGAAAACATAAAGCTCCTTAACACGCGTTTTTTGCGTCGAGCCGTCACGCTTGGCAACTATGACTTCCTGATTTTTTGCGATCGCACCCGAATAAATTCTTCCGATGGCAAGCCGCCCGACGAACGGATTGTAGTCGATATTTGCGACCAGAAGCTGCAAAGTATCGTTTCTCAGTTGTTTTGGCGCAGGAATAGTTTCTATGATCTGATCGAAGAGCGGTTTGAGAGTTTTTGACTCATCGGATAGTTCCTTTTTCGCGATCCCGTCGCGCGAAATCGAATATAAAACCGGAAATTCTATTTGATCGTCGTTTGCACCCAAATCGATAAAAAGGTCATAGATCTCGTCAAGAACTTCTTCGGGTCGCGAATCCTGACGGTCGATCTTGTTGACCAAAGCGATGGCGGGAAGCTTTAATTCAAGCGCTTTTCTGAGAACAAAGCGCGTTTGCGGAAGACAGCCTTCGGCTGCATCGACGAGAAGAACAATGCCGTCAACCATTTTTAGAACGCGCTCGACTTCACCGCCAAAATCAGCGTGTCCCGGAGTATCGACGATATTTATTTTGTAGTCGCCATAGCGAACGGACGTGTTTTTCGCCATGATCGTGATTCCGCGCTCGCGCTCTAGGTCCATCGAATCCATCACGCGGTCAACGACCGTTTCATTGTCGCGGTATGTGCCGGATTGTTTGAGCATCGCGTCCACAAGCGTTGTTTTGCCGTGGTCAACGTGAGCGATAATGGCTATATTTCTAATATTTTTTGTTTCGATCATAGATGTAAATCTGCCGCAAAAGACAAACGAAAAGGATATGTCCTAGAGGTGGAAAAATCAAATCCAAAAGAAAAACCCGAACAAAATCTCTTTCGCTCGGGCTTTTATTTAACGCTTTTTGCAAGCGCTGACGTTTACTTGATCATCTCTTTTTCAATCACCAGATTATTCGTCACGCTGAAAACACCGCTAACGCCGTTCGCCAAAATGTTCATCAAATCGGACGTTCCTCGGTTGTACACATAACCTTCGAGCGTTACGCGCCCGCTCTGTACAATAAGTCGGACTGACGGACTCGGTTCGCGAAGATAAACGCTTACGCCAGCGGTGTTGTAAAACGTTCTCAGCAAAGCGAGCCGAATGCGGTTGTCGTAAGGAGACGGCGGTAAATTTTCGATGTGATTTACAACCTTTTCAACACCGTCGATCTTTCTAACGGCGCGCTCCGCACTGCTTTTTGTTCCCAGCGAAGCGACCTTGCCGTATAAAGTTACGGTTTTGCCGGAAATCTCGAAAGAAATATGGTCAAAAACGCCGTAATACGGCAATCCATTGATCGTTTTAAATATTTTTTGCTCAACGTCTCTGGTAGATTTGCTGTCTGCGTAACTTTGAGCGTTAGCTTCAACAAGCGAAAAACTTAAAATTGCGATCGATAAAATCAAAAAATATTTCAGCACTCTCATCTCTCTAATCTCCAATTAAAAATAATCAAAGCTTTTGCTTTGTTTTTTCATGAATAAGATGCGTTTTTGGGCTGAAAAGATGTTAGCGTTTTAAGACTCGATTTGTCGCAAAGCTTCGTAAAGCACAATGGCTACGGAGCTTGAGAGATTCAGGCTGCGAACGTTTTTGTTCGGCATTGGGATCGTCAGACAGTGTTCCCAATTCACTTTCAGCAAATCTTCTGAAAGCCCGCGAGTTTCCGGTCCGAAGATAAGGCAATCGTTGGTTCGATATTTCCAATCGGTATAATTTCGCTTTGATTTGGTCGTAAAATAAAGAAATCGTGAATCTGGCAAAGCCCTGTAAAGTTCGTCTAAGTCGATGTGCCGATGTAGTTTTACTTCGTTCCAATAATCAAGCCCGGCGCGTTTCAGCGTTTTATCATCCATCTTAAAGCCGGTGACGCCGACAATGTGCAGATCGGTAAAAGTCGCCGCGCAAATCCGCGCGATGTTGCCAGTGTTCGGCGGAATTTCAGGTTCGACGAGCGCGACGTGAAGCATAATCTTAATGGTAAACACAAAACATTGAACCGTGAAAACGCTCGTGCATCCAAATTTCGAAAAATTTCATCAATTTAGCGAGTACGAAAAGACAAAATGTGCCGTTTATTATTGTTTGTGCTACAATCCGCAAGAGAAAAATTTTCAGAAGAACCGGGAGAATTATTAGTGCTTTTTCGTTTTAAGAACTTCATATTTTTTGCTTTGATCTTTGCCTATAGCGCGGTTGCCGTTTTCTCGCAAGCAACACCGACGCCGACACCGGTACCAAAATCGACGCCGGTTTCGAGTACGCCGCTGCTTACAGCTGGTAATATAACCGCCGAAGGGGTTGCGGAATCCGTGATTTTAGTTTATGGCTACCCGCGCGGCAGAGAGACTCTTAATCATATTAGAAAAACGACGTATGAGCGCGGCAAGATCACGCTCACTAATTCAACGGGACTGGTTGAAAAGGCGGATTACGAGCGCTGGACGCTGCGGGGCGACAGTCTCGAAAAAGAACGGATCAGACTCAATCAAGAATATCCGAATGCCAGGTTCGCGTTGATTTACAAGGACGATAAGATTTTCGGTATCTTTAACGAGCAAGTTTTTGAGCCGACCGACGAAGCTTCAAAAAAGTTTGAAAATCAGACTTGGCGCGGAATCGAGGGGCTGCTTCGCTACAAAGAAAACGGTTCGACGCTAAAGCTTGACGGTAAAGAAAAGGTCATGGGCGTCGAATTCTATCGTCTCGACGTAACCGACAAACAAGATCGCAAAACGCGATTTTTTGTCAGCACGAAAAGCCTCCGCGTAATGATGCTCGAATATACCGAAGGCGCTATAAAATATCGCCGCAAATTCTATGATTATAATTACGTGCAGGGAACGCTCGTCTTTTCCCGCACCGTGCTTTGGGCTGATGGTAAACAAGTCGAGGAGACGGAAATTTCGATAATGTCGTTCGGTCAGAGGATCGATGAAAGCATCTTTCAGGCGAGTTCGTAAAAATCTTTTGCAACTTTATTTCGGCTCATTGGTTTAACAGGTTTGAGATACCTGATTCTTTTCTAAAGGAGAAAAAAACCAATGAATAAACCGAAATTTCTTTTTAAAATATTCCTGTTTCTTTTGATCTTCAGCGCAGCGCCGGTTTTTGCGCAAAGTGAAACTAAACAGCCACAAGCTGAAACGTGTTACGAGGTCGTTTTACAAGTTTTGATCGCCTCGAACGAAGCGAACACAAAAAACACGGTTCCGGCGACACTCGCAAATGCGGTCAAGAAACTAAAAACTCTTTACGCGTATTCGGATTACCGCATATCTTCGACTTTTCTTCAGCGGACATCAAACACCGTTGAATACAAAAGTCTGGTGAACGATTTAAGCCAGAATTTCGATAGAGCGACACCCGTTTTTTCCGACTGGACGATTCGGGGCTTGCGGAAATCTCCGAATTCGGAACGTACGCTGCAGATTGAAGTCTTTCGTTTCGGGGCGCGCGTTCCGGTCGTAACAAACCGTACGGACGAGACGGGTAAAAGTGCAAATTCGATTATTTACGACACGATCGGAATAACCACGTCGAAATTGAGTCTGAACGCAAACGAACCGACGGTCATCGGAAGTCTCGCAACCTCAAAACCCGACGAATTGATGTTTTTGATCTTAACCATTACGCCGGTCAGCCAGTAAAATCCAAATTTTCCGCAACTTTTCAAGCCGCTCTGCGTGATTCAAATGCAAAGCGGCTTTTGTTTGACAAGAAAATCTAATGTAAAAATATATGCGTGTATGGCTTTGGACAAAAAGGAAAATGCGGGCGCGGAGGCGAGAAAAACGATCGTGCCGGCTAAAGACTTGTCCGACCATGAATTGATCGAAGCCGCGAAAAACGGCGATGAAACGGCGTTTGCCGGTATCGTTGCGCGATATAAAAGCCAGATCACGAATTATCTTTACCGCTTTTTGAACGATTACGAAGAAGCCGTCGATCTGACTCAGGAAACGTTCATTCGCGTTTATTTCGCGATCGAGCGCTATCACACGGACTACGCTTTTTCGACATATATTTATCGGATCGCGACGAATCTCGCCATCAGCGAAATTCGTAAACGCAAACGCCGGAAGCTAATCTCTATGACGGGACTTTTCCGGTTTGAAGGCGAAGACGCGCAGGATTTTCAGCCGCCCGATGAGAAGCCTTTGCCCGACGAAGATCTGCTCGGAGATGAGCAAAGCCGGACGATCGCTAAAGCGATTGCAACTTTGCCGCAAAAATATCGCGCACCGATAATTTTGCGCGACGTGGAAGGCAAATCTTATGACGAGGTCGCACAGATACTAAAGCTCGGCTTGGGAACGACGAAATCGCGAATAAGCCGCGCGCGCGGTCTTTTGAAGGAAAAATTGAGACATTATTTTTAGTTGTATGACGAATAAAAACTTAAACGAAGATGAGAAAATTCGGCAAATGCTCGGCGGTTTGAAAAAGGTCGAGGCGCCGAAGGATTTCGACTTTCGGCTGAAAGCGCGGATAGCCGCGGCAAATCCGAAAGATTTCCAGCCGCGTTCGTTTCCGGCGCTGCGGATTGCTGCGCCGCTCGGACTTGGTCTCGTCGTGTTCGCTTTTTTTGTAGTCGCCGGATTGTTTTCGGTGAATGATGAATCCGTGCCGCAAGTTGCGCTGGATCCGACACCGAATGCCGAAAGAATTACCGACCAGCCTTCAGAAAATTCACTAGCGGCGGTCATAGTCAATTCTGATCGCGCAAGCGCTGAAAATTTTGGGAGAGAATCGAAACCTAACGCCCTACCAAAAACAAACGCGCCGATATCCGACGCCTCACGCGATTCCGCCGTTACTGCTCCGAATAAATTTAATCCGCCGGGTCTCGATCCGAACAAATCGATCGAAAAGCCAAATGATTTTATGAATTTGCAGCCGCTGGCAGTGAAAGAAATGCTGTCCTTTCTCGGCATTGAAGCGAATCTTTCGCGCGGCGGATGGCGGGTGCAGTCCGTCACGCAAAATAGCGTCGCCGAACGTGCGGATGTTAAACCGAACGACGTGATCAAAGCGATTGACGATACAAAGATCGCCTCTGAAACGGTTCAGAAAAGTTCTTTTGAAGGAAAAAAGCTCACGGTTTTGCGCGACGGAAAAACGATCGAGATCGCGCTGCAATAAATTTTCCAAAACGGAAAAACGCTGTTCCTCCTCGTTGAGCCGGTTATCGAAAGGTAGCCGGCTATTTTTTACGGCTTTTTGATTTCGTCAACTTTGGAATCGGTAACCTCGGTTCTGAATTTCTGATAATCATAAGAGCGAACACTTTGATTTAGATTTATTCCTTTAACGAGAAAAACCTTGACGGAAATATTAATATCCGTAAGCGAGGGAAGCCAGATCTCGTCATTGATACGTTCCCGTTCGAGCGAAAAAGTCGCCCCCTTTTTGAGATTTGCGAGCAAGCCGCCGGCGATCTTAAAATTTTCAAAAAGCGAACCTTCGAGCCGCGCAACCTGTTTGTCCGTTTCGTCGATCCACATCACGCCGCCCACTTTGCCGAAAAATTTCAGCATCGTTTTTGCGTTTTTCATATCAAACGCGGGATTCGGCTCAAAATCAAAAACCACGACGTCGCGTCCTCGAAATCGCTCGCGGCGCGGATTCTTAAGCAGGGAAGCGCGTAAAACTTCGGCGACCGAAATCCGTCGATCGTTATCCTCAGCGGTTTCGCCCTTCGCTTCTTTTCGGGCGATCTTCTTTTCGATCTCGGCTAGATTTTTCTGAACTTTTTCGTCTTCGTCCGCCTGATCTTTTGCGCTTAGGGGCTTGCCGTTTTTTTCGATCAGACGGCGAATTCGGTAGCCTTTATAAAACGAAAGCTGATATATTTCCGATTCTTTTTCGCGCAAAACGCCATCTTTGGCGAGCTCGCGCATAACGGTCTTTTGCGTGTAAGAATAGTTTTCAAGGATCGCCTCGGTCTTGTCCTCATTCTCTTGCAACTGATTCAAAAGTGCGGAAATATCCGGTAGCGGCTTGCCGGCGAGATTCGGAAAGTCGAACTCGGTTTTGGCGATCTGCGCATTGTGAATTATTTTTTCGAATTTTATATCATAAGAATCTTCGCCCATTTTGGCAGTAACGGAAAACGCTTCCTGAATGCCGTTGACCGGTTTATAATCGCGATATTCAAAAATTTTCGGCTCGTCTCCCGTCGGAATTTCCTCGCGAACAAGTAGATTGCTCGCCGCGTCAAAAAATATCTTTAGCGAAATGCCGTTCGCGGCTATCAAACTGACACAATTAGCCGGTTTTCCGTCAATTTCAATTCGCCCGCATGAAACGATCTTTGATTTTTCCTTTTTATAGTTTAGCCACAGCGAGTTTCTGAAATTTGCTTCCGCCTGAAGACTTCGGCTTGCCGCGCCTGTGAGCGTTTTCAAACCGCTGCGCGAATCGCGCGTCCAGCCCGATTTGCCGTTAAAGCCAGATTCGGTTTCAAAACCGTTTAGATCAAAGCTTTCGTTATAAAAATTCGGCTGCGATGTTTGAATAGCGAAAGTGCCGCTCGAAGCGTCCCTGACATTTACGATCGTGCCGGTTTTTTGTCGACTTCGGATTTTTTGGAGAGCTTTTGTGCCGCCGAGCGCCTTTTCCGCCTGTTTTAGAATTTTGGCGGGCGATTGCGCCGGAACACTCGAAGCAAGCAAAGCGAAAAATAAGATCAGCAAAAATGAATTTCGTTTCATAAATTCAAAACTTTAGTTGATTTTTTTGATTTCCTCGTCGATTAAGATGCTTCAGATCGCCATTAGTTTGGATGTTTCGTTGTTCATTTCCAGACTATTCGCGAAGTTTTTCGCCTTCGCTTTTCCATGGATTCAGCGTTTCATCTACGTTAATTCCCAGTTCTTTTTGTTCGGCGGGCGACGAATTCTTTGGCGGATAGCCGAGCGCGATCCGCTTTTCGCGCCATTGCAGTTTTACGTCATCCCACAAATGCGATGGCGGTTCGTATCCAAAAGCGCGATATTCGCTTGGCTCGACCTTTCCTTTTTGTTCGACAAATTCGGCAAAAGCCTCGACAAATCCATCGAATTTGTCGAAGACATCCGTGTCGGTCGCCATATCTTCGGCTTGGTTGTCGGAATATTTTTTGCCGTGACCGAATTCTTCGTAGCGCCACAAATGGTCGGGAACTTCGATGCCGCTGTAACGGCATTGCCAGACAATCGGCGCGTATGTATCGCGCTCGTTTTCAAAAGGTTCTTCATCCGGGTCGAAATAGCTTTTGTGCTTTAAGATCTTTGGTCTGCCTGATTCGTCGAGTTCATCACCGCCGCCGTCGCCGTAACAAAAAAACGCGGCTGTCCGTCCTTCAAGATGATTTTGCGATAGTTTTTCCCATTCTTCGGAATGTTCGAGCTTCATCGCCAGCTCCGGATTTTTATGTTCGATCAGATCTTCGCGCGGATTTCCGCCAGAAGCGCAAACCAGCCGATCGAACATCAGTTTGAGATTCGAAGTCGGCGCATACCAATTTACCGGCGCGATAAAAGCCCAGGCGTCAGCCAGATCAAGCCGCGCGTACAGATCCAAATCCCACATCAGATCTGGTTCGAGCTTTGAGTTTTTTGCGTAACAGTTGCACGGATAAACGCAAAGTGCCATCGAGGTCGAAACGCATGCATTGCAGCTGGCAATGTGCGCGCGCGCATAGACATTTCCTAGATCTTCGTAATCGATTTCCCACGTCGAAGGTAATTTTTCAGCCATTCTGAGCATCAGCGTACGCGCTTTTGAATCGACACCGGGACAATTATATTGGCGGCGATTTGAGCCGGAAATTATCAGCGCGCGGAAAGGTCGTTCGCCGGTCGGAAGTTTGCCGTTTTCGTCATTCGGTTTCATTTTCTTTCAATTGCTCCGAAAATTGCTTTATGATGGAATAAGATTAACAGTTTCTGAAATTTAGCGGAAGTTTTCGGTCAATGAAAAAAGGCGGAATAATCAAAAAACTTGTCGGTGGCGCAGCGGTGCTGGGCGCGTTCGGCGTAATATATTTTCTTGAAAAGCGCCGTCCGCTTCGCCGTTCGGTCGAGTCCAAAATAATTCGCAACGCGCGAAATCTTGCCGTTGCTTTGCTGTCGGCAATAGCTCTTGAAATAGTGGAACGTCCGGTCGTCGGGCGGCTGACAAAACTGGTCGAAAGAAAGCAGATCGGTCTGCTCAAATTTATAAGATTGCCGCGATTTCTGGAACATCTGGCGGCGGTCGTGCTGCTCGATTATACTTTGTATTTGTGGCACGTTCTGACGCATCGCGTTCCGTTTTTATGGCGGTTTCACTCGGTTCATCACATTGATTTGGATCTGGACGCTTCGACCGCGCTCAGATTTCACTTTGCCGAAATCATGATTTCGGTCGCGTGGCGGGGCGCGCAAATTCTTTTTATCGGCGTTTCCCCCCGTTCGTTTTCTGCTTGGCAGATGTTTCTTTTTCCTTCCATCATATTTCACCATTCAAATCTCGAACTGCCACGAAGACTAGAAAAAAAATTGATGCCATTTATCGTTACGCCGCGTCTTCACGGCATTCATCATTCGAACCGCCGCGACGAAACGGATTCAAATTGGTCGAGCGGTCTGACCATTTGGGATCGGCTTCACGGCACTTTGAAAACCGATGTCAGCCAATCGGAAATAATCATCGGCGTTCCGGCTTACCGCGAGCCGCGGCAAGTGGATCTAGCCAAAATTTTGGCGATGCCGTTTGAAAAACAAAGACCTCATTGGCAATTGCCGCAATCCGAACCCGTGAAGAAAGGCACTTTGAAATGAAATTTGCCGTTTCGATAATTATCCCGGCGCTCAACGAAGCAGATTCGATAAAGCCGACGCTCGAAGCCGTGAAATTATTCGGCGACGAAGCCGAAACGATCCTTGTTGACGGCGGAAGCGCGGACGAAACCGTACGAATTGCCGAAAGTTTCGGCGTTCGAATTTTACGCGCGAAACGCGGGCGAGGAACGCAGATGCACGCTGGCGCGAGCGAGGCGACGGGCGAAATTTTGTGGTTTCTTCACGCCGACGCGATTCCGCCGGCAACCGCGATCGAAGAAATCCAAAATGCGCTTAGGGATAAAAGAATTGTCGGCGGAAATTTTACGATCTGTTTTGACGGAACGCGCCGCGCCGCGCGTTTTTTGACGCGGCTTTATCCGCAGCTGGCGCGCTTCGGACTGATCTACGGCGATTCGGCGATTTTCATCCGGCGCGAAATTTATGAAAAAATCGGCGGTTTCAAATCGTTTCCGCTTTTTGAAGATTTGGATTTGATAAGACGCGTGAAACGTGAAGGGAAAATGATAAATCTCGCAGAAAAAGTTATTTGTTCGTCACGCCGATTTGAAAACCGAAGTTTTGCGCTCACGTTCGCGCGTTGGTCGATCTTGCAAATTTTGTATTGGCTTGGCGTATCGCCGAATAAATTGGCGAAATTTTATAAAGCGATCCGTTAGAGCCGTTTACGTCGAATCAAATAGATCCGCATTCTCGACAACCCATTGAAAACTCGCGGGAGCGCGCCGCCGCGCGTTTTCATCCTGCAGCAGCTCGTTTCTCAGAAAAATCAAATCGCTCGGTTCGTCAATATCGTACCAAACAGGCGTATGCTCAAGCGTTAAATTCAACGCGGCTACATTCCGAATGATCTCGGCGGCGGTTTGAGGCGAACTCCACGCCACACCGGTGAAAATTTCCTGGTGTAATTTACGCATTCCGATGAGATAAATTCCGCCGTCTTCGGCATTTCCCAAAACGACATCCGTTCCGGTTTCCAAACTTCCGAATGCCGATTCAATATGATCGTGAGGAAGAGTCGGACTGTCCGTTCCGATCATTACCGTATTTGTCGCCCCGTTTTCGTAAACGTGGCGAAACGCGCCGCCCATTCGGTCGCCGAGCGTTTCGCCATCTTGCGGGATGAAATTTGACTCAAATGGCAAAAGCTCTCGCAGTGCTTCAATTTCTTCCGATGGAAAAAACGCGATAAAAATATTGTCGCAAACCGATCTTGCTTTGATCACAGCATCTTGCAAAAAACTTTCGGCTAGAGTTCGGCACGTTGCGGGCGAGAGAAAACCTTCCAAGCGGGTTTTGACGTTTCCCGCTCGCGGAACTTTTGCCATAATGATCATTGAACGATTCATTCACTAGATTTTAACTTTTTTTGAACGTGGAGTAGATATGGCATACGATTTTGAAATTGAAAGCGCGGTTCGAGCGCGTTACGGCGCGGCATCGCAGGAAAAAGAAGAAGCACTCTGCTGTCCGGTCGAATACGATCCGCAGTATTTGCGGGTTTTGCCTGCCGAGATCATCGAACGCGATTACGGCTGCGGCGATCCGTCGAAATTTGTAAAAACGGGCGAAACTGTTTTGGATTTAGGTTCGGGCGGCGGGAAAATTTGCTATATCGCTTCGCAGATTGTCGGCGAAAACGGCAAAGTCATCGGCGTTGATACGAACACGGAAATGCTCGCTTTGGCGAATAAATACCGCGACGAATTGGCGCAGAAGATCGGTTACGGCAACACGGAATTTCGTTACGGGAAAATTCAGGATTTGAAACTCGATTTGAATTTGGTTGATGAATATTTGGAAAAAAATCCGATCAAAACGGCGGACGATTTTTTTGAATACGAATCTTTTGTCGCAAAATCGAAAGCGGAAAAACCGTTGATCGAAGATGACTCGATCGATGTCATTTTGTCCAATTGCGTTTTAAATCTCGTCAAACCGGAATTTAAGGAACAAATGTTTGCAGAAATGTTTCGCGTTCTCAAAAAAGGCTGACGAGTTGCAATCAGCGACATTGTAGCGGACGAAGATGTTCCCGAACATCTGCAAAACGATCCTGAATTATGGAGCGGTTGTATTTCGGGCGCGTTTCGTGAAGATTTGTTTATCGAAGCGTTTGAACGCGCCGGATTTTACGGAATGGAAATCGTCAAACGCGATGAAAAGCCGTGGCGCGTCGTCGAAGGCATCGAGTTTCGTTCGGTAACGATCGTCGCCTACAAAGGCAAACAAGGCGCGTGTTGGGAACGCAATCAAGCCGTAATTTACAAAGGACCGTGGAAAAAAGTAATTGACGACGACGGGCATATTTTAGAACGCGGGGCAAGAATGGCGGTTTGCGACAAGACTTTTCAGATTTATTCTAAAGAGCCGTATAAAGATCAAATTATTCCGATCGAGCCGATTGAAAATATAAATTTGGAAGACGCAAAAGAATTCGACTGCCGCCGAACTGCCAAACGTCATCCGCGCGAGACGAAAGGTTTGGAATATAATTTAACCGATCTGTCATGCGAAATGTGCGGCGACGGAGGAGATTGTTGTTAAAGGTTGCTCATAAATTGCCACTAGCTTCAGCTAGTGGACTCGTGAGAATAAAAAAAGAGGCTTTAGCCAAAATTCGGAAACAAATCAATCATCCGATTTAGCTTTAGCTAAAGCTGTAAGGAATAATTTTTATTTTTGTTATTTGGCTAAAGCCTTTCTGAGATTTCAATTACCAACCCACTAGCTAAAGCTAGTGGCAATTTATAAGTTATTTTTTAATGACACCGCAAAAGAAAAACTTAGAAGATTATCGAAAAGGGGCAACGGGCGCGTTGATGGACGAATACGAAAAGGCGGCGTTTGAATTAAAATCGGTTTTGCAAAGCGTCAGCGCGGACGATTATTCGCGCATCGTCGAGGGCGAGAGCGAGCATTGCTGTTCGATTGCGGTGATTATGAATCACGTCGTCCGCGCCGGTTACGGTTATTCAAAATATATCCGCGACGCGCTTCCGATGGACGCTTTGCCCGTCGAAGACAGGCAGATTCCGCAGACGGAAATCGGCGGCGAGATCGATAAAATGCTTGCTTACACAGCCGCGATTTTTGAAGGCGAACGTTCAATAACGGATGAAGAAATGGAAAATATTTATTTCAAAACTCGTTGGGACGTAACATACAACATTGACCAACTTTTTGAACACGCGATAGTTCACATTTTGCGTCATCGCCGTCAGATCGAAAAATTTTTATTGAAATTTCAAAATTCCGAAAGCTAATTTGAAACCTGAAACTCAAAATTATATGCATTATTACAACGAAGAAGATTTGCAGAGATTCGGCGACATCGCCAAATATAAACCGGAACTATTTGAAAAATTTCTCGCGTGGTATCAGGCGTGTCAGGAAGAAGGCGCGTTGTCGAAACGCGAAAAGGCTTTAATTGGTTTGGCGGTTGCCGTAACGGTGCAATGCCCGTATTGCATCGAGGCATTTACGAATTCGAGTCTGGAAAACGGCTCGAATATGGAACAGATGACCGAAGCTATGCACCTCGCGTCGGCAATTCGCGGCGGCGCGTCGCTAATTCACGGCATCCAATCGCACAACGCGCACGACAAAGTTTCGATGTAAAAATGACAAATACAGCAGTTCAATTAACCAGAAACGGCAGACCTGCCTTACCGGATTCGCCGATAAATTTTGACGAAAAAATCGGCGGCGCGGAATTATTTTCCGCAAGCATTGACACCTTGCAGGTCAATGTCGGCAAACTTTGCAATCAAGCCTGTAAGCATTGCCCCGTTGACGCGTCACCGAAACGGACGGAGATAATGACACGTGATGTTTTGGATGCTTGTTTAAAAGTTCTGAAAGATTTCAAAATCCCGACGCTCGATATTACGGGCGGCGCACCGGAATTGATTCCCGATTTTCGCCTGTTTGTAACGGAAGCGCGGAAACTAAAAACAAAGATTATCGTGCGCCATAATCTGACAGTGATGTTTGAAGACGGACAAGAAGATCTGCCGGAATTTTTTGCGGAAAACGAAGCGGAAGTCGTGTGCAGTCTGCCGTATTTTCTCCAACAGCAAACCGATGCCCAACGCGGCACGGGCGTTTTTGAAAAGAGCGTCGAAGCATTGAAGCGGTTGAACGCGGTCGGTTACGGCATCAAAGAAAATTTGATCTTGAATCTCGTTTATAATCCGACAGGAGCGTTTCTGCCGCCCGAACAGACGGCGATTGAAAAAGATTTCAAACGCGAATTAAAAGCGCGTTACGATATTTCATTCAACAATCTTTTTACGATCACGAATATGCCGATCGCTCGTTTTCTCGACTGGTTGCGGCGTTCGGGCAATGAAACGGCTTATATGCAAAAACTCGTCAATGCGTTTAATCCAAACACGATTGACGGTTTGATGTGCAGAAATTTGATCAGCGTTGACTGGCGCGGAAATTTGTATGACTGCGATTTTAACCAGATGCTCGAACTTAATTTAAATCAAAATTTGCCGCAGACGATTTTCGATTTCGATTTGGAAAAATTAAAAACCCGCCAAATCTCAACTGCGAATCATTGCTTCGGATGCACCGCCGGAAGTGGTTCTTCGTGCGGCGGCGCGGTTGCCGCCTAAATTGAAAACGCTGTCTTTATCCTTCGCATATTTCTAACGCCACAGCCGCAAATATATTTTGAGCCATCGCTGCGCAAAAGGCGATTTGAGCTTTTCCAAAGTCGCTTCCGTGCCGATTTCCTGAGCTATTTTCGTCAGCGTCGGATAAACGCGGATTATTTTATTCAGATCGGCAACCTTTAATTTTTGCTGCATTGCCCAGACAAAATCGTGGATCAATTCGCCGGCGTTTTCGCCGACCAGAGTCGCGCCCGCAATTCGCCCGCTATGCGTTACGATCTTCGCAAAGCCGTTTGGCGCGCCTTCGGTTTGAGCGCGGTCGATGTCCGCGAAAGAAACTTTATAAGCTTTTACGCCGCGCCCGTATTTTTTGCGTGCCTCTTTTTCCGTCAGCCCGACGCGTCCGATCTCAGGATTGGTGAAAGTCGCCCAAGGCACAACTCGAAAATCAGCTTTCTTTTTGAAAGGAAACGGCACAAAAGCATTTTGAACGATAATTCTCGCTTCATAATCAGCGGTGTGCGTGAACTGAAAATTGCCGGCGACGTCGCCCGCCGCAAAAATATTTTTAGCCGAAGTTTGCAGAAATTCGTTCGTTTTAATGCGCTTTTCGTCAAACTCGACGCCGGCTTTTTCTAGTTCAAGCCCTTTCACATTTGGCTGCCGACCGACCGCCGCGAGAATTTCATCAGCTTCGATCTCAAAAGTTTTACCGTCCGATTCTAACGTCAATACCTTTGCGTCCGATTTAGCGCGCCGCGCCTTAACGGCTTTTGTATTCGTCAAAATTTTCAAACCTTCTTCCCGGAAAAGTTTTTCCATCAGCGCGGAAACTTCCTCGTCTTCTTTGCCGAGAATGCGTTCATCCATTTCAATCATCGTAACGTTAGAGCCGAACCGAGCAAATGCTTGTCCCAGTTCCGCTCCGATCGCTCCGCCGCCAAGCACGATCAAGCGCTTTGGCAATTCTTTCAGTTGAAAAACTTCTTCGTTGGTGATGTAACCCGTTTCTTCTAAGCCTTCGATCGGCGGAACGAAGGGCGAAGAACCGGTCGCAATGCAAAAACGCTTCGATCTCATCAAACGCTTTTTGTCCGAATTCTTTAAGTTAACTTCAATTTCGTTTGAACTAAGAAATTTCGGCGTTCCGAAAATGATTTCCACGCCCATTTTCTCAAAAACTTCAGGTGAATCGCGCTTGGCGACAATTTTGATAACCTTTTGCACCCGATTTGTGATCGCGGCGAACGAATTGTTTCGGAACGTGAGATCTGAAATTTCAAAGCCGAAATCTTCGGCGCGTTTTGATTGATGGGCAAATCCGGCAGATTTGATCAGCGTTTTCGAAGGCACGCAGCCTGTATATAGACAATCGCCGCCGAGCGCTTTTTTTTCGACCAATGCGACACGAGCGCCCAAAATGGCGGCGCCGCCTGCCGCGACAAGCCCAGCAGAACCACCGCCAATTACGATCAAATCGTATTTTCCCGCCATTCCTATTTAATCAAGGCAGAATTTCTTTTATCGCCTGCTCAAAAACGTCCATTTTGCGCTTTGCGCGTTTTACGTCTGGATGATCGTCGGCGTATTGTTTTTGCAGCATCCAAACGTCCGCAGCGAGCTCGACTCTTCGCACCATTAATTTTCCAAGTGCTGGCGAAAGCTTCGAAGCGTCCGATGCGGCGAGCAATTTGTCCATATCTTTCTGCATCAAGGCGAGCTTGAATCGCAACTCTTTAACACGTGGATATTCTTCCGTAAATTCAACTAAAAGGTCTTCCAATTCCGACGAAAGCTCGGTTTTTTTCAGAAGCACTTCGGCATACGCGGGTGACGATCTGACGGATTGCGCGGCTGTTGTCGGAGTCGGCGACGGTGTCGGTTTTACAACCGGTTTTGTCTGCGCGGAGGCAAAAAGCGAGGCAAACAAAATTACAAATAAAGCAATGGTTATTTTCATAAATTTTTTGCGCACTCTTGCGCCTTTGCGGGAAATTTATTTTCAAGCCGCAACTTCCGAAAACGCGTCGCACGAAGCGATCTCCAGATCTTTATCGGCTTCGGTCAAGCCGTCGCCGAAGGTTTTGCGCTTCTGCAAAGTCTCAAAATAGATAGTGATATTGTCCAAAATCTCCCCAGCCGAATGCGAATGATAGAGCGTTTGTCGAAATTGCGCGCCGCCCACCAAGCCTTTTGTAAACTGCCCGGCGAGCTGCTTCATCTTGCCGAGCGCGACGATCTCCGGCATTTCTTCGCGCATCATTTCAAAAAATTCGAGCAGCACGGATTTCTTTTCTTCCAGATCGGGCTGATACGGCTCGCGACCGTTCAAAACGTCATTGATCTGCCGAAAGATCCACGGATTTTGCATTGCGCCGCGACCGATCAAAATTCCGTCAACGCCGGTTTCGTTCCAGCGTTTCAAACCGTATTCAATCGTCGTGATGTCGCCGTTGCCGGAAACGGGAATTTTTACGGATTCCTTGACCGCGCGGATAAGATCCCAATTCGCCATTCCTTTATAGCCTTGCTCGCGCGTCCGTCCATGTACCTGTATGTGCTCGACGCCGCATTGTTCAGCCATTTTTGCTACCTCGACGGCATTGATCGTCGAATCGGAAAAGCCGGTGCGGATTTTCAAAGTCAACGGGATTTTTATCGCTTTTTTTATCTCTTTTAAAATAATTTCCATCCGCGGCATATCGCGCAGGAGCGCCGAACCGCCGCCGTGTTTTACGACCTTCGGCGCCGGACATCCGCAGTTTACGTCCAGAATATCCGCGCCGACTTCTTCCGCCATTTCCGCGCCCATCGCCATCCGTTCGGGATTTCCGCCAAAGATCTGCACGGCAAACGGACGCTCTTCTTCATCAAAAAACATCTGCCGTTTCGATTTCGGATTATGCCTGGTCAAGCCTTCGACCGAGATAAATTCCGACACAACTAGCCCGACGCCGCCGCGTCGTTTGATTAACCGCCGGAAGGTATAATCCGTCACGCCCGCCATCGGCGAAAGGATCAGCGGCGGATTTATTTCGATATTTCGGATCTTGAAAGGTTTCATCTCGTTTTAATTTTAGCGAAATACGGGAGCGCATGCATCCTTGCTTGCGTTGCGTTTAGAACACGCTAAAATGTCTTACGCCGCTTGCGCGACGCGGCAAGCAGGGATGCTTGCGCCACCAACCAAAGCTTTATTTTTCATGAACAAAGGAATCGTAAAAAGACGATCTGCTATCTACGATTCCACTAAAATTATTTAATTGCTCTGGTGAGTTCAACGCCGGATGCCGTAAACGAAATTTCCGTTACGGTGCCGTCAGCGTTGATGTTGTCAAATTTCGCGCCGTCCTCTTCGATCATATGTTTGACCTCTTCTTTCGACAAGGTTTTCACAGAGAAAACGCCTTCGGCTTTCGCCGTTGCGCCGGCGGAATCAAGCGGAATAAAAAACGCGTGGTCTTTCATCTTAACGCGGACGGATTTCGCGTCTTTCGCGGGCGCAAGCTCCATCCAGCAGCCTTCCATTTTGCACGAACGAACTATCACGCCTTCAACGCGAACTGTTTTGCCCGAATATTTAGCGGGGGTTTTCAAAACTTTGGCAAGCGAAACTTTCTTCGATTTGCCGAGCGCCGCGCCGCGTTTCATAAAGCCTTCCGCGGGAATTGCCTCGGTTTTATCTTTGTCGGTCGGTTTTGTTTTCTCCATTTGCGCAAAAGCTGAAACGGAAAATGCGAGAACCAAGATCATTAAACTTAAAATATTTTTCATTATTTCTCCTGAGAATTTCTAATTATTGTTATATTTTACCTCAATTTTCTTGAAGTAAACTTTGCCGGGCGCTTCGTTGCTTGCGATCACCGGTTGGAATTTGTTCCAAAATGTAAGAATTTCAGTCTTCTTTTTCGCGATTTTGCGTTCGAGTGTTAAGAGAAGATCGCCTTCGGCGTATGGCTCGATCGAATTACTCTCGCCGTAGCTTTCAAAATAAAAGAAAAGATTTGCGCCGTCGGCTTTTAGTGTGCAGACAAGATCGCGCGAAGTTTGATAGCCGCTGCTTTGGATCGTTGCGAGAAAACCGTTGTCGGTGTTGCGAATTTCTATTTGATGCGTGATCAAGATCGCTGAACCGCCCGCCGTTTTGCCGCCGCTTTCTTCAAATTCGTACACGCCGACCCAATCCGCCTGCGCGTTTGCGGCGATTGCGAACGCAAAAAGAAGTGTTAAAATTACGGCGAGCTTTTTCATAGAATTATTCGGCGCTTTAAGCGAAAATTATAGCAGTGAAAGAAAAGTATATCCAAATTTTGAGCCTTGTTTTAGTTGCCGTTTACGGCTTTCTCGTTGCGTGGCTCTACTGGGCGGCGCCGAAAAATCTGGAGGAAGTTTCTATAAAGGCGCGGGAAACGATCGAAAACGCAGCGACAAAAGGACAAGTCTTGACGGGAACTTATTCGGTCGATGAAGCAAAATTCAACGAAGGTTTAAAGGCGTTTCGCGCTGACAATTTTGTGGCGGCACGTTCTTTTTTTGAAAATGCCGACACCGAAAAGCGCGACCCGCGAACGCAGTTTTATATCGCATATAGCTTTTATCGACAGGGTTTTGGCAAGCTTTACAACGACGACGAACTTTTCAAAAAAGGCTTGGAACAAATAGATCGCGTGATCGTGATCGATAAAGATTTCGTTTCAAGCGATGACGATCTGAAGATGAAAACGCCAGCCGAGCTAAAACACGAATTTGAGGAAGGCTTAAAGTTGACGGCGGATGATTTTAACCCGTTGAAGTTGACGCGGGAACGAAAATAAATGGTAGAGAAACGCGCGGAAGAAATGAAGAATGCTGATCTTGAGATCGTCGACGGCGAGCTTTTGGAAGTTTCCGACGGCGAAGAGATAACAAAAGTTTCCGCAAAACATCAAAAACCAAAAGCGCGAAACCAAAAATCGTATCTTCAATATTTTTTTCTGCCGCTAATTTTTCTCACGGTCGCGCTTTTTGGCGGAATGCGTCTGAACGCCGCCGACAGTGCGTTTCTTTTTCTCAAACCGCCGCTAGTCGCGTTGATATTCGCCGCGATCTTGCTCGTTCTTTTTTCTCGCGCAAGATTGGTAAAACTCGACGGATGGTTTTCCGAAGATTTTGCGGCGCTCAAAAATCTTGCCAACGGAGCAGTTTTAACGACTCTTTTTTTTGCGTCGGCACAAATTTTTAATTCGCTTTTGCCCGAACAGGGCTTACCTTTTTGGGTGATCGCGTTCTGCTTTTTCTGGATGCTCTGGACCAATCTTTTCGCCGATTTCGACCCGAAAAAGCTTTTGAAAAGCCTTGGCGCGATGTTCGGTCTTGCGTTCATCGTCAAATATTTGATTTTAACGAGTCTTACCGCGCCCGCGAGCGACGGCTGGCTGCAGGGAATTTTCCAGAATCCAGGCAGGGAAGCGTTTACATGGGCGCTCGATCTTCCGCGGTTCGCAGCGGGCACCGGATACATTCAATTTTTTGCGATCGTCTTTTATTTGATAGGATTATTTTTGCTTCCGGCTGAATCGATCGATGACAGATAAAACGAACAAAACGACGGATCATATTTACGCTTTGCGGCGCGAATACGCATCAAGAAGGCTCGAAAAAGCGACCGCCAAACGAAATCCGCTCGAGCAGTTCGAGATCTGGATGGCGGAAGCGATCGCAGCGGAAGCCGATGAGCCAAACGCAATGACGTTATCGACAGCGACAAAAGACGGAAGACCGGCTTCGAGAATCGTCTTGCTGCGCGGATTCGATCGCAAAGGTTTTGTGTTTTATACGAATTACGATTCACAAAAAAGCGCGGAGATCGCTGCAAATCCGCGCGTTTCGCTTTTGTTTTTCTGGGCGAAGGTCGAAAGACAAGTTCGCATCGAAGGCGAAATTTTACGTGCAAGCCGCAGGCTTTCCGAAAATTATTTCGCCACGCGTCCGCGCGAAAGCCAGATCGGTGCGTGGGCTTCGGCGCAAAGCAGCGCGATAAAAGACCGCAAGCAACTGGAAAAAAGAATTGCGGAAATGGAAAAGCGTTTTGCCGGAAAAGAAGTTCCGTGTCCGGAATTTTGGGGCGGATTTGTCGTAAAGCCGGATTTATTTGAATTTTGGCAAGGCGGGAAGAATCGCCTGCACAACCGTTTGCGCTACACAAAACAAAAAAGCGGCTGGAAGATCGAGCGCCTTTGCCCTTAAAAATTCTCTTCTTCCAAAATTTCTTCTGAGATAATTTCGAAAAGATCCGGGCTTTCGGCGCGCGAAATCTGTTTTTTATCCGGAATTTTCGCAACGCGAAGCGTAGTCAAACGATTGCCGCGTTTTATCTCGATCTCGTCGCCGGATTTGATCTCTTTTGAGGATTTTGCCGTTATGCCATTAACTTTTACGAGGCTTGCGTCGCAAAATTTCTGAGCCACGGAACGCCGTGGGCACAATCGGCTGGATTTTAGAAACAGATCGAGACGCATGGATCCAGTAGAAATTGAAAAACGGAAAATAGCAAATATTTCACCATTTTCCGGTTCTCAGCTTTTTAGTTTTCGTTATCCTAGTTCGATTTTTTATCGTTTTCCTTTTTATCGTCCGATTTTCTTTCCTCGGCATAAAGCACGGGCGAAACGATCGGACGGTATGCTTCGTTGATCTTTATATATGCGTCGTTGCGAAGCTTTACGAAATAATTTTTACGTTCGGCGGGAATTTTTTCGAGCGTCATCATTCGGCGAACTTCAGTCTCGTCAAAACTCGCCTCTGTGCTCGCCGCGATGCGCTCATCAACGCGCAAAATTTCGATTCCTTCATCCAAAATTATCGGCTCGGTTACGTCGCCTTTTTTTGCCGCCTTCACCGGCGCTACGAACTTTTCGCTGACTTCTTTGAGTTGTTCGTATGTGAATTTCCCGACGCTGCCTTTCGTTTGCGCCCTGTCTTCGCGCTCGGAATTTTCCATCACGAGTTTTACAAAGTCCGCGCCTTCACGCGCCTGTTTGATCAGCTGTTTTGCTTTTTCCTTTACCGCATCTTCATCCCGCCCGGCAAAGCTTAGGAAAATTTCACTCAGCTCGACGGTTTCCGGTTTAAGAAATTTTGACTTGTTTTTTTCGTAATAATCCTTGATTTCTCTTGACGCCCAGCCGAAATAGACTTTCGAATCGACTTCGCGCTGGAGCACAAAATCGCGAGTCAGCTGTTTACGCCAGATATCGCGGATCTGGTCGGGATCAACGTTTGACTCGCGCATCGCATCATAAAGTTTATCGAGCGATTTTAGGTTCAGCTCCTTCATTTTTTGCAAAAGACGCTGGTTGATCTCGGCTTCGACGTCAGACTCAACGCCAAGTTCCTTACCTTTTTGCAGCACCAGTTCATCATTAATGAGACTAGCGATCAGCTCGGCTCTTTTGCCTTCCACCTCGGCTTCCGCCTGCTCGCGCGTTTTGCCCTGCTCGATCAATGCCCCGACGATCTCTTTAATTTCGCGGTTTACTCCGGAGAGGGTCAAAACGTTGTCGTTGATCTGCGCGATCACTTCATCTACAACTTTCAGCTCAGTTTCCTGAGCGGGAATTGAAAAATTTAATAAAAATAAGATTGCAATCAAAAGAATTGCGGATTTGAAAAGTCTCACCTTTTTGCTCCTTAAATAAAATCAAAGGGAAATCATAACACGCGAATAACGGAATTATGCAACTTGAAACGTTTGATGCGCGAATCTTTCCGCGAGTTTATTTTGGACTTCGATTTATGGAAAAAGATTCAATTGGAAGTTTTTAAACATAAGAGCCGCGGGCTCTTTTTTTGATTTATGAACAAGAAATGTCTCGAGTGTAAGCTTGTAAACTTCGCTGACGCAAACAAATGCACGCGATGCGGAGGCGCATTACCGTGCAATACGGCTCCCTCGACAGACGTAAAACCGTCTTTACGATCGAAATTTCTAAAACGCGCGACGGCATGCGCTACAGTTTGCATAATTGTCTTGTTCGGCTTTTATCTTTCACTGCTTTTTACCTCAAAATCACTGAATTATGACGAAAAAGCAAAGGTAAAGCGCGCGATCGAGATTCTCGATGAAAAGGGTTTTTCTTCCGAAGTTTTTTTGCTCAAATATCTCACGAGTTTTCGCGCCGACGACAATTGGCTCAATGCTTCGACGCGTGAAGAAAATGCCTACGCGGCGACAAATTATCCGTTTGAAATAATGACGATCTATCCGGATTTCTTTCAATACCCGCAAGACGACATTGAGCGTGCCGCGGTGCTTCTCCACGAAGCGCAGCATTTGAAAGGCGCGGACGAAAAGGAAGCTTACGAATTTGTTTGGAAAAATCGAAAACAGCTCGGCTGGACAAAAGACAAATACGCGAATTCGACCGTTTGGAAAAACGTCCGCCGACAAACAAAGGAAATTTGCCCGAAACTTTTTGTTTGCGATGTAAACGAATTCGGCGACTGCACCGAATAATTGGAGCGCGGACGCCCCCGTCCGCAATGAACGCGCCAGCGTTCATAAAATGGATCAGGCTAATCTAATTGTTGAATTTAATTTAGATCGCTGCGCAATCTTTGCGGACGAGAGCGTCCGCGCTCCTAAAAACTAATCTCTTCCAAAACTTTCCGCGCGGCTTCGATCAAATTTTCTTGCGTCGCCGCAACGCGCAAAATTCCGTTCGGACTAAACGACGCATCATTATTTTCCGCGACAAACTTCATCAGTTTTTCCGGCGAAACCTTTGCGTTTTCGGCTAATTTTATCGCAAAGCCTTCTTTTGTTTTATCTATAGAAACGATGTGCATTCTTTCCGCCGTCTTTCTCACGCGCGCATATTCAAACAAATTTTCGACCGGCTGAGGAATTCGCCCATAGCGATCCTGAATTTCAGCATAGATCTCGTGCAATTCCGTTTCCGACGCGGCGGAAGAAATACGTTTGTAAGTTCTCAAACGCTGCGAAGTTTCGCCGATGTATTCCTGCGGAATCGCGACATCAACGCCCAAGTTTATCGAAACGCTTGTTTCGTCTTCTATCTCGTCGCCGCGAATTTCGGCGATCGTGCGCTCGAGCATTTTTGTGTAAAGATCAAAGCCAAGCGTATCGAGATGACCGGATTGATGCCCGCCGAGAATGTTTCCCGCGCCGCGAAGTTCGAGATCGAGCGCCGCGATGCGAAAACCGGCGCCAAGATCGGAGAATTCGCGAATTGCCGAAAGACGTCGACGCGCGATCGGGGTTAATTCGAGTTCTGAAGGAATCAGAAGATATGCGTAAGCGCGGCGATTTGACCGCCCGACGCGTCCGCGTAATTGATAAAGCTGCGACAAACCGTAATTGTCGGCGCGATTTATGATGATCGTATTCGCGCGCGGAATATCGATGCCGTTTTCGATGATCGTTGTCGCGACGAGAACATCGTATTTATACGCGACAAAATCCAGCACGGCGTTTTCCATTTCCTTTTCGTTCATCTGCCCGTGCGCGATGACGATCCGCGCATTCGGCACGATCTTTTTGATATGCGCGGCGATGGTTTCGATCGTTTCGACGCGATTATGGACGAAAAACACCTGACCGTTTCGCGCCAATTCCAATTCGATCGCCGATTTGATCACGCCTTCCGAAAATTGCACGACCTGCGTGTTGATCGCAAGACGATCGCGCGGCGGCGTTTCGATCACGGACATATCGCGCATTCCGAGCAGAGACATATTCAGCGTGCGCGGAATCGGCGTCGCTGAAAGCGTGAGAACATCGACCTTCTTTTTCAAATGCTTTAATTTTTCTTTATGCGCGACGCCAAAGCGCTGTTCTTCGTCAACAACTATCAGCCCGAGCTTTGACATCTTGACATCGTTCGACAAGATCCGGTGCGTGCCGATCAGAATATCGACTTCGCCTTTTTCCGCCGCATCGACGACTTGTTTTTGCTCTTTTTTTGAGCGAAAACGCGAAAGAAGCTCGATCTTCGCGGGAAATGCCGCGAAACGCTGTTTGAAGCTTTCAAAATGCTGGTAAGCAAGAACTGTCGTCGGCGTAAGCACGGCAACTTGTTTTCCGTCCATCACGGCTTTGAACGCGCCGCGCATCGCAACCTCCGTTTTGCCGTAGCCGACGTCGCCGACAACCAGTCTGTCCATTGGAATTGGAGTTTCCATATCCGTTTTCATGTCTTCGATCGTCGCCGCCTGATCGGTCGTCAATTGATACGGAAAAGCATCTTCAAACTCGTTTTGCCATGGGCTGTCGGCGGAAAAAGCGAACCCGCGGATCAATTTTCGCTCGGCATAAAGCCGCAAAAGCTCATCCGCCATATCGCGCATCGCGCGTTTGGCTTTTGCCTTCGTCTTTTGCCAGCCGAGTCCGCCGAGCCGATCGAGCGCCGGCTGTGCAGCTTCGCCGGACGAATATCGCGAAACGAGATCGAGACGTTCGACCGGAACAAAAAGCCGCGCGTTATCGGCATAGACGAGCAGCATAAATTCGCGCTCGGAGCCTTGAGCGGAAATAGTTTCCAAGCCTTCGAAACGCCCGATGCCGTGATCGACGTGAACAACAAAATCGCCGGTTTTCAGATCGCGAAAGTCGGAAATGAACGCCGATGTTTTTGTCCGTCGCCGCTTGTCCTTTGTTTTCGGAAGGTCGTGCTGGGTAATCTCGCCAAAAATATCCGTCTCGGTCTGAACTGCAAGATCAAACGCGGGAATTTCAAAACCGCTCGACAGATCGCCGATCAAGAGCGATTCCGTCGGCAAAGAAACATCATAATCGCGCAGGATTTCCGATAATCGCTCGGCTAATCCGTTCGATTGCAAAACGATCGTTCGCTGCGAAGTTCGCGCGTTCGCCTGAGACTTCAATTCGACTGCAAATTCGCGAACTTCTCCGTGAAACCTGCGCGTGGAACGCGAAATAATTTCAAGATCGGATGATTTTTCTGCTGTTGGAAAAAGGAACAGCGGCGTTTTGTCAGAACCGCCTGCGTTAGCGGGCGGTCGAAACGCAAGGTTTTTACCATCCGCTGACGCAGATGGTTCTGACAAAAGAAACTCTTCATCCGTCTTTGCTGCAGTTTTGCCGAGCGCACGAAGCTCTAAACGTTTTTGTGCGTCTAATTTTTGGCGCAGGTTTTCGCCGCTTAGGAAAAGCTCGTTTGGCTCGAGCGCGATCTCGTCCGCGTCCATGATCTGGACATAATGCTTTTGCAAATTCTCATAAAATGAAACCAAAGATCGCTCGACGATCGTTGGTTCGTCGATGACAAAAACGCAGTCTGATAAAAACTCAAAAATGCTTGATGCGCGCGGTTGCGCGAGCGGAAACAGAAATTCCCAGCCGGGAAAGTCTTCGCCTTCATCGGCAAACTGAGTGCGATCGAGCAAGGCGCGCGCATATTTTTCATCCGCAAATCTCTCGCGCGCAAAAAAAGCCCAATCCTTAAATTCCTGAGCGTTTGCCGTGAATTCGCGCATCGGCGCGAGTCGCGTTTCTTTTAACTGTCCGACAGAAAGCTGCGTATCAGCGTCAAATTCGCGGATCGAATCGACGGTGTCGCCAAAAAATTCGATTCGTACGGGATTTTCCGCGTCGGGCGACCAAACATCGATTATTCCGCCGCGAACCGAAAACTCACCGATATTTTTTATCGGCTCTTCGCGCACATATCCGCACGCGGCGAGTTTTTCCAAAAGCTCATCGGGCGCGAAATCTTCGTCGCGTTTCAAACGCGCGCCAAGCTTTGCTGATTCTTCGGGCGAAAGCGTTTTTGTGATCAAAGCTCTCGCGGACAGAATTAGAAACGCGGGCTGTGAATGCGTCAAATTCCAAAGCGCGAGCGCGCGTTTTTCCTGCGTTTCGGCATGCGGCGAAACGTTTGCATAAACATCCGATTCAAAAGCCGGAAGAGTTAAGATTCCAGATTCCAGATTCCGGATTCCAGCTGTTTCTTGAGACGTGGAATTTGGAATTTGGAATTTGGAATTGAAAAATTCCAGGTCGCATTCCCATGTTTCGGCGTCTTTGTTCGAATCGGTGACAACGGCAAAAGTTTTGTTCGTCTCTTTGCGAAGCTCAGATAAGACGAATGCCTTCGACGCGATCGACGTCAAACCGCTCAATGAAATTACGCGCGTTTCGCTTTTGATCTCGTTCGCCAGACGCCGAAGTTCGATATCTTTTTTCGCAGAAAAATCCATACACAAACGCAGCTATTCGCGAAAAACGCTTTTTGAGCAGGTATGAACCGCGCTCTCGGGCGTTTTTCGTGCCGTTTTTAATTCTGCCACAAAACGAATAAGTTTGCCGTGTTTGCGCGCCTTCTCTATAATCAAACTTTCATCCGATTGAGAAACTTATGAATATTCCTGAATTTGACGAGATCGTCGATCAAAACGACCAGACCGAGGCGCGGCGCGAACATTTGGAAAAGATCCGCGAAATTGTCGGCAATGTCTATCCGAACAAATTTGAACGCACGAAGGTTTCCGGCGGCGAAGACACGATCACGAACATTGTAAATTTTGCGCCCGTCGCGGAAATCGTCAAAGAATTAAATGCCAACACGCCCGAAGGCGAAAAGCCCGATCAGGAATTAAAAGCGAAACTCAACGAAAAATTAAAAGCGTTCGGCAATGTCCGCGTGTCGGGCAGACTAGCCGTGCCGCCGCGCGTGATGGGCAAAGCGGCGTTTGTTCATCTGTCGGACGGCGTTTCGCGTTTGCAGATTTATGTCCGCAAAGACGATGCAAAAGCGATTGTGAACAAGTCAGTACCATCTGCGGTAGCGGATGGTTTAAGCGCGGATTCTGATAATTCCGCCGAAGGTTCAAATGCCGAACTTCAACCACCCGCTACCGCAGGCGGTTCTGACCAGAGCGGTTGGGAACTTTTCGGTTTGCTCGATCACGGCGATTTCGTTGGTGTCGAAGGTTTTTTGTTTTTGACGAACACGGGCGAACTTTCGGTTCACGTTGAAACGATCCAGTTTTTGTCTAAAGCACTTCTTCCGATGCCGGACAAAATGCACGGCATCAGCGACCCGGAATTGCAGAGGCGTTATCGCTACGCCGATCTGATCGCGTCGAGTTTGCAGATCGAACACGAAGGTTTGACGACGCGCGAAGTTTTTGAACGCCGCGCCAAACTCATCAGCGAAATGAGAAATTATCTCGAAGCGCACGGCTACATCGAAGTCGAAACGCCGATGCTCACGCCGAAAGCGACGGGCGCGACGGCAGAACCCTTTGAAACTTTTCACAAAGCTCTCGGCATTCCGCTTTACGCGCGAATCGCGCCCGAACTTTATCTGAAAAGATTGGTCGTCGGCGGTTTTGAAAAAGTTTACGAACTCAACCGCAATTTCCGCAACGAAGGTTTATCATACAAACACAATCCCGAATTCACGATGCTCGAATTCTATTGCGCTTATATGGACGTTAATTCCATGATGGATTTCGCCGAAGCGATGATTAAAGAAACGGTGCAGAAAGCGTCGGGCGGAAATTTCCTTAAATTTGGAGACAATGAAATTAACTTTTCGAAGTTTGAAAGAATTTCGATGAAAGATGCAATTGCAAGAGAGTATTTTCAAACTGCCGAAAATTTGGAAAGAGATTATATAAGTCGAGAGGTATTAGATGATCCGAAAGAAGTTTTTAAAATTCACGAATCAGTGACGCTTGCATCAAAAGAAGGCTATCGTTCAACCCAAAGAGAGCGATTCGAGGATATTTGGATTGATGATTATAAACAAATGATAATTGAATTTATTGAGGAAGAAGCAATTACCGCAGAAAAAACTGCGCGGCGATTGGTAGAGCTATTTGATTATCGTGTTGAAAGCAAACTAATCCAACCAACATTTATTATAGATTACCCGAAATCAATTTCGCCTTTGTCGAAAGCGTCGCCGGAGAATCCGAACATTGCCGAACGGTTTGAATTGTTTATCAACGGGATGGAAGTCGCCAACGGTTTTTCGGAACTCAACGACCCGCAGGAACAATACGAAAGATTCAAAGATCAAATGAAGGAACGCGAAACCGGCGACCATGAAGCGATGTTGATGGACGAAGATTACGTCCGCGCACTCGCTTACGGAATGCCGCCCGCCGCCGGAATCGGCATCGGAATTGATCGCCTCGTGATGCTTCTGACCGACAAACATTCGATCCGCGACGTGATACTTTTCCCGCACATGCGACCGGAAAAGAGAGACGAGGAGACGGAAAATTAACTGTAGGGGCAGGTCTTGTGCCTGCCCAAAGCGTTTGCAAGACGCTATATAAATGCGAATAAATCTAGTTTTCGGCTTTTGGATAAAACGAAGATTCGCTGCGCTCATTGGGCAGGCACAAGACCTGCCCCTACAAATTTGAAAACGATTTTTTACACAACTTTCGCGCTCGTATGTTTCGCCTTTAATTCGATCCTTTGCCGGCTTGCGCTGAAAACGGATGAGATCGACGCGGCGAGTTTTACCTCGATTCGCCTGCTTTCGGGCGCAATTACCTTATCGATCCTTTTTGCTTTTGTCGGAAAAAACGACGCTGAACAAAAGCGCGGGAATTGGTTTTCCGCGTTTTTTCTTTTTGCGTACGCGATCTGTTTTTCGTTTGCTTATATCGATCTATCGACCGGAACGGGCGCTTTGATCTTGTTCGGTTCGGTGCAGGCGACGATGATAATTGCCGCGCTCGTAAAGGGCGAACGCCCGCGAACTTTGGAATGGCTCGGCTTAATTATCGCGCTCGGCGGGCTTATTTATCTCGTATTTCCCGGCTTGAGCGCGCCGCCGATCTTTAGTTCGCTCTTGATGGTGTCGGCTGGAATCGCGTGGGGATTTTACACTTTGCGCGGAAAGGGAAGCGAGGATCCGCTCGGCGATACGGCAGGGAATTTTGTTCGCTCGGTTCCGATGGTCTTAATTGTTTCGCTGCCGTTTCTTGCAAGCTTTCGTTTATCGACAAAAGGAATTGTTTTCGCCGTTTTGTCGGGCGCGATCGCTTCGGGAATCGGTTATTCGGTTTGGTATGCGGCGCTAAAATTCCATACGGCAACGCGCGCCGCGATTCTGCAGCTTTCTGTTCCCGTTCTCGCGGCGATCGGCGGTGTTTTGTTTTTATCAGAAGAGATCGCTATGCGCTTGATCTTTGCGACAATTTTAATACTCGGCGGGATCGCGTTAGCGATCTCTGGAAAGAAGAAACAAAGACTTATTCATTAACCATTACCTCGACCGGATCGATCGTCGATGCGCGCCACGCCGGATAGAGCGCGCCAAAAAGGCTGCCGCCGACAGCGATCAAAATCGCCGAAAGAAGCCAACCGCGGCTAAATTCAAACTTAAGCTCGAAGATCTTTTCGATTCCGAAAGAAGCCGCGAACGACACAATAAAACCAAACACAGCGCCGAAAACTCCGATCATGAACGCCTCGCCTTCGATCGCCGAAATAATAAATCCTTTTGATGCACCGAGCGATTTCAGGATACCGATCTCTTTTCGGCGCTCGGTGATCGTAGTGTACATCGAAAGCAGAACAAAGATCGTGCTTACAAACGCGCCCAAGCCAACTAAAACACGCAAAAATGTGTTCAGCGCCGGAATTCGCTCCTGCGCGTCGATAACGAGATCGCGCGTGAGATTTATTTTATTTCCCGGCAAAGTTTGATTGATTCGCGCGGCGACTTCGTCCACGTTTTCGCCGTCCTTTAATTTCACGAGAATATACGTGCATTTATCGGTTTCGAGCGCGGCTTGCATTGCGGCGAGAGACATCTTGATGCGCGAGCCGGACGGTGGCGAAAAAACTCCGACAACCGTGTATTTATGATCGCCGAAAAGCTCAATCGTGTCACCGATCTTTTGTTCGCCCTTTTTCATCTGGCGTTCATCAAGAATTACCTCGTCGCCCGCGGTCGGGGCGCGTCCTTCGACGATCTTCATGTCGTTCATCGCGGCAAACAGCTGCCAGTCGACGCCTTCGAGAAACAACAAGCCCCAGCGCCCTTTGCTGTTCGGCGTAATGTAGCGAATGACCGGAACCGTTGACTCGACGCCAGGAATTTCCAAAAGCTTTTGCGCGTAAGTGGTTGAAACGGATGCGTTTGTACTTGTCGGCTCCATTGCACCGGGGCGCGTGAAAACGATTTCCGCCTTCCAGTTCGACGCGCGCCGCGCCATGTCTTCGCTCATTCCGCGCGCCAAACCTGTGAAAAGGACGACCAGAACAACGCCGAGCGCGACGCCGATTATGCTGATCAGCGTTCGAAACGGGCGGACTTTTAAATTGGCTAGGACGAGTTCAAGCATTTTTGTAGGGCAGGTCTCGCACCTGCCCGAAGCGTCTGAAGGACGCTAATTATTTTGAATAAATTCAAATTGAGCGAACAAGCATTTTCTTTTGCGCGTCGCTTCACGCGGGCAGGCACAAGACTTGCCCCTATATTATTTATGGCGTTCCCCAATCAATGTTAAGAAATCAAACGTCTTTGCCGCGTCTCTATCCGTAAAAAGCTCGTTGCGGCTTTGAAAATCTTCATACATTTTGTCGTAAGTCGCAAGCAGGTGGTCGGTTGATCTTTCTCGCGTGTTGGCGCGCGCTGTCTTGAGCGCGTTTTCGATCTTTTCCTTTGTCAGCCCTGGATTTTCGATGATTTCCCGAACGGCGGCGGCGAAATTTTCACCTGTTGGTTCGACCAGCCAAATATTTTCGTCCGTCGCGTACGTCAGAATTCCGCCCGCGTTCGGCGCGACCACCGGAACGCCCGAAGCCATCGCTTCGAGCGGCGCGATGCCGAACGGTTCGCGCGGATTCGGATGCACGAAAATATCGGCATTGGCGTAAAAACCGGCAAGCAGATCCTTTTCGAGATGTCCGAGCAGAACGATCTTTTTCGGCGGAAGTTTTTCCGCTTCCTTTTCGAGCCACGCGGCGGTCGGTCCCGCGCCCGCAACCAGCAGACGAAAATCATTTTCGGTATCCCGCGCCAGAATTTTCATTAAATCTGCGAGAAGTCCGATATTTTTTTCCGGCGAAATACGTCCGGCGTAGAGCAGAACGATCGAATTTTCGGGGATTCCGGCGCGTTCGATCATTTCGCGTCTGACACCGGCGGATTTTCTTTCCGGTGAAAACCATCTGCTGTCCACGCCTCGCGGACAGACAAAAACACGCTCTTTTAATGAAACACGCGGGGCTTTGAAAAACTGCCAGCTTTTGTTAAAAAACCAATCCGAGCGTTTCGTGTCGGGACTTTTTTCAAACGCTTCGTAAAATTCCTCAGCCGTATAGACCGAGTTGGCGATGTGATAATCGAAGTTGGGCAAAGTGTAATTACCGATCACGCGCCGCGCGATCCATTTTCCGATCTTTCCCTTGGTCAGAAAAGAGCCGATATTATCGTCCATTCTTTCGCACGAAAAATGCACGAGCAGAGGACGACCGATCTGTTTGAATTTATTGATGCGGATCATCGCGCCGATCATACTGAGCGTGTATTTATCCGTTACTTCGACCAGATCGGGCTTTTCCGCCAGCAGTATTTTTCTGATAAGCGCGTCGTTCAGCATATACTGCCACGGCATTATTATCCGGTAGCGTTTGTCGAAAACCGGCGAATAGTTGGCGGGAACATAATAAATTTTGGCAAATTCGTTGATCTCTTCGACCGTTTCGGTTTCGCCCGGAACGATCAGGCGGACATATCGCCGATGCCGTCCGGCGGCGGCAAGCAGATTGTTGTAACTCGTGCTGATGCCGCCCGAATCTTTGTGGTAATAATTCGTGAGGTGAACAGATTTTAAAGGCTTTGCGTTCACGGCAGATCTGTGGTTCCTCGGTTCCGGCGATTGAAAACATATGATGAAAGCGCGATCGCAGCTATCATCAGAATCGCGCCATCGATTCCCCAGAATTTCAAAAGCGGAATTTGGCGCCCGCCACCGTACGTCCAAAATGCTTTATTGGTCACCGCCCAGCACAGCATTTGCGCGAAAACGCCGAAGCCGCCGATACTCAAAGCGACGGCGATAAACGCCTCGCGGCGCAGCATCGCGGAAATCTCGTTCGGAATAAAAGCAATAAAACGAAAGATCATTGTCGGAAGCCGCGCAAGGTCGTGAAAAAGCGACTGGCTTTCCGCTTCCCCTACTATCATCACATTCCGCCGCATAATGAATAACGTAAAAAGAGCTGAAATTATCGAAACACATATCGAACGAATAATGGCATCGTCCGTATGATCGCTTGTGCCTGTGAAAGATGCGAAACAGAATTGGATGACGAATTCGAAAATATGACTAATGACGGGAACGACAAGCAAGATCGAAAGCAAAGCCTTCCATGGCGGTTCGACACGACGAAAAGATTGGATCAAAGCGCCGCTGACGCCCGCGAAAAAGAACCGGAAAACGAATTGAAGCAATGCGGCTCCGAGTGCGAGCTTAAGTGTTTCTTTTCCAATCAAATAGGTGACAAAAAATATCGGCGCGCGAAGAATTCCGCTCAGGATCGCACCCTTGTAATTCCAATAGCGAATAAATTGCGACGGATTGCGGAACAAATGCGACCAAGCTTCGCTGATCGTGTAAGTGCGCGTCACAGCCTGCGGCATTTCCTCAAACGTCATCTCTTTCATTCTGTTTTTTCGCGATCTCTATCGCCTCGCCGTAAGCTGCGAAAACACCTTCGAAAACCGCATCCCAACTGCGTGATAGCGCGAACGCGCGCGATGCACTTTTCATTTTCGCAAGTTTTTCCGGGTTTTCCATAAGCTCGATCGAATATTTTACGAATTCTTCGGCGTTTTCCGCAATAAATCCGGTTTCGTTATGACGAACGATAAATTTGGGTCCGCCTTGATTTGTAACGATCGCGGGGACACCCGAAGCGTGTGCTTCCTGGGCGACATTTCCGAATGCATCGGTTTCCGATGGGAATACGAAAACGTCCATATTAGCATAACCTGCGGACAATTGCTCGCCATCGAGAAAGCCTGTGAATTCAGCGTTTCTCAGATTTTTTTCAAGCCATTCCCGCTCGTTGCCCTCGCCGATGACCAAGAATTTGAAATTGTTTTTTCCGCGCTTGAGCAATTCCTTTTCAATTTCCACAAGAAGTCTGACGTTTTTCTCGGCGCGAAGTCTGCCGACGAATCCGATACGAAAGATGTCGTCCTTAACAGTTCGTTTTCCGGGAGAAAATTTTTCGGTATCAACGCCGCGCGTCATTAAACGCGAAACTCTACCCGTTCCTTTTCCCAGGATTTCGACGAGCTCGCGGTTCGGTGAAAGCACGACTTTCGGCATTTTGTAATAATAAACCGCGCCGTCCATTATTCGTCGTTCCGCAAATCCGGTCATTTTGGCAACGGTTGAACTCGGCAGAAATCTAAACATTCGCATCAAGCGTCGCGCCGCAAATTCGTGCAGATTCGTATGCCATGAACCGACCATTGGAATTTGAAGCTTCCATGCGAGATAGGAGCCGACTATGCTGACGTCGTTCAAACCGGTGATATGGATCACGTCAGGACGAAACTTTAAGATTTCGCGCAGCACGCGGTTTGAATGGCGCTGAAAAAGCGGATCGTATTTCAAATCTTCATCAATGGGAAGTGCAACCGGCGAGCGTTTCAACGAAAGATAGGTAATGCTCTCGTCTTCTGTTACTTCGGTTTTTTTTCCGGCGTGGACGCACAAAAAAGGAGAGCCGCATTTTTTGGCGTATCCGATAAGTCTTTTGCTGGTCATTGCGACACCGTTGACTTCCAGAAACGAATCGGGAAAAAAAGCGACGCGCAGATCTTTATTTATAGCCAACTTGTAATAAAAATGGCGAGCAAGCCCGCCTAAAATAAAAAATATTTGTAAAGTAACAATTTTACGAAACGGCGTCTGAAGAAAGACTCGGTGCGATCTCTTCCAAGTTCGGAATCTCGAACTTGGTGGTTTCCACACTCTTAGGCACGCGGTCTTGCTTCTTTCTCGCCAACGCGAAAGCCGGTCTGATAAGCGGGCTTCCCAAAACTCCCAGCGTCCAAATCGCCCACCGGAGCCACGTCGGACCGCCGCGCTTCCAATGAACGGAGAGCTTTCGCAAACCTTCACCGTCGCCGGTATCAAAGTAAACGCGGTCAAACCATTTCTGTCGACCTTCCGGAAACTCGGGATAAAGCTTCAAAATCTCCGAAAACGACTGCAGTTGACGCGAATGCAGCGGCTTGCTGTATTCGGGCATTAAAAGCACTTCACTTCGCCGGGCGATACGGATCTCTTCGACAAATTCGTCGAACGTTGAAGCGTTCGTTAAATTTACCACCGTGTTCGGTTTGCAGCCATGCCGGTCGCCGCCGGTGCAGATCGGAATTCCGAGCGCTTCCGCAATCTCGATCACGGCTTTATTTTCCGACCAAGAGCGAAAGCCGTTAATCTCAAACGCGTGAATCCAGCGTCCGTGTTCTTTAATAAAATGTTTCAGCAAGATCTCGTGTTTTTCCTTGCCGACAATTTCGATATCCCAGAGCGGATGATTCAGGATCACAAGAACCTGCGGAATCGCGCTAAGCATCGAAAACATTTCGTGTAATTTCTCATTCGTCGGATTTTCGCCGAAGGTGTAATCGAGCAGCGTTTTTGTTATTCCTAACGCATTTTCTTTGGGCAAATTATGTACGCCGACGTGGAAAAAGCCGTACTCGAACGGAACGGTCCATTCAAGCGAGATCGGCGCTTTTCCGTTATCCGTCTGATTATTGACGGAAATGTTTGCCTCGATACTGTCGTGGTCTGTCAATGAAACCATTGCTTCGAGCCCGACTTTATTGATCTGATCTTTTTCGATGCCGTAAACCTGCTCTGCGGTCAGCGGCGGAGACCAGTAGGCGGTGGAGAAATCAATTCCTTTGCCTTCATTCTTTACGTAAGCGTCGCGCTCTTTTTTCCAGAAATAAGAGATTATCGGCAATTTTTCGGCGTAATGCGGCACAAAATCGAGCATTTCTTTGGAATGTTCGGTATGGCAATGGAGAGAAACGCCGGTTTTGGCTTCTTGGCTTAAATTTTTCGCCTTATGCAAAATATGCAAACGCGTCCTTTTTAAATTCATCACAATCTCCGTTTTGCGGCGTCAATCAAACGTATAAAACTATCAAATCCAACGCCGCATGTAAATTCGTCAGATGTTCTTTCGGAAGAACCTGTTGCTAGTTTTGTTCGATGAGTGTTTTTATACGGGCAGCGCAATTTCAGAGTCTAGCACAAGAAACTTCAAAACGGCAGTAAAAAACTCAGGAAATTTCATGAAATAGTTGTCACAAAAAAAGCGAGCGCGGTGTTCCCCACTTAGAAAACGGAAATTATTCCAAAAACATCCGATAAAAAGGAGATATGCGATTATGAGTTGGTTATATTCTATATTCTTTGCAGGACTGATGCTTTCGACGGACGCAGCGACGAACGCGCCGGTAAATATTAGTGAAACGGAAGCTGATTCGGCGGCGGTTGTAAAGCCGGACGAAACAGAGCGTTTTGAGCAAACGTACCCGCTTAATCCGAACGGGCGCGTCAGTGTTTCAACCGTCAACGGCTCGATAACGATCGAAACATGGGATCGAAACGAAGTGAAGTTCGTTTCAGTCAAAACCGCGGAAAATAGAGAGCGGCTTTCGGATGTCGAGATCAGAGTCGATTCAAGACCCGATCATTTTTCGGTTGAGACCGATTACGGCGATTGGAAAAGAAACGGTAAAACCTGGAAAAGCAATAATCGGCTCGAAACGCAGTTTACGCTCACCGTCCCCAGAAATGCGACTTTGAACGAAATCGAAACAGTAAACGGCTCTGTCAAAATCTCAAATGCGGGAAGTTCGGTGAGAGCTTCAGCAGTGAACGGCGGCGTGACCGCGACAAATCTGCGCGGCACGGTTAACCTATCGAGCGTCAACGGCGTAGTTGAAGCCGATTTTGCTCAGCTTCAGACCGGAAGCCGGATATCGCTCGGGACGGTGAATGGTACGGTGAAATTGACGATTCCGTCCGACGCAAACGTCACCTTGCGAGCCGATTCATTAAACGGCGACATCACGAACGATTTTGGTCTGCCGGTGCGGAAAGGCAAATACGTTGGTCGCGATCTTTACGGAAAGGTCGGTGACGGCGGCGTCCAGGTCAGACTAAACAGTGTCAACGGCGGTTTGAGTATCAAGCGCAAAAACGATGGAAAAAATGCAAACCCGGCGGTGAATCTGCTGCCGCAGAAATCCGAGGACAGTGAAGATTGGGAAGATGATTCCGATTCGGACAGAGAGGCGACAGGAGTAGATCGCGCGAAAATCAACAAAGACGTTGCCAAAGCGATGAAGGAAGCGCAAAAAGAGATCGATAAAATAAAACCCGAAATAGCCAAAGCCGCCGCCGAAGCGATCAAAGAATCATCGGAAACGATTAAAAAGACTGAAGAATATTTTAAATCCGACGAATTTGAGAAAACGATGCGTGAGGCGCAGAAAAAACAGCAGGAGGCGCTCTTGAAAATTGCCGAAGTCGGATTGTTCGCCAATGCACCGGTCATCGAAAAAAAGAGCGATTCCTTTGGCGTAAAAGGAACTCCGAAGGTGACCGTCGACGCCATGAATTGCGATATAATCGTTCGCGGCTGGAACAAAAATGAAGTTCAATATTCAGTGACTAAGATCTCGAGAGCTCGTTCGAAGGAACCTTTAAATCTTAAAACCGTCAATACTGATTCGGATGTAAATGTTAAAATAACAAACGCGGATAATTCTGCATACAAAGACCTTTACAACAGAGATTTTAGCCGCATTGTCGTCGAGGTTTACGTTCCTAAAAAATCCAATCTGAAGATAATCACAAATCGTGAAATAAGACTTGAAGGCGTTTCGGGCGAGCTCGATCTGAGTGGTTCCGAAGGCGCGATCAACGTCCGCGATTCGGACGGCAGCCTTCGCGCAAGCACGGATTGCGGCAGAATACGCGTCATCGGTTTTCGCGGTGAAGTTGTAGCGCGAACGAATAGCGGAACCGTTAGCCTAGAAGGAGATTTTACAAAAATTACCGGCACGGCTGAGGATGGAATTTTTATTTTGACGCTGCCCGAAACCGCAAATGCTGACATCGGGGCAAATATAGAAACGCTTTCGGTTGAAAGCATGCCGCAGCCGAAAAAAATATCCGAGGGAAACTGGCGGTTCGGCAAAGGCGGAGCGAAATATAATTTTATGGTTGAGGGCGGTCAGATTCTCGTTCGCAATCCAAATGTCTTGAAGGCGGAATGAAATTGTAGAAGTGTCCAGTTATTTCAAAGTTTTTTGGAAGAAAAACTGAACATGCTTCGTCAAATCCCCAAAATCGACGCGCAAACAACATAGATTTTTTGAAACATTTTGACCGGAATTGCGTTTGAGTCATGGGTAGAAAATCCGGTCTCTTTTCTGATTCATAAATTAGTCACTTAAAACGAGGTATTATGAAAACGCTTTATGCTTTTCTAGCAATCATATTTCTTTCATTCTATGTCTTCGGACAAAATACAAATGCCAGTGTTTCCGATAGTTCCAAACCTTCTTCGACTTCGAAAAAAGTCGAAATTCCGGCTGACAGACTCACGCCGAAAAAAATCCCAAAAATTACAACGCCTCCCGCTATCGACGGGAAAATCGACGAGGAATTCTGGAAGGATGCCGCGGTCTTCAAGGACTTTTTTCAAACCTATCCGGGCGACAATATCGCGCCGTCAAAACCGACCGAAGTATATGTCGTTTATGACGAAAAGCATTTATATATAGCGTTCAAATGTTGGGACGAGCGCGATAAGATTCGCGCAACCGTCGCCAAGCGCGACAATGTTTTCGGCGAAGACAACGTTCGCGTGTGGCTGGATACTTATAATGATCAGCGCCGCGCATATATCCTCGGATTCAATCCGCTGGGAATACAGCAGGACGGAATCCATACCGAAGGACAGGGCTCGGATTTTTCGGTCGATATCGTAATGGAATCGAAAGGCGTGATCGAAGATTGGGGCTGGTCGGTCGAGGTCGCAATTCCTTTTAAATCGCTGCGTTATGTAGCGGGAAACGGCAAACATTGGGGTTTTAATGTTGCCCGCAACATCGACCGCTTTAACGACGAGTTCGACCAATGGTATCCGGATGATCGCAATATTTCCGGATTTTTGATCAAATTTGGGAAAATTACAGGACTAGATGAGATAAAATCCGAACGAACTCTGGAAATCGTTCCGAGTGTTACGGTGAGCGAAACCGGCAGACGTTTAGCGGTATTTAATCCTTCTCTTCCACCTGCCCTTGCTTTGGTCGGAGATAGGTTTGTCAATCTACCGATAAAACAGGACATTGGTGTCACGCTTAAATATACGATCACTCCGAACATCACTTTAGACGCGGCTTACAATCCGGATTTCGCCGAGATCGAAGCCGACGCGCCGGTCGTTACGGCGAATCAGCGCTTCCCGATCTTTTTCCAGGAAAAACGCCCGTTTTTTCTCGAAGGTGCGGACATTTTTCGCTCGCCATTGCAGGTGTTTCATTCGAGAAATATCATAGATCCTGATATTGCGGCAAAGGTGACGGGAAAAATTGACAAAACGTCGTTCGGTTTTCTTGTCGCTTCCGATAAGGCGCCGGGAAATTATGATATCGACGAGCGCGATAATCCGGCATTGACGAATCGCATTAGTGAATTTCTGGACAAAAGCGCGCTCTTTGGGATACTGCGAGTCAAACGCGATTTCGGAAAAGAAAACAACATCGGCTTTTTCGGAACTTACCGAAGTTTTCCGGAGCAGCGTAATGTCTTGGGCGGTTTTGACGGGCGTTTCAAGTTCGGCGATAAACTTGTGTCACAGTTCCAGGTTGTCGGCTCGAATTCGCGCCGCTGTTTCTTTCAGCCAACATTCGAACCGACGCTCGATCCGGTGCAGGCACAGCGCAATCGCGAAATTTGCGACGGTCGAACCTATAGCCAGTATCGCACCGGCAACGGCATTGGCTACTACTGGAATCTCGATTACACCGAGAAAAATCGCGGCTGGTTTGTCGAAGTGGGTGGTCGCTCACAAGACTATCGCGCCGATTCGGGTTTTACGCGGCGCGTAAATACGAATTTTGTTTTCGGAGCGAATCGTTTCAGTACGGAATCGAAGCCGAAAGCAAAGATCATCCGTATCGATTGGCGGCAATTCGGCGGCGTGAACTATGACTTTAAAGGTCGCGGAACGGATTTGAACCTTGGAACAAATCTGAACCTCGCGCTTCAGCGTAGTACATTTTTGTTTTTCGAAGCCGGTGCTTATCACGAGCGGCTTTTTGAAGAAGAATTTGGCTTAAAGCGTATGCCGACGAGGAATTTCGGAGCGTTTCTGGGTTTCGGCGAGCGTTCGACATGGCAAAGTTATTTCGCCACAAACCTCAATACTACTCCGCACAAAAGATTTAATTTCGGTATCTACGCCAACTACACCTTCAATCAATATGATTTCGACTTTGGCGGCGGTCCGCGTTATCGTCGCGTCAGTCCGGCGTATCTGGCGTATGAAGAATGTATTAGACAAAATCTGCCTTCGTGTTCATTTCCGGCGCTCGATCCCGGTCCGAGTAGGCAGTTCAGTGCTGAATTTTACGGTGAAGTTAAACCGACCGACCCGCTTCGAATTTCGCTCAGTTACAGAAAAAATACGCTGAAGCGAAACGACACCGGACGAACCGCGTTTGACTCTGACATCGTGACGCTTCGCTCGACGTATCAGTTCACGCGCTTCATTTTTGCACGCATGCGGCTCGACTACAATTCGCTTTCTTCAAACGTCAGCGGGCAGATGCTCTTTGGTTGGAATCCGAGTCCGGGCACGGCATTTTACGTCGGTTACAACGACAATTTCAATTACAACGGGTTTAATCCCTACACGGGAGAGTTGGAGCAGCGTTTTCAGCGCAACACTCGCACATTCTTTATTCGCGCTTCGTATCTTTTCCGAAAGAGTTTTTAAGTCTTTTTCAGTCGCACTTCTCAATACTATTGCAGTGAACCTTGAATCCGGGTTCACTGCTTTTTTTATTGTCGATTATTCAAATACTTTTGTTACCGGCGTTATCGTCACATCAGCTTCTTTCACACGAATCGGAAAAGTAGAGATTATCTTGTCTTCTGCCAAAATGTCTGCCGGTTTTTCCGACGCGTATTTAATCATTCCGGGTTTGTTTTCGGTGATCTCTTTCTTTAAGCCTTCCGCGTCTTTGGTAATCATCGCAACGCGCATTTTGTTTGACGCAAGATGTTTTTTGATTGCCGCGTTGACATCCGCAAGCGTCAGTTTCGACAGAGCGGTTTTCATATATTGATTGAAATTTGCAATGCCGTAATAACGCGAATCGAGCGCGTATCCGAGTTCCGCGTCTTTTGTCTGCGTCAAAATATTCACATATTTGATAAGAAAATCGCGGGTTTCCTCAAAAGTCTTTTGGTCAATGCCGTTTTTTACGAGTTTGTCGTATTCGTAAAGCGCGGCACGAAGCGTAAAGTTTGCGTTCTGTGGTTCGACGGGACGAATCCAGATCTGGAAAATCTGCTGTTGTCGCGCAATATTCGGATCAGGTTCAAACTGAAACATTCCGCGCGGAAAATATTCGATATAAGCGTAATCGCCATAATTCAAACCGCGCTTTTCGCGGATCTGCCCGTAAAGATAGCTGTTTGACGAGCGATGCTGTCCGAAATACGATGCCACAAGCGCAAGCGCGGCGTAATCTTTGTGTGCGCGATTTACATCAATCGGAAAACCCATCGAAATCGCCGTCGCACGGGTTTCGCGCTGAACGATGTCAATCTTCATTCCGTCCGCAAGAGTCGGCGCGGGAAATTTCCGCAAGGTCTTTTTGCCGGCGGGCAATTTCGCAAAATCCGCCGACATCTGATTTGAAAATTTCGTATCAAATCCGCCCGAAAGCCCGATCACAAGATTTGCCCGCGTGTAGTTTGCTTTGTAAAAATCCTTGACATCCTGAATCGTCATTTTCTCAAGCGAGGAAATCGTTCCGACCGAATGATGCTGATACGGATGATTAGCATAAATGATGTTGTAAAGGCGTTCTTTACCGAGTTCTTCGTCGTTGCCTTCGCGCAAACTCGTTTTCAGAAAATTGATCGCATTCTGTTTGAGGCGCGAAAAATCTTCATCCCGAAATCCGGGATCAAGCAGCATATCACGGATCAAACCGTAATAATCGGCGCGTTTGTCGTTGTGAATCTGTCCGGCAAAAGTCGTCATTTCCTTGTCGGTCTGCGAACCAAAACCAGCCGCCATCGGATAAAACTGCTGGACAATTTGCTCGTAAGTCAAATTTTTGCTTCCGCCTTGCGAAAGCAACACCGCGGTCAGATTTGCCAAGCCTTCCTTTCCTTTCGGATCATCGACCGAGCCGGTCAAAAACTGTATCCGAAAAGTAACGATCGGCGATTTGCCGGGCTGTAAAACGCTGGCAATTTTCATTTTTTTTTGTGCAAAGACCGGAATTATACCGATTGCCAAAATCAAGAATAAAACAATATGGCTTTCTATTTTCCTTTTTCCGCTTTTCATTACTCTGAACCTCCTTTTTTGGTTGCCAAAGTAATCACGGTTTGGCTGTTGTCTTTGAAATATTTTTCCGCAAATCTGCGAATGTCCTCCGGCGTGATCGAATCATAAAGCGCGAAAAGCTTGTCAATCGTGTCGGGCGAGCGGCGCAGAGAAATAAACCTCGCCAGCGTTCCGGCAATCGCGTTGTTGCTGTTCATTCCCATCACAAATCCGTAGCGTTGACGCGAGCGTGTTTCGTCCAAATCCTTTTGCGGAATCAATTCTTTCGTATATTTTTTGTAAGTATTGATAATCTCGTCGCGGACGTAATTCAAATCTTTTTCGTTCTTCACCTGCGACCAAACGCTGAAAAGTTCTGGGTCAATTTTATTATCAAAACTGGGCGAAACCCAGACGGCTTTTTGTGCCTGCAAAACCAATTTTTGATAAAGATCGGAATTTTCACCGAAAACGATCGCCGCCAACAGATCGAGCGCGGCTTTGTCCTTTTCAGTTTCCGAAAAAGCCGGAGCGCGATAGGCAACCGCAACATATGGCAAAGTCGGCGAACTCCATTCGATATGTTTGCTTCGCGCTTTCTCCTGCGGTTTTTCCGCCGTGATTTTTACCTCATAATCGCCGCGTTTCCATTCGCTCCAATATTTTTTGACCATCGCCGAAATTTCCGCTTCCTTGACATCGCCGACGACAACAATTGTTGTATTTTCGGGGCGATAAAAGCGTTTGAAAAATTGCCACGCATATTCGAATTGATTCGCATAATCCTTTATGTCTTCGAGATAACCCATCGTCGTGTGGCTGTATGTGTGGTCGCGGAAAGCGGTTTCCCGCAAAACTTCATACATCTTGAAAGTCGGACTCGCGGAATTTTTGTTGTATTCGCCCAAAACCGCTCCGGCTTCGGTTTTATATTGGTCTTCCGAAAATTTCAGAAGCTGGAAGCGGTCGGCTTCTAGCCGCATAATTTCGTCCAGATCTTCTTTAGCGAAAGTTTCGTGATAAACCGTGCGGTCGTCCGATGTGTAAGCATTACTCGATGCGCCCGCTTTTTTCATCACTTCGTCAAAGCGTCCAGCGGGAAAATTTTCGCTTCCGCGAAACATCAGATGTTCAAAAAAATGCGCGTAACCGCTTTTTCCGTCCTCGATTTCGTTGCGCGAACCTGCGCCGACAACGATATACAGCGACACAAGATTTGCAAAATCGGTCGGGACGGTGACGACCCGCAAACCGTTTGGCAAATCTTCGGTTTTATAAGTGTATGGAAACACTTTTCGTGCTTGCGCAGGCGTGGCGACCACGGAAAATATAAATATTAGGACGAAAAATACAATGGATTCTTTCATAAATCTTCTCCTTTTGAGAATGCCCGACAGTAGGCATCTCCACAATAATTCAACAGCTTGCTGCTCTTTTATTGAGATTTAGGATAACAAAAAACTCTTTACTTTCAAACAGATGCGAAAAATCAGCCAACTTTTTTTAAAAAACTATTGTAATTTCTTAAGTAATGCTGTATAAATCATAGCGGACAAAAGTATTTCCAGTTATTTGATATAGGAGGACAAATGAAGCTAACAAGAAATTTTTTAGCTGCTATTCTAAGTATTTCCCTCGTCTCTATTTCTTTCCTGAGCTTAGCAATCCAAAGCGCCCAGGCGCAAGATTCAAAAATTGCATTACAACGCGGCTATCGAACCGGTTATTCGGACGGATATATGTCCGGCTATCGCGACGCGATCGATAACGCCGCGCGGAGCTTTGAAAAACATAACGAATATAACAAAGCGGACCGTGCCTACAACAAGGAATACGGTGCTTTGGAAGATTATCGCGACGGTTATCAGCAAGGTTTTGAGAGCGGATACGGAACCGGCTTTGAAAAACGGTCGTTTGACGCCACGATTCCGACCGATATGAAGAAACGTGGTATTGTTACGGTGAGAACGCCGATACAAACAACCCAGACACAAAACGTTCCGACGGAAACGGTTTCAAATCCGATAATAACGACGCCGGCGGAAAACATCGTCACTCAGACGACTTCCGAAAATACAACGACGGAACAGACCCAAACAACGGCGGTAAGAATCGAAAATCCAATAATGTCGGTCGATGATCCGACCGTTGTCATTCCGACCGATACCGAGTTGATCATTGAGTTACTTGACGGCATCAATACCGAAACGAGCCGCGAAGGCGATAAATTTACAGCAAAAGTTATTTCGCCATATGAGCTGACAGGCTCGATCATTGAGGGCAGAGTCTCAAAAATTCAAAAGCCCGGCAAGATCAAACGCCGCGCGCAAATGCTCCTTTCGTTCGACCGAATCGTTATGGTGGAAAGCCGCTGGAGCAATTTTAACGCGATCCTGACGGAAGTTTTGCCGACGAAAGGCGACAACGTCAAACGTGTGGACAATGAAGGTACGGCGGTCGGGAAAAGCTCGCTCAAGGACGATTCGATCAAGGTCGGCGCGGCGACGGGAACCGGTTTGGTTGTCGGCGCTGTAGTTGGCGGACCGGTCGGCGCTGCAGTCGGCGCGGGACTTGGTGCGGCATTCGGAGTCGGCGCGGTCGTGGTCGAACGCGGCAAACATATAAAAATAAACAAAAATCAGCAGCTTCGTATCAGAACCGTTTACGAAACGCAGATCAGATAAAAACGCAAAAATCCTTTTGGCGCACAACAGCCGAGCAAGCGCCGTTTTGATCCGCGAAATTCCGAAAAGCTTTTTTTCTCCTTTTGGCTTTGAGGGATTTCGTGGATAATTTTTTGTAAATGACAATCGCTTTATTAACTGATTTCGGAACGCAGGATTATTTTGTCGGCGCTATGAAAGGCGCGATTCTTTCAATCGATCCGAAAGCTAAGATCATTGATATTACACATCAAATTCCGCCGCACGATATTCGAGCCGCGGCTTTCACACTTTGCGCTTGTTATAAAGATTTTCCGGGAAAAACGATCTTTGTCGCGGTCGTCGATCCGGGCGTCGGTTCAGATCGAAAAGCGATTTTGGTTGAAACGGAGAAATTCTACTTTGTCGCGCCTGACAATGGTTTATTAAGTTTGGTTCTCGATGAGGAACAGGATTTTCGTGTCTTCGAGCTAACAAACGAAAATTATTTTGCCAAAGAAATTTCGTCGACATTCCATGGACGCGACATTTTCGCACCCGTTGCCGCGCATATTTCAAACGGCGTTTCACCAAGCGAATTCGGCAGCGAAATCGATGTTTTTATTCGTTTTGAAACGTCGAAGCCGCGGCAAATTTCCGCCGAAAAATTTGAAGCCGAAATCATTCACACGGACCGTTTTGGAAATTTGATCACCAACATTCCGGCAAAAGACCTGCCCGAAAAATTCCGCCTCGAAGTAAACGAAAAACGGATCGAGAACCATCTGAAATGTTATGCGGAAGCTGAAAGCGATGATATTTTTTCGATTTGCGGCAGCGCGGATTTTCTGGAAATAGCCGCGAAGGAAAATAGCGCATCCAAGTTATTAAATGCGCGAAACGGTTCAATAGTGCTCGTGACAAAAATAGTGTAGAGCCGAAAAAATCGGAGTAACTTGTCAGTTCAAAGCCGTTTTGCTAAATTTTAATAAGAGAATAATTTAACAAATTTTAGGATAAAAATAATGAGTACAGAATCAACCGCAGCGACCGCTGGATTGAGAGGCGTCGTAGCCGCGCAAAGCGCGATCGGCGACGTCGACGGCGAGCTGGGAATATTAATTTATCAGGGTTACGACATACACGATCTAGCCACAAACTCCACTTTTGAAGAAGTTATCTATTTGCTTTGGAACAGCAAATTGCCTACGCGAGCCGAGCTGGAAGATTTTACCGCGCAGTTTCGCATCAATTACGGCGTGCCTGCGGAAATCATCGAAATGATGAAGTCTTTCCCAAAAACGGCGGATCCGATGGACGTTCTTCGAACGACTGTTTCCGCGCTTGATTTTTATGACGCCGACGGTCATGGAACTGACCGCGAAAATGCGTTTAAGGCATCGATAAAGCTTATTGCGCAGCTCGGAACACTGGTTACGGCTTGGGACCGAATTCGCAGCGGCAAAGACGTTGTCGCGCCGGACAAAAGCGCGAGTATTGCGGAGAATTTCCTTTATATGCTGCGCGGCGAAAAACCGGACGCGGATGAAGCGCGAATGTTCGATATCTGTTTGATACTTCACGCAGATCACGAACTCAATGCTTCGACTTTTACGACGCGTGTCATCGCCGGAACTCTGGCTGACGTTTACGGCTCGGTGACGGGCGGAATTGCGGCGCTTGCGGGACCGCTTCACGGCGGCGCTAATACGGCGGTGATGAAAACTTTGCTCGAGGTCGGTTCGATCGAAAACGTCGAATCGTGGCTCGACGAAAAGCTGGAAAATAAAGAAAAGGTAATGGGAATCGGTCACGCGGTTTATAAAACAGAAGATCCGCGTGCGACCTGGCTTAGAAAATTCTCGCGCACGATGGGCGAGAAAACCGGCAATATGAAATGGTTTGAGATGTCGCAGAAGATCGAGAACTTGATGATGGAGAAAAAGGGAATGTTTCCGAACGTCGATTTTTACTCGGCTTCCACCTATTATATGATGGGAATTCCGCTCGATCTTTTCACACCGATCTTCGCCGTTTCGCGTATTTCCGGCTGGACGGGACATATTCTCGAACAATACGCCGACAACAAACTTATCCGACCGCGCGCGGAATATATCGGCGAAAGAGACTTAAAATACGCGCCGATCGATGAACGCTAAAGAGCGCGGACGCCCTCGTCCGCAGTGTTTACGAAGCAAACAAATATTTTGAACGCTGCGCGTTCATTGCGGACGAGGGCGTCCGCGCACCATTTTAGGAGTTTGGCAAAAATGAAAGAAACGCTTATTGTTTTGGCATTTATTTTTATAGTTATTGTCATCGGCAACACGGTTATTGTTGCGCAGACCGATATGAAACCACCGATCGCTAGAAAAGAAACAAAGGTTACAAATATCAACGGTTACGAACTTCGCGACGATTATTTTTGGCTGCGCGACCGAAACGAAAAGAAAAATCCCGAAATCATCAAATATCTCGAAGACGAAAATGCTTACACACAGGCTTTTATGAAGCCGCACGCCGCGTTTATCGACAATCTTTACAAAGAAATGCTCGGGCGAATCAAGCAGGACGACACGAGCGTGCCTTACAAATACGGCGATTATTGGTATTTCAACAAAACAGCGGAAGGCAAACAGTATCCGATTTACTTTCGAAGCAAAACGAAAGAAATGAAGGACGCCGAAGTTTTGCTCGATCAAAACGAAATGGCAAAAGGCTTTGAATATTTTGCGATCGGAAGTTTTTCGATCAGCAACGACGGCAACATTCTCGCTTTTTCGACCGACACCACCGGCTATCGTCAATACACGCTTCAATTCAAAGATCTGCGAACGGGCAAAATGCTGCCGGAAAAGATCGAGCGCGTTACTTCCGTGGTCTGGGCGAGCGATAACAAAACCATTTTTTATGTAACCGAAGATCAGGAAGATAAGCGCTCCGATAAATTCTGGCGACACGAACTCGGCGCGGAAAAAGATGAACTGCTTTACGAGGAAAAGGATCTGCTTTTCGGCGTCGGCGTCGGTCGAACGCGTGATAAAAAAATGATCGTGCTCACTTCCTATGCGGCGACGATGCAGGAAGCGAGGTTTTTGCCAGCCGATCAACCAAACGGTGAATGGAAGATCATCCTGCCGCGTCAAAAAGATCACGAATATTCGGTCGATCATTACAACGGCGAATTTTTTATTGTCACGAACAAAAATGCCGAGAACTTTCGCGTCGTTCGAGCGCCCGTCAGCGATCCGTCTGAAAAGAATTGGAAGGATTTCGTTGCGCATGATCCGAAGATAAAGATCGACGACATAGATTTCTTTAACGGCTTTGCGGTTATTTCCGAACTCGAAAACGGTCTTGAATATATCAAAGTCCGCGATCTGAAAGCGAAGCGCGCCGACGTTCGAATTCCGACCGCCGAGGAAGTTTATACAATGGCTTTGGGCGCGAATCCGGAATTCGACACCGAAATTCTTCGATACAATTACGCGTCAATGACGACGCCGAATTCTACCTATGAATATAATTTTGCGATGCGAAAAAGCGTGCTTGTCAAGCAGCAGGAAATTCCGAGCGGTTATGACAAAACGCAGTACGAAACGAAACGCTTGTGGGCGACGGCGCGCGACGGCGTAAAAGTTCCGCTTTCGATCGTGATGAAAAAAGGCACGAAGCTCGACGGCTCGGCGCCGATGCTGCTCTACGCATACGGTTCGTATGGATATTCGATGACGCCGAGTTTTTCGACGAATCGTTTAAGCCTCGTCGACCGCGGAATGGTGTACGTGATCGCGCATATTCGCGGCGGAAGCGAGCTTGGCGAAAAATGGCGTCAGGACGGCAGAATGTTCAAAAAGATGAACACTTTTAACGATTTCGTCGATTCCGCGAAATGGCTGATCGCGAATAAATACACGTCGAGCGACCGACTCGTTATTCAGGGCGGAAGCGCCGGCGGTTTGCTGATGGGCGCGGTCGTTAATATGAATCCCGAGCTCTTCAAAGCCGTGATCTCGCAGGTTCCGTTTGTCGATGTGATGAACACAATGCTCGATGCCGATCTGCCTTTAACGACCGGTGAATGGATCGAATGGGGAAATCCGAACGAGAAGGAAGCCTTCGAGTATATGATCAAATATTCGCCGTATGACAATATTAAGGCGCAAAATTATCCTAATTTTCTGATCGAAACCTCGCTCAACGATTCACAGGTTATGTATTGGGAAGCGGCGAAATATGCCGCAAAGCTGCGCGCGATGAAAACCGATAATAATACTTTGCTTCTCAAAACAAATATGGGCGCTGGACACGGCGGCGCAAGTGGACGATACGACCGTTTGAAGGAAATCGCGTTCGGCTACGCATATGCGCTGAGTCAAGTCAGTATCACAAAATAACTTTCTACGATTTTAGTCGGTCAGATTGGGCGGTGATGCGTTCAGTTTGACCGATTTTTTTCTTGCTTCAAACTCTATTTGCAGCGCTAAATCTTTAATCGGCGCAATAATTACAAGTGTTCCGCGCAGGACAGCGAAAACTGGCACATTCGTTGCCAATAATAACCGGATATCGCCCTCCAATCTCAAACCAAGACGGGGAAAAAACGAAAGGAAACCAGAACTATGGATCGGACTTAATTGCGTGTCATTGCTGAGCGAATCAAAGCCAAATGAAGTCGATATTTTTTTGTAGAAATTTCTGTAAGGATTATCTATAATAACAAAGGCTCACACATTTGTAACTCAGCCTTTACAATTCCATTTGAACGACGATTCCGAATTTCTCTTTTACGGCTTCCAAATTTTTGTGCAGATAAATAATAAGACAATTGCAGTTATCAAGTGGAGTTTGTTTGCGCTCGCGGCTCTTATTGTCGTTTTCGTAGGCTTTAATTTTCCCTTTCAAAAAGCGGATCTGAATCTCGTCGCGATCGTTTTTATGACGGTTTTTCTGAGTCCGTTTCTGCGCATTCAGCTTCCGCGCACAAAAGTTTTTTTGAGTATATCGGACGCGCTGATCTTTATCACGCTTTTGTTTTACGGTGTCGAAATCGGTGTCATGCTGGCGATGTTGGAGGTCTTTATCGCCTGCGTTGGGACCTTCCAGAGAAAAGGAATCGCAGTCAAACGCGAAACGATTGTCGTGAATGTCGCCACAACCGTGGTTACCGTATTCATTGCCGGTATGATCACGGAGAGCATTTTCGGTTCGATGCCTGAGGTCGTCCGCAGCGGCGATTCCGTATCGCTGGTTTTTACCGTCGCCAGTCTCGCCGCAATCCAGTTTTTCACCAACACCGGTCTAATTGCGCTATTCTTGTCGGCGCGAACGGAGAGATCTATCGGCGGGGTTTGGAATGAAACTCTTTTGAATACGCTGGTGATATACGCTACGAACGCCATGATCGCGGGTTTTGCCGTCAAAGCGCTGCTGCATATTGACACCGTTATGGTTTTGGTTTCGGCAGTATTTTTTACCGTCGTTTTGTTTACTTACAGGCGATACGTGAACGACATAAAAGTAACGTCAGCCAAAGCCGAGCAAGCCGAACGCGAACGCGCCGAACAGGCGGAAAGTCATGTCGACGAGCTTCAGCATTACGTTGCCGAGCTTGAAAAAAGCGGCTCAGCGCTGCGCGAAAGCCGCGAGAAATTCCGTCACGCGGCGTATCATGACGCGTTGACCCAGCTTCCGAATCGAAATCTTTTTATCGATACACTAAAATTTTTGCTCGAAAAAACGAGACAAAAGCCCGATTTTAATTTCGCCGTTCTGTTTCTTGACCTCAACCGCTTCAAAACACTGAATGATAGTCTGGGACATTCGATGGGCGACCGGCTGATACTTCACGTCGGCAAACGCCTTTCGAATATGCTCCGCGAAGGCGATCTCGTCGGGCGATTCAGCGGAGACGAATTTGCGATCATATTAAATGAAGTCGGTTCGGTCGAAGAGGCGACGGCATTTGCAAAACGGGTCGTGAAACGCATTTCCGAGCCGTTTACGATCAACGGCAGACAGGTTTTTACAAGCGTAAGCATCGGGATCGCCTGCGGAAATCCAAAATATAAAGAAGGGCAGGACGTTCTGCGCGACGCCGACATCGCAATGTATTACGCGAAGGAAAATCACAAGGATTTTGTAATTTTCAACCAAAAAATGCACACGCGCGCGGTGACGCTTTTGGAGCTAGAAACCGATCTGCGCTACGCGTTGGAACGCGACGAACTCGAGCTTTTTTATCAACCCATCATCGGTTTGGATGATATAAAACTCACGGGTTTCGAAGCGCTCGTGCGCTGGAATCATCCGCAGCGCGGGCTCGTTCCGCCGAACGAGTTTATACCGATGAGCGAAGACACCGGTTTGATCATTCCGATAACGCTTTGGGTTTTGCGCACGGCATGTCTCCAGATCGTCGAATGGCAGCGACGTTCGCCGGAAAACGAAACGCTCGCGATCAGCGTAAATCTTTCGGGCAAACATTTCGCACATCCCGATCTGGTTACGCAGATTCAAACGATTTTGAAGGAAACTCAGCTAAAACCGCCGTGTCTAAAGCTTGAAATTACCGAAAGCGCGGTGATGGAAAACGCGGAAAACGCGATCGAAATGCTCAAACAGATCCGCGATCTCGGCGTGCAGCTCTCGATCGATGACTTCGGCACGGGTTATTCAAGCCTCAGCTATTTGCACCGTTTCCCAATAAATACGCTCAAAGTCGATCGCTCATTTGTAGGCTCAATGGAAGACGGCAGCGAAAACGGCGAGATCGTTCGCACGGTGATCGCGCTGGCAAAAGCGCTGAATCTCGACGTCGTTGCCGAAGGAATCGAAACAATTCACCAGCTTCATCAACTTCGCATTTTAGGCTGCGAGCATGGACAAGGTTATCTTTTCTCGCGTCCGCTTCCCGCGCTCGAGATCGATCCGCTGCTCGAAGACAAAACTCGCTGGCAAAACATCTTACCCACCGGAAACTTCGGCGTGATTGCACAAAATCGAGAGTTTTCGGGATTGAGGTTGGCTAAATAAACACAAAATTTCTTTTATGCAGCGTAAATGTTTGGCTTCACTTCGAATGGAAACACTTTTTCGTACGCGTAAGAAAAATTGAGCAACACATTTTCCGACCACGCCCTTCCGACGAGCTGCGTTCCGATCGGCAATCCGTCACCGGATAAACCGCAGGGAATCGAAATGCCGGGAATTCCCGCCAGATTTGCCGAAACCGTATAAATATCGCTCAGATACATTGCAAGCGGATCGTCCGATCTTTCGCCTATCTTAAACGCTGTTGACGGCGAAGTCGGTGTAAGGATCGCGTCGCACTTTGAAAAAGCGTTCGCGTAATCCTGCTTGACCAGCGTTCTGACTTTCTGCGCCTTTGCATAATACGCGTCGTAATAGCCGCTCGACAAAACATATGTGCCAAGCATTATTCGGCGCTTTACTTCTGCACCAAAGCCTTCCTCGCGGGTTTTCATATACATTTTACGAAGCTCGTGCGCGCCTTCCGCGCGAAAGCCGTAACGAACGCCGTCAAACCGCGCCAAATTAGACGAAGCTTCCGCAGTCGCCAAAATATAATAAACGGCGATTCCGTATTTTGCGTGCGGCAGATCGACATCGACGATCTCGGCGCCCAAACTTCTAAAATTTTCGATTGAATTTTCGACCGCGTCTCTGACCTCATCGTCCAAGCCTTCGCCGAATAAAGCGCGCGGCACACCGATCTTTTTGCCTTTAATGTCGTTTTGTAGAAATTTCGTATAGTCGGGAACCGCAACATCAGCGGTCGTCGCATCATTCGCATCGCGTCCGGCAATTACAGCTAAAACGTCCGCCACGTCTTTCGTCGTTTGTCCGAAAATGCCGATCTGATCGAGCGAAGACGCGAACGCAACCAAGCCGTAACGCGAAATTCTTCCGTAGGTCGGTTTGAAACCGAAGATGCCGCAAAGCGAAGCCGGTTGCCGGACGGAACCGCCCGTTTCGGAACCGAGCGCGGCGCGGACTACGCCCGACGCCACGGCAACCGCCGATCCGCCCGAACTTCCGCCCGGAACGCGCGTCACATCCCACGGATTTTTTGCAGCACCGAAAGCCGAAGATTCGTTTGACGAACCCATCGCGAACTCGTCCATATTTGTCTTGCCGATGACGATCGCGCCCGCCGCGTTCAACCTATCGATCGCCGTCGCGTTATATTGCGGCTTGTAAGCGCCCAAAATCCGCGAGCCGCACGATGTTTGCGAAAAGCTCGTGCAGATGTTGTCCTTGACGGCGATCGCCAAACCTTTTAACGGGAATTCTCCGGAATGTTTTTCCAATTCTTCGGCGCGTTTTGTCGCGTATTCACGTTCGATTGTCAGAAACGAATTCAAAGCCGAGTTCAGCTCTTGCGCGTTGTTTAGGGTTTTTTCGATGTTTTCTTCTATCATGGATAAATTCTTACGAAGCGAATTTGTTGGTCGACATTTAATACCCAACTCGCGTAGCGAGTGAAAGCGTGTAGCCACTGGCGTCAGCCTGTGGATAAGTCGATCAAGGTGTCGAGCTATCGGAGATAGCGGCAGAAAAAAAAGCTCGAATAATTCTGCCGCCCGCTGATGCGGGCTACAACTGCCTTCTCTTACAGTTACCACAGGCTCGCGCCTGTGGCTAAATTACTATCGTTTGCTACGCAAACTCGGTTCCTCAAAAAATCCCAACTAGTCTTAACTATTTTGAGTGCGAAACCCGATCAATTACCCATTTTCCGCCTTCATTAACGGTTTCGACCTTTATTTCTCGCTGTTCGCTCCGTGTGTCGTCGCGCCAGAAAAGCAAAACCTGCACGATCGCTTTTTCCGGCGAAATCGCTTCACATTCGCCGACACGAGAAGCCTTTGGATAATCAGCCGTCGCGGTGAAATTGTCTTTTTCAGTTTCATTCGAAAGGGAAAGCTCTTTCAGCAATTCCTTCGACAAAAACTTTTCGCGAAGCTTCAAATTTTCCGCCGAAGGCTTCATATCATTTCCGATATGAAACGAATAAAATTCTTTGACGGCGCTTCGTGCTTCGGTGCATTCGGGCGCTTCGAGATTCGGAATACTGCATGAAAGCAGAGAGGTCGTAGTAAACAACAATAGGCAAAATATTTTCCCGCTACTGACCACTGACCACTGACCACTGACCATTTTTTTCATAAAACCTTTGGAACGCGAAAATGCCCGGAATGCGCGTCCGGCGCCTGATCGAGCGCGAGCTTTTGTCCCAGCGATTTGTGAGCAATATCTTCGCGAGGCGTTTCGGTTTGCTCGCCTTCGGGCGTCAATCCGCCGATCGAAGCTTCGATCGTTTCGGTGTCGAGCTCGTTCAACTGCTCGACATACGCGACGATATCCGCCATCTGCGGCGTGTAAAGCCCGACTTCTTCTTCGGTAATTTCCAAATGCGCAAGCTTTGCGACTTTTCTGACGTCCATAATTTATTGAATCGTGAAATCGAAAAATAATGAATTTCGCTTTGTGTTTCTCTTTTCGCGCTCGCTAAGAACAATTTCCTCATCGACGCGAAATTCGATGTACGTAACAGCGGCTTGTTTTAGTGCCGAATTGAGTTTAAAAAGCATCTCGCCGCTCATTGCCTCAAGCTGTTTTTTCCATGTTTCGCTGCCGACGGCGACGATCAGACGTTTTTGGATAAGTTGAATCGGAATAGCGCTGCCGCGCAGGTTTTCTCCTGCGATTCGGCGCCAAACGGCAAAAACGACCGCTTCGCGAACCGCATCATTTTCGTCAAACTCTTCCAGCAGCGCAGGCAAAGCGCTGGCAATATCGTCCATTTTACATTCAAAATTTATCGGTTATGATTGATAAAATTCTTAACTCATAAATGTTAAATGCTAAACGATAAATGTTCAATGACGACGCTTCCAAAGTTGATTTTGGCTTCCGGAAGTCCGCGGCGCGCCGAGATTTTGACTGCGGTGGGCTGGGAATTTGAAAAGCGCGTTGCCGATGTTGATGAAACGGCATTGCCCGATGAATCGCCGGAAGATCACGTTTTGAGATTAGCGCAGGCGAAAGCCGAAGCCGTCGCAAAAACGTATAGAAACGGTTTGGTTTTGGGGGCAGATACGATCGTTGTTATAGACGATACGATCGTTGGTAAGCCGAAAGATATGGATGACGCCCGCAGAATGCTGCGAATGCTTTCCGCAAATTGGCACGAAGTTTTTACGGGTGTGGCGCTGGTCAAAAACCAACAATCGGTCGTCGGTTTACAAAAAACGAGCGTAAAATTTGCTGAAATGTCGGATGAAGAAATCGAATATCTTGTAGAACAAGGCGAGCCGCTCGACAAAGCCGGCGCTTATGCCGTTCAGGCGCAAGCCGCGCTTTTTATTGAGGAAATTCGCGGGGATTATTGGAATGTCGTGGGCTTGCCGGTGAGTTTGGTTTATGAATTGGTTAAGAAAATTTCGCGCGAAGACGCATAGAAAAAAGGACAGAAGTTGTCTTCTATCCTTTTTCCTCTACTAATTTCTTAATTTCTATAATAGCTTGTCAATTTTCGCCGAAAGGGGAATTGAAATATCGGTGTTCGGGTCAATTCCCGTAACAGGATCGCCCGAAACATTTCCAGTTTTATCGAGAATGATAAAAGCCGGCAATTGATCGACTTTATACTGTTTGATCGTCGAAACACCGTCCGAATCGCGCAGGATCGAGATCGTCAGTTTGTTCGTCTCGGCAAATTTCTGAATATCTTCGTTACTCGCGTAGTTTTTCGATTTTGCCGAAACCGAATCGGTCGCAATAAAGAAAAACGAAACGTCTCGACCGTTGTATTTACGCGCTAATTTATTGATCGCCGCCGCCTGATTTTTTGAGAGCGGAAGCCAGCTCGCGCCGACTGCAAGAACGACGACTTTACCTGTTTGCGAAGCTATGTCGATCTTCTCGCCGCCGAGCGACGTAAAGGTCATATTTTGCGCCGACGCGCTCAAGGCAAACGCCGCCGTCAAAATCAAACTAAAGAAAAATAACTTAATGTTTTTCATATATTTGGTGAAAAGTCACAAGTGACGTTTTCGCTTGATTAGATGCAATTTTGACACCTGTTTACTGCTTTTTGTTGATAATCGTGTTGTCTATCAAACGCACTCTACCGAAGTTCGCGGCAACTGCAATCAATACCGCACTTTCGCCGACTTTTTCAACCGGCGCGAGCGTTTCATTATCGACCGCGGCAATGTAATCGATATCCGCACTCGATTCGGCGCGGATCGTTTCGCGCACGATTTCCGTAAGCCGAGACGCATTTCGCTCGCCGTCCTTCGCCGCATGTTTTGCTTGTTTTAGAGCTTTGTAAAGTATTGACGCAGATTGCCTCTCGTCATCGCTCAAAAGCGAATTTCTCGAAGACATAGCGAGTCCGGACTCTTCGCGCACGATCGGAAGAACGACGATTTCCGTTTGGAACCCAAGATCTTTTACAAGACGTTTGAGAACGATCGCCTGCTGCGCGTCTTTTTGTCCGATATAGGTAAAATCTGGACGAATTGTGTTCAAAAGGATCGTGACGACGGTTGCAACGCCGCGAAAATGTCCGGGTCGCGACGCGCCTTCCAGCGTTTCGGTAAGATTTTCAACATAAACATAGGTCGAAAAGTTCTCGCCGTAAATCTCCTCGCGGTCGGGAGCAAAAATGTAATCGACCTGATATTCAGTCAAAAAAGCCGTGTCTGCGGTGAGATCACGCGGGTAATTTTGAAAATCTTCCTTTTCGCTGAATTGTTCTGGATTAACAAATATCGAAACGACGACAACGTCGCACATTTGCCGGGCTTCTTTGACGAGTGAAAGATGTCCCTCATGGAGCGCGCCCATTGTCGGCACAAAACCGATAGTTTTATTTTCGCGCCGTAGCCTGCGCACGATGGAAGACATTCGCGGTCGGCGGTTGATAATTTCCATAAAAGGATCAGCCCTTTGCAGAATCCGATCGTTTCAACTCTTTTTTTGTTTCTTCCGTTAAGCCGTATGATTCCTTCTCGCTCGGATATTTTCCACTCTTAACGTCATCGGACCAATTTTGGATAGCTTCGGTCATTACTTTGCGGATGTTTGCGTATTGACGGACAAAACGCGGTTGGCGCCCGAAAGTCATACCGACGAGATCGTGCAAGACCAAAACTTGTATGTCGCAGTGCGTTCCGGCGCCGATACCGATGGTTGAGATTTCGAGTTCGCCGGTGATTATTTCGGCGACTTCGCGCGGAACGAGTTCGAGAACAATCGCAAAAGCACCGGCATCTTCGAGCATTTTCGCGTCTTCGATCAGACGTTTCGCCTCGTCGGCAGTGCGACCTTGAACGCGGTAACCGCCCATTTTGTAAACGCTTTGCGGCGTCAAACCGATGTGCGCGACGACCGGAATTTCTTCATCGACCAGACGTTTTACCAAATCGACGCGGTTTCGTCCGCCTTCGAGTTTGACGGCTTCGGCGCCGCCATATTTCATCAATTTTAATGCGTTGCGCACCGTTTCTTCTTCAGAAACGTGGTAAGTTCCGTAAGGCATATCGGCGACGACCATCGCGCGTTCGGTTCCGCGCTTTACGGCGATCAGCGCCGAAACGATCTCGTCCAAACTGACCGGAATCGTGTTTCCGTAGCCATGTATTACGTTGCCGATGCTGTCTCCGACAAGAATTATATCGACGCCCGCTTCATCGACGATCCGCGCCGTCGGGTAATCGTAAGCCGTCAGACAAACGAGCGTTTCCCGCTTTTCCTTTGCGGCGCGAATTGCCGGCAAATAAACTTTTCCGGGTTTGTCGGGTTGTAAGTAAGCCATAATTCCAGATTAGATTCCAGATTCCAGTTTCCAATCCGAGATGCTAATTTGGAATAGGAAATTTGGAATAGGAAATTTCAGTCCCTCATCTCACTTTTAGCAAATCGCTTGACCATGTCGTTTTCAAAAGCCTTTTTACTGTTCGGATTCCAGCGTTTGACGATCGAAAAATCACCGCACTCGATTAACAATTCCTTCACACTTTTTTGAAAACCGGGATGCGTTATTTGCGGCGCAATCTCCGCAAGCGGCGTCAGAACAAATCTGCGCTCGTGCATTCGCGGATGCGGTAGCGTCAAAAATTCCGTCTCGCACTGATAATCGCCGAAAAAAAGCAGATCGAGATCGACCGTCCGCGGTTTTTGCTCGTTTTTGTTGCGCCGCCCGAGCAGATATTCGATCCGAAGCATCCGCGCCATCATCTGCGATGCGGAAACATTGCCTATTTGAATTTCGGCGACCATATTCAAAAATGCGCCGTGATTTTCTACATCGAACGGTTGGGTTTCATAGATGGCGGAAAGCTTGTTTACGCAGAGGCTCGCCTCGAGCAATCCACGCACGGCGAGGAGAAGGTTACCCGCCCGATTTCCGAGATTCGAACCCAAACTGACGTAAGCTGTAGTTAATTCAGTTTCCACTTTATTAAATTGTAACGGTAAAAAAAAAGAACGCAATGATATTGCACTAAAAAAGCGCGCAGCGCAAAGCAAAAATAAAGCTCTCCTCCTTTTTTAGGAGGCGTGTCGCGCAGGGATGGGGTGTTAGATTGCTTGGTTTAAATTACGCCCGCCGCTCGCGTCGCCGTCGTAAAAATATTCGCCGATCGTTTCGTCTTTGTCGTTTAGAACCTCGATTTGCTTATTCTCGGCGTCGTAAACAAACGTTCGCACCTCGGCATCGGTGGTCGTATCTCCCGAATCGTCAAAAACATAATCTTCGCTTGTATTCAGTCGGTTGTTTGCTGCGTTGACATGGCATCAAGATCATTTAGATTCTTCTGTTTTGATTTGCGGAATTTCGAAAGCCGTTAAAACGCCGCCGACCAGCAGATTGCGTCCATTTCGCCAGCGTATCCAGCCCTTATATTCGTCGCCGATCACGGTCTTGACAAACGCCCAATCGCCGTCGATTTTTAGGAGCTTTACGCCGCGCTTCGCTGTCCAGCTCCAGGTGACCGCTTCTTCGACAACCTTACCGTCTGGTTTGTCGAGAAGTTTTACTTCCTCCGGATCGATCATGAGATTTGTATAACCGATCCAATATTCCCATGTGGTTTTACTCCACATCGGATCGCTTTTTAGAATAAACTTCATTGCGCGCGTCGTCTCATTCACTTCAACCTTATACCAATGAGACGATTCACCGACCATTCGCAATATTACCTTTTGCGGTGAATTACTGTGCCCTCCCATCGAGAAGGGCACAAAATTCATTTTCGTGTCCCTCATGAAGTAATCGGGTTTTTCGTAGGTTAAGCTAAAACGGTACCACAGGGTCCCGTCGGCGTTATAAAGCGTTAGGGTGTCCGCAAATTTATAATTCGGTCCTGTTCTAATATCGCAAGTCATCTCGCCGTCCAGATACAACCGATCAAGCGGGCGACATCCGCTGTCGCGCCATGGCGTAGCAAGGGCATCTACCTCTTCAAAGTTTTCTTCAACCGGCGGTAAGATCTTCTCTTTCGTTGCAGAAACAATGGTTTGAGCAATTATCAGTTGGGCGTTTGAAAAAGATAAAAACACCGAGGCAAAGAAAATAAATCGCAGTACAGATGGGATTCTCGCAATCATTGTAATTTTTTGAGCTAAAACGGATAAATTACCCTTAGGTCTCTCAGCGATTGTCATATTGCACCATTCCCCCTTCTGTCAAGAAATAATCGATCAACTCCTATATTTAATTGTAAGCGTCTTCCCTTGAGACGGAAACTTGCCCTCTGGACGCGGCACATTTGGTGGATTCAGCCTATTCAGGGGTGGAGGTTTCGAATCAAGAAAATTACATCCCGGACGCGGTCCGATTCCTTTGTTCCTATCAAGCGGCGTTCGCGACGGTAACGGAAACATTTCGTTTCCCGGCGAAGGTTTTCCCATCGGACTCGGGGCAATATTTCCCTTAACCTTTTCCTCCATTTCTTTTTGTAGATGTTCAAATCTTGTAAACCTTGTATTATTCTTGTCCAAATATCCGGGAATCTCTCCCGATGGTAACGCCTGCGAATAATACTCGTTGAAAAATCCGTGATTCGCCGTCTCTTTACTCTGCACCTACGCAAGCTCGCCGTCATTATTCAGCACATTTTTCACAACTCTGCCCGACGGATAAGTTTCTTCCATCAAAGCGCCGGAAAGATTGTAAACGTAGGTCATCGGGTTATAAGTCGTGCCGTCGGTCTTTTGCTGGCTTGCGGTCACTCTACCCATAATATCAAAGCTTAGATACTTTGTTTCCGAGATTCCGTTATCAACTTTGGATTATCAAACGCTCGGAGTTGGTTTGATTCATTCGGCTTGTCAGGAAGCTTTCAAGGCTGCCCTAATTCGCGTCAAAAACACTACCGATTTCTGAAATTTAGTTCGAGGTTTATTTGTTACTTTCGGAGTAACTATTTAGAAACGGAATCCTTGTTACTGAATTCAACAGTCAAGTTTAAGTTTATTAATAAATTGTAGTTATTATCATAATTAAACTCAGTTGGAACGATTTTAATTGCGAAATTCTCAACATAGAATACTCTAGCTGATTTGAAAGGAAATATATTTTGTTCAAGAACGCTCGGTGATTCAATCGGACAGATAACGTTTGTTAATGAAGATATTTGATCACCGTTTAATAGAATATTCATTCCTAAATTGTATCCGCCGGAAACACTTGAAGGAGATACCTCTCTCAAACTTATAACTGCACATTGATAACGAAGTTTATCGAGAGTTGGAATATACTGCTTTTCAACACTAAATCTAAATTTCCGTATGCCGTCCTTTGTCAACAAATCGTAAGAAAATTCTTCCGAACGAAAATTCAGGTTAAAGACAGTAGTATTGATTTGGTCGGTTCCTTTTTTCCAACTTGTAACTTCCAATGTTTTTGCATTTGGATTTGTCTGTCCAAATGCGGGACTAATGCAAAAAAACAAGGAAACAATGCAACCGATAACGAGGTTGAATTTTTGTTTGTAAATTAAATACATACTTTAATACTCCTTTTTATTGATTTCGTCTTGTTTAGAAAATTGTTCACAATTCTGCCCGACGGATAAGTCTGCTCAATTAAAATTCCCGCCAAATTATACTTATAACTTGATGAATAAGTTTGCCCATTCGTTGTTTGCTCGCTCGAAAGCAATCTTCCCATATTATCGAAAGAAGTATATCGGGTTTCCGAGATCGAAGAAGTGACTCTTGTCAGGTTTCCTTTGCACCCACGAGGTTCCCGATACAACCTACACACTTTTTTCAAGAAGATTCCTTTTCTTTTACTTTTTTGCGCCGAAATGTTTCAATTGAGATGTTGAAATTTTGAAATCCGGCAATGGCTTTGGCTGGAAAACACACTTACTTTGTGCGTGTTTCTGCAAAGGCAAAGCCATTCGGGCGGCTTTAACGTGTGCCGTCTTGACATAAATGACACGCGCAAGAAAATGCCGCGCAGAAAATTCCGCAACGCTCCGCGTTTCGAGCATCAGACCGATCGATCTTTCCAGGAATACGTCCTGAACCAGCCTGCGCCGCAGACGACGCGAACGGAGCTTTTGCGTTTGATTCGCGGCGGCGAAGACACATTTCTTGAGCTCAAAGTAAAACTTTCAAATCCCGAACGCATCACGCAGGGAATCGTTGCGCTCGCGAATACCGCAGGTGGAACGATGATCTTCGGCGTCAGCGATCAGCTTCGCGTTGAAGGCGTCGGCAACCCCGAATCGGTACAAGCCGAACTCACGCGCATTTGCCGCGAGGAAATTTATCCGCCGCTCGTTCCACTTCTTGATACGATCGCGTTTGATAACGGACGCAGGATCGTCGTGCTCGATGTAGACGGAAAACGTCCGCCGTATCGAACGCAAAACGGTCGGTTTTTTATGCGGATCGGTGCGGAAAAACGCGAGATCTCGCGAACGGAATTATCGGATTGGCTTGATGAGATCCGCCCGTTGGGCTACGAAAATATTCCGATCGCGGAAGGCTCGGAAAGCGATTTTGACGATTCGCTTCTGTGGAGTTTTGCAAATGCGTTTGCGGACGATCTGCCGGGAAATGGCATCTATAATACCGCCGATTTTTTGAAAAAAGATTTGCTGATGGCGGTCGGCGCGGCGGATGAATTTTTGCCTACCGTCGCCGCCGTTTTATTGTTTGGAAAAAATGAAAGGGTCGCGGAATTGATTCCGCGCTCCGTCGTAACGGCTGCGCGTTTTTCGGGTGATAACGGCAACGCTCAAATGGTCGAAAAAGTTGAATTAAAAGGAAATCTGCTTACGATTTACGAGTCTTGTCTAAAGTTTATCAGCCGCTACGTCGATTTGCGCGAAGATAAACCGCCGAAATCAAATATTGAAAAGAATTCTTTTCTTCCGGCTCGCGGAAACTACAATATCGAAGCCGTTCGCGAAGCGGTCGCAAATTGTTTGATACATCGCGATCTGGCGCTGCGCGATATTCCGACTCGAGTTTTGGTTTACGACAACTGCATCGAAATGATCAATCCGCGCCGCACAAACGGCTTTGTACCGCCGGCTTCACGCGCGATCCGATACGGCATAACCCAGCGCGTAAATCCGCAGATCGCTTCGATTTTTTTAAGACGCGAATACGGCGCAAATCTGTCTGACGGCGGTTTGCCGGCACTTCTTCAGCGCTCGCGGGAATTTTCGGGAAAACGCGCCGAGATTTACACTTCAAACGATGAATTTAAGTTAAAAATTTACGGAGTATAGCGGCAATAATATTAATAGAAACAAACTTGCTCTTCCTTGGGAACAAATGTTTTGTAATCAGTAGAAACACCGGCAAGTCCGACAAAAAAAGCGAGCGTGAGAATAGTAAAACTAATTATATGTTTTCGAGTCACAATTTCCATCAAGCAGCTTTTTTTTATTTTTTCGTAGTTCCTTCTTTCGCTACGGTATAAAACGGACGATGCTGCACTTCGTATAATTTTTCTTCATAAATGCCATCGCCGTTTAAATCGACCTTTACTTCGAGTTTATATTTCTTGCCGTCTTTGGGTTTGTCGCCCGCGTCGAACGCAATGCTGTATTGATTTCTGAGAAGCGCGTTGACGGACTGCAAAACGCCTGGAACTTCGCCCGGAAAGGTTATCGGGAAATACGCGCCGCCGGATTCGGATGCAAACGTTCTCAAAGTGTTTTGTGCCTGCAAAAACGATAATCTGCCTGGCGAACCGTCTATGGCGTCCATCGCGCCGAGCCTGTCTTCATAGAGCTTATAAAAAAGATTTGCGGTGCCGATAACATAGATAGGAATGCCGGCGTTTTGAATGACTTTACGCACTGCGTCGTAATTCGTCCGGCTCATTGAATCAAGCCCGGAAGCTACCAGAATGATCGCCCGGCGTTTTGCCTTTACGTCTATCATTCCGGCATATTCAGACGTTCTTTCAAGCGTATCTTCGAGCACTACCGCGTCGGTCTTTCCGCCGACGAGCGCAAATTTTACCGCGTCGAAAAGATTATTTTCGCGAAAAGCGGGACTATTCTTCAGTAACAGGTCGACCGTTTCGCGCATTCGCCTCGGATCGTTCGTAAAATCCGTGATCGGTGTCGGGCGCAGGTCAAAAGCAATGACCGACGCGTAATCGTCAGGCGGTTTGATAAAATGCGATAGAAAATAGGCGACGGGACGAATAACTTCGTCCGCGCCTCGGTCCATTCCGCGACTACCGTAATAACCGAATATTTCCGTCCATTTGCTGTATTCAACAACCAGCGCCACGGTAATCGGCGCTTCCGGCATCGAAAAGTCGGAGATTTCCTGCTTTACGCCGTTTTCAAAAACTGCGAAATTTTCACGCTTCAAACCGGTGATGATTTCTTTTGTTTTTTTATTGATCACGACGGCATCGACATTAACGATGTTGGTTTTGATCTTCAGCGGTTCGTCGTCAACCGGCGCATTTCTCGCCTCTTCTTCCAGCCTGCGAAGCTCTTCCTGTTTTTTAAGCTCCTCTTCGGAAAGGGTTGGGCGTTCATTCTTTTTCTGATTCGTGTTGGACTTATCCGGCTTTTGAGTTTTTGACTGAGCAAAAACGACCGGATTTCCCACCAGCGAAACGAAAATCATGAAAGTCAGAATAATAGAAATGCGGCGCGAGATTACGAATTGCATAAGATTTTACCTTTCCGGCTTTTTAGCTTTTAGATACAAATTGTCCGCTTTTGGTTGGAAAGAAGCAAGAAAAATAAGACTTGAAAAACTCATATTAGTCTTCAATTACTGCGCGTGATCTCGATTGAAACCTCAAACGCCCCGGAGTTATCGTCCAAATTTCCTTCATTGATCCCTAAAAACAGCGATCCGTCGCGCGCCGCGGTAAATTCCTTCGTGTTTCCGACAAAAATAAAATCATTGTTGTCGTCGCCGACAACGGCGATCAGCGCGCCAGTTGCGTTGTTTTGCATCAGTTTGTCCTTATCCGCAAGCGAACCGATTCCGGTCGGAGTTGAATAATTTCCGCCGCCCAAAGAGATGGTGCCTTTTCCCGTGATCCTTATTTTATCGCCTTTTTTCACCATAAAACCCGAATTTGTCCAACCGTTTGCTGTGTTGTCCGCGAGTACTTTTACATTGAATTGAACCGGTTTTGGCGTGGTGTTCGTGTATGTTGGAACGGTCGTCGCGTCCGTGTCGGTCTTAGGTACGGTCGTCGCCGGATTATTCGAAACCACGATCGTCGAATCTTTACTAGCGTCTTTTTTTACCGGCAATTGTGTCGCGGTTTTTGTATTTACGATCGGAACCGCGATCTTGTCGAATTCGATCGATTCGATCTCGTCGGCATAAAACGTCATTCGCCGCTGGCGTGCGCCTTCGCCTATCACAACGGTGAATTGCCCGCCGGAAAACGCGACGATAACGCCTTTAATAATGCTCCCGTCCTTGAGCCGCAAAGTATCTGCCGCGGCAATGGAAAGAAGCGAGAACATCAAAAACAGGCAGGAAGCGAGACGGACGAGTTTGGATTTTAAAAGCATACTACCTCCAAAAATTCATAGATTTCGGCATTTTTACAAACACATTTGGAAAATTTCGTTCGGGGAAAAGCGGCAGCCGAGTTGTCACAATAGATGCCTTGCCGAATCAAAAGGATCGCAGAAATTTACAAGAAACTAAAACAAGGCGATTATACACAAATTTTGTGAAGTTGTTAATTGAATTCAGGAATTTGGGAGTTTCACGTCGAATTCGTAAAAAATAGAAGTCGTAGTAATAATTCGATCAAAAAAAGATCAAATCAATTAGCGCCGATCGGATGGGCTCGAAGAACGAAATGCAAAACTCGTTATCTCCGACCGGCGACGAATCATAAAGTCGATTATTGCGCTTCGGTAATGCTCACCGGGCTCAAATTAAGCAGATTTTCCCCCGTAGTAATTGTCACCGAAGAGCTCCAGATCGCAAAGCCGTTACGCGTTTTCGTTATACCGAACAAATAGTAACTGCCGGGATCGACGCCGTTCATAAGAGCCTTCCCCGCAGCATCCGTCAACGACGAATGTTTAGTATGGCGAGCGATCGCGCTAAGCGCTTTCTGCCGGATCGTGCCGTAACGTTCGGGGTATAAAACCGAAAGACCAAAAGTATTGCGCAAACCCTGCCCGGTTTCGTCTTCTATGCCGGCATCTTCCAAAATTTCGTCCAAATCCTTGTCGAGAAGATAAAACTTTTCATTTTTTACCGGCTGAACGCCGCCCGTTCTGGTCGAAACTTTTGCATTTACGACAACCGCGCCTTTATTTGAGGCGACACTTTCCCCGGGAACCGTTTGAACGCTTGAAGGATCGGTAGACGTATCGCCCGATGGCACGGTAACTTGATTCGGAACGTCGCTCCTTACGCTTGTATCGCGCGCTGAATTCGACGGTCTGCGAGCTGAAACGTTAATGTTCACGTTCGCCGTATCGTCGTTTCTTGACATCCAGAAAAACAAAATAAAAAGAAGCACGATGCCGAGCGCAGCGACCGGAATCAACACCCATTTTGGAAAATCATCGCGCGCAGGCGGCGGAACTTCCGCTATTACAACGTTTCGCTCAATCGTGGGGTCCGCCATCGGGCGACCGCAGTTTTGGCAGGCAATGGCGGTTGTTGAAACCTCGTGACCGCAATCCGGGCAAATTATTAGAGACATATAAACTTCCTCCAGTGTTCGAAATTAGTGCAAAAGCATGGTCAATTCCGCCTAATGCGGTTGTTTGGTTACGCCGGTGCAAATATGATGCCTCGCGGTTTCCGAGATTGCTCCCAGCCTGAATTTCTGTGGTAAATTGATACAAACAATTTCATTTGTTAATTTTCAAAAGCTTTTACTCCCTGCACTTTCATTATGCGGCTGCTCGAAATGAAGGAAATTACAAAGGAATTTCCGGGCGTGAAGGCTCTGGACGCCGTCGCGTTCGACGTCTTTGCGGGGGAAATTCATGCTTTGGTCGGTGAAAATGGCGCCGGAAAATCAACGCTGATGAAAGTGCTTTCGGGTGTTCACCCCGTGGCAACTTACGACGGCGAAATTTTCGTAAACGGCGAACTAAAACAATTTCAAAACATCCGGGAAGCTGAAAATGCCGGGATCGCGATCATTTTCCAGGAGCTTTCGCTCGTAAAGGAATTGACAGTCGGCGAGAACATTTTTCTCGGGCGCGCGCCTTCTCGTTTCGGCGTGATAAATTGGTCTGAACTTTATCATCGCGCAGCAAAACTTTTAAAAGACCTTCATTTGCGGATCGATCCGCGCGCGCCGGTGGGAAATTTAGGAATTGGGCAGCAGCAATTGGTCGAGATCGCGAAAGCTTTGTCACAAGACGCGAAAATTCTCGTTTTGGACGAACCGACCGCCGCTTTGACCGAATCCGAAGTCAAAACTCTTTTTGCGATCCTTGCAAAGCTAAAAGCGCGCGGCGTCGGGATGATTTATATTTCGCATAAGCTTGAGGAAGTTTTCGCCATTGCCGATCGCATAACGGTTTTGCGCGACGGGCAATCCGTCGGAACGGCAGGCAGGAACGATTTGACGAAAGAAAAAGTCATCTCGCAAATGGTCGGACGCGAGGTCGGCGATATTTTTCCGAAACAAGCACATGAATTCGGCGAGCCCGCGCTGGAAGTCAAAAATCTGACGGCGTTTTCCGCAGACGCGCCTTACAAAAAGTTAGTTGATGATGTTTCTTTTTCGGTTCGAAAAGGCGAAGTTCTCGGCATTGCCGGTTTGATGGGCGCCGGGCGCAGCGAACTGTTGATGACGATCTTCGGCGCGTGGACGGGCAAAACTTCGGGTGAGATTTTCGTCGAAGGTAAAAAGGTCGAGATCGATTCGCCCTCAAAAGCTATAAAAAACGGCTTCGGGTTTGTCACCGAAGACAGAAAGCGTTTCGGTTTGATTCTCGAACAAACGATCATGGAAAATATGACACTTGCGGGACTAAAACAAATTTCCGGCGCGTTTCTAACGCATCGCGCGCGCGAAAATATAGCCGCAAAAAGTGCAATGCAATCTTTAAGCGTTAAAGCAAATTCGGCGCAGGCGGTCGCAAACACGCTTTCGGGCGGAAATCAGCAAAAGGTCGTGCTCGGAAAATGGCTTTTAACAAATCCGAGCGTTTTGTTTCTTGACGAACCCACGCGCGGCATCGACGTCGGTGCGAAGCAGGAGATTTACGCTGAGATAAACAAACTCGCAAAAGAAGGGTTGGCGATCGTTATGGTTTCATCTGAACTACCGGAAGTTCTTGGCTTGGCGGATAGAATATTGGTTCTGCACGAAGGAAAATTAACGGGCGAATTTACAAAAGCCGAAGCGACGCCGGAAAAAGTTATGCGCGCGGCGACGGGAGAATCGAAAGTTTTGGTTTGAGATTTTGTTGATAGTTTTTTACCGCAGAGGCGCGGAGATTTCGCAGAGGAGCGCGGAGAATTATGAACGATTCCCATTTGAATAATATTACGCGTACGGTTATTGGCGCGGCAATGGAAGTCCATAAGCAATTAGGTCCGGGATTACTCGAATCGGCATATAAGGAATGTTTGTGCAGAGAGTTGAGCATTCGGGGAATTCCATTCGAGCGAGAAAAACCTATTCGGTTGGAATATAAAGGAATTGATCTTGAATGCGGCTACCGGCTCGATCTTCTTGTTGCCGGTTTGGTCGTTATTGAAATAAAATCGGTTGACGCGATGCCGCCGGTTTATGACGCCCAGCTCATAACTTACCTGCGATTGGGCGGCTGGAAGGTCGTGCTTTTGATTAATTTCAATGTAGCTGTTTTGAAAGACGGAATTCGCAGAAGAGTTTTAGATTTTAGGGAATAATGCCTGCGTTTCTCTGCGCTTGCTCTGCGTCTCTGCGGTAAAAAATCCGCTTATCCAAACAAACATGAGCGAAAAAAGAAAAACCAAAATACGAACCTCATCGCTTCGCGCGTTTACGATGCTCGGCGCTATGATCTTGATCTGGCTTTTCTTTCACTGGCAAACCGGCGGAATTTTCCTTACGGCGCGCAATCTTTCAAACCTGATGGTGCAGATGTCCGTTACGGGAATTCTCGCCGTCGGAATGCTGATGGTGATCGTTTCAGGAAACATTGATCTTTCCGTCGGCTCGGTGCTCGGATTTGCGGGCGCGGTCGCATCGATCATTCTTCTCGATTATGGACTCGCACCGGCGATCGTCGCTGCAATTGCCGTTTGTATCGCCATCGGCGCGCTTCACGGATTTTTGACGGCGTACTTTAATATTCCGGCTTTTATTGTGACTTTGGGCGGATTGCTTGCGTGGCGCGGCGCGACCAAAGGTGTTACCAAAGCGGAAACCATTGGCGTCGCCGATCCGAGTTTCAAGGCTTTTGGACAAAGCTATATTTCGCCGGAGATCGGCTGGATATTGGCTGCGGCAGCGATTCTTGCTGTTTTGTTTCTTGCTTTCCGCCGCGCAAGATCGCAAAAGGAATATGGACTCGGCGAAGCAAATTACGGAGCCGAAGCGATAAAATCTATTCTGCCGATCGGCGCGATAGTCGTTTTTATCTACATGATGAATTCGTATGTCGGCGTGCCGGTTCCGGTTTTGATATTACTCGCCGTCGCACTTGCCGGAACGTTCATTACCAAATCGACCGTTTTTGGGCGATATCTTTATGCAATCGGCGGCAACAAAGACGCCGCGCGGCTTTCCGGCATCGATACGCGCCTCGCAGTTTTGAAAGTTTTCGCATTACTTGGCGCGCTTATCGGCATTGCCGCACTTGTCAACACGGCGCGTTTAGGAAGCGCGACGGTCGATGCCGGAGTTTTAAAAGAGCTCGACGCCATCGCCGCCTGCGTGATCGGCGGCGCGAGCTTAATGGGCGGTCGCGGCACTGTTTTTGGCGCGTGTCTCGGCGCGTTGATAATGGCGAGCCTCGATAACGGAATGCTTTTGCTCGACGTCCGCGACTTTATGCAGGAACTTATCAAAGGCTCGATTTTGGTCGCGGCAGTTGGTCTTGATATGATTGGAAAGAAATCTTGAAAAGTAACGCCGCCATCTTGGCGGCTGTCCTGTCGGCATCCTGCCGACAGTGAGAGCAAGATGCCCTCGCGACAGCCAGCTGGAAGCTGGCGCTACATTGGAATCCGAAGGAGCAAATTTTGATGCGATTGAAACTTTTATTTCTGTTACTTTTCGCCGTTTTCGTTTCAGCCTGCGTCCAAAACCCGCAAAGCACCACGGCACAGTGCGATCGTTCGACCGATCCGAACCGCAAGATAAAGATCGGCTTTTCGATGGACACGCTTAAGGAAGAGCGATGGGTGCGCGATAAAGATGCCTTTGAGGCGCACTGCAAGAAATTGAACGTCGACTGCGTTATCACCGTTGCCAATAATCTTGCGGACAAACAGGCAAACGATGTTGACGGACTGTTGACGCAGTGCGTCGATACGCTCGTTATCGCACCGCACGATGCGACGCAAGCCGCCTCAATGGTCGATAAAGCGAAAGCGCAAAACGTTCCCGTCATCAGCTATGACCGATTGATAAATTCGGACAAGATCGATGTTTACGTGTCGCATCAGGTTCCGGTCATCGGGCAAAAAATGGCGGAATACGCGCTTGCGAAAAAGCCGAAAGGGAATTATGTGATGGTTTACGGGGCTTCGACTGACAACAACTCGCACATTATGAAAAAAGCGCAGCTCGAAGTCTTAAAGCGTGCGATCGATCGAGGTGACGTAAAAATTCTTGTCGAGCAGCACGCGCTCGATTGGAGGCGCGAGGAAGCGCAAAAGATCGTCGAAAACGCGTTGACGCAATACGACAACAAGATCGATGTGATAATCGCTTCAAACGATGGAACGGCGAGCGGCGCGGTCGAAGCGCTTTCGGCGCAAGGATTAGCCGGGCAGGTTCTCGTCACCGGGCAGGACGCGGAAAAAAGCGCTCTTCAATCCATCGCCGAGGGCAAACAAACAATGACCGTTTATAAACCGATAATTCCGCTCGCAAACGCGGCAGTCGAAGCGGCGATAAAACTTGCAAAAAATGAAGCGCTGACCGGCACGGTGATGTTCACCAACGACGCGATCAAAAAAGAGGTGACCGCGATCTTGCTTGAAGTCCAAACCGTCGATAAAGACAATTTGATGGACACGGTGATAAAAGACGGCTTTGCAGCCTATGAAGACGTTTACAAAAACGTTCCGCCGGATAAAAGACCGACGAAGAAATAGTTATTTTATGCGAATGCAGCGAGGGATGTATGAGTCTCCCTACCTTCTGTCTGTTTTGAAGTTTCTAAGCTGCCGTCGGATTTGAGTATTTGATAAGCCTGAGACCAAGGCACAGATCGTTTTCTAAAGCTTTGGGATCCAAACAATTCTGTCCCCTTCAGATACTTTTTTTAACCCGAGATTCGAAAGCTCGTCTTCGTTAACTCCAAGAAAAGTGAAGTGCGGTAAATCCGAGCGCACCGTTTGATACCATCCGTGTCTCGACAAAATGTTTCTTATTTTAATATTTTCGTGCTCGTTGATGTCCAATGCGAGCAATGATAAATGCTGTGAAGTGCCAGGCGGTGCAACCGAATAAATTATCGATTTTGACAAATCCCGGCTGAAATACATTCCCTTATCTTCTAACGTTAATATCTCGGAGACCTGTTCAAAAGGAGAAAGTGCTGTTATCCGATCGGCTTCGGACTGTTGAATCCTGCCTTGCGAAACCCAATGAGCAAGTCCCGGGTCGACGCGACTTGCCCACAGCTTAACGGTCTCGCGATAGTTTCTTCCCGCTGAATCCGCGGCACGCGGTGATATCGTTAGATTGCTCTGTTTGGCTTCTGAAATTGCTTTGTTCAACGCCTCAAACGCCGGCGATTGCAGCTCGAGCGAAAAATTTCCGATCCTTCCTGAAGACTTTGAAAGCGACGACTGAAACGCGGCGACCGCCGCTTCATCTTTAAAAATGACCGTATTCGGCGGAGTCACGCCGCCCCGCGCGACAAAAATCGCGCCATATTCTTTCAAAAGCCTTTTTCCGACTTCATCCGTCGGCAGCTTAAAGTCTTTCGCGAGATTTTTGTCGAACTCGCTGTTTCCGCTATCTGATTTATCCGCCGAATATGTTTCCCAATTGTCCTTCTTGGAACAACCCGGCAAGATCGTGAGTAAGACAAATCCAAATATTGTTAAGAAAAACATGAAAGAACGTTTTTTCGGCATCGTTGATAGTTCCTTAATTATCTCAAAAAAGCCGCGTAGACCCAGCCTCTTCGCCCATTTTCCGTCTGCACTTCCGCATAGTTGGAGTTAAAACTTTGTCCCGTTTTTTTACTTTGAAAGTATTCGTAGTTGGATGAATATCCGAGGACGTAGACTTTTTGTCCTGCTGAGAGTTTTCCGCGCGCGCTTGCGGATTGGCTCGGTCCGCTCCTGAAGATTACGTCTGTAGTTGAGACATAGCGAATCGTTGCCCCGGGCGGTGGCGCAATCGGCGCAGAAGGCTGTGTCGCGGTATTCGTCGGATTGGTTGAAGTTTCCGAGCTTTTTGTGTTTTGCTGTGGTTTGATCGAAACAGTCGTCGATTTCATGTCGGCATCGCTGTTCGATTTTGCCGAATTTTTCACCTCGAACGCCCAAAATTTATGTTTTCCGTCATCCAAATGCCCATCTAAAATGGCGAACGCGTATTTTCCGACGGCTATTCCTCCGGGAATTCGGATTCGCTTCATTTCCGTTTTATTTTCGACGGGAGCGGCTTGAAAATCGAGCTGTTTGAGATTTCCGTCCGGTTTTATTGTATCGAGCCGGATCAGCCTCAGATCGTTTAAGGGAACGTCTTTACCGTCAGAATACAGGATCAAATTCGGATTTTCCTCGGCGATGGTCAAGCCGTCGTTATTGAGCAGCTTGTCCGCACCTTCCACCGCGCTCGCGAAATCCTGTTTTCTGATTTCCGTAATTTTATCTTTGCCTGGGCTTTGAATAAACATTCCGAGGTGTTCGGGCAAAGTTTCCGTGCCCGTAGGATTCTTGACCAAAACAAAAAAAACGATGATCCCGATCAGCAAAAACAAGCCCGCAGCCGCACCGATCAGGAGAAATAGTTTTTTGTTTTTACTCGGTTGCCGTATCGCAGAATGCGGAACGGATGGAGTAAAATTCGCCATGGAAGGGTCGAATTGATTGACCGGCAACACGGCTGTTTCTTCCGATTTCAAAGGCGCTTGATCTGTTGTCGCCTTCGGACTTTGGAAAAACTGCGTCGGCGGCAGATCAGCGGCTTGCGAAACGGTCGTTCCGCAGTTTACGCAAAATACGTTTTCCGATTGGTTAAATGTCTGACAATTGGGACAAATCATATTTTTGCCTCGCTTATATGGCGGGTAGTTCACCAAATTTGACAGCTTTTTAGTTTATGTTGCCATTATAAGCGGTTGTTGAAAAAATGGAAATTAATATCCATAAGAATAAACTGCAGCCTGGTTTTCGCACTCAACTTTAACCTTGCGAATTTTGTCCAGTTCCATTGATGCAGTTCCAATCGCATCGGGCGCGAAAACCTTTCCTAGTTCTTCGGCGCAAGTCGAATAATCGCGCATTTCTTTCGCAACGCTTCCGAGCCAGGCGCGCGGTCGCGCCCAGCGCGGCGATAACTCGGCAGCTTTCCGATAATACTCGACCGACTCCGAGTAGCGTTTTTGATAATAAAACGAAGTGCCAAAATTATTATACGGAATCGCCCATGTCGGCTCGATATCGATCGCTTTCCGGAGCCAGGTTCGCGCGGCATCATAATTCTTAAATTCATTGTAAACCAAGCCGATGCCGTTTAACGGCAGCGCCCATTTCTTATCCAGATCCGCCGCTTTTTTCCAGTCATCGAGAGCGGCTTGTCTATTTTCGGTCAAGTAATTTACGCGACCTTTCGCGTAAGCCGCCTTTGCCGCTAGCTGTCCGTCCTGTGGTCGAATCTCGCTCGCCCATTCAAACCTTTTCGCCGCCAATTGCCATTCGCTGAGATTATGATCGGCAGCCGCCGGATCGGTAACGCTATTAAAAATCTCCGTCGTGGTTTCGGTAAGCATAGGAAAAACCCTGTCTTCGTACTTCTTCAAAACGCCCGAATCGGCGCCGTCGTTTTTTAATTGACGATAAAGTTCATAGGCGTTGTCACCTTCGGGTTCAAACAATCGGTTGGCACTTATGGCTTTATCAAGTTTTTTCTCGAGCGAGTTTGGACGAAAAGCGGTCAAGCCAACCGCGCCGATGATCAATGCGCCGAGTAATGCTCCAATAATGAGAAATAAATTTCTATTCGATTTCCCGGCGGAAATATTTTGTCCACTTGGCGGCGGAATAAAGTTTGGAGTTTGAAAAACGTCCGTCGGGCTAAAAACATGTTCCCGATTTTTTTGTGGCGAAAACATAAAAGGTTCGGAGGGCTGCACGCCTTCCGGCGTAAAATCTCCGCCAGCCGAAACGGTATTTGGTAAGGCGACTGTTTCCTGACCAAAGCTAACCTTTTTTTGAACAACGGTTTCTTGTTCAACCTCGTCGTTCCGAAGTTGCGCGCCGTCGTTAAAGCAAAATACCTGATCCTCGCTATAAGAACTGTGGCACTGTGGACAGAATTTCATAATTCTCCCTCTCAATTTGGCGTAAAATTTCGAAAAAGCCGGAAAAACCTTTCCCGCGAAAGATTTTTTTGCTAGAATCTCACTCTAATAATTAGTTACAAGTTATAAGCGATTTTTTCGCAATTGCAAAGTACGCCGAACGATGTTTACCTATTTAAAATCGTTTCAGACGCAAAGATTTTCGTCTTGGTTAAGGCGAAAACGAAAAATTTTACCCAAATGAAAAGTTGTCCCAACTGTCATCAATCCTTTAGCGACGATTATGGGTTTTGTCTAAACGATGGAACGGTTTTAGAGGCTGCTGATGCACCGTTCGGAAGTGACACGCCGACTCAGGTTTTGGCGTCGTTCCCGCCGAAATCCGCGCCGAACAGCGAGTCGAATAGAAATTTCCACATGATCCTGGGCGCGATGGCGGTCGTAATAATCGGACTTTCGGCAATCGTGTTTTTTCTGATGTCGGACACAAAAGACGAGAAAAAAACAAACGAAATATCCAACACCGCGCGGCCCTCGCCGCTAGCGGAGACTTCTCCGAATTCGATTTCCGCAGGGGAAAAAACACCGGTGCCGAACCTAACTATTACTGAAAAAGACGCTAAGAATTTGCTCGATCGCTGGGAGCGCGCGCAGGACGGAAAAAATTTCGCGTCTTACAGCGCATGTTACTCACCGCAGCAATTTTTGGGTATAAAACGAACGAATGAAGGCGCACGCAAGCAATATACATACGCGCAGTGGATGTCAGACCGGCGGAAGATGTTAGTAAATACGATCGATGTAGAAGTAATTCAAACGCAAATTAAGATTGAAAATGATACGGCGGTTGCCCAGTTTTTTCAAAGGTTTCGTTCGGTAAATTATTGCGACGAAGGGAATAAGGAGGTGCATATCAAAATGTTCCGGGACGGCGCCAAAATTATTTTTGAGGAGATGAAAACCGCACAAATTTGTTTGTGAAAACCTTATTTGACTATGAACAAATGTCCGAATTGTAACCAGATTTTCACGACCGACGAAGTTTTTTGTGTAAACGACGGCGCGACGCTTGTGCCGATCGTGCCGGGCAATCAGGAACCGACCGTCCTGTTTTCATCGAGCGAATCACCGACGGTCTTTGTTCCGACACCGCCGGCAAATACGCCGCAAAATCGATCTGACAACAAACTTTTTTATGTCATCATAGGCGCGATGGGTGTCGCGCTGGCGGCGATGGTGGTTTTTATGCTCTTGCCAAACGATTCCGGTTCTTCGGAAAATTCCAAAAGCGAAACCAACTCATTCCGTGATTCGGGTCAGGCGTATTCGCAGGGAAGTCCTACACCGGCGGAATCAAAACAGGCTGACGTTTCCAAGCCCTTGAACGACGCAGTCCCGACTAGCACCGACGCGAATCCGGGAGGCAGATGGACGGGTGATTGGTCCTCGCCTTCCGGAGCGTATTTTACGCTTAATGTAACCTTGACGGACAACGGCGGCGGAAAAATTCAGGGACAGATCGAGTGGACTATGAGGCGCACGCGGCGCCCGGAAAAGATGAGCAAGGTCGGAATGAGCGCGACCGAATACGTGAGCGGTCAATACAACCCGGCAACACAAAGCTTATCGCTAAAGGGCTACAGCAAAAACGATCCGAACGATGTTTTGGTAATGACGGACGACTATCGTCTCACGTTTTCGCCGGGAAATCGCACTCTCAACGGCGCGGCTCGAAACGGCGGAAAATGGGACGGAAAAGTAATTTTGAGCCGTTAATTCAAGAATATGAAACGATGCCCAAATTGTAATTTGACGTTTGACGATGACAACGCGTTTTGCACCGAAGACGGAACAACGCTCGAGCTGCACGTTGTCGCCGAACACGCTCCGTCGCGATTTTCGGTTTCGCTCGAGCAGCCCACGCAAGTTGTGGAGCGTCCCGCGCAAATATTCGCGCCGCCGCAGGCGTTTCCGATGCCCGGCGCCGCACCGGACAATTCAAAATGGCTTTATCTTATCATCGGCGGACTGATCGCGATCGTCATCACGATGGGCGCCGGATTTTTACTTTTGCGTGACGATAACAAGAAAGAAGACGGTGTCAATTTAAACCGCTCAAATCGCGCGAATGAAAGAACGACGGAAAGCTCAACCATTTCGCCAAATGCGAACGGCAAATCGCTCGACGAACCGATCGACGCCGCGACAAATAGACCGATAACGGCAGCGAACATCATGCCGACGGACGGGAATTCAAAAAGGAGCGAAGCGCTTCTCTCGCGCAACTTTACCAGAACTTACAGCGGAACCGCGGACAACGACGGGATTTCCATGGAGTTACGCCGCAGTGGTTCGTCGCTCGGCGGGAGAGTATTTAGTCGCCGGTCAGCGACCGATATTTCGGTTTCGGGAAATATTGACGATAACGGCGCGTTTGAGATGAACGAGTATAGCGACATCGGCGTGAACACCGGCGTTTATCGCGGGCGCATTAATACTGACGGCACTATGAACGGAACGTGGTCAAAGCCGGACGGTTCGAAACCGCGCCCGTTTTTTCTCCGGGCAAATTGATAAGAAAATCTATTATGAAAAAATGTCCGAATTGCAATCAAACTTTTACTGACGATAATTTCTTTTGTCTTGAAGACGGCACAACCTTGCTGCTTGTCTCGGAAACCGGCGAAAATCCGCCAATATTCCCGACCGCAAGCGACACGCCGACCCAGGTAATGACGCGCCCCGCAGTCATCGCGGCAGGTTCCGAAAAAGATTCTTCAAAATGGCTTTTTCTGATTATCGGTATTCTGGCAACGGCGCTTGCCGGGCTGGCGATTTTTATGTTCTTGCCGGGCGAAAAAGGTGAGAAATCGGAAACGACGAATGTAAAAACGAACGAAAACACAAATCCGGTCAAAAACACGCCGGAGAACTTGTCGAACCCAAATGTCTCCACGTCAAAACCGGTAAATTCGAATCTTTCTCCAAGCGGCAATTGGTCGGGCGATTGGAATTCGACCGGAAAAACCTCGACGTATTTCACCGCCGAGGTCGAACTTGCGGAGACCGCCGGCAGAGTGAGCGGTCAGATCGTTTGGACTTTGCAGCGCACAAATAATCCAAAGAAGGTCAACAAAACCGGAACGAGCGCAACCGAATATGTCACGGGAACTTTTGATCCGGCAACACGCCGGGTTTTTCTCGAAGGAGTTCGAAAAAACGACCCGTACGACATCGTTATCCTCGACCGCTATAACCTCATCCTGACGGAAAATAACCTGTCGCTGAACGGCAAAAGCAAAGGTGGAAATTTTAGCTTAAGACGTTGATATGGCGAAGCTGATTGGATTAAATGGTCGAAGCTTTGAACTTGCCGCCGGGCAAAACCTCGTCGGGCGCGATGAGGCGCAGTGTCGCGTTTTATTGACCGAATCGTTCGTTTCGCGTTTGCAGGCGGCGATCGACGTGCAGGAAAACGGGCAAGCGGCGATAAAAAATCTGAGCAGCCAGCGCTCGACGTATGTAAACGGTCAGGCGGTCGATTCGTGTATTTTGCGCGACGGCGACCGGCTAGAATTTGGCGCGGGACAAACGGTCGAATTCACTTTTCGACAGCCGGAAATGGTAAACGATTCGGCGGTTTCGTCCCAGTTTTCAAAAATGTCCATTCCGTTTCAGCCCCTTTCCGGCGATTCCACCGTTTTCGGGTACCAGCAACCGCCCGAGGAAAATCCGGTGAGCGTTTTGCGCGTCGATAAATCGCCGCGGCTTCGCATTGGACGCGCGGCGGATAACGACATCATTCTTGAAGCGCAGAGCGTTTCGCGCTATCACGCCGAGTTGAATTATCAGAACGGAAGCGCGCAGCCGGCGATCAGCGATCTCGGCAGCACCAACGGAACTTTTATCAATGGTGAAATCTTGCAGTCGCCGAGGCTTCTAAATGCAACCGATTGGGTGACGATCGGCGGCTATCTTTTGCGCGTCAACGGGCGCGAAGTCAAAAAACAGGACCTTAGCGCGAGCCGTCTCGCCGCGTTTAGCGTTAGCAAAAGCTACGGCGCGAAAGCGGTTTTGCAGGATGTCTCGATCGCGCTTTATCCGCGTGAATTCGTCGGTTTGATGGGCGCTTCGGGCTGCGGAAAATCGACCTTGATGGACGCGCTTAACGGTATGCGTCCGGCAACGAGCGGCGCCGTTTTTGTAAACGATCTGGACCTTTACACAAACTTCGACCTTTTGCGCCGCTCGATCGGCTACGTGCCGCAGCGCGACATTCTGCACGAGGCTTTGTCGGTCGAGCGCACGCTTTTTTATGCCGCGAAAATGCGTCTTCCCGGCGGAACATCCGGAAGACAGATTGACGAAGCTGTAAACGACGTAATTCAAACCGTCGGGCTTGAGGATCAGCGCGACAACGCTTTTCGACAGCTTTCTGGCGGGCAGCAAAAGCGGCTGAGCCTCGGGATCGAGCTAATCACAAAACCGAATTTTCTTTTTCTCGACGAGCCGACGTCGCCGCTCGACCCTGAAACAACGGAGAATATGATGCTTTTGTTCCGCCGTCTGGCGGACGAA
>JBGTFE010000089.1:0-116374 GCA_041747435.1 Pyrinomonadaceae bacterium | reverse complement strand
TATCAGAGGAACTTTATGAACGCGGTGCGTTCATTGCGGACGAGGGCGTCCGCGCTCCCGGTTAATCAAATTCTATCCGCTTTGACGATTGGTCGTCGCCGACGCGACCGATCTCGATCTCAGCTTTGAAATAATTCTCGCCGCGGACGGGCGCGTCAAACATTCGGCGCAAAATATTGATCTGCCCAACGTGCGTCAGTGCGTCGGCAACCGGACCTTGAAAAAGTTTTTCGATCGGTTCGTGAATTATTTCGTCCGAGGCGAGATAATCGTCAAACGTTTTTATCGAATCAAAAAATCGCTCCGATTCTTGCTGCCAATTTGCGGTTTTGCTGTCGCTCCATGCGGTTTTGCCTTTTGCCATCGAAAGCACCCAGTCAAAAAGATCGCCGATGTGCGCGAGAATCTCGACAGGCGTCCGCGTCGTTTCACCCGCTTTAAAATCGCCGAAGCCATCCGGCGCGTCTTTGATCGCCTTTCCGCCGCGATACGCAACGGTCGCAACCGTGTGGCGTAAGAATTCTCGTTTTGTTTCTTCGCTCATAAACTCTTAGTCATACAAACGCTGTTTTCAATGCCGGCATATTGCCCGTAATTCGGAATAATTTCATAGCCGCTTTTTTGATAGAGGCGAACGGCTTCGGGTTGTTTCCAACCGGTTTCCAAGATACATTCTGCGAAATTTAATTCCTTTGCCCACGCTTCCAATTCGGACAATATTTCTACCGCAATGCCTCGATTGCGCGATTCGGGGCGAACAAACATTCGCTTTATCTCAACAGCATCCGAATCAAATTTCTTTAATGCGCCACAGCCGACGGCTTTTTCGTTTTCGTATGCGACGACGACTTCGCGGATCGCATCAAGTCTACTGAACTGCGCGTAAAATGAATATTCATCGCCGTCGCGAATCGCAAGCTCGGCATCGAGCAGCCGGACGAGTTCACGAAAATCCAAGTTATCGGAATTTGTTCTCACGAGACCTATCATCCATTGCCAGCATTTTTCGAATACCTATTGATTCGTTTTCTTATTAGTCGAACATTTTGAGCATTTCTACCCAAAGAAACTACCGAAGCCCATTTATCAGGATCGCAAATACTATTTATAAGCAAATTATTTCCGTCAAAAATTATTGTGACTTGTTCTCCCCAACTTTTGCCGGAAAACGGAGTTTTGGCAACGATTTCCTTTGATGTATTTCTTGATATTTGCCATCCATATTTTTTACTTATTTGGTCAATTATTTTATCAAAATCTTCTTTGCTTAAATTTGTTTTGATTGGTATCAGTTTTAGACGGTTTTTTTGAATGAAATAAAAAATTACTCCAACAACAATTAAAACCGGAGAAAACCAGAGAACTCCATAATTCTTGATATTCGTTGGTTCATATATTTGATAGAACAAAAGCAATAACGGCACGAAAACGGCGAAGGCAAATGACCAAAAAACGATTTCGAAGTGAGTAACTTTGTTCCAAAATTCTAATTGTAATTCACCGGTTTCTATTGATTGTTTTAATAAATTATTTTGCATTTTACGGCTTGTATTTGTTTCAACTTAAAAAGCCGGTTCTTCATAAACGCCGTAAACGTCTCGCAAAGCGGTGCAAATTTCTTCGACGGTCGCATAAGCCTTGACGGCTTCGATCGTCGCGGGCATTACGTTTTCATTCGCTTCGGCGGCTTTTTTTAGTTTTTCCAAAGCGTTTGCCACAGCGCCGTTGTCGCGCGTTGCTTTTGTGTTTTCGAGCCGCAAAACCTGGTGATCGCGCACGTTTTCGTCGATCTGCAAAATGTCTGTTTTGTGAATTTCATCGTCCATCGCGTATTTGTTTACGCCGACGATCGTTTGCTCGTTTCGCTCCACCGCTTTTTGATATTGATACGCCGATTCCTGAATTTCGCGCTGCGGAAAACCGGCTTCGACGGCTTCGACCATTCCGCCGAAACCGTCGATCTTGTCGAAATAATCGAAACAGCCATCGATCATTTTTTGCGTCAAAGATTCGATGTAATAAGAACCGCCGAGCGGATCGACCGTGTTTGCGACGCCCGTTTCTTCGGCAATAATCTGCTGCGTTCGAAGCGCGATCAAAGCCGCTTGATCTGTTGGCAAAGCGAGAGCTTCATCGTAAGAATCGGTGTGAAGCGACTGCGTTCCGCCCAAGACCCCGGCGAGCGCCTGGATCGCAACGCGCGCGATATTGTTGAGCGGCTGCTGAACAGTTAAAGAAACGCCGGCGGTCTGCGTGTGAAAACGCATCTGCATCGTGCGTGGATTATTCGAACCGAATCTTTCTTTCATCGCCCGCGCCCAAACAACGCGAGCCGCGCGATATTTCGCGATCTCTTCAAAAAAGTCGTTGTGCGCGTTAAAGAAAAACGAGATTCGCGGAACGAAATCGTCGACGTTCATTCCGCGGTCAACGCCGTATTGAACGTATTCCACGCCGTCTCGGAGCGTAAAAGCAAGCTCCTGAAGCGCGGTCGAGCCGGCTTCGCGAATGTGATACCCGCTGACCGAGATCGGATTATATTTCGGTACAAATTTCGCGCAATACTCAAACGTATCGATGACAATTTTCATCGCCGGTTTTATCGGGTAGATCCATTCTTTTTGCGCGATATATTCCTTCAAAATATCGTTTTGCAATGTTCCCGAAATCTTGTTGAAATCGGCGCCTTGTTTTTCGGCGACGACCAGATACATCGCGAGAAATATCCACGCCGGAGCGTTGATCGTTTGCGAAATGGTTACCGCTTCAAGATCGATCCCGTCAAACAAAACCTCAAAATCCGCTAAGCTGGAAACGGCGACGCCGCATTTTCCGACTTCGCCTTCGGAAAGCGGCGAATCGCAATCCAAACCCATTAACGCGGGCAGATCGTAAGCGGTCGAAAGTCCGGTTTGACCTTCCGTCATCAAATATTTGAATCTTCGATTTGTTTCTTCCGGTGAGGAAAATCCGGCAAACTGGCGCATAGTCCATAGTTTCCCGCGATAACCCGTCGGGTGAATTCCGCGTTTATATGGAAATTCGCCGGGAAAGCCGATGTCTTCGACATCTTCCGTGTCAGCTGCGGTGTAAAGCCGCTCGACCGGTTCGAGCGAAACGCCTTCAAAACTTTTTTTTCGCTCAGCTTTTTTATTTAAAACCGGCTCGAGCGTTTTCTTTTCCCAACGCTCGACTTCAACACTCTTTTCCGATAAAACTTCTTTTGTTTCGGGCATAATTCTTTTCCTTATAATTGCTCACTAAAATCAACTTCATAATAAATTACGGCGCGAAAAAGCACAACGAGTGCGCCCGCGTTCGCGTCTCGCTGATTGCAATCCTTTTTTATTACTTTTAAAATCGAGCAATGAAAAGTTTTCGCGCGGTTGGGTTTTTTGCGTTTCTTACATTCTCGATCGTGGTTGGCGGCTGCGTCGGCGACGAAAACGCGAACAATAATGGCGCGAAGAGCGGTCAAAATTCGAATCCCAATACCAGTTCTTCGCCCGCAAAGGACGACGTCGAAGAATTTAATAAAGTAGTTACGGTCGCGATCGATCCGGACGAAGTTATTTGGCGCGAAATTCCAACGGAAAAAGGGAAACGGCTGGTCGCCGTTTTGAAATATTCTTCCGCCGATGCGCAAACCGTTGCCGCGCAGGCTGAAAAACATCGCGCGCCGCTAAACGGCGAGCTTGACGCTGAAGACTGGTTTCCGCCCGAATTGATAGCCAAAAGTCAGGCGTCGGGCGATGAGATTTTGAAAGGGAAAAATTACGCGGCGAATGATTTCTTTTCCGAATCTTACAAAAACGGGAAGCTTACAAGGATCGACGGAACGGATTATTTTGTTTTGGAATTAACTAATTAATGGCACGCAAACGCCCTCGTCCGCAATGAACGCAAAGCATTCACAGTAAGAACACTGACGAATTTCGATGTCGCTGCGCGACATTTGCGGACGAGGGCGTCCGCGCTCCGGTCACTCCTCGTATCTTCTCAATTTGCGATATAGAGTCGAGAGATCAATTCCCAAAATATTTGCTGCCTGCGCCTTATCTTCATTTACTGACGTTAAAATTTCCAAAATATAGCGGCGCTCGGTTTCTTCCAGCGTCCGATAAACGCCCGCGGGATCGCGGATATCAAAAAGATTTGCCGAATTGTTGGTTATTTTTGCCGGAAGACTTTCCGTGTCTATCTTTTCGCCGCTCAAGATGAAAGCGCGCTCGATCGCGTTTTGAAGTTCGCGCACGTTTCCTTGCCAAGCGTAATTTACAAGTGCCGACATCGCTTCCGACGCTACCGATTTCTCGGGTGAATTTTGTTCTTTTGCGGTTTTTGACACAAAAAATTTCGCCAAAAGCGGAATGTCTTCGCGGCGCTCTCGCAGCGGCGGCAGAGAGATCTCGATCACGTTCAGACGGTAAAAAAGATCTTCGCGAAAATTGCCTCCGGCGACTTCTTTTTCGAGATTTTTGTTTGTCGCCGCAATTATTCTCGCGTCGAATTTTATTGCCGAAGCCGATCCGACGGGCGTGACTTCGTGTTCCTGCAAAGCTCGAAGCAATTTTACCTGCAGCGGTTGCGGCATTTCGCCGATCTCGTCTAAAAGCAACGTTCCGCCGTCAGCCGAACGAAACAAACCTTTTTTATCCGAAGATGCGCCGGTAAACGCGCCTTTCACGTGTCCGAAAAGCTCGCTTTCGAGCAAATTTTCGGGCAAAGCGCCGCAATTTACGGCGAGAAATGGTTTCGCGGCGCGTTTGCTGCTGAAATGAATCGCTTTGGCGATGAGTTCCTTTCCCGTTCCGCTTTCGCCTTGAATTAGGACGGTCGCATTTGTATCGGCAACTTTTTCCACGATTCGGAAAACGTTTTGCAGCATTTCGCTTTTTCCGATTATTTCGTCAAAACTGTATTGTTTTTTGAGTTCGCGCCGAAGTGCGCGGTTTTCGCGAAAAAGCTCTTTTGTTTGATAAGCGTTGCGAACGGTTTGCAGCAGGTCGTCATTTACAAAAGGCTTTGTCACATAATCGTATGCGCCTTTGCGAAGCGCCGCGATCGCCGAATCGACCGAAGAATACGCGGTCATAATTATTACGAGCGCTTCTTCGTCGAGCATTTTTATGCGATCGAGCAGCGCCAAGCCGTCCATTCCCGCCATTTTTATATCGGTCAGCGTAACGGAAACATCGTTCGAAGAAAAGATTTCGAGCGCATTTTCGGCGCTGTCGGCGGTCAAAACGCGCCAGCCGTCGGCTTCGAGCAGCTTGCGAAGGATCGAACGCATCAATTCCTCGTCTTCGACGACCAAAATATTCGGTTTATTCATAAAAATCGTGAATAGTATATCATTTTGATTTAACGCTTTCCGACGTGTTAGCATCAAGAAAATGCTTTCCAGAATTGCCGCGACAACCTCACTTTTACTGGCTTTGACTTTCGCCGTTTGCGCGCAGCAGACGAATCCGGTCGATAAACAAGTCGCCAATCCGATGACCGACACGCCGAACGTAAATCCGGTTTCGCAAGAGAATATCAAAGCTCCGAAACAGAAACGAAAACAGGAAGGCGGCGATGATGAAGTCGTCGTTTATTCGGATCGGCAAACAGTCGAAGGCGAAGACGGGAAGCGTGTGATTACGCACTCCGGAAACGTCGATGTGCATTACGGAATTTACCGTCTCCAAGCTGACAAAGTGATCGTTTACGAGGAAACGAGCCGCATGGTCGCCGAAGGAAGCGTGGTTTTCGATAAGGGCGACGATGAGAGAATTACGGGCGCAAAGGGCGAGTTTAACTACAAAACCAAGCTCGGATATTTTATCGATTCGACCGGCTTTACAAATCAAACGGACGACGGCACGGTAATTTATTTTACGGCGGATCGCGTAGAAAGAGTCGGCGAAAACGAGATCGTTGTGACGAATGGAAAATTCACCGCCTGCGAAGACGACGTTCCGCAATGGAGCTTTACGGCGGACGAAGCCGTTATTAAGCCGGACGATAAGATAAAGCTGAAAAACGGAAAGTTCCGGCTCCGCGACATTGCGGTTTTGCCGGTTCCGTTCGCTTCGATTCCAATAAAAAAGCGCGACCGGCAATCCGGTTTTCTGACGCCGACATTCGGTTTTTCGCCGAATAAAGGTTTTCGGTTTTCCGGCGCGTATTATCAAACGCTTGGACGCTCGGCGGACGTGACTTTTCGCGGCGACATTTATACCGGACGCGGTTTCGGATACGGCGCAGACGTTCGCACGCGCTTCAATTCGCGCTCATATTTTGAGTTTGGATTTTATGCGGTCGAAGATCGCGTTCTCGGCGCGAAAGAAAGCGCGGAGCGTCCCGATCAGGGTGGAAGTTTGGTCTATGCCGAGGGCGTCCAATATTTTCGAAACGGCTGGACCGGAGTCGCGGACGTGCGGTTGACTTCGAATCTCGCCTTCAGGCAGGTTTTCTCCGACGGCATCCAGCAGATAATTTCGCCGATTGAGGTTTCGCAGGGTTTTGTCAACAAAAGTTGGGGCTCGCTCACGTTTAATGCGCTGACGCGCGCGCAGGAAATTTCGATCCCGAACGTCCAGATAAAAACGAGGAATTTACCGAGCGCGAATTTTGATATGCGTCCGACGGCTTTGTCGTTTCTAAAAAAAGTGTATTTTTCATTCAAAACGAGCGCAGAAGGAATATCGCGGCGCGAACAAGTCAACGACCTCGCGCTTTATCGTGCGCAGACGGGAAACGATCCGGTAATCACGCCGACGCTCGGCGCGCGTTTTGACATCCATCCGCAGGTGGAAATTCCGTTCTACGCAAAATATTTTAACCTTACGGCGACTTTCGGCGGACGCGTCACATATTATTCGAATTCTTTTGACAGTATGCGAAGAGTTGTCGGAACCAGCGTGGTTCGCAAATACGGCGAGTTTCAACTCGATCTGCGCCCGGTTGCGCTTGCAAAAAACTTTTATGCAAAAAAAAATGACGCCTTCCGATTTCGCCACGTCATCGAGCCGTTCGTCACATATCGTTTTATCAAAGGCGTAAACAACTTCAACCGCCTGATTCGGTATGATTATCAGGATACGCAAACCGATACGAACGAGATCGAATTTGGCGTTACGAACCGCATCTACACGCGCCATTACACCGAAGCGCTCACCGAAGACGCGCAGCGAAAACTTCGCGAAGACGCCGCAACCGCGAAAAAACCGCTTTCCGTGCAGCCGTACGAGCTTTTTACGCTTACCGTGCGCGGAAAATATTTTCTCGATCCATATTTTGGCGGCGCTTTGCAGCCCGGTCGCCGCAATCAGATCGAGCCGATCACGTCACTCACCTTTTACACATTCGGCGGCGTTCCGCGCAGATTTTCGCCGATCAACATCGACGCCACGTATCGTCCGCGCAAAAAGATCTTTGTGAGTACGAGAATGGATTTGGATACGCGCGGCGAGATCTTGCGAAATGTTTCGGCTACGATCGGCTACGACACGCCTTTATTCAAAGCTTTTCAGACGCTTTATTACACACGTGCTGTGACGCTGATACCGTCGCTCGCGGCATTTGCGACGCCCGGCGGAAAGGAAGCCGGAACGCTGCGCGGCTCGCAATGGAGCCCGTCGGTTTTTATGGGCGACAGAAATAAAGGTCTTTACGGCGGCGCTTCGCTATTCTTTGATTTTGAAAACAGCCGCACGCAAAAGCGCGGTTCGCCCCTGATCAGTTCGCTTTACACGATCGGCTACGCCGGCGATTGCTGCGCCGTAACGATGCAATATTACACATACAACGTCGGCGTCCGCCGCGAAAACCGCGTCGTCTTCAGTTTCCGCCTCAACGGCATCGGCAGCTTCGGCACCGAACAGATCGGGCAGGGTTTGAGATAAAAATTTTCGAAATTTGTTGCTATAAAGCCGTTACAAGCGCTGCCGCGATCGCTTTCGATAAGTCGCGCCGCACGGCAGTCGCCGAAGGTTCTTTGTTTAGTAACGCATCGACGTCAGGTCGATCAATAAACTCCAGCTCCACCATGCCGGCTCTGACGCTCGGACCCAGCGCGCTTCGTCTGAGCGCCGCCAGCACTTGATCTTTTACGCCCCTGTCACGCGCGTTCGCGTCGTGCATCTTGATCGTGTTAAAAACCGCGTTTTGAATCGCCTGGGCGAATACCTTGTCCTTGGCGTAGTTCGTGTTACCGTCGCTTACCGGGCTGATAAGAGTCTCGGTGCCGCGCGCCGTATGGTTTTCGGAAGCATTGCAGTGAATGCTCAAAAAGAGATTGGCGTTGTTGTTCTTAGCGACGTTGCCGCGCGCGGCTAGTCCCACGTTAACGTCGGTCTCGCGGGTTAAAATAATATTCAGACTGTGACCGTCCGAGTCCGCGAAACGCCTCAATTCCTCCCGAATAAGAAAAGCCATTGCAAGAGTAATGTTCTTCTCCTTTACTCCACTCGGGCTAGTCGCGTTATTCGGTGACGAGCCGCCGACCACACTGCTACCCCCGTGTCCCGGGTCAATTACGACAGTTCCGTGTTTTGCCATTTTTTACTCCTACATTTTTATTTCTAAAAAAAAGGATGAGCTAATACATCATCCTCCTAAGCTCTTCGACCCCTCCACAGGAATTGTTCAACTCCTCCGAGGAATCTTCCAACTCCTCCACCGAATATTTCAATTCTTTCCGTAAGCTTCTCTGCCGCAATTAAAATTTAATCGGAATACCAAATGCAGTAAGTGCAATGTTGCCGACCGACTTCAAAATTCCGAAAAGAACTTTATATTTGTCCTTTCCGCTACCGTCTTTGAATGCACTAAAGGTTGCCTGAACAGTTTCGTCTGTAGTTTTGGTTCTATCCCCTAACAGCAGTTGGGCAATGCTTTCAATTATTAACGTTGTATTGGAATTAGGCTTTTTGTAATCTGCTTCGATTTCTCTCAGCGATTTTGCGAGATGGTCTTTATTGACCAGCCGAAAAGTCAGACTGTCAAGATTTTCTACTCGCGTTCCGTTGCCGTCCACTGCGTCGATCTGGAATTTCACCGGTATGTCCGGACTCTTTTTGTCCTCCTCTGTGAGATTGGAAAGATTAAGCCCGCTTGTTCCGAGCGTAAATACGCAGGTCTTAACTCCATTTGCATCGGCACTTCCACAAGTACTGGTTTGCGTCCAAGCGTCCTTGTTTTGCTTGCTCGTATTCTCATAGGCAAGCGATGCTGTAACGCTTCCCACATCGCCTCTAAATTTGTAGGTCATTGTAAAGTTGTTGTCCTTTACCTGAAAGACAGGGACGCCGTCGATTGTAGGCTTTGCAGTTTTTGTAATGCTTAAACCGGCAGGATTAGTAAACGGAACACCTTCGCTGCTTTCACCTTCAAAGGAAATCCTACTCTCTCCTTCGGGAATTTCTGTTTTCGATAAGTTAAATACACAAACGCGAGAACTTTCATTCTCTTTATTACATTCACTTGAGACAAAGTTGTTTCCGAGTTTTATTTTTAGAACTCTAACGTCGGCGGTTGTTGTAATTGGAAGCGATTTTTCTGCGGTGGAGGAACTAATCCGCAGATTTGTCAAGCTCGATATGGTCGGAGCTTCGAATGTAAACGGATTTGTCCAGCCGGATTGCCAATGCCCCGTATTTCCCGAAATTTTGGAAAACACAGTATCTGTGTTGGAAATGTCGGGGCTAATTAGTTCGTCATCAAAGTCGGGAAGAGAGAGTTCAATAATATAATCATTATTAAACGCAATTGGACTCGCCGCTCTCAGACTGATCTTACTCCATTGTCCGCCTGTTAAAACGCCCTCGCCGGCGGCAGATTCACTCGTGCCGAGTAGCATTCTGACTTTAACTTTCACGGTTTTTCCGCTAAACATCGGAATAATTATCTTATCGTTGCTGTTCTGATGAACGATTGGTTTTTTCAGTTGAACTGCGAGTTTAGTGCGAACCGCGTTAGCCGGTTTTTCATACGATCCGTTGCGCGAAGCCGGAGTTCCACCGGAGATTGAACAGGAAACCTTATAGTCAAATTTAGACCAATTTTTGGGCAGATAATATATACTGCCGTTAACTACGTTATTATTCGGAGATATTGCAACGGTGAAATTTAATCTTAACGATTTCGTTGCATCGTCAGAGGTTATCGGGGCACTATTTGTCTTTGTGTTCAAGGTTGGTGTCGTTCCGGAAGAAACATCTACTTTGGTAACGTTTAACGCGCAATTATTAATTTGCGAATTAATTTCTAAACCGTCGTCACCGGTCGCGTTTCGCAACTCAACAGTAATTTCGACCTTCCTTTCATTTTGTTCGCCAAAATATTTGCCCCATTGTTCACCACCGAGGGGATTGTTTTTATCAGCCTTTGGAGTTTGTGCAAAGGTGACTGGTGCGAAAAATAACATCAAAGACCCAATTAAAATTAAGATTTTCATAGTTTTTCTCCTTAGAATTCTTTTTGCGGCGAGCCGGGAGTCTTGATCGCTCTCCAGTTCTCTAACCGCTGTTTCCGAAGATTTAGACATAGCATATGAATGCCGTCCAAAACACATTAAAAACGCGATAACTTCCCTTGTTCGTTCTATTTCTTAGCTTTGAAACCGGGAGAATCGGGGAAATCCGGGATCGACTCAGTTTCAGGCTTAAAAATGTTAAGTGCCGGAGTTTATACACACAAAAGCGTATAAGCCTCAAAAATAAATAAACTTCTCTGAATGTTTTGCGACTATACGCCTCTTGAAAATAAAATGCAATCGTTTTTTTTCAAAGAGCATTTTTTTGCATTTCGGTTCCAAAGAAAATTTTCGAAAATTGTCTTCTGCTTAATAACGTCCCTTCGGCGGACGAAAACTAGCATTTATTTTTTGGTTTTTTATCGGAGTTTTTATTGGGGTTATTTCGAATAATTTATTGGCGCGAAGGAATTGTAGTATTCAACGGGCGCGAGGTCGTCGGTGAGAATTTCGACCGCGGTTTCGGGCGGGTTTTCGTAGAGATGCGAGAAAAAAGCGACGATCTTCGGGTCATCGCTTTCGACCGGTGCGACGTTTCCTGCCTTTACGCCGACGATAATAAAATTCTGAAGCTTTTCATCCGGCGCTTCCGGGTTGACCTTAAAAAGCAGCACGCGCGGGAAAACGCGGCGGTAGGTTTTGAGCTCGGCTCGCAGAAAGCCGCTTGCGTCGCCTGCGAGCGCGCCGCCGATATTTGCGATGAGCAGCCCGTCGTCTTTAAGAACGCGCTCGATTTTACGCACGGCTTCGACCGTTGTGAGCTGAAATGGAACGCTAAAGAGCGAGCCGAACGCGTCCATAAAAACCGCATCGTATTGCGCCGGTTCGGCGCGATTGAGAAACGTCCTGCCGTCTTCGTGAAAAATTCGCATCCGCTCGTTTTCTTCTAGACGGAAATATTTTTTGGCTATTGCGGTCATCTGCGGGTCGATCTCGACGACGTCGATCGTACCTTTCGGGTAACGCTTCAAGTAATCGCGCGGATAAGTATATCCGGCACCGCCGATCATTAAAGTGTTTTGGAAATCGGGTTTGAAGTGCTGAATGAGATGATAATATTTCGAATATTCGAGGGCGAGATCGTCTGATTCGAGATATATCGCGGACTGAACGTAATCCGGGTCGAAGGCGAGAACGCGCATTTTTCTGTCGGTCTTTTGGTCGGTTGTCGTCATAATTTGTAGACGGCTGTATTCGGTGTCGATGTCATGAAAGTCGTACGCCGCGCGAAGGTAAAACGATTTCAGCTCGTTTGCGCCGATGCCAAACACAAGGACGACAAGGATCGCGACGTTTATTTTTTTCAGACTAAAAGGCGCGAGCAAAAGTGACAGAGCAATCAGCGCCGCGCCGATCAGGTAGAGAGTTTTTATGCTTCCGAGAAACGGGATCAGGACAAATCCGGCGAGAAACGTGCCTGCAATGCTGCCGACGGTCGAGAGTGCGTAAAGGCTGCCGACGGTTTTGCCGGAATCCGCGAGCGACGACATTTTCAGCTTTACGGCGTAAGGCGTGACGACGCCGAGCAAAATGCTAGCGGGCGCGAAAAGTAGGATCGCCGCAAGAACCGACCTTATTTCCAGACCGACCGGAAGCCCCGCTATCAGACCGAGGATAAGATCGTGAAGCAGGATCGTTAGCGAAACCATTCCGCCGGCGAGAAAAATTACTACGGCGAGAATTTTTATATCGGGCTTGCGATCCGCCCAGCGTCCCCCGAGCCAGTAGCCGAAACTTAAAGCCGCGAGAATAACACCGATCAGGCTTGTCCAAACGTAAGTTGATGCGCCGATGTAGGGCGAAAGCAGCCGCGAGCCGATGATCTCGAAGATCATTACCAGCGCGCCGCAGACAAAGACGGTTATTTCGAGAATATAGCTTTTGAAATGCATCAACATAAAAGCCCGCACCATTAAGAATAGATGCGGGCTCGGTCGATTCAAAGTTGAATAGTCACTCTAAACGTCATTCATAGACGCGGTTGCTGTTTTTTTTTCACTGATATAAGTAAGCCACGGCGCGTTTTGCGGTGCGGGACGTTTTCCGCGAATAATGGCGAAAAACTCTTCCTGAAGCTTTGCCGTGATCGGACCGCGCTTGCCTTCGCCTACCGTGATGCGGTCGACCGAGCGGATCGGCGTGATCTCGGCGGCGGTGCCGGTAAAGAAAAGCTCGTCCGCAAGATAAAGCGCGGCGCGCTGAATTGTAGTCTCGATGACGGGAATTTCAAGCTCGCGTGCAATCTGTATTACCGAATCGCGCGTGATGCCGGGCAATATCGAAGCGCCGAGCGGCGGTGTGATAAGCGCGCCGTTATTGACGACAAAGAGATTTTCGCCCGAGCCTTCCGAGACGTAGCCGCGGTCGTCAAGCGCGATGCCTTCGCTGAATCCGCCGAGTATAGCTTCCATTTTGATAAGCTGCGAATTCATATAATTCGCGCCGGATTTTGCCATCGCCGGGAGGGAATTCGAAGGCGTACGCGTCCAACTGGAAACACAGACGTCAACGCCCTCTTGGACGGCTTGCTCGCCGAGATACGATCCCCAATCATAAGCGGCGATGTAGCATTCGATCGGATTCGGGAAAGGATTTACACCGAATGCCGGATTGTCTTCATCGAGACCGCGGAACGCTATCGGGCGAATGTAACACTCGTCCAAACCGCTGTCTGTAACGATATCGATCGCCGCGCGGCAAAATTCGTCGCGCGTAAAATCGAGGTTCATGCGGTAAACTTTTGCGGAATTCAAAAGGCGCTGCATATGCTCGTTCAGGCGAAAGATCGCCGTTCCGCCGGATTCGGTGTTGTAGGCGCGAATGCCTTCAAAAACCGAGGAGCCGTAATGGATCGCGTGCGTCATTACGTGCACGCGCGCCTTGTCCCAATCGATCAGTTTGCCATTGTGCCAGACTTTTGGCGCGATCCGCATTTTGTTTACATTTGTCATAGTTTTATAAAAGCTCCAAGGAGATGATAAATGAAAATTTAATAATTCTATCTGTTTGAAATGACGAAAAACTTTGATTTTCTGAAATTTTTTCGAGATTCGGTTACATACTAGGATAATATTTTGAGCCCGAAATGTAAAAATAAAAAGGTAAATGTCTCACGACACCTACCTTTTAGGAATTAAAGTCAGCGTTTTTTCAGTTCCGGAATCGTCACAGAATTCTGAAAACCGGCGCTGTGTCGTCAAGCCGGCTTGTAAAGGTAGCGCCGTTTGTGCTTACGGAAACTGTTATCGGTACGTCGCCTCTGCCCTCCAGACTGGAAGGCAGTGTAAAGTCTACTGTGTAAACACCGGGCTCGCGCATGACCGATGGTCCTCCGGGAATGTCTACGCCGCCGACCCGTACCGTGATTCCGGTGTCAAAGAAGTTAACTCCTGTCACGAAAACCCGCAAAACCGTCGGCGTGAGTCTATTGCCGCGGCGTCTTATCGTCCTTACGTTAAACGGCTCGCCGTTAAAGAACGGCGCATTCGTGGCGTTGAGTATTCTTGCGCGACCGCCCGGTCCGGGCACCGGTAAATTTGTAAACACGTCGGGTCTTCCGGGAACGATCGTAACATTTCCCTTAATAACGGTGCCGTTGTTGTTGATCACAACCGGATACGAGGCAGTATTTGTCGTGGAGCTGACAGAAAGTCCGAGCGGAACCGTAAAGACGATCTGTCGCTGACTGACGCGTTTTAAACCGCAAGTGACGCCATTTATTGTCATCGTTACGCCGCTCAGCTCCATCGGCAGCATAAAGCTCCGCTCTATTGACCCGACGGCTTCGGCGGCGACAACCGGAGTGTTTACGCCGGACTGGTAATCAAGAATAGCTAACATTCCGGGCGATATCCCCTGTACTGCAGGCGGCGTTTGAGGCGTTGGGGTTGGGCTTGGGCTCGGCGACGGACTCGGAGTCGGCGAAGGTGTCGGAACCGGATCGTTGGTGACAGGAATTCTGCTCGCGCCAGTCGCATACGACATTTGTGCCGGTGTACTGCGAATGACATCTTTTTGCAGCAAGTAATAAACTTCCGAGGAAAAATCCAAATTTCCGGTGCCGGGTTCGGTCAACGCAAGCGTAAACGCCATGCGCTTGACCGAATCGCTCGGAAGCGGCTGCGCCGATGCGAGCGTAAAAAACGGCGTCGGCAATAGTGTCAATCGGGTAAATACTGCCGATGCGGGAGCGACGTTCAGCGGATATGAATAAAGCTGTGCCGGACGCACCGTATTCGGGTTCAAACCGTCGTCGTTATTTGTTGGTATCGTTCCGTCGGGTTTAATGTTCATCCTCGTTTCGAGAACGAGCGTATTCGGCGCGCCTGCTACGTTATCGGTAAAACCGGGATAACGCGCTATGTCGCCGCCAAGTGCCGCCGCGTCGGCGTCGCTGCGCGGTCCGATGCGGCGAAACGTGTTCGCCACGACGTCGTAAAGAAACAGCGCAAAACCAGGCTGATTTGTGCCGGTGTGTTCATTCGTCAAATCCGCGTAAGAATCAAACGCAATAAACTTTCCGTCGCGGCTCATTCTTCTGCCGTAATTCAAAACATTAAGCGTCTGTCCCGCGTTGCCGGTAGTTGACGTAACCTGTTTTTTGGCAAGTCCTGCTCCCGGAGTTCCGGAGGGATCGAGGTCGGCATAAAAAATCTCGTTGTTGCGGTCGGCGTTCGTTCCGCCCGTCATACCGACGATCGGATTGTTTGCATTTGAATAAAAGACAACGCGAAGATTTCCACCGGCTAAACTTGAGATCGTCGGGTTCAAGTTCTTGGTTGGCGAACTCGCCGGCGTACGCGGGGTCTGTGTAATTTGCTTGACAATCCCCGCAATACGATCAAAAACGAAAATTTCCTCGTTGTCGTCATTCGGAAAAGAATTTCCAACCGCAGGTTCCAGATCGCGGTTCGACACAAAGGCAACGTGACTTCCGTTGTCCGCAATGCTCGGATCTCCATTGTCATTTGCGACGACTGGGGCAATCGGCGGATTATTGCCTCCCGGCTGCGGCAAACGGCTCGGCAACGTGTTTGTAACGCGCGTAAATGTTCCGGCGCTCAGATCGGTGATCGGAATTTCGGCACCGGATGTCAGATCTGCTGGCGGCAGCGGCGGGAGCGAATAGACCCAAAGCTCCAAGTTGCCGTCATTTACAAGATTGTTGTTTCCCATAGCGTCGGTGAAAGAATTAGCGTTGAAGCTGCCAGGGTTCGATGCGCTGACGATCGGCGGAATCGTTCCGTTGCCGGGATAAGCGTAGGTCGCGTTTGAACCAAAAGAGATCCAAAGACCATCGTTACTAAGCACCGGGCGCGCATTTACTATATCGACTTTGATATTGCCGAAACTCGGCAATGCAGCAGGATCCATCAAAAGACTTTTTGTGTCCGTGATCTGAAAGATACGACGCTGCGCGTAATCGAAAATAAAAATTTCGCGATTTCCGTCAGAGTTTCTGGGATTTTCGGTCGCAAAATTTCCCGAAGATTCAAAGACGACGAGGCGTCCGTCGCCGCTCATACCGCCGCCGTAAGAATCATTCAATGAAGCCGTAAGCTGCCCAAGTATCGAGTCAACCTGTGCGGAAACACTGAGCGAGCCGCTGAATAAAATAATAATTGCAAAAAATACGAGTATGTGAAGCTTCACAAATTCCTCCAAAACCTATGAAAAAGTATCGAGCGCGTTTCGCTAAAAAAAGACTGCTTTTTGCCTATCAATCAAAACATTGCATTTTAAAGGTAAAAAATGCCCGTTGCAAGCAAGTATCAGATCATATTTGGAAAATAGGCTCAAAAACATTTGCTTTGATGCCTGGAAAAAGAAAAATGGTTGTGTTTCACATTTGCCGTTTTTCATTTAGGATTTACCATTGGTATTGATAAATGCTGAATGATAGATATTCGATAATGATCGTTGCCGGCGAAGCTTCGGGTGATGCTCACGCGGCAAAACTTGTCAAGGCGCTGCGCGCAGCCGCGCCTGAAAGTCATTTTCAATTTTTCGGCGCGGGTGGGCAAAATTTGCGCGAAGCAGGCGTTGAAACGCTCGTCAATGCCGATGAACTCGCGATCGTCGGTTTGCCGGAAATAGCGCGCGCCCTACCGATGTTTTGGAAAACTTTTCGGAAACTAAAAACGGAAGCCGCGAAGCGAAAACCCGACGCAGTAATTCTTGTCGATTTTCCGGATTTCAATCTGAAACTTGCGAAATCGCTCAAAAAACAAGGACTCAAGATCATTTATTACATTGCGCCGCAGCTTTGGGCTTGGCGCAAATATCGCGTAAACACTATAAAAAACTCCGTCGACCTGCTGCTTACGATCCTGCCGTTTGAAAAAGATTGGTTTCAAAAAAACGGCGTTTCGCACGTCGAATATGTCGGCAGCCCGCTTGTTCGGGAAGTTCATGTTGATCTTTCAAAGGACGAATTTTGCGTAAAGCACGGTCTCGATCCGTCAAAACCGATCATCGCGCTGCTTGCGGGAAGCCGCGGAAAGGAGATCACGCGTATTCTGCCGGTATTGATAAAAACTGCCGGTTTGATGTCAAAACGAGATGGCGATCTGCAATTTGTCGTCGCGCTCCTGTCAGAACCGCCTGCGTCAGCGGGCGACTTGGACGCGAAATCAAAGATTGTATTCGTCCGCAACCAAACTTACGAAGCGCTAAACGCCGCCGACACAGCCGCCGTAACGAGCGGCACCGCAACACTCGAAACAGCGATAATCGGCACGCCGATGGCGATAGTTTATAAGACTTCAGCTTTGAACTATGCGCTTTTCCGACCGTTGATCGGCGTCGATCATTTCGGTTTGATCAATCTCATCGCCGGCGAGCGCCTCGTCAACGAATTTATACACGGCAATTTTACTGCCGAGTCTCTGGCGGAGGAATTGTTTCGATTGCTCGAACCCGAAACGAATAAAAAAATGCGCGAGAAATTAAAAGCGGCGGCAGAAAAACTCGGACACGGCGGCGCCTCAAAACGCGCGGCTGAGCTGATATTGAATCGCGTTATCTTGACGCAAAGGTTCGATTTGAAATAACTTAACATACAAAAGTTCGTAAATCGTGAATCGTGAATAGTTAATAGAAAGTGCTATTTTGAAGACAGCACTATTAACAATTTACAATTCACTATTAACTAAATGGATAACAGAATACATCGCGAGATTATCGGCGGGCACCTTCTCGTCATTGGCGGCGCGGAAGACAAATACAACGAACGGCGCATTTTAAAGAAATTTCTTGAGCTTTGCGGCGGCGAAAAATCGGAAGTTTTAATAATTCCCGTTGCTTCAGATTTTCCCGAATTTGCCGCCGATATTTATGTGCAGGCGTTTCGAAATCTGGGAGTTGCGAATCCGCGCGTTTTGCGCGCCACGTCGCGGCAGGACGTTTTTCAGGCGGACGCAGACGCGCTGCTCGATGGAATAAAAGGCGTTTTTATTACCGGCGGTGATCAGATGCGGCTTGTTTCGATCCTCGGCGGAACTGAATTTTCGCAAAAATTGCGCGGAATGGTTACTGATACGGAACTTGTCGTTGCCGGAACAAGCGCCGGCGCGGCGGGAATGTCGGCGGCGATGATCGTCCGCGGCGAATCGACTCCGCATCCGCAAAAGAATTCCGTTCGCCTTTCGCCTGGACTCGGCTTTCTAAAAAACGTCATTATCGACCAGCATTTTACGGAGCGCGGACGCATTTCGCGACTTATCACGGCGGTTTCATACAATCCTTATAATCTCGGCGTCGGAATCGATGAAAACACGGCTATCATTCTCGATAACAAAGGCGTTTTGGAAGTTTTCGGAGCCGGAACAGTAACGATTGTGGACGGTTCGCAAATAACTTATAACGAGATCGCGGAGGTTAGCGACCATCAGGCGTTCAGTGTTTGCGGCGTGCAGCTCCATATTTTAGGTGACGGACTTTTTTACGATTATTTTGCGCGTCATCCGCTCCAACCGGCGAATGAATTTTTACTTCCGGATATCGAGTGATTCCAAATTCCAAATTCCAGATTCCAGATTCCAGAATGCCAAAACCGAGTTTGGGACTTGAACATCAAAAACTTTATGTCAAAGATTGAAAAATTTGAAGATTTAGAGGTTTGGAAAGCGGCGGTGGAATGTGCGGATTTGATTTATGAGATCACGTCAGTCGGTAGATTTAGTCAGGATTACGTATTACGAGACCAAATAAGACGGGCTGCCGTTTCAATTTTTTCAAATATCGCAGAAGGATTTGAAAGAGACGGAAATAAGGAATTCTGTAATTTTCTGACAATTGCAAAAGGTTCGTGCGGCGAGGCTCGAGCCCAAGCTAAATTTGCTTTTAAGCGAAATTACGTCGCGGAAGAAGAATATAGGCTATTATCTGAAAAGTTAATAAATACGAGTCGCCAAATTTCAGGTTTCAGAAACTATTTGCGCCAATCTCAAATGAAAGGAAGGAAATAATCTGGAATTTGGAATCTGGAATTTGGAATAATTTGTTATGCAAATTTTAGAGATCAGAACATTGCGCGGACCAAACTATTGGAGCGGTTATTGGAAGAAGCTCATAATCATGCGGCTCGACATCGAAGATTATGAAGAAAAGCCGACCGATAAGATCAAGGATTTTTATAAACGGTTGATGGATATCGTGCCGTCGATCGTTTCGCACGGCTGCAGCTACGGCGAAGAAGGCGGATTTTTGCGCCGCGTCAAAGAGGGAACCTGGGCTGGACACGCGATCGAACATTTTGCGCTTGAACTTCAGACGCTCGCCGGAATGGACGTCGGCTATGGAAGAACGCGCGAAACAGGCGAACGCGGAATTTACAACGTCGTTTTCAGTTATATGGAAGAAGAGGTCGGACGTTTTGCGGCGCGCTCCGCCGTTCAACTTTTTCTCGATCTTGCGACGGGAAAATCGCTCGAAGAAATCAAGCAGACGCTCGTCGAAGATGTGCAGAAAATGCGAGAAATTCGCGAAGAAGTTCGCTTTGGTCCTTCGACCGGATCGATCGTCGAAGAAGCCGAATCGCGCGGAATTCCGTGTATTCGTCTGAACGAGCGCTCGCTCGTGCAGCTTGGTTACGGCGTTCATCAGCAGCGAATTCAGGCGACTACGACCAACAAAACCAGTATGATCTCGGTCGATATCGCGGGCGACAAAAGCGCGACGAAAAAGCTTCTCGGCGAAATGGGCGTGCCGGTTCCGATTGGAAAAGTGATCCGCGAGGAAGAACAAATCGAAAGTATGGTCGAATCAATCGGCTTTCCGGTCGTTATCAAACCGCTTGACGGAAATCATGGAAAAGGCGCGACCGTCGGCATTGAAACCGTTGAAGACGCGGTAACGGCGTTTCACAAAGCGCGGGAATATTCCAAATATGTGATCGTCGAAAAAATGCTTGCCGGCAATGATTTTCGCGCGCTTGTCGTAAATCAAAACCTCATCGCAGTTGCCGAACGAACGCCTGCGCATGTCATCGGCGACGGAAAACTTTCGATTCAACAACTGATCGAAAAGGAAAATGAGGATTCTCGACGCGGTTACGGACACGAAAATGTGTTGACACAGATCGACGTCGATGGACAAACCGAAAGACTCATCAAAGCAAAAAATTACACGCTCGAAACCATTCTGCCAAAAGGCGAGATTCTTCATCTGAAAACGACGGCGAATCTTTCGACCGGCGGAACGGCGATCGACCGAACGGACGAAGTTCATCCGGAAAACGTTTTTTTATTTGAACGAATCGGAAAGATCGTCGGGTTGGACATCGCCGGGATCGACATCATCGCGCCCAACGTTTCAGAGCCGCTCACGCAAAACGGCGGCGGAATTATCGAAGTCAATGCAGCGCCCGGTTTCCGGATGCATCTCGCGCCGAGCGAAGGAATTCCGCGAAACGTCGCCGAGCACGTCGTCAACATGCTGTTTCCGCCCGGCTTGCCCGCTCGCGTTCCAATTTTTGCGATCACCGGAACCAACGGAAAGACAACAGTTACGCGTTTCATCGCGCATATTTTGAAAGGCTGCGGCTTAACTGTCGGATTTACGACAACGGATGGCACGTATATTCAAAATCAACAAATCGTAAGCGGCGACAATACCGGACCGGTTTCCGCGCAGCTCGTTTTAAAAGATCCTTCGGTGCAAGTCGCCGTGCTCGAAACGGCGCGCGGCGGAATAATTCGTTCCGGTCTCGGTTACGATCATTGCGACGTCGGGGTCGTAACAAACATCGCCGCCGATCATCTCGGATTAAAAGACATAAACACGCTTGAAGATCTTGCGCGGGTGAAATCGGTCGTTCCGCGCTCGGTTGGCGAAGACGGCTTTGCCGTTCTAAACGCCGAAGACGAGAACGTTTTTTGGATGCGAAAATGGGTCGATGGCAAAGTTGTCCTGTTTTCGATGGATGAAAATAACGAAAATATAAGGAAACACGCCAATTCCGGCGGCATTTCCTGCGTTTACGAAAACGGATTTATCACTATTTTGAAGGGGAAATGGAAGGTTCGCGTCGAGCGCGTGACGAACGTTCCGGTAACGTTTGGCGGTCGCGCGGGTTTTATGATCCAAAATGCGCTTGCCGCCACGTTGGCTTGTTTTGTTCACGGCGTGTCGCTCGAAGACATCCGCAGCGGGCTTTCGACCTTTACCGCGGGAACGGCGCAAACTCCCGGACGGTTGAACTTTATCGAGATCGGCAGTTCTACCGTTTTGATGGATTATGCGCACAATCCGGCGGGCTTAACGGCGCTTTTGAATTTTGTCAGGAAGCTTTCGTACAAACATCACACAGTAATTTTGAACGGAACGGGCGACCGCCGCGACGACGATCTGCGCGAAATGGGCAAGCTTTGCGGCGAGTTTTTTGAACGCGTCATCATCCGGCGCGGAAATTATCTCCGTGGGCGCGACGAGCAAAACGTTTATGATCTGCTGCAGGAAGGCATAAAATCCAGCGGCGGCGATTCGGCGGTACGAATAATTCCCGAAAGCCGCGATGCGATCCACCATGCGCTAAAACACGCGCGGAAGGGCGAGCTTGTTGTGACGCTCGGCGACCGCGTTGAAGACGACATCAACTTTGTAAAAGGATTCCGTGATCTCGCCGTTCCGATCGATTCCGGTGAGTAGGCACGAATGAACGCGCGAGCAAAACTTACCCGGCAATATGAAGTTTAATTTTTTCGCGAATTAATCGTCTGCCGCAGAAGCCGAACCACCTCCGCCGCTCGTCAAAAGGGCTCCGATCAAAAAGATCGCGCCGAGGGCGATATGGATAATGTGATCCACGGTTCCTAAGATCAAGCGATTGTCGATGATCGTTAGCTCGCGCATACGCTCCGGGTTGCCAAGTAAAAATCCGACTACGCCCAGCAGTAAGTAAACCGCGCCGAAGACGAGGCAGAATGTTTTAGCGGCGGAAACTGTACCTTTCAGACCCAAATAAAGCGCGATCGCGCCCGAAATAAGATGAATCAAATTGTGCGCCGCGCTAAGGTGTGCCCCGAACAAATTTCGGGCAAAAGGAAGAAAACCGATAAATCCAACCAGGATAAAAACTATTCCGAGTAAAGTGCAAACTTTTTTAGCCATAGAAATTTCTCCTCAGGTAAGCAAGCGAACGCGAAATATTCTTAAAGCAAAACGCGATCCGCAAGTTTACTTCCTAAAAATCGAACCTGTTTCAAAAAAACACAAATTTTGGTATTACTTGAGGAAATTATGCGAGTATCCAGCCCAAAAAACAAGCGACGCCGCAGTTTAATTGCGATAAATTTCTATTTGAAGCTTGCCGTCTGCGCGAACAAAACCGCGATACATGCCTTCCGAGTTGAAAGGAAGCGCGACATTTCCTCTTCCGTCCACAGCGATCAAACCGCCTTCGCCGCCGATTTTCGACAAGTTTTCGATCGTCTCATCTGCGGCTTCGACGAGCGAAAGATCTTTGTATTTCATCCTGGCTGAAAGATCGTAAGCCGTAACGCTGCGCATAAAAAATTCGCCGTGCCCGGTGCAAGAAACGGCGCAAGTCGCGTTGTCGGCATAATTTCCCGCGCCCACGATCGGCGTGTCGCCGATGCGCCCAAACTTTTTATTCGTCATTCCGCCGGTCGAAGTCGCCGCCGCGAGACTGCCTTCTTTATCGCACGCGACCGCGCCGACAGTGCCGAGCGATTTGCGGTTCGCCGAATGATCCAATTGAACCCGATTGTCTTCGATCGCCGATAAAAGCTGGCGGTAGCGATGTTCTGTGAAAAAATATTCGTCCGTTTCGATTTCAACCTTCATTTCGCGCGCAAATTCCTTGGCGCCCTCACCGGCAAGCAAAACGTGCGGCGTTTTTTCCATCACAAGCCGCGCAAGCGAAACCGGATTCTTAATATTTCTGATAAACGCTACCGCGCCAGCTTTTAAGCTCTTGCCGTCCATTATGCTGGCGTCCATCTCGTTTTTGCCTTCGTGCGTAAAAACCGAGCCGCGTCCGGCATTAAAAAGTGGAAAGTTTTCGAGTTCGATGGTGGCGGCTTCAACCGCATCGAGCGCGCTTCCGCCTTTTTCGAGGATTTCCCAGCCTTTTTCAAGCGAACTTTGCAAACCGGCGCGATATTCGCGCTCGAGTTCGTCGGTCATTTGAGATTTGAGTATAGTTCCGGCGCCGCCGTGCACGGCGAGTGCAATTTTGTTCATAGTTACATTTTAACAGGGATGAAAAGGATGAAGAGGATTTGTTTTATCGCTTTTATCTCCTCCATCCCTGTTAATTTATAGTTTTAGTTTTCGCAGCCGCAAGGCATTTAAAATGACGGAAACCGAGCTAAAAGTCATCGCGGCGCTGGCGATCATCGGCGATAAAAGCAAACCCAAAAATGGATAAAGAACACCTGCCGCGATCGGAACGCCGACGAGATTATAAACAAACGCGAAAAATAGATTCTGCCGTATATTTTTCATCGTCGCTTTGCTAAGATTTCGCGCCCGAAGAATACCGCTAAGATCGCCTTTAAGCAAAGTAATATCCGCGCTTTCGATCGCAACGTCGGTTCCGGTTCCCATTGCGATTCCGACCTCGGCTTGCGCCAGCGCAGGCGCATCGTTGACACCGTCTCCAGCCATCGCAACGATCTTGCCGTGCGCTTGCAGTTCTTTAACTTTTTCCGCTTTTTGTTCGGGCAAAACGCCGGCGAAAACTTTATCAATGCCGAGTTTTTGCGCGACAAATTCCGCGGTCGTTTTGTTATCGCCGGTCATCATTACGACCTCGATCTTTTGCTTGTGAAGCGCCGCGATCGCTTCGCGGGCGGTTTCTTTGATCGTATCGGCAATGCCGAGAAAACCGATCGTTTTTCCGTCGAAAGAAACTTCAACGACGGTTTGTCCTTCATTTCGCAAGGATTCAAGACGCGGATCGTCGGATTCCGGTTTTTGGACTTTAACGCTTTTTCCGTTAATCGTTCCGACAATTCCTTTGCCCGTTATTGATTCAAAATCAGAAACCTTTTCAAGTTCGATATTTGTTTCCGCCGCCGCTTTCACAACTGCCGCCGCAAGCGGATGTTCACTCGATCTTTCTAAACTTGCTGCAAGTTTTAAGATCTCGTTTTCGTCAAAGTCGGAAATTGAAATTACGTTCTGAAGCCGCGGTTTTCCTTCCGTCAATGTTCCGGTTTTATCTACGACAATGACGTTGACTTTTTCAAGTATTTCCAGCGCTTCCGCCTTTTTAACGAGCACGCCGTTGCGCGCGCCGTGTCCCGCCGCGACCATGATCGACATCGGAGTAGCAAGCCCGAGCGCGCACGGGCAAGCGATGATCAACACCGAAACTGCTGCAACGATCGCCGACGCCAAACTTCCCAGGATCAGCCACACGATAAATGCGATTATTGCGATAAGGATCACCGCCGGAACAAAAAAGTATGAAACCGCGTCGGCTAATCTTTGGATCGGAGCCCGCGAGCGCTGCGCCTCGCCGACCATTTTTACGATTTGCGAGAGAAGGGTTTCGCTTCCGACTTTTTCCGCTTTTATCAAGATCGTGCGGTTTCCGTTTATCGTTCCGCCGATGACTTTATCGCCCACGGCTTTTTCAACCGGGATCGATTCGCCCGTCATCATTGATTCGTCAATGTTAGTTTCGCCTTCGATGATCTCGCCGTCGGTTGGAATTTTTTCGTTTGCTTTAACTCGTAATTTCGCGCCGATTTGAATTTCGGAAAGCTGAATTTCCGCTTCGGTTCCATCGTCAAAGACGACAATTGCGGTTTTTGGCGCAAGACCCAGCAATTCTTTGATCGCGCCTGATGTTTGGCTTCGAGCGCGTAATTCGAGGACTTGTCCGAGCAAAACAAGCGTCGTGATCACCGCCGCCGATTCAAAATACGATGAAATCAAGCCGGTGTGCGAGCGCATTGAAACGGGAAACAGTTCGGGCAAAAACAACGCAAAAATACTGAACAAAAAAGCGGCGCCCGTGCCGATCGCGATCAGCGTAAACATATTCGGGCTTGCATTTTTTATCGATTGGATAGCGCGGACGAAAAAGGGAAATCCGCCCCAAAGCACGACTGGCGTCGCTAAAACGAACTGGATCCAGAGCGAAAGATATGCGGCGCGACCGTGCGGCAAAGAAGGAAAAAGCGAATCAAAATTGACGAACATTTCCGCCATCGCCAGAACAAAAACCGGCAGCGTCAGCACGGCTGAAACCCAAAAACGGCGTTTCATATCCAGATATTCCGGATCCGGCGCGTCGTCGAGCGAAAAAGTTTTCGGCTCGAGCGCCATTCCGCAGATCGGACACGTTCCCGGAACGCGTTTGATAATTTCCGGATGCATCGGGCACGTGTATTCCGCGCCTTCAGGCGTCATTTCTTCAGGCGCAGTTTCAGGGTTTAAGTATTTTTCGGGGTTTTGGCGGAATTTATTCAGACATCCGACGGCGCAAAAGTAAAACGTCCCGCCTTTATGTTCAAATGTCGCCGCCGCAGTATCCGCGCGAACGAGCATTTTGCAAACCGGATCTGTGTGAGTTTCAAATTCCGAATCTGAAATTTTCGTTCTGCCGAGTTTTGTTACTTGTGAATGTTTTTCTTCCATTTTTTTTGATCTAATGTTTCATCAACGACGGGCGAAATCGTAAGAATATTTGCCAGCCTTGGTGTGTTGTTCCGCCGTAATATGAACTCAATGACGACGGATTGCTGTAAAGCGTAACTTGCGTTCCCAGACCGACGTTCAAATTCTTATTTTGAAATATCTCTCTCAGATATCCTATCGAATATGAGCCGACGAGATAAATGTTTTCATGATCGACGTCGTCCAAAGCCAGTTCGTGCCCGCTTTTTTGCACATTTTCAAGGCGCCCGAAAATCGAATTTTTCTTAAAGGTGAAGTCCGATTCAAACAAAAATGCGTTCGTGCGCTCGCCGTTTCCGTAATTTTGTCCCCAAACAAAGCTATTCGCCCAATTTTTCGTTTCGCTGAACTTTTTATTGTGAATCACGGAAGCCGTCGTACGGCGCAGGATTTTCAGATCCGGTTCCGAGGGTTCGGGATTCTTGAGATAGCCGTAGGAAAACTGCATCGCCCAATTTTCATTCGGATTCCACGAAATACGCCCGCTAAAGGAATCGAGCTTCGGCGCGTCAAAATCCCATCGGTTTTCGTTCGGTTCGCGTCCTTTGAACGCACTGGCTTCGAGTTTGAACTTCCCGAAATTGAAACCGCCGGTTAAAACTCCCCAAGTGATATGCGTAGAATCCTGCCAGTGATGCGAGATTGGCGCGTCCGGATTGTTCATCGCCGAAAAACGATGCATAAACGTCGGCGGACCGAGCGCCGGCTCGCCCGGATAACCCGCATAAAAATAGAAAGACTTTTTATCGTCAAATTTGTAGGAATACGAAAACGCCAACTCGCTAAAAAAATCGTGCGGATGCTGCCGGTCGTGCAGCGGTTCGTTTCGATAAGTTTCGCCCGATTGATAAAGAAGCGGATAGCCGTAGCCGCGTTCGATGATCGGATCGAGACTTACCATCGCGCGCAAACCGATCTGCGATTTGCTGTTAATCGGTTTTGAATACATCAACATAAACATCGAAGGCGCGTCGAATCTTTCGTTGTCGCCCTTTCCGCCGGCGGAAAAATCGCGTCGCGAGCCGACATTGGTGTAACGCAAAAACATATTTCCGTGAAACATCAGCATCGAGCCGTCCTTGAACATTTTCATCGTCGCGTACATCGGCGTCGAATCCGGCAGCCAGCCGGTGCCGGAACTTTCGCGCGACATCGGTGCATTTATGTCGGTAATCGCGGACATTTTCATTTTGTGAACCATGCCCGGCATTTCCTTGTTTTTATCATCCATTTTCATGTCGGACATATCCGTCGGCTTTTTATTGTCCATTTTCATATCCGGCATATCGTTCGGCTTTTTTTCCATCTTCATGTCCATATCTTGGTCTTCATCGTCCGAATGAACATGCTTGGTTTTCGGCGCGGTTTTTAGCTCGTCTCCGGGCTTAACGTTTACCAAAATATTTCCCCACATTCCGCCTTTCGCGTGATTTCGCACCGCGCAAAAATATTTATACGCGCCATCTTTCGCCGCCAAAACTACGATCTCTTCCGCCTGATAAATTCCGTCTTCGCTTTTCGGTTCGAGCCGGTTGGTTCCCACGGTTTCTGCAATGTCGGGCGCGATCGGGAATTCGCCTTCGACGTGTCCGAAGCGAACATCGTGACGCATATCTTCGTCGGAATTGACGAACAATATCTTCAGCGTGGCGCCGCTCGGCACGATCAGATTTGGATTTCTGACGCCTTGTATCCGGTAGGAAAGCATGTCGTCGAGCGGTCCGGTCAAAACGACGAGTCGAATTTCTTTTGTGGTAAATGTGATGTTTGATTTTTGGATCTTTCCGAGCGTTCGCCCCTTTTCAAGCTCGATAAGCTCGGATAATTTAAGTGTTTTCTTTTCGCTGCTGACGAGTTTGAACGCGTCGTGAGCCAGCGCATTCACGCCAAAAACAAGCGTGAAAAATAGTAACGAAATAATTTGTTTCATGAGTAGATCTCCTATTTTATAAAGCAATATTTCTACGATCACAGTTTTTACAAACGGCGATCCGTTCGAAATCGCGTTGAAACGATTTCTTTTTTCTGACCAATGATTTTGCTTTATAAAACAGGCGGAGCGCGCCCCGGCGAGAGATTATGGAAAGAATCGGAAAGATGTGTTGGCTTGAAAAACGAAAAATTCGAAACGGATTTTCGGCTAACGGAGACGATCGTAACCGGCGTTATCGTAGAAACTGCTGCCGCTTGCTTTTCGAATTTTACGGTTTCAGATTTTACGGTGATCTTCGAAACGAATTGTGCACAAACGCATGCGATTTGCGTGTCCACCGATTCGATCGAAGAGTCTTGATCCTGTTCCGACTGGTTTTGTTTCGAATGTTTGTGACACGAAGGAACGCTCGCGCTCGCTTTTTCCTGATGATGCGAGCAAGAACAAGCCGCGACCGACGACGCAAAAAGCGACAGGATCGTCGAAATGCAGATGATAAATTGTTTTAACTTCGCGCGTTTCATCACTTTTTCTAAAATACATTGATGCGGCAAACTATGCAAAAAAAACGAATGACGTTAAATGATTCGTTCGCCCTTGCGAACGTTGCGGACGAGGGCGTCCGCGTTCCATTTAACTATTCATCATCTTCATGCGCTCTTACTCTGCCGGCGGCGACGGCTTCGTCGATCACTTTTGAGGCGAGATTGTGCGGAAGCGGATCGTAATGCGAAAACTGCATATGATAACTGCCGCGCGCCTGCGTGATGGAGTTTAATTTTGACTGGTAATCGAGCATTTCAGATAAAGGAACCTGCGCTTTGATCACTTGCTGTTTGCCGCGCATATCCATTCCCTGCACGCGACCGCGACGCGAATTTAGATCGCCCATGATGTCGCCGGAAACTTCCTGCGGGGTGAAAACTTCGACGTCCATTATCGGTTCGAGCAGTGTCGGGCGAGCTTTTTCGATCGCGTTGCGGTAAGCTTTGCGACCGGCGGCGCGGAAACTGTGTTCGTCCGAATCGACCGAGTGATAACTGCCGTCGATCAAGGTTACGCGGAAATCCACCATCGGATATCCGGCGACGTATCCGGAAGCTGCGGCTTCGATAATTCCTTTTTCGACCGCCGGACGGAAGTTTTGCGGGATCGATCCGCCAAAAATTTTATCGACGAATTCAAATCCTGCGCCCCGTTCCAGCGGCTCGAAAATACATTTGCAATCGCCGAACTGCCCGCGTCCGCCCGATTGTTTCTTGTGGCGTCCCTGAACTTCAACTTGCTGCGTGATGGTTTCTTTATAAGGAACTTTCGGCGGATGAAGCGCGACTTCGACGTGATACCGGTTGGCGAGTTTCGCGACAACCGTTTCGATATGAAGCTGTCCCGAACCGGAAAGGATAAATTCCTTCGTCTGCGGATCGCGGTCAAAATGTAGCGAAGGATCTTCTTCCAGAATCTTATGCAGCGCTGCGGAGATCTTTTCTTCGTCGGCGCGTGATTTCGGTTCGATGGCAAACGCTATCGCCGCTTCGGGATATTGAACCGCCGGGTAACAGATCGCGTTTGCTTTGTCGCAAAGCGTGTCGCCCGTTTGAGTTTCCTTTAATTTTACAACGGCGATGATGTCGCCGGTTTGCGCCGTCGCGACCTTGTCCAAAACTTTACCCTGGATCACCTGAAGCGCGCCGAGACGTTCCATCGTGTCGCGATTGCAGTTATAAACAGTCGCGTCTGACGACACTTTGCCGGAAATGACCTTCATTACGTTTATTCTGCCGGCGAAAGGATCGGCGATCGTTCGAAAAACATATGCCGAAAAAGGTTCGGAATTCGAATATTTGCGCAATATTCTATCGCCAGCCTCATCGGGATTCGTGTAACCCGATTCGGCTTCGTGCGTTGCCGGATTCGGCGCGAACTCGACGATGTGATCGAGCAAAATTGAAAGACCGACCAGATTAAATGCCGAAACGGCATAAACCGGGCACAATTTGCTGGCAGCGATCGCTTTTGCAAGATTTGGATAAATATCGTCTTCTTCTAAAGTGCCGTTTTCAAAATATTTTTCCATTAAGGCGTCGTCTGATTCGGCTACAAGCTCGATAATTCTCTCTCGTGTTTTGTCAAACAATCCTTTTCCTTCTTCGGGAATCGGAATTTCCTTCGCTTTTCCGTCAGCGTCAAATTCGTAAGCTTTTTGATGGACAACGTCAACGACACCTTTGAAATCGAGTTCGCTTCCAATCGGCAGAGTAAACGGCACGATTGAGCGCGCGAATGAGCTTTGCGCCGTGTCAAGCGCATGTCCGAAATCGGAATTTTCCTTTTCGAGCTTATTTATGACCATAAAACGCGGCAAAAGAAATTCGTTCGCGTAGCTCCAGGTTTTTTCGGTTTGAACTTCGATGCCGTGAACGCCGTCAACCACGACCAGCGCGCAGTCCGCGACGCGCAAAGCCGGTCGGGCATGCGAAACAAACGCGGCGTAGCCTGGCGTATCGATAAAATTTACTTTTGTGTCTTTGTATTCGAGGTAAGCGAGGCTGTTGTTGAGCGTAACTTTGCGTTCGATGGAATCTTCGTCGTAATCGGTGACCGTCGTTCCTTCGTCGACCTTTCCCCAGCGATGTGTTGTGCCCGCAATATGGAGCAAGGACGAAACGAGCTGGGTTTTACCCGCGTCGCCGTGTCCAATGACAGCCATATTGCGAGTGTTTTCTGTTTCAAATGCTTTCATTTTCGGCAAAATCTCCTTATTTCAATTATTGATTTCAACGTCCATTATTCAAAATCCAAGGCATCTCGATTTCTAATAAATGACTTTGGACTTTGTACATCGAACGCAGTTTGTCGGTAAGAATTAAATTTATCCGAGTGAGCCTAAGATAGCAAGAAGCGAGGACGAAATGTTATCTGCACGGGCGAAGAGGCACTTTTCGCATGGATATTGCGACGCTCGCGATCATGTAAGGTTGAAGTAATTCCGACACGATCAATACTTATTCGTCTTTGCACATCAAACCTAATGCGCCAAAAAAGCATCTTGCTAAAAGGCAGACACCGTGTAAAATAAAGGCTGGAGCTCAACAAATGCAAAAAAGAGATCGATTGCGTGGAATTATTCTAACTTTTTTTATTTCCTGGACTTTCGCGCTGAACGGAATTTCCGTGAACGCGCAGGACGTGGTTACGTCGGACGATATATCGGGCGGTTTCGTCTTTCGGTCGGGTTCGTCATCGCAAAAAAAGACGGCGTCTCGAAATGCTTCGACAGTTAAAAGGACAAATTCGCAAAAACGAGCAACAACGACAAGGGTCCGAAGACAATCGTCCATCGTTGCAAAAGACAATCCGAAACGAACAAGATCGACAAAGGTATCGCCTGATACGATCGATACTGCGAAAATTTCCACAAAAAAGAAGGAAGAAGTTTCGGTTATCTTTGCGGGCGCGGGCGAATTTTATTTGGAAAATGATGAGGTCGACAAAGCACTCGCCATATTCCGTGAATCGATAGTTCTGGATCCGAAAAATGTTAACGGACTTCTGGGGCTCAGCGAAGCGGCGACGCGCAAAGGCAACGCGCTGCTTGATCTCGACCAGCCTGAAACGGCAAAGTTTTTTTTCCTTGAAGCGATAAAGAATAACGAGAAAAACGCCGGCGCGTTTGCGGGGCTCGGTGAAGTTTTCGATCTTCTCAGTGAAGAGAACAACGCTCTCGACAATTATCTCAAGGCGCTGGCGCTCGATCCCGAGCTAACCGAGCTTTCGACGCCGATCGGCGTTTTATATTACCAACGGGGCGATCTTGTTAAAGCGGATGGTTATTTGACGAAAGCTCTCGCCGTAAGCCCTGATAACGCGGAAACACAAATGTTTTTGGGCTTGGTTCGATACAAGCAAGACCGAACCGGCGAAGCTATTGCGGCGTTTCGGCGGGCGATCGAGCTCGATCCGACTTCTGCCGAGGCGCATTATTATCTTGGCGAAACACTGGACAAACTCGGGAAGACGGCTGAAGCGATCGTTGAATACAACAAGGCAGTCGCGTTAAATCCGAAATACACCGAAGTCTGGTTCGATCTCGGCGTTGCCCTTTACAACACAAAAAAATACGAAGAAGCAATAACCGCATATAAACAAACGATCAAACTGAAAAACGATATGGGCGACGCTCACGCGAATTTAGGCGACGTTTATCGGCAATTGAACCGGCTCGATGACGCGCTAGCCGCATATCGCCTCGCTACGGCATTTATCAAAAATGACGCCGAGCTTTTCAGCAAATACGGCTACACAGCCGGACGTATCGCCGCGAATCCGACCAAACGAAATTATTGGAACATAGCCATCGAAAATCTCGCAAAGGCGGTTGCGCTCAGCGCCGATGCCGTTGATTATACGAATCTCGGTTGGGCTTATTACAATTCCGCTCAAAACGATTTTCAAGCGAAACGCGATGCCGACGCGCAGGTAAAACTGCAGAAAGCAAAAGAAAGCTTGCTGGAAGCGGTGAAATTGAATCAAAAGTTTCCGGCGGCGTTCTTGAATTTGGGAATTACGCAATCGGATCTCGGTGAATATCAAGCTGCGATCGGAAATTTGATTCGCGCAAGCGAGCTGCAAAAAGATTGGATACCCGCGATTAGCGAACTTGGCGTCGCATATTATCGAAACAAAGACTACGACAACGCGGCGAAGCAGTTTAGGCGGACGATCGAAATTGATAAAAACTTTATTTCCGGAATCTATAACCTCGGCGAAACTGAGTTTTTCAGGGGCAATATCAAGGAAACAAAAAAGGCGTATCAACGACTGATCGAGTTAAATCAAAAAACGCTGGCTTTGCGGCTCGATCTTCTCACCAAAGGCGCGGTTCGGAAGTGAGCTTTCGTCTGATTTCACACACTTCGTAAGGCGCGGAATTAGTAAATGTAAGATTTTGATTCCGGGCTTTTCTACTGAATGAAATTCGATATCAATATTCTGGAAAATGTGCCGCTTGCAGAACTAACGACTTTAGAAGTCGGCGGAGCGGCGCGTTTTTTTGTTCGTGCGGAAAGCGAAAACGATGTTGCCGAAGCTTTTCGTTTTGCTGAAAAAAATGACTTGGACCTCTTTATTCTCGGCGGCGGCAGCAACGTCGTGATCGCAGACGATGGTTTTGACGGTTTCGTTTTGCAAATCGGCTTGAAGGGAATCGAAATCAGCGGCGATCTTGTTTCTGCACAAGCCGGCGAAGACTGGGACGCGCTTTGCGAATCTTGCGTCGAGCAAAATCTTGCCGGAATCGAGTGTCTTAGCGGAATTCCCGGATTTGTCGGCGGAACTCCGGTGCAAAACGTCGGCGCCTACGGACAGGAAGTTTCCGAAACCATAATTTCAGTTCGCGCATTCGATCGAAAAACCAAGGATTTCATCGAGCTTTCAAATCAACAGTGCGGATTTTCGTATCGAAAGAGCATTTTTAATTCCACCGCGCGCGATCGTTACATTGTTTTGTCGGTTTCTTATCGACTGATAGAAGACGGCGAGCCGAAAATTGTCTATGCTGATCTGATCAAATATTTTAACGGAAAACAGCCAACGCTCGGCGAAACGCGCGACGCCGTCATCGAAATTCGAGCGGCAAAATCGATGGTGATCCGCAGCGACGATCCCAACAGGCGAAGTGTCGGCTCGTTCTTCAAGAATCCGATCGTTTCAAATAAAAAATTCGCTGAGATCGCTGAAAAAGCAGCAACTGAAACCGTGCCCTCTTTCAAAATCGATGAAGGATCGGTCAAAATTCCGGCAGCTTGGCTTATAGAAAATTCGGGCTTTGACAAAGGCTTTCAAAAAGGAAACGTCGGACTTTCAACGCGTCACACATTGGCGATAGTCAATCGCGGCGGCGCGACGGCGAAGGATATCGCGGCTTTGCGGGACGAAATTCAGGTAAAAGTGAAGGAAAGATTTGGTGTCGAGCTAAAGCCGGAACCTGTTTTTGTCGGCTTTAATTGAGCGAAATCTTTTGGTAAATCGAGCCAAAAATTTTCTTCGGTTCTTCGAATCAATTTCGCAAATATCGCGTTCCGTTTGTGATCCTATTGTCTAAACCATTATTTGGAAAAGCATTTTTCCGGAGCTTAGATGTATCGTTGTAATTGTCTCAACTTTGTGTTTAAATAGACGCGAAACAATGAAATTGATGGTGCCAAAAAAGCAATTCTTTGGCAATATTTTCAACACGTAAAAAAACTTCTAAATTTTGGTGCAAACTTCTGCTTAATCTTGGTTTTCCATCCATATCGATGAAAATCAGCGTAAGTAATTCGGAGCGCATTTATGAAAAATGAACTAAAAAAAGAAACGGGTAGTTTACCGGATTTGTCCATCCAACCCAGCAGGAGAGAATTTTTCGGGAAAATCGGTAAAACGGCGGTTTCTGCAGCAGCCGCAGCCGCCATTGTGCCTTTCATTGATCGGAGCTCAAACGTTTCGGCACAAGACCGCGGGAATACAAATTATGACGTCCAACGCTCGGCGAAATGTTGGCGGATTCGGACGAACGCCGCGGAATTCAACTATATAAATACGTCACGTTTTCCGCGTGTAAACAATGGCGATGAAGGTCTTTATCCGAATAAGATCGGCAGCTACTCAAAAGGTCTGCCGCATCAGGCGAATGGCGAAGTCGATCTTAACGGTTACTACGCGCTGACAAGTGCGCTCTTAACCGGAAGCCCGGAAATGTTCGAACAGATTCCGATGGGCGGCGACAGAAAATTAATTAACCCGCAGAGCGGCTTGGCGTTTGATATGGAAGGCGCCGATTGTTTTAGTTTTACTCAGCCGCCGGCTCCGGCTTTTGCGAGCAGGGAAAACGCCGCGGAGATCGCCGAAAATTATTGGATGGCGATTTTGCGCGACGTACCGTTCAGCGAATACGAGACAAACGCCACTGCGGCAGCCGCGGCAGCGGATCTGAATCTTTTCGGCGCGGATTTTAAGGGCGCGCGCGATACTAATGGATCGGTTACCCCGCGAGTTTTGTTTCGCGGTTTAACGCCCGGCGACAAAGCCGGTCCGTATCTTTCGCAATTTTTTTACAAGCCGTGTTTTTTTGGTTCAAACGAAGTCAGTCAAAAGGTCAGAACGGTTCTTGGCGCCGACAGCGGCGGGCAGGACTATATGACCGACTTTGATAGCTGGCTCTCCGTTCAAAACGGTATTTCGCCGGCGGGCGGCGACATCTTCGATCCGATTCCGCGTTATATGAGAAACGGACGCGATATTGGACAATGGGTTCACGTCGATGTCCTTTTTCAGGCGTATTTTCAGGCTTTCCTGATCCTTGCTGGTATGGGCGTCCCTTCTGATGCGGGAAATCCGTATAACAATTCGGCAACGCAAGAAGGTTTCGGAACCTTTGGCGGACCGCATATTGCCACACTTTTGTGCGAAGTTGCGACCCGCGCCTTAAAAGCCGTCTGGAATCAAAAATGGTATGTGCATCGCCGGCTTAGACCGGAAGTTTTCGCCGAGCGTGTCGACCGAACAGCGTATCACGGCGCAAATTATCCGGTTCATTCCGAGATCCTGAATTCAATTGACACCAAAACGCGGCTGGGCGGATTTTTGACAGGCGGAAATGCGTTTTTACCGATGGCGTTTCCTGAAGGCTCGCCTACGCATCCGGCTTACGGCGCCGGACACGGAACGGTTGCGGGCGCGTGCGTGACGATCCTCAAGGCATGGTTTGACGAATCTTTTGTGATCCCGAATCCCGTCGCGCCGGATTCGTCGGGACAAAATCTGATTCCCTATTCGGGTGATTCCTTAACCGTCGGCGGCGAACTCAATAAAGTCGCCTCGAACGTCGCTCTCGGGCGCAATATTGCGGGCGTTCATTGGCGTTCGGACGGCACCGAATCGCTGCGTTTAGGCGAAGCCGTTGCGATCAGCGTCTTGCGTGACGGAAAATCCTGCTATAACGAAATTTTTAGCGGATTTTCATTAGCCAAGTTCAACGGAACGACGATTACTGTTTAAGGTGAGTCGCATAAATTAAAAGTAAAAACGCGGTTAGATCGACCGCGTTTTTTTTGTATAATCAAAAATTTGAAATATGCCAAAACGCACGGACATAAATAAGATCCTGATCATCGGTTCCGGTCCGATCGTTATCGGTCAGGCTTGCGAATTTGATTATTCGGGTACGCAAGCTTGTCGCGCTTTGCGGCAGGAAGGGTTCGAGGTCGTCCTTGTCAATTCAAACCCCGCGACAATCATGACCGATCCCGAAATTGCCGATAAAACCTACGTTGAACCGCTAACGCTCGAATCCGTCACCGCAATTATCGAAAAAGAAAAGCCTGACGCACTTCTACCGACGGTCGGCGGTCAAACCGGCTTAAATCTTTCGGTCGAACTTTACGAACAGGGAATTCTCGAAAAACACGGCGTCAAACTGATCGGCGCAAATGTCGAGTCGATAAAGATAGGCGAAGACCGCGAATTGTTCAAGGCGGCGATGGACGAGATCGGAATTCCGTCACCAAAAGGCGGTTTTGCGCACAATTGGGAAGAAGCTGAGCGAATCGTCGAAACGACCGGTTATCCGGCAATTATTCGTCCGGCGTTTACGCTCGGCGGAACGGGCGGTGGTGTGGCTTTTAATCCCGAAGAATTCGAGGACATCGTTAAAAACGGATTGTCAGCGTCGCCGATCTCGCAGGTTTTGATCGAAGAATCGATACTCGGCTGGAAGGAATACGAGCTCGAAGTGATGCGCGATCTCAACGATAACGTCGTCATCATTTGCTCGATCGAAAACTTCGATCCGATGGGCGTACATACCGGCGATTCGATCACGGTCGCGCCGGCGCAAACTTTAACTGATGTCGAATATCAACGCCTCAGAGATATGTCCATCGCGTGCATTCGCAAAGTCGGCGTAGAAACCGGCGGCTCAAATATTCAGTTTGCCGTCAATCCCGAAAACGGCGATGTGCGGATTATCGAAATGAATCCGCGTGTTTCTCGAAGTTCCGCGCTTGCTTCCAAAGCGACGGGATTTCCAATTGCGAAAATCGCCGCCAAACTCGCCGTCGGCTACACGCTAGACGAAATTCCGAACGATATTACAAAGAAAACTCCGGCAAGTTTCGAGCCGACGATCGATTATGTCGTCACGAAAATCCCAAAATGGGCGTTCGAAAAATTTCCCGGCGCGGAAGACGTTCTCGGAACGCAGATGAAATCGGTTGGCGAAGTTATGGCGATCGGGCGAACTTTCAAGGAAAGTTTGTTCAAAGGATTGCGCTCACTCGAAGCCGTCAAACCGCTGCGATTGACCGACGTTCCCGACAGCGTTTTGCAGCGAAAGCTAGCGCGTCCGAATTCAAACCGATTTTCCTACATTACATACGCGCTGCAGCACGAATATTCGATCGAAGAAGTTCAGCGTTTGACGAATATCGATCGTTGGTTTTTGGAACAGCTCGTCGAAGTAATGAATATTCAAGACGAGATCGAAGACAAAAGCTTAACGGAAGTTGATATCGAAGCGATCCGAACGGCAAAAGAATTTGCTCTGTCTGACCGGCGCATCGCTTTTCTTACAAATTCGACCGAAAAGGAAGTGCGCGCGCACAGAAAATCTCTCGGAATCGTTCCGGTTTACAAACGCGTCGATACCTGCGGCGCGGAGTTTGAATCGCACACCCCTTATCTTTATTCGACCTACGAAGAAGAATGTGAAGCCGAGCCGACAAATCGAAGAAAAATTATGATCCTCGGCTCCGGTCCAAACCGGATCGGGCAGGGAATCGAGTTCGATTACTGCTGCTGCCATGCAAGTTTCGCGCTGCGCGATGCCGATTTTGAAACGATCATGGTCAACTGCAATCCTGAAACCGTTTCGACCGATTACGACACTTCGGACCGTCTGTATTTCGAGCCGCTGACCTTTGAAGACGTGATGAACATCGTCGAAAAAGAAAAACCGACCGGCGTGATCGTCCAGTTCGGCGGGCAAACACCGCTTAACTTGGCGGACAGACTTCACGAAGCCCGCGTTCCGATAATCGGAACTTCGCCTGATTCGATCGATCTAGCAGAAGACAGAAAACGCTTCGGCGCATTGCTCGACAAACTGAATATTCCGTCGCCAGATAACGGAACCGCAGTCTCGCCGGAAGAAGCGAAGGAAATCGCGCAGCGGATCGGTTATCCGGTCGTTGTGCGTCCGAGCTACGTGCTCGGTGGACGCGCAATGGCGATCGTTTACGACGAGCAATCGCTGGACGAATACATGCGCACTGCGGTCGATTCTTCGCCTGAAAAGCCGATCTTGATCGACAAATTTCTTGAACGCGCCGTCGAGATCGACGTTGACGCGCTCGCGGATAAAACGGCTTGCGTCATCGCCGGAATTCAGGAACATATCGAAGAAGCGGGAATTCATTCGGGCGATTCATCCAGCGTTTTGCCGGCGCAAAAGATCGCCGCCGAACACCTTGAAACCATAAAACATTACACGCAAACGCTCGCCAAAGCATTGAACGTTGTCGGTTTGATGAACATTCAGTTCGCGATAAAAGACGACCGCGTTTTTGTGCTCGAAGTAAATCCGCGCGCATCGCGAACGGTTCCTTTTGTCGCAAAAGCGACCGGCGTTCCGATCGCAAAGATCGCGTCACTGGTGATGGCTGGCGATAAAACGCTCGCCGAATTCAATTTACCCGACACGCTCGCGGTTCCGTATGTTTTCGTCAAATCGCCCGTGTTTCCCTTCAAAAAATTCGCTGGCGTCGATCCCGTGCTTGGGCCGGAAATGCATTCTACGGGCGAAGTTATGGGCGTCGGCGCGACATTCGGCGAAGCTTACGGAAAAGCGATGGAAGGCGCGTTCATCCAGCTTCCGATGGCAGGCAACGCCTTTATTTCCGTTAACGATTCCGACAAAGGACAGGCAAATATTCTTGCGCGAAGATTAAAAAAGCTCGGCTTTGATCTCGTCGCGACCTACGGCACGGCAAAGCGACTGCGCGAGATCGGCTTGGAATGCGAAACCGTTTTTAAGGTCAACGAAGGTCGCCCGAACATCGCCGACCTCATCCGTCAGGGTGAGATCTCGCTAATCATCAACACGCCGCTCGGCAAAACGTCGCATTACGACGAACAGGCGATCCGCAAAGCCGCGCTGCAATTCAACGTCCCGTGCGTCACCACAATGACCGGCGCCGAAGCGCTAATCGAAGCCATCGCCACCAAAAAATCGCAGAAAAAAGTTATCGTCCGCAGTTTGCAGGAGATTCATTCAAAAGAGAAGGCGATCGTCGTAAAATAGGAGAAGGGGAATATCGTTTTAACGTTTTCGGTCGTAGAGCTTCGCTACGCAAAGCGTGATTCATTTTCAATTCTTTCTTTGAGCCTTAAGGTGCACACCCGCGCTGACGCTTGGGTTTCTAACTTTTATTCCGACTGTTGTTTCAGTTCGAATTGAATATCGCCTTGTCCGTATAGAACATAATCGACCGCCAGAGCGACGTGTCGCGGTTTCCATAAGTAACGACGGCTTCCGCCGCGGGACCAAAGGCGGATTTCGGGATCGATAAACGTTTCTTCCCGAAGCTTTCGGGTTGAATATGCTTTGAATATTTTTAATAGCGGTTCGGGCTTCATGGCGGCGGAAACAACGATATGTATGTGATTGCTTCTGACGTTGACGGCGCGTAAGTTAAATTTCTTGTGTTCGCAGACTTCGACGATCGCATTCGTGATTTTTTCCCGGGCAATCTTACTGAGCAGAAAAGTTTGCTTTTTCTGAGCCTTTTCCATTATTTCCCTAAGATTTTCATTCGGCGAAATATCAGGCGTGCCATAAGTATTTTTCCCGTGCCGATCAACCGCGCCTTTTTCATCACCGTGAAGCCACGTTCCGTAGCTGCGAAACGTCAGCAAATATGCCGCAGGGAAAATATTCTCATCGTATTCATAATCGCTGGTCATAAAAGGCGGAAACCCAAGCGTCAGCGCGGGTGTTTCTTTTTTCGTCATTATATTTGAATCACTAAACGAAGACCAAATCAAGGAATACCGGTTCGACGGTTTGCTTTGCTTGATGCTCCTTTTTAACGCTTTTACACCCGCGCTTACGCTTGGGTTTCTGCCTTAGCGGTTCACACCCACGCTGACGCTTGGGTTTCTGCCTTCATATTTGAATCGGATGAGCAAATAAACGAAAATAAATTTATGTTGAAAAAATTATTCTTTATCATTTTTATTGCTACGGTTTTAGCATTTCCGGTTTTCGGACAGCGGGAGTTCGATGCGCGTCCGACCGAATCGGGCGGCGTTTTGTCGGCGGAGCAGGCGGCGTATGACGTCAAGCATTATGATCTGGTGCTTGCAGTCGATGTGGCGAATCGGTCGATCAAGGGCGTTTTGACGGTGAAGGCGCAGATCGTAAAACCCGTAAAGGTATTGGCACTCGATCTTGACACGCCTTTTACCGTGGAAACTGTGAATCTGATGAACAGCAGGAAGCAGTTTGCGATGAAATTTGTGCGCACCGAAAAGCAAGTCCTTATCCATTTTCCCACGGTGCAAAATGTGGGCAACACGGTTGAAGTGCGCGTCGCATACAGCGGAAAACCGCGCGTGGCGCCGAATCCGCCGTGGGTCGGCGGGTTTGTGTGGGAAAAAACGAAGGACGGACAGCCGTGGATCGCGACCGCGGTGCAGATGGACGGCGCCGACGTTTGGTTTCCTGTGAAGGATCATCCTTCGGATAAAGCCGATACTTTTGCGATGCATTTTACTGTGCCGGCGAATCTTATCGCGGCTTCGAACGGCAAACTGCAATCTGTAACGGACAATAAAGACGGGACTAAGACTTACAATTGGTTTGTATCGCAGCCGATCGCGAATTACTGTATCGCGCTCAATCTCGCGCCTTATAAAGTGATGAAAGATTCGGTGAAATCGATCACGGGCGAGACGATCCCGATCGAGTTTTACGTTCTACCGGAACACCACGCGAAAGGGCAGTCGCTGATAGATGAATTAAAAAAATATAACGCTTTTTTTGAAGAATATCTCGGACCGTATCCGTTTCGCGCGGACAAGATCGGCATCGCCGAAACGCCGCACCTCGGAATGGAACACCAGTCGATCACGGCTTACGGAAATAATTTTCAATACGATAAATATGGCTTTGACTGGCTTTTGTTTCACGAATTCGGGCACGAATGGTGGGCAAACCACGTAACGGCGCCGGACTGGAACGATATGTGGATACACGAAGGCTTTCAGTCGTTTATGGACACTTTTTATGTCGAGAAAACGCGCAGCAAAGAAGCGTATTTTACCGCGATGGCGGGGCGTTATCGAGGTTTGAAAAATCTTAAGGCGGTCGCGCCGCGGGAACCGCGCACGACTATGGAAATGTACTTTATCCCGCCCGATTATTTGCAAAGCGACGGCGATATGTACGGCAAAGGCGCGCTCATTCTGCACACGCTGCGATATTACATCGGCGATGACGCATTTTTCCGCAGCTTGAGAAAAATGTCATATCCGGATCCGCAAATGGAAAAAGTTTCAAACGGGAAACAATTTCATTTCAGCACCACCGACGATTTTCTCGCTATCTGCGAAAAGGAATCCGGAAAAGAGCTTGATTGGTTTTTTGAAATTTATTTGCGCCAGCCGAAACTGCCAAAGCTGATCGTTGAAAAAAACGCAAATCAGCTGACGCTGCGTTGGGAAACGCCGAACAATATGCCGTTTCCGATGCCGATCGAGGTCGAAAGTAACGGCGAGATCAAGCGGGTTGAATTCGTGAACGGAAAGGCGATCGTTTCGCTTCCGGCGGACGGCAAAGCGAAGGTCGATCCGAACGGATGGATCTTGATGGCGCGGTAGGCTCAGCAAAAATTAAAGATCCCTCGTTCGAGCTCGTCGAGCGTGTAATTAACGGCTTTTGGATCCAAACGCAAGGCATATTTCCGCAGGTCGGAGCATTCATACAAAATCGTCAAAAGCATTAAACGCCGGCGCAGAGTTTCGTTGATTTCGCTTTCCTTATAGCCGTAAGCGCGGAAAAACTCGCGCTGGATCTCGCCTTGTCCCTGGATCATCAAAACGCAGATGGCGGCGAACTCGTATTCGTGAAAGCCTTTAAGAGAATCCGCAAAATCAAAAAGCCCCGAAATTCGGTTTTCTTCATTAAAGCGAAGGTTTCCAAAATGAACGTCGCCGTGAAGAAATACAGGCGCGAGATCCTTTGGAAGCAGCGGAAGGTTTTCTTCCAAATAGGACGGCAAATGCTCAAGCCATTTCGCCGTTGCGCCCTTCGCCTTTTGTCTTTCGATAACGGTTGCCGCCTGGTTCTCAATAAATCCATTCCAGTCAAAATCGATCGCGCCCGCATCATGCGAATGCAATTCTCTCAGCCCAATCGCAAGCTCTGTAACAATTGCCTTTTGTTCTCTCGGTTTCAGCCGCAGCCAATGATCGCGCGTCATCTGCCGACCGTGCAGCTGCGTCATAACGAGATAATCGAATCCGCCGATCTCGCCTTCGTGCAGGATTTCCGGCAGCGGCAGGGAAGTTTTCGCCCGCGCAAAGCGCAGCGAATCTCTCTCTCTCTGAAAACCGCCGCGAAACGGACTAAAGATCTTAATGACGAACGAGTCGTCTGCGAGAACAATAATATGTTCGCTCTGTACAGCGCGAGTCAGTCGCTGAAACGACAATGAATGTTTTTTGCAGATAGTTTCGGCGGCGTAAAGCCAAAACTCATCGCCAAAACGGCGTTCAAAATCTTCCGCAGTTGAGATAAGAGGCGATTTCATCCCGATAATTAAAGCAATTTTGACCGGAAAAATAAAACTTACCGACCGCGCTTGACGAATCTTTTCTTCCCAATTTAAACTTAGAGAAATTGAAAGTCATTTTCAATAAGGAATCAATTGGATGGGAAGTTTGTAGAAATGAAAGGTATATTCACGGGGAAATCGATCTTTATAATTGCTCTATTCTTTTTAAGTTTGTCGAGCGCAGCCTTTTCGCAGACGGCGGAAAAATGTTTTCGCGGCACGGTTAAGGATTCCAGCGGCGCGGTAATCGTCGGCGCTGACATTTTGCTGAAAAACGATAAAGGAAAGACGATCGAAAAAGTGAGAACTGACGCCACAGGAGAATTTGCGCTGGGCTGTTTTGAAGAAGGCAATTATCAGTTAACGATCTCTAGCGAAGGAACGTCGACGATCGTCAAAAAGTTTTCGCTCAGGAAGGATGAGCGGCAAAATTCCGAGATCGTCTTGGAAACGCAAACCGTTTCTGAAACCGTCACCGTGGAAATCGAACCCGTTTTTGTTACCTCTACGACGCAGAGCGTAACGAAAACCTTTACGCCTCTGCGCGATATTCCGCAGTCGGTCGAGATCGTCAACCGTGAATTGATTGATTCGCAGGCGGTGCGTTCGATGCAGGACGCGCTTTATAACGTGACGGCGGTTTCGGTGGCGCAGGGCGAAGGTCGGCGCGATCAGTTTTTTATTCGCGGCTTTTCGGCGATCAGCGATCAATATGTTGACGGCATCCGCGATGACGCGCTCTATTACCGCGATTTGGCGAATATCGAGCAGATCGAAGTCGTCAAAGGTCCGAGCGCGGCTCTGTTCGGGCGCGGCTCGTCCGGCGGCATCATCAACCGTGTGACGAAAAAACCCGATCTTTACCAGCGTCTCGGAACATTAGAAGGCATCTTCGGCTCTTATGGTTTGAAGCGTGGAAATTTCGATTACGGACAGCCGATTGTTAATGAAAAACTCGCTTTTCGTTTTGTCGGTGCGGTCGAACAGACGGGAAGTTTCAGACATTTTTTTGAAGAAAAGCGATACAATATTGCACCGTCTATGGCGTGGAAACCGACTGCAAAAACCGATGTCATTTTTCAGTTTGAATATTTGAATGACACGCGAACGCCCGACCGCGGCATTCCTTCATTTCGCGGTCGCCCGATTGATGTGCCGTCCGGCACATATTACGGCTATCCCGAACTTGATGAAATCACGAATAAAGTTGACTCGCAGGCGATAAAGATCGAGCATCGGATAAATAATTTCTGGACGATTCGCAAGACGTTTCGGCGGATCGGCTACGACACCGATTATTACACGACCTATTCCAATGGAATTTGTCTTCTTCAAACCAACAATTCTTGTTCAGCTTCGATTCCGTCAAATGTTTCCCCGGATGATGACCGTTTGCGTGTTGTTCGCGAACATTATTCGGGCGCGTACGACCAAACGAATTACTTCAATCAAATGGAAATTTTGGGCATTTTCGGAACTTTCGGTATACGGCATACTTTTTTAGCCGGTGTCGAATTCGGAAATCAAAAAAAGAAAACGGTCCGCACAAGAAATTCTTCAGCAACATCCGTAACTTTTACAAATCCCGATCTAAGCATTCGCCCACCGTCCGGTGCGTTGCAAAATCTCAACGAATTCAGCGGCGACACATTCGGCGTATTTTTCCAAGATCAGATTTCATTTAACAAAAACTGGAAAGCATTAGTCGGCATTCGCTACGACAGATTCGATCAAAAACTCGATGATCTGCTGCCCGCCGATGCCGATTTGGGCAGAACCGACAAACAGTGGAGTCCGCGCGTCGGTCTGGTTTTTCAGCCGAATGATTGGCTTTCGTTTTACACGAGCTACACGCGCTCGTTTCAGCCGTCGGGCGAAAATCTTTCGCTGGCGGCAAACGCAGAAGAACTCGAACCCGAATTGACGCGCAATTATGAAGCGGGAATCAAAGCGACTTTTCAGCCGCTCAAATTAAACGCGACGCTGGCAGTTTTTCGGCTCGACCGCGACAACATAAAAACGAATGATCCGCTAAATACCGGAAGATTGATCCTCGTCGGCGAACAGCGAACGAACGGTTTGGAATTTACGCTTTCGGGTGCGCCATTTGAAAAATTCGATTTTATTGCCGGTTATTCCTTGCTCGATGCGCGAATCACGAAATCGAACAGTTTTTCAGGCGGCGTTCCGCTCGAAGGCAGATTTGCTCAGACGACACCGCGCAATTCGGGAAATCTCTGGCTGACCTATCAACTGCCGAAACAATTTACAATCGGTTTTGGCGGCAATGCGCGAAGCAAAACTTTTACTTCGACCAATAATCTGGTGACTCTGCCGGGTTACGCCCGTTTTGATGCTTCGCTTTCGTGGCGTAGTGAAAAACATTACGAGATCGCTTTTAATCTGAAAAATATTCTCAACCGCGATTATTTTGAAACCGCGCATAATGACAATCAGATAATGCCGGGTGCGCCGATCAACGCTTCCCTAACGCTGCGCTATCGCTGGTAAAAAACTCCCTTCGCACGTTTATCTCCGGAGCATTTTGACGTGCGGCGTCAACGGAACCTCTAGTTTTCGTGATGTTTTCGCGGCATCGTTCGGTCAGCTTTAAAAAGGAAGATTCTTCCTTTTCGGTTTTTATTCGGAAGGGAAATCAATTTATTTTCGGAGTTCGAAGAAGGTCTCGGAAGTTGACATATTAGCCCGTAAGCATGCAATATTCATCCATATCAAAATCCAGGAATTTCTCCGCTAATAATTGGGCGATACGATTTCGAGAAATTTAACCCGGCGCGGGGTGATCTAGGCGCGCTGAGTTCGTACTGGAATTCCGGAAGCCTGATCCATTTTGCGGCGTAGTTTGTATCTGAATGGATAATCGATTGATCAGCAAAATACGAGTAATCCTTGCGTTTTCAGCGCTCGCTGTAATTTATCTCGATCCTTCGGAACCCCAGAGATTCGTCGAGCTGACTTACTTAACCCTGATTTTTTACGGTTTTTATTCCTTACTTCTTGTTTTCTTCTCTTTTCGAAAGCCGACTTTAATTCCATTAAGAATAGCCCACTGGATCGACGTCGTTTGGTATTTGATCTTGATCTCTTTTAGTTCCGGCACAAACAGTATATTTTTCTTTCTTTTCTTTTTTCCGATTCAAACGGCGTCATTCCGTTTCGGATTCTCCGAAGGATTGCGCGTCACCTCGATTTCGGTCGCTCTGTTTGTAGCGGTGGGTTATCTTACTGCGCCGTCTGCGGAGGGATTCGAATTAAACCGGTTTCTAATAAGGATCATTTCCCTAGGCGTTTTGGGATATATGATCGCGTATTGGGGCGGCGAGGAGTTCACAAATAAACGCCGGCTTGCCGTGCTGAAGGACATCAGTAAATTGTATAATCCGAGATTCGGCATTGATCAGACGATCAGTTCGATCATGCAAAAAATAAACGGGTTTTTTGATTCCGATTCCTGCGTTTTGATTTCCGTTGACGAGTCTTCGTCCGGTTTTCTTTTACGGCGGTCGTATCGGACGGATCCCGAGCACGCGATCTTTGCCGAGCCGATAAAAAAGGAAAGCCCGCTTTTGACGCTCGCCGGCGAAAACGCCCTTATTTACAATTTCACGCAGAATTCATTTTGGAATAGCGCAAACTTTTTTGTTTTCGATACGGCGAGCGGCGAGCGGATCGAAGCGCCGAGCCGAAACGGCGAGGTTTTAGCTGACCTTTTGGAAACAAGATCTTTTATTGGAGTTGCCGTGTATCAGCGGGAAATCTTTACCGGGAGGCTATATTTGACTTCGCAAAAGAAGGCTTTCAATAATTCTGATCTGGAATTTTTGAAACAACTGCTCGACCAAGCCGTGCCGGTTGTCGAAAACGTGAATCTGCTTGATCGGCTTGCGTCGCAGGCGACCGAGCAACAACGGCAAAAGATCTCACGCGATATTCACGACAGCACGATTCAGCCTTATATCGGCATTAAACTTGGTCTTGAGGCGCTGCAAATGAGACAAGCGGCGGGTGCAGATATTAAGAAGGGCATCGATCAGCTCGTCAAAATGGCAAACACCAATATCGCAGATCTTCGCAGCTATATAACGAAGCTTAAGGAAGACAAGGTGGAAGCAGAACGAGGAGCTGTATTGGTTTCGGCAATCCGCCAGCAAGCCGGCAAAATTAGTGAATTTTACGGAATTAACATAGAGGTTTTTGCCGAAAATGATATTCGTGTCAATGATCGTCTTTCGGCGGAAATCTTTCAAATAGTGACAGAGGGACTGAGCAATGTAAGGCGGCACACAGACGCCGGCAGCGCGGTCATAACCATCAAATGCGACGGGAAAATGCTAAAACTCGACATAGAAAATAATCGCCGTAACGGTTTGCGGGCGGATTACTTTATTCCGAAATCGATCGATGGTCGAGTAATCGCGCTTGGCGGAAAAACGTCCGTTGAAAACAAGGCAAAGCGCACGAAAGTTTCGGTCGAGATCCCGCTTTGATAAAGATGAACACTAAGAATTTCAAAAATCCGATTCGCGTTCTGCTTGTAGACGACCACAAGAGTTTTTTAGACGGTCTGACAATGCTTATAAATACAGATCAATCCGTAATGCAGGTTGCCGGAGTTGCAGGAAGTCGCGACGAAGCGCTCGCTGCCGCCGCGAGAGAAAAACCGGACATAATTCTTTTAGACATTGATCTTGGCAACGACAGCGGGCTTGATATTTTGCCTCAATTAGCCGCAGAAAAAAACGCGAAAATAATAATCTTGACCGGAATCTTAGACCGTGACGTTCACGAGCGGGCGATTCTCCTCGGCGCAAAGGGAGTTTTGGCAAAAACCGAGGCGGCGCAGGTTATTCTCAAAGCGATAACGAAAGTTCACGAAGGCGAAATCTGGATCGGAAGCGATACGCTGAATAGCGTGTTAAGTCATTTAACAAATAAAAAATCCGCCAACAGAATTTCAAAAGATCCCGACGAGCGAAAAATTGAGGGTTTGACGGGACGCGAGCGCGAAATTATTCGAGCGCTGGTCAATAACGATTCGTCCACAAATAAAGAGATCGCCGAAAGTTTGTTTATCAGCAGCTCAACGCTCAAAAACCACTTGACGATCATCTACAGTAAGCTCAATGTAAGAAACCGGGTGGAATTGTTCAAATATGCGCTAACTCACGGGCTGGACGCGGCGAATGATCGATCGTCGTCGGAATAGGAAAGGACCTGGTTAATGTCGGTAATGATTATGCCGCCTTCGGCATTTTCAGAAGAACTGTTTCGATCTTTTCGGCTAGCGTGTCTAAATTGAGCGGTTTGGCGATATAGTCAATATAAGCATTTCCAAAATTCTTTATATTTAGGAAAAGGTCAATTCCGCGCCCGCCATGTGCAGAATTGGCAATGATCGGCACATCTTTTAGTTCCAAAATATGTCTTATTACCATCGCGGCGGTAACGCCGTCGAGTTCCGGCATATTCAAATCCATCAGGATCAAATCGGGCATTTCGCGTTGAGCCGCTTCTACGGCTTCCTTTCCATTAACGGCTTCAACCACTTCGAAACCGTAAGATTCAAGGAAAACACGAAGCATACGCCGTGAATCGTCACTGTCTTCGGCAATCAAGATTTTGTTGCCCGTAAGGCTTTTCATATCCAACTCTTTTTATGGAAACCAAGTCGGGAGTCCGAACTGCAGGCGAGGGCTTTTCGCCACCGGTTCGGAACCCGACAAAATGCCGAAACAAAAGGCACGACCGATACCATTTTACTCGGCGAACTCAAAATAATTTCTCTGACTAGACTGATTGAAACCTAAAAGCATTACCAATATACGCAATGGGCGGCGAGTAAACATCGGAGAAAAGTCCTTTTTTCCGACTTTAAAAACAGGACAAAAGTCCTAAAGAAAAGTACTTTTGTCCGATGCGTCTTTGCAAAACGAAGTCTACGATAGAAGGGTTCATCTACCTATAAAAGGAAGTTTCGCCCGGTCCCGCTGCGATTTTCGCTTCGAAGAGAGTGCCGAAATGTTTTTCGTGCGGTTCGATTCGTCGGAATTTTCATTGATTTTGTACTTGCCCGGCAAGATCCGTTTTGCGAAACAAAAATTATCAGTCTCAGGCGCTGCTTGCGATCAAAGACTGAAAGACACAGGAATTTCTACAAGAACTCCGAAGAACCAAATAAGACTATGAAAAATTCTGTCCAAAAATTTTCGTCGAATATTATTCACTTTTGTTTTAAGAATGTACGCCGAAGCCTGGTAGCTTTGTTCGTAATCGCCGGAACAATTTCCGTCGCGGCGTTTTCATCGAGCTCGATCGCCGGTTCGCTTGGCGAATGGATTTTCGGGAACGCTTCGCTTTCCGCGCCAAAGGCGGACACGGTCAAGGGAAACGCTGAATCGTCCGGCGAATTTTCGTCGCGGCTATCGAGCGGAAGTCTTTCTGTGCCGCGAAACGGTCATACGGCAACGCCCATCGGCGATGGAAAAGTGCTTATTGTTGGCGGCGACGCAGGAACATTTGAGATTTTTGACGTTGCGGCGAATGCTTCGATCGGACTCGGAAATCTGACCGCCGGGCGCTCATTTCATACGGCGACGCTTTTGCGGGACGGGCGCGTTTTGGTAATCGGCGGTTTCGAACGCGGACAACCCCTCGTTTCGACGGAAATTTTTGAAAAAGGCGCATTTCACGCCGGTCCAAATTTACGCGTTGCGCGCGCCGGGCACACGGCGACCGTCCTTGGCGACGGCAGAGTTTTAATAGTAGGCGGAGACGCCAAAGGAACGGTGGAAATTCTGGACGCCGACGCGCGCGGCTCGAAGATAGTGAAAGCAGAACTGATCAGCCCGCGTTCATTTCATTCTGCTGCGCTGCTGAAAAGCGGCGATGTGCTGTTCGTCGGCGGATCGTTTGAGGACGGAAGCCCTGTGCTATCGGGCGAAAAATTAAATTTAGGATCGATGACGTTTTCAGAGGTCGAGCGATCGCTTCATTCGCCGCGTATTCGCCCCGTTTTGACAGAATTACCGGACGGCAAAGTGCAGATCATCGGTGGTAACGACGAAGGCTCAATGGAAATTTTTACGCCCGATGGGAATTATTTCAGCGCGTTTGCGCACGTGATTCCGGGCAGAGCCGCGCGGGAAAGCTCCGCGTTCAAGATTTCAGACGCTATTTCCGGGCAAAATAACGGTGCGAGCAAGGCGGAATCCGAAGTTCTGCGAACCGCGACGCGCGCGGCTCTTATCAACAACGGCGAAGCGAGCGATTCGCTTCTAAACCGCAGCGATTACGCGCTTGTTAAGATTCCGGAATCGAATAAAGTCTTGGTTTTTGGCGGCAAAAACAGCGACGGCGAAATTCTTCGCGATTTTCTGAACCTCGACGGATCGGAAGCAACCATCACTACCGATCAGCTCGACTATCCTCCAAACGCTGTTGTCACAATTACCGGAACAGGTTTTGAACCGCACGAAACCGTACAGTTGACGCTCGTCCGCGATCCGGTTTTTCCTGAAAATCCGGAAGGTCTCGTATTTTATGCGACCGCCGACGAAAACGGTAATTTTGTAAACGATGAGTATAAAACGACGGAAGACGATCTCAATACATCTTTTGTTTTGACGGCGCTCGGACTCACATCGGGGCGCACCGCGCAAACGACTTTCACGGATTCGAGCCCCGGCTCGCTCGGTAATTATGCAACTTCAGGTTTATCGGGAACGACGGCTCCCACCGCTGTTTCACCATCGAACGTAGCGGCAAATGTTACTTTTTCAAATCTTTCCCGTGGAACAGGGCTTACGGCGGTGGCGACGACGAATGCTTTCAACTCATCTTCGTGGCAAACCGCATCTACTCTGACTATTGCAGGCAATACCGATTACTATGAGTTTACTGTAACTCCGAACGCCGGCTATCAGTTTAGTGCGTCCGAGCTACGCGTTGGTCTTCAGAGAAGTGGCACAGGACCTAGTCAGGCAGAGTTGCGCTCCAGCTTGGATAGTTATGCCAGCACAATCGGTTCCGCGATAACAGTAAGCGCATCTCTAACCACTTCTACCATCGATCTATCTTCTATTTCAGGGCTTCAAAATCAGAATTCGGCGGTGACATTTCGGATCTATGGCTATAGCGCCAGCAACACTGCAGGGACATTGCGAATTCAAAATGTAGGGAGTCCGGCAATGGTCGGACTTGAAGTTGACGGAACTGTTTCTGCCGCTTGCACCGCGCCTTCGATTTCTATTAATCCATCAAGCGCAACAAAAAATGTTGGCGAATCGGTGACGTTTTCCGTCACGGCAAGCGGCACGGCGACTCTAAATTATCAATGGCGCAAAGGCGGCATGAATATTTCCGGCGCAAATAGCAGCAGCTATATGATCCCGTCGGTTGTCACCGATGATGCGGGAAGTTACGACGTTGTTGTAACAAATGTCTGCGGTTCGGCGACCTCAACTGCCGCGACCTTAACGGTCAACAAATTAAATCAAACGATCACATTCAACGCCCTTCCCAATAAGACTTTCGGCGATCCCGATTTCGCGGTTTCGGCTACTGCAAGCTCCGGTTTGACCGTTACCTTTGGTGCAACCGGAGACTGCACAGTTATGGGAACGACCGTCCAAATCACCGGCGCGGGAAGCTGCACGATAACGGCTTCGCAGGCAGGCGACGCGACTTATAATGCCGCACCCGACGTCATGCAATCCTTCAACATCGAAAAAGCAACGCCGACTATTATTTGGGCGAACCCGGCAGACATAACTTACGGGACGGCTTTGGGCGCGACGCAATTGAACGCATCCGCCAGTGTTGCGGGAAGCTTCGTTTATACGCCTGCAAGCGGAACGGTTTTGAACGCCGGAAACGGGCAAAATCTGCACGCCGATTTTACGCCGACCGATACGGCAAATTACAACAGTGCTTCAAAAGACGTAAGTATCAATGTTTTGAAGGCGGGATCGACGACGACGGTGACGTTTGAAGCGGGACCGTATGTCTATCGCGGGACGGCGTTCACGGCGACGGCGGAAGTAACGGGAGTCGGAACGACGGGCTTTACGAGCTCTGTTCCGGTGGTCTATACGGGCGACTGCACGAATGTGACGACGACTGACGGCTGCACGGCGACGGCGACGTACGACGGCGACACGAATCACACCGGCAGCATGGATGCCAAGAGCATCACGATCACCAAGGCGGGATCGACGACCGTCGTTTCGGGCGGCGGAACCTATGTTTATAACGGTTCCCCGCGTCCGGCGAGTGTCTCCGTAACCGGTGCGGGCGGATTAAATCTGACTCCGGCGCCGGTTTATAGCGGAAACTGCAGTGCGGCTCCGGTAAATGTTCCTGATACACCTTGCACTGCAAGTTATGAATATGCCGGGGGCGACAATCATTTCGGCAGCAGCGATTCCACCACAATTACAATTACGAAAGCCAACCAGGTGATTACATTTGGCGCTTTAGATCCTAAGTTTTACGGCGAGGGCAGCATTACCGCAATCGCGACGGGCGGAGGCTCGGGCAATCCGGTTACGTTCTCGACGAGCACGCCCGCGGTTTGCACGAGCGGCGGCGTGAACGGCGCGAGTATCGCCTTCGTGGGTCTCGGAACCTGTACGGTCGTAGCTTCACAAGCCGGTAATGATAACTACAACGCGGCGATGGATGTAAGCCGGTCGTTCCTGGTCAATCCGGATCCGACGACGGTCGTGCTAGATACGTCGGGTCATACATTCATTAACTTTGACTGCACCATGAATGTGATCAAGGCTACGGTTACGGACTATGTAACCGGAGTGCCCATTTCAGGTGCCACGGTAACGCTGTCGATCGGCACGCAGTCGATCAACGCGGTAACCAATGGCAGCGGTGTGGCGAGCGGAGCGATAGTCATTAATCAGCCTACGGGATCGGTGTTGGCAAAAGCCGATTATGCGGGAAGCGCTAATGGCATTCATCTTCCGAAAATGGTCAGCCAATCGGTGACGATCGGCGGTAGTCCGCACGTCGGTCCGGGACAGGATGCCGATTCGCTTTATACCGGATCGTCGTTCTATTGGACCACGAGCTCGACGAGCAGTACGGCGACGCTGACCCTGAGTGCTACCGTCCGGGATACCTTTGAATTTTGTCCGGGCGATATTACAAAGGCGAAAGTCTCGTTCCTGATCAGCACTAACGGCGGCAGCTCGTTTACTCCGGTTTCGAACGCGCAGAATTTGCCTGTCGGACTCGTAAATCCGGGCGATACGACGGTGGGAACTGCGAGCGCGATCTCGCAGTACAATATCGGCAGCAGTCAATCGATGACGCTGACGGTGCGCGTTCTCGTCGGGGGACAGTACACAATGAGCTCTTCGACCTACGACGAGCTGATCACGATCGGCAAGCCGGGCACGGCAAACTCGATGATGGGCGGCGGAGTGCTTAAAAATGACGGAATACCATTCTTCGCGAACGGATATTTTGGTTTGAACTCCGTCAAGAGCAATTTCGGAAGCCAACTCGTCTATAACAAGAGCGGCAAGAACCCGCAAGGTCAGGTGACCGTAACGGTCAGCAGCTGTAGTCGCGCGGACGGCACGCTCGAGCCCGGATGCACTAAATACACGCCGTCGCTATGGCACTCTTACTTTATCAAGAGCAACTCGATTTCCGAGTTTTCTTTGATCGGAGGCTCAGCGTCGTTCGGCGCGAAGACGAATGTTTCGGAAATTTTGCCGGACGGAAGCAAGGTCAGTTTGGACGGCGGCAACACGATGCAGCTTGTCTTTACGCCATCGGGTCGACCTTTCCCGCCTGGAACGTCGGCTAGCGGCTCGACGTGCACGGCTGCGTCCGGCTGCGCTTCGATCGTAATATTCAGATCGAGCGGTTTGGGCGGCGGCGTCTGGTATTCGAGCGCTTGGGGACAGCCCACGGGCAGCTCGGCTCTGAAGACATATATGAAGAATGTTTTCAATGGAACTATAGCCATTCAATAAGATTCTCATTTTGCACCTTATAATTTACGGGGCAAGTTTATGACTTGTCCCTTTTTTTGTTTAAAGTAAGAGCAGATTTTTCGCGTTTCTGGCGGTTGGCTAATGAACCGGATTGAAATACCAAGAAAATTTGAGTAAGAATTATTCGGATGAATTTATTTTCTCAGTCAACCGAAACCGGTGGAACAGGCGCGGAATTTCTTACCTTGGGAATGCGCGCGATGTTTTTATCGACTCTCTGTTTTGCGCTTGCAAACGTTTTTGTAAAACAAGTCGGGCATTTGCCGGCGATGGAGATCGTATTTTTTCGATGTGCGATCGGAACCGTGTTTTGTTTTATCGGATTGCACAGAGTCAATGCCGGCTGGCTCGGCACAAACCACACGCAGCTTCTTTTGCGCGGAATTTTTGGGACAACGGCGCTTTTTTTATTTTTTGTAACGGTTCAAAACATTCCTCTCGCTTCGGCGATGACCATCCAATATCTTTCACCGATCTTTACCACAGTTATCGCGATCTTTCTCCTCAAGGAAAATGTAAAGCTGCTTCAATGGCTTTTCTATGCGATCGCATTTGCCGGCGTTTTGATGATCGAGAGATTCGACGTTCGAGTCTCGCTTTTCTACCTTTTTATCGGAATCATTTCGGCGTTTTGTTCGGGCGTCGCATACAATCTGGTGCGCAATCTGCGCGAACGCGAACATCCGCTGACGGTGGTTTTGCATTTTCAGCTTGTTGGTTTCGTCGCGGGCGGCGTATCGCTTTTTTTCTTTTGGGAGACGCCGATCGGCTGGGATTGGCTTTTTCTGCTTTTGATCGGAATTTCGTCGCAGCTCGGGCAGATCTTTCTGACGAATGCGCTCCAAAAAGAACGCGCGGCGAGCGTTGCGATCATAAATTATTCGGGCTTGATCTACGGGCTCATTATCGGCTGGTTTGTTTTTAATGAAGTGCAAACATTAGAATCACTTCTGGGAATGTTTCTCGTCGTTTTTGGTGTGATCCTGAGCGTTATCTACAGCAAACGCCGCCGCGATATTGAAAAGATCGAGTCGTCCGCGGCTTAAAATTATGAATGAGATCGAAACGATAAAGAGAATTTTGCAGGAATGTAAGACGATTGCCGTTGTCGGACTTTCATCAAGCCCGTTTCGCGCTTCCAACGGCGTCGCGGCGTTTATGCAGAAAAAAAATTATCGCGTAATTCCGGTAAATCCGAATGAAACGGAAGTTTTCGGCGAAAGATCTTACGCAAAACTCGCCGATGTTCCCGAAAATATTGAATTAGTTGATATTTTTCGACGTTCCGATGAAGCCGGAAAAGCGGTTGACGAAGCGATCGAGATCGGCGCAAAAGCCGTTTGGCTGCAGGAAGGCGTGATAGATGAATCGGCGGCAAAACGCGCCGAAGATGCCGGTTTGCTTGTCGTTATGGATAAATGCTGGCTGAAAGAATATATGAAATATTCGTAACCGGAGCGCGGGCAGTCTGCTCGCAATGAGCGCTCTGCGCGAAAATGTTGTTTGCTATGCAAACACTGCAGTCTGGCAGCCTGCGCTACAATTTATGCCTGATACTCAAATAAAAGCTATTGTTCTAACCGTTAGCGATTCGCGGAGCGAAGAAGACGACCTTTCTGGAAAAACTTTGTCTGAGTTGCTTGTATCGATCGGCGCGGAGGTCGTGGAAAAAATCATCGTCTCCGATGATTTCGGCGATCTTCGGCACACGCTTTACAGTCTGACCGAACGGGAAGGTGTGAATTTGATCGTTACAACGGGCGGCACCGGATTTTCCGAACGCGACAATACGCCCGAGGCGACGCGCGCCGTCATTGAAAAGGAAGCGCCGGGCTTGGCGGAAGCGATGCGCGCCGAAACGCTGAAAAATACTCCGTTCGCAATGCTGTCGCGCGGCGTTTGCGGCATTCGCAACCGAACTTTTATAATAAATCTTCCGGGATCGCCAAAAGCGGTGCGCGAATGCTTTGATGTAATAAAACCGGTACTGCACCACGCCGTCGATCTTTTGGAAGGAAATACCGAACACTAATATTATGAAAAGAAATATTTTTTACTCAATACTTGCAATAATCAGCCTCTGTTTTATAGCAAAGGCGCAGGAACCATCCGGGATTCCGTACGCAACTCTCGAGGAGATCAAGGAATTAGTCGCACTAGCGCCTTGCAAGGATAAGGAAAGACTCGAAGCCGTGAAAAAGCTTTTTGTTAAGATCGGCGCGGGTGAAGCCGATGTCACCGTCGAGAAGTTGAAGAACGTCGAAAACGTTATCGTGACAAAAAAAGGAAAGACGGACGAAACAATCGTCGTCGGCGCGCATTACGACAAAGTTGCGGATGGCTGCGGCGCGATCGATAACTGGACCGGAATCGTCATTTTAGCCAATCTTTACAGGTCGATAAAGGATTTGACGACGCAAAAGACATATAAATTTGTCGCTTTCGGCAAGGAAGAATTGGGCTTGCTTGGCTCTGGAGAAATGGCGGACGCGATCCCGAAGGACAAGCGTGTGAATTACTGTGCGATGGTCAATTTTGACAGCTTTGGTTTTAATTATCCGCAGGTGATGACGAATATTTCAGACAAGCTATTGATGGAACTTGCAAAGGAAGTTTCCGCTGAAATGAAAGTGCCGTACGCGCAAGGCGCGATCGAAGGCGCGAGCTCCGACTCACAATCGTTTCGCGACAAAAAGATCCCCGGCATAACGCTTCACGGGATGGACAACCGCTGGCAGGAATTTTTGCACAGCTCTAAGGACAAGGTCGAAAACGTAAATTCGCAGAGTGTTTACATCGGCTATCGCCACGGGTTGATTTTCCTGGCGAAGATCGAAAACAAACCGTGCGAAGCTTTTCGAGGTAAATGACGTAAGTTTTCAACCGTTTCGCGAGAGCTTCGCGTAGTTTTTTTATTTTCGTATTGAATTTTGAATAAATGCCGCGGCATCTTCCTTCAACTTCCGAAGCGAATTTTTCTCGATATACATCATATGTCCGGCTTCATAATACGTGAGCGTGACGTTTTGCCGTAAACTCGGATCGAGATTCATTGCCGAGAGCGTATATTCGGCGGCAAAAAACGGCGTCGCCATATCGTAATAGCCGTTTGCCATAAAAACTTTCATATACGGATTTTTCGCCATCGCGTCTTTGAGCCTCATCGACGTATCGGCATAGCCGTTATCGACGTTCCAATTCCACGGCGAACTAATGCCGCCGCCGAGAATGTAATATTCAAGATCGGTCTTAAATCCGAGCTCGCGGCGAACATAATCGTTAAAAGTTGAAGTGTAAGGCGGACGGATCGCGGACATCGAAGGATCGGCGTCGGGATTCGTTCCGGCGGCGTCGCGGTCGATGCCGGTAAAGCGGCTGTCCAAACGCCCGGTCGTTCTTCGCTGCGATCGAAGCAGTTCTTTGTTAAACTCGCCGAGTTCGACGCGGAAATTGTTTTGCTCAACAAAAGTCGGGCTCAAACCCGTAAAGCGCGTGAACTTTTCCAAAAGGTTTTGCCTTTCCTGCGCGGTAAGCCGCTCGACGCGCATCAGCGCCGGCATATATTCGTTCATCGCAAAATCTTCCGCCTCGGCGGCGATTTGCTGAACCGTTTTCGCCTGCATTTCGGGCGAAAGGCGTTTGTGATACCAGGCGGTTGCGGCGTAAGAAGGGAAGATCAAGGCGAGCGGAAGATCGTTGTTCGCGGCAAAGCGGATAGTTTGAAAATTCAGAACGGTCGACACAAGCAGAATTCCGTTCAGCCCGACGCCGCGTTCGAAAAGATGATTTGAAAGCCCGGCGGCGCGTGTTGTGCCGTAGCTTTCGCCGACGAGAAACAGCGGCGCGTTCCAGCGCTCATATCTGCCGAGATACATTCGTATAAATTCGCCGACCGCATCGATATCGCCGTTCACGCTCCAAAACTTTGCGCCGAGTTCGGGCTTCATCGCGCGCGAATAACCCGTGCCGACAGGATCGATAAACACAAGATCCGTCTCGGTCAGCCACGTTTGGTCGTTCTCGACAAGTTCATACGGCGGCGGCGGCATCAATCCGTCGTCGAGCATCTTTACGCGCCGCGGACCGAGCGCGCCGAGATGCAGCCAAACGCTTGCCGAGCCCGGTCCGCCGTTAAACGAAAACATAAGCGGGCGCCGCGCGGGCGGATTGTCGAGCGTGTAAGCCATAAAAAATATCTTCGCCTCGGTTTCGCCGCTCGCCGAGTTGCGGATCGGCATAAAGCCCGCCGTCACAGTGTAATTGAACGTTCGCCCGCCGACGCGCACGCTGTGTTTCGTCACCGAAGTCGGCTCGTTGAGCATATCGGCGAAATTCGCGGGCGGCGTCGTTTTGGTCGTTGTCGTTGTCGTGGTGGTCTGCGCCGAAGAAGGCGTCGGGGTCGGCGTCGCGGTCGAAGGAACGGTTACCGTCTGAACCTGAAAAAATAAAAGGATCGGCAAAAATATTGATGCAAGCATATTGTTTCTAATTTTATGAATCGATTTAACGAAAGATTATCATAAGTCGCTGAAGGCTCAAAAAGAATTATGGAACGCGGACGCCCTCGTCCGCAAAGATTGCGAATGCAATCTAAAACGCCGAATCGTTTAGCTTTTTGAACGCTGCGCGTTCATTGCGGACGAGGGCGTCGCGCTCCAAGTTACCTAACGACTTCGCTCACGACCTTGCCGTTGATGATCGTGCCGGTGCAGTGGGTTGTATATTCGAACGGATCGCCGTCATACATTGCGACGTCACCGTCTTTGCCGACCGCGAGCGAGCCGATTCGATCATCCAAACCGAGAATTTTTGCGGCGTCTATGGTTATTGTCGAAAGCGCATCGCGGAATGAAAGTCCGTTTGCGGCGGCGAGCGCGGCTTCAAAAAGTACGACGCGCGTTTTCGGCACGTAGCCTTCATAACCGCTCTGAAGAGCGAACGGAATTCCGGCAGCTTTTATTTTCGACGCGTTTTCAAACGAAAGACTTTCGGTGTCGCCGCCCGCGCGCTGCATCGTGGCGTGGACAATGACCGGAAATCCCGAAGCTTTTATCTCACTTATAACCATGTGCGCCTCGCTGACGCCGTCAAGCACAAGGCGGATATTGAATTCCTTCGCAAGGCGCAGCGCGCTCATAATATCCTGCGCTTTTTGCGCCGTGACGAGCAGCGGGATCTCGCGATTCAAAACCTTCTTCCACATTTCCTGTTTTAAGTCGCGCGTGAAATCGGGCTTGCTTCCGTAGCTTTGAGCTTTTATCAACTCCGCGCGAAGCATCGCGATCTGTTTGGCGCGCGTTCCCGGCGATTTTCCCTGTCCCGCGAGCGCGTCGCCGCCGATGGTGACCGCGATCATCGCAGTCGGAACGAGCGTTACTTCATCGACGTTTTTGCCAAACGTTTTGGCGATCATCGTCTGCCCGGAAACGAGCGCGGACGGCTGATGCCCGGTGTGAATTGTCGTTACGCCAAATTGGCGAACCCATTCTACGAGCTTTTCCTCGGCGTTGTATGCGTCGATAGCGCGAAGATCGGGCTGGATAGCGGATGAAGTTTCAATTCCCATTTGGTCGTGCGGCTGGTTGAGATAGCCGTTCAAACCGATGACCGTGTGCGCGTCTATCAAGCCGGGAACGACGACTTTTGCGGTGATCGTTCGGTAGCTGGAAGGATATGTAATTTGCGCCGCAGCACCGACTGCTTCGATCTTGCCGTCCGCGCCGATGAGCACGACGCCGTTTTTTATCGGATCGCCGGTCATCGTCCAGACCGTTTCGCCGAGCACCGCGATCTGCGCTTGAGCGTTTATTGCGAATAGAAAAATTAACGCAAAGGCGCAAAGGCGCAGAGGAATTTTAAACAGGGATGAAGGAGATGAAGGAGATATTAGAAAATTATTTTTATCCCTTTCTATCTCTTTAATCGCCATTAATTTCCGTCCTCCGCGTCTCCGCGTCTCTGCGTTGAAAATATTCTTTTTCATTATCGTCCACCTCCGAAAATGTCGTCGTCAAAACAGTCGATATGAACCTGACGATCGTTTGACGCGCCGTAGCCGCCGACTGCGATCAAATAATCCGCCGGATTTGCACGGTCGAAAACTTTTTTGCCGTCAACGTAAGTTTGTAGAACGTGCGTATAAACGCTGAGCGGATCGCCGCTCAACACGATGAAATCCGCGTCCTTTCCAACTTCAAGCGAGCCGACGCGGTCTTGTAAATCGAGCATTATCGCGCCCGCCATCGTCATTGCGTAAAGCGCTTTGTCGCGCGACATTCCGGCGCGGACGGCAAGAGCAGGCTCGCGCAAGAATAGACGTGAATCGGTGATGTAATCGTCAGTGTGAAATCCGACAAGCGCGCCCGCTTTTTCAAGAGCGGCGCCATTTGTAAACGAAATGTCCACCGTTTCGAGTTTTCCGCCGGGCGAATCGATAACGATTATCGACGAAGGAACTTTTGCCGCGGCGATCTCGTCGGCAACCTTCCAAGCTTCGGAAACGTGTTGGAGAACGATGCGAAAGCCGAACTCTTTTTGGAGCCGCAGAGCGGTCAAAATGTCGTCGTGGCGATGCGTGTGAAAATGCACAACGCGTTTTTTATCGAGAACTTCGACGAGCGCTTCCATCGCCAGGTCGCGCGTCGGCAACTTACTCGCGTCGCCTGCGGCTTTTGCGATCTTCGCTTTATATTCCTGCGCTTTTACGAGCTGCTCGCGCACAAGCGCGGCTGATTTCGCACGCGTGCCGGGGAAATTTCCGCCGCTGGTGCGAAGCGAATTTGTGCCGTTGGCGAATTTGATCCCGCCCATATAATTGCCGCTCGCGTCAAAGATCAAAAGGTCGTCAACTTTGACCGCGCCGTCGCGAAGCTTTATGTAGAGCGTCTGTCCGCTGTCGAGATGCCCTGAGCCGGGCATGACGTTGACGGTCGTGATGCCGCCCGCCTGCGCGCGCTGCAAGCTTGCGGCACGAACGTTAAGCGAATCAAGCAGCCGAACGTCGGGCTGGATCGGCGACGAACCGTCTGCGCCCGAGCCTTCGCCGATGTGGCTGTGCGTATCGACGAGTCCCGGCATTATTATTTTGCCTTTAAGGTCGATGGTTTCGATATTCGCAGGCAAACGAACAAGACGCGCGTCGCCGACAGCGGTGATCTTTCCGTTTTGAACGATCAAAATTCCTTGCTCGATCGGCGCGCCGATGATCGGAATTATTTTGGCGTTAATAAATGCGATCGGTTTTTCCTGTCCGTGAATCGAACAGACAAACAGAAACGCGAGAAAAAGGGCGTAAATAGATTTTTTCATTTCAGGTTTCCTCAAAATTTGAAAAAGAAGTGTAGAAATAAAGTGCAACGAAACAATGCAGCGTGTCAAGATTCGAATCAAAATTTTACGGATCTTGGTTTTTTTACTAGTTACGTAAGTCTTTCAAACCACGTGATTAATGCCCGCGAGCGCGTTTTTGGCACGGTCTTTGAATAATCAAATCCAGGAGAATTCCGAAATACTGAGGAAAACGTTTGAGGTGAAACAAAAATGAAGAGATTTTACATTTTATTGATCGCAATTATTTTTATTATTTCTGCGGTGGCAATTGATGCCGCGGCGCAGACAAGAAAGAAGAAAAAGAAATACAGAGGTTTGGCGACGAATATCGCGATCGTAGGTGGAAGCACGGCTGCGGGCGCTTTGATCGGCGGCAAAAAAGGCGCATTGATCGGCGCGGGTGGCGGTACGCTTTTCGCGGCGAGCCGAAAAGGCACAAAACGCCGTCATTACAATTCAAAAACGCGGCGCTGGGTTAAAGTAGCGGGCGGAACAGCGCTCGGTACCGGCATCGGCGCATTTGGCGGAAAACGCGGCGCCGGGATCGGCGCGCTCGCAGGTGCCGGCGCTACATATCTTTATACAAGGCGCGGAACGCGATATTATCAGGCGAGAAGCGGTAAACGATTTTACGTGAGAAACGGCAGAAGATATTACGTAAATTAAGCTCGTCTTTTCGTAACGTCTCCGACACCGGCGGATTCTCAGGAGTCCGCCATTTCTTTTTGTAAGGGCAGCGAAATAATAAACGAAGCGCCATTCGCTCCGTTTTCGGCAAGTTCGATCCTGCCACCATGCGCCGTAACGATGCCGTAGCAAACGGCTAATCCGAGACCGGTTCCTTTGCCCGTTTGTTTTGTCGAAAAAAAAGGATCGAAGATCTTTTTTCTGACCGATCCGTCGATTCCATCTCCACTGTCCACGATTTCGATTCGAAGGTCAGTTTCAGTACGGTCGGTTTTTATTTTTAAAACGCCGCCATCGGGCATCGCATCGCGCGCGTTGAGAAAAAAATTCAAAAATACCTGCTGCAATTGATCGCTGTCGGCGAATATGTCGGGAATATCGGGCGCAAAATGCTTTTCTACCGAAAGATTCTGAAAAGATTTGTCAAAGCTCGCAAGCCGCAGGCTTTTTTCAATTATGCCGTTTACGTTTACGTAGCTTTTCGCGGCGGCTCGGGTGCGCGCAAAATCCATCATATCGCGGGTTACCTGTGTAATTCTTTGAATTTGCGCCGAAATGAGTTTCAACTTTTCGCTGGTTTCCATGTCTAATTGCTTTTCGGATTGCATCATTTGTATTAGCGACGAGATCGAGGCGAGCGGATTGTTTACTTCGTGCGCGACGCCGGCGGCTAACGTGCCGACCGCGGCAAGTTTTTCCGTGCGGATGAGCTGTTCGTTAAGCTTTTGAAGCTGCGCTATATCGAGCGCCATTTTGCGGCTCATTTCGTTAAAGGAATTGGCTAAGAGCCCGATCTCGTCGTTGCTTCGTCTGAGATCGACTTCGGTTCCGTATTCGCCTTCGGTAACCTGAACGGCGGCGAGCGTGATCCGCTGGAGCGGACGCGAGATCGTGCGCACGACGAGTAAAACGAGCAAGAGATTCGGCACAAGCGCGGAAATTATGCTGAAAACCAGGTACTTGCGCCATGCTTCGACCGTCATTCCGTCTTGAAACGCCCAGTAAACGATCGGAATTTGAAAAATAATAAAACTGAAGATCGCGACCGCCGCGACGCTCAGTGCTATCTTGTATGTCAGCCGAAAGAGTCGAAATTGGTTAAGCGCGGTTTGAAGCGAAAAAAGTTTGAAGTTCGAGATCGCATAGGCGTAAATAAAAACGCCCGGAAGCACGAAGATGGAACTAAACGGAAGAAGATAATACAAGTTGAAAAAGGGAAAGACGATATTGGCAAGCGTTTTTAAAATGCCGGTGATCGCTATCGCCCAAAGGATCGCGCCGACTTGCTGTCCTTTTAGCGTCCCGCGATATTTTCGGTATTTGCGGAACAAAACCGTCGCACCGTATCCAAAAACAAAATAAACGTAAATAACAAATGCGTAAGCGAGCGGTCCGAGCTCGATCTCGAATATTCCGTCTTGAAAACCCACTTTGCGCCACAGAAGTCCGAAAAACGCCGCGGGAATCAAGATTAAACCGGGGGCGAAAAGAAGCGCGGCTTTTTTTCGCGGCGTACGCGAGTTTTCAGGAAAAACCCAAGCAAAAACGACCAAAGCGCATTGCATCAGAAGCGCGATCGTAAAGCTAGACGAAGCCCACCAACCGCTCGAAACGGTTTCATCGTGAAAATTCCAAAAGATCAGATCCTTTATCGTCCAAAGCGCGAGAAAGGCGATAAACGCGGCAAAGGTTTGGTGTGCGCGGTTTCGCGGATTTTCGACAAAAACGTAAAATCCAAGCAAAACCAAAAGGAAAAGCGCGAAAAGATGTAGCAATACGAGCATTTATGTAATGTTAAATGCAAAAAAGGAAAAAGTGAAAAGGAAATCGGTCTTACGCGCCGAGAATAAATGCGGTTATAGCTAGCGACGTGCCGAACGCCAGAGGAAGAAGATGTTTGAGCTCGATCATATCACCGCGCTTGAGAGACCGGTGAAAGACAGTAAAAAGCGGCAGCGCAACGCTTCCGACCATCGCGCCGAGAAAAGCGCCGAAAAACGCGCCGATAATAAAAATAGCCAAACCGCCCGCGCCGCCGGCTAAAATCCCCCACAAGATTCCGACAAACGGCAGCAAAAGAATCATTTTTGTCCAGGAAAGCTTTTCCGATTCACGGACGACGGTGCCGATCAGCTTGCCTGAAAAGTATCCAACAGCTGCTGAAACCAAATTGACCGCGATCAAAAGACCCAAGATCCATGCGTCTTCGCGGCGAAATATTCTTCCGTTGAGAAAAAATCGAGCCAAAATCGCCGCCGGTGGAAATGCTCCGAGAAGAAGTCCCAAAAATGCAAAGGCTTCCTTGTGGGCGACCGGATTAGTCATCGATTCAGCTTCGAATTTTTCTCTTGCCGAACGGTAGACGGCTTTCTCGCGCGCGGTCTGTTCGTTTAAGCTCAGAAGCGTTTCTAATCGTTTTTGCGTGAGTTCACGCTCGCGGTCATCGATTTCATACGAGTGGAAAGTGTGTTTGTAAAGCCTCGTTTGCGGTGTTTGGAGTTCCATAGTTGCCTCTCCGGCGAAATGACGTCGCCAGTCGATTCGCCCTGTATTTTTAGATCAAACATTTTTTCGATCGCAGCCTGCGTTTCATAATCACCTAAAAGCGAAACGAATTCTATTGCGGGCGCGGCGACCGATGCGCTGCCCGAGATGAGATCCAAAAATTCCAGGCGTGCTAACGTATGATGAAAGTTCAGCTTCTTCTCGTTGCGTCTTTGAAGACAAATCCCGGCAAGCTCTAGGTTTTTGTGTCCGGCGATGCGGAAAATCTCGCTCTCGCTTTGCGCATAACGATAATGCAGGTTGTCATTTCGACGCAAAAGTGCGAAGGTTAGGTATTGATCGACTGTTTTTCGTGTTTCGTAAATTGAATTGGAGTTGTTCTCAAACAACATTTTTTCCAGGTCGATCTTAGCCGCGCGAACTTTTTTTTCCAGATTCGAATCCGAGAAAAGCTCACCGACAAGATCCTTATTTGCATGATGTCTGCCGAGTCTTTGTCTTACGAAAAACGCCAAAAGAAAGGGAATCCAGAACACAAGAACAAAAAACGTTTTTGTTGCGAGCAACGGTTGATTATGAGCGCGGCGGTTTTGCAGAAAATAATACACTGCGGTCGGCGCGCCGCATGTGAGATAAATTATTAGAAGATCAAAGAAGTTCATCACCCAAACACTGGCAACCGATGTGCCGATGGAATCGGAGAAACCCAAAAACGTTTACGAATTTCCACAAACGCAAGAAAATTGGGCACAAGACGAAAATAAGATGAACAAAGGCGCGTTTGATTCGTTAGGTTTATATTGGCAAAGCGCAAAACCTTAACTTCCTTCTTTTGCAGAATGCAAGAAGAAAACAAAAGAAAAAAATAAATTGTAAAAAATTATTATTCCGATTGTCGTTTTAAGTGGCATCCAAATTGCACGTATTGTCAGACGGGAAGCGGAAATCGAAATTTCAGATATTTAAAGTATTGGTTCAATACGCACAAAAGGGGAATTATGACAGCGAAAGCTAAAATTAAAGTTATTAAAAAGGGTGACGTCTCAAAGATACAAAAACCTCAGAAGACTTCGAAAAAGTCGACAAAGGAATCTGCGCGGGATATGGTCTCAACCGTTAGCAATTGGGTTAACGATTTTCAGAATCGGCGCCGCGACGAAACGCATCAAGCACTCGAAAAACTATTTACGCGAAAGCCGCAGGCGAACAATGTGTAAAAGTTTTATACAAGGCGAAGTTGAAATGGTTTAGAGTATTATCAAAATCATACAAAAAGTAACGGATGTTCAAATAATCGGACATCCTTTTTTTTTGAACCAAAAAGTGAATTTCGGAAATGTTTTCCACACCGCGTTTTGTGCTAAACTGCAACCTAGTTTAAGAAAAACATGCGGGACAAAGTAGCAATTATCACCGGCGCGAGCAGCGGGATAGGTCGGGCAACCGCGTCGCTGTTTGCGAAAAAGGGTTCAAAAGTCGTCGCGGTGGGGCGGAATGAAAAAGAGCTTACAGCGCTTCGCGACGAATTGCCGGACACCGCGTCGGTGAAAATTCATCTTGCCGACGTTCGGGAGATAACGCAGGCGGAAAAGATCTTTATCGATGCGGCGGACGCTTTTGGAAGGATCGACGTTTTGGTCAATTCTGCCGGCATTATCCAAAATGGTTCGATCGAGGATACGACGCTCGACGATTGGGACAAGATGATGGACATTAACCTTCGCTCGGTTTTTTTTCTTATGCAGAAATGCATACCACATCTTGAACAAACAAAAGGCAGCATAGTAAATATTTCGAGCGTTGCCGGATTGCGTTCGTTTCCGAACGTTTTGGCGTATTGTGTTTCAAAAGCCGCGGTCGATCAATTAACACGCTGCGCCGCGCTCGAGCTTGCCGCGAAAAAAATTCGCGTCAACGCCGTAAATCCCGGCGTTGTGGTAACGAACATTCATAAACGGGGTGGAATGGAAGACGATAAATATGAGAATTTTTTGAAACATTCGAAAAGTACTCATCCGCTGGGACGTGTCGGCGATGCGACGGAAGTCGCCGAATTGATATATTTTTTGGCGTCGAAAAAGGCGTCCTGGATCACCGGCGCGACTTATTCGATCGACGGCGGACGCGCTTTGACATGCGCGAGATAATATCGGGCTGGTGACACAATCTTATGAAATTGCAGCTTCTTCCGAGCACATTTGAAGAAAACGGACGCGCTTCGCTGCGGCAGCATTTGTCGTGTTTTGTCGTTGACGATCTCGTCGCGATCGACGCCGGAAGTCTCGCGATGGCAGCGACGGCGATCCAAAAGGAACAAATTCGCGACGTTATTCTCACTCACGCGCATCTCGATCATATCGCCGGTTTGCCGCTTTATATTGATGATTTGTTTGCAACTCTAACCCGCCCGATCCGTGTTTACGCAACCAAGGAAGTGATAGAAATTCTCGAACGGGACATTTTTAACTGGTCGGTTTATCCGCGATTTTCCGAGCTCGAAAACGATAACGGACGCGTGATGAATTATTTTCCGTTCGAAACCGGAAACGAATTTTCCGTCAAGCACTTGCGCGTAAAGGCAGTCGAAGTGAATCACAAGGTTCCGACCGTCGGTTTTGTAGTTTCGGACGGCGATTCGACGTTTGCGCTTAGCAGCGACACGGCGGAAGCAGCCGGATTTTGGGAAGTTGTCAGCGAGGAGAAGAAACTATCGGCAGTTTTGGTCGAATGCGCTTTTCCCAACGAGCTCAGCGAGCTGGCAGCCGTTTCGTTTCATTTAACGCCGCAAAATCTCAGAAAGGAACTGGAAAAGATCTCGAATCTTACTTGTCCCGTTTACGTGGTAAATATCAAGCCAATGTATCGCGACGCGATCGTCCGCCAATTGGAAGAGCTGCGAATCGAAAATTTGCAGATTCTTGAGGTTGGAAAAGTTTACGAATTGTAAGCGGCGGCGAATTTCAAGGATTTTCTCTTTTAAAATTTATCGGTTCAAACGCGCTTTGGCGGTGCTCGCCGGCGAAACCGTGAAGCGTTACACGCTGGTTGCGAAGGACAGATTTAATACGAAAAGTTCGTTCTTCGCGGTTTTTGCCGGGCATTATCTCCGCTCGAAAAGTAACTTTCATTTCCGGTCGCGCCCAAACGCTCGGATGCACTATCTTGTTGTAGAATTTCTTAAAAAATCCCATATTAATCGTTCTGATCATCCTGCTTTTTGTGTTTGATCTTTCTCTGCGAAGGATGGATCTTTTCTTCCGGCTTTACGCGTCCGAATTTTTGTCCCGGCGGCGCAGTCGGCTTTCGGATCGATTCAAAGATTGGTCGCTCCGATTTTTTCTTTTTCCTCGCCTTCATCGTTTTGAAAAATTATAGCAAAAAAAGATATTTTCTTACGCTCGCGGTAACTATTGACAACTTGCCGTGAAAATTTAACTATAAAATGATTTTAGCGCTAGCTTTGTTCCGACGAAAAAGCGCGCATGATTCCTGGGCAATGGTAAAAATAAACTCAGCAAATCGCGATAAGATGAATGCCACCGCGGAATTTAAGCGCGAGCTTCGAAAATATCGACGTCCGTTCTGGCTTCCGGCTTCGAATTATTATGTTCTCGCGATTGCTGTGACGATCGCTTTTTTCTTTCTTGTCTGGGGAATTTTGCAGGAAGGCAGAGGCGAAATGCCTTGGATTCCGGCTGGGATCAGCGCGAGCGCGGTGCTGATCGGCGCCGTTGTTTTACGCGAAATAATCTTGAGAAGAGCGCGGAACAGGTATTTGTCGGCTCAAAAGCAGCTTGATGAAAACCTGAAAAATATTGCGCGTAATCCGAATGTAAGCCAGACATTGAGGAAGCTCTCGATAGAGCAAAATGCGGCGATCATAAAGGAAATCGAGAAAAAATCGGAAGCGGCGCGCATCTTGGGGAAATTATCAGAAGGTCATCTTGAAGTCTTCGAGATTTGCGACGAATATCTCCGCATTAACAAAAACGAGCTCGAAACGGTCGGCGCGGGTTCGCCGCGTTTGGCGGCGCTTCGGCGCGGAAAGGACAAGGTGCAGGCGATGCACCGATTTCATCTTTTGGCGTGGGCGGAAATTGAATCGCGCGGGCTGACGCTCGAGGCAAAAAATCGTGTTACAATATCAGAAAAACTGGAACAGGCGCAGAGAGCTTTGACAGTTTTGGATTCGGCTTTGCAGTTTTATCCCGAAGAGACGGAACTGATCGAATCCGCAGATGCGCTGAAAGAATTCATTGCTTCGATAAAAATATCGAATTGGATGGAGAAAGCCGAAAGATCGGCGTTCAAGGGAAATTACAAACGTGCGATGAGTCACTATCGCGATGCTTTGTTTTTTTTGGCGAGAGAGAATCTTCAACGAAGTGAAAAAGATGTCGTCGCTGAAAAAATAAATTCCGAGATCGCCCGACTTCGCGAGATAGTAGAATTGGATCAAAAAAAAAGGCGATAATTTATCGAGATCGATAGTTGAAAAATGGTTAGTCAGAGTTGTCCCAGATGCGCGAGCGGCAGAGTAAGGCGAGGTTATCGTCCTACGCCTTTATGGTCGAAGTTTATTTTTCGATACTATTTGCTTTGCGACGCATGCAATTGGGAATTCGCCGGGTTTGCCGTTCCCGGAACCGTTTCCACAAAGCCCGTAAAAAAACCGAGGAAATCTTCGAAGAAAACGGTTGATGAATCGACTTCTGAAAAAACCGCTGAATTCCACGCCGATAAGAAACGCTCGAATCAACGTAGGGTTAGGGTAAAAACCAGAATTAAATCCTGAGCGGCGCGTCCGACATAATGAAAATCAGACATTCGTATTTGTTTTTGTATTTTTTTATTGCTGTCTGCTTTTTGCATTGCGGCGTGTACGCGCAAATTCCAACTTTGACCGACACATCCAAAACGCCGTCGGAAAACGAGCAAAAGGTCGTTGACGAATCGGATCTGATCCAATTTGGCGATCTGATTGACGTGGATGTTGTCGGAAGCATCGAATTCGATTGGCGCGGCACGCTCAATCCCGAAGGTTTTCTGGACGGCATTAGTTTTACGGAGGATCAAATCTATGGGCTTTGCCGGAGCGAAGCGGCGATCAGCGAAGAAGTTGCGCGCGCCTACAGCAGAATATTGCGCGAGCCAAAGGTCGTGGTAAGAATTCTCGACCGTTCGAATCGAGCCGTTTCCGTAATTTCGGGCGCCGTAAAAACCGCACAGCGGCTGCAGATTCGGCGCGCCGTGTTTTTGAATGAGTTGATAGTGATTTCCGGTGGTTTGACGGATCAGGCAAGCGGCGAAATTCAGATATTTCGACCGAAAAATCTGAGCTGCGCTGCGACCGAACCGGCTGGTGAGACGCGCGACCGTTTTGTAAGCGCTGCGTCGCAGGACAACGGCTCACAATTTATCAACGTCAAAATAAGCGACCTCCTAAGCGGAAAAAAAGAGGCGAATCCGCAGATACTGAACGGCGATATCATCACAGTTTTGGAAGCGCAATCAATTTATGTGATCGGCGGAGTTGCCGCTCCGAAAAAGATCTCGTTTCGCTCGCAGATAACTTTAACGAGAGCGATCGACAGCGCGGGCGGCTTGATAAAAAATGCCGATCCGACAAAAGTTACGATATTTCGGCGTTCTGGCGGCGAAACCAAGATCATCGAAACCGATCTCGAAAAGATCAAGGCTAAAAAAGCCGACGATCTCGTTTTACAGGCGCTGGATATCGTCGAGGTCGCCCAAAAAGGTCGTGAAAAGCGAAAATATCCGCCGGTGATCGGCGGTTTCGATAATGCGGAAGAGAGTTCCGCGAAGTTGCCGCTTCGCGTTATCGACTAAAACAATTTGCCGATTTTAATTGTTTCGCGAGTCAAAATTTGTTATCAATAGAAATAGTATTTTTACAGAAAGATTAAGAAAATATGGCAGAAAAACAGAAAAGATTTAGTCGCCGAACGATAGCGCTCTTTTGGCTTGTTGGTGTCAGCGTGGTTATCGGTGGTTTGATTCGTTATGAAATGATTTCGCTCCTTTATGTCCTTGCAACTCTCGCGCTTGTAGGATTGCTGTTGTTTGTGGCGTTTGCCGACCTCGAAAAAGTCGGCGCGGAGAATTTTGCCGCGAAAGAATGATCGTGCATTTTTTTTATAAGTCATCAAAGATAATTTTGAGCTTGCTGATACTTTCGTCGTCAGCGGCGATGGCTTATACGCCACAGTACGTCGATGAATCGAACACGCTGCGTCTTCGCTGGAAGAATACGACCATCAAGATAGCGCTTTCCAATTCCTTGACTCGGCAAAATCCGAATATTAAACCGGACAGTGACGTCGTCGGTGCGATCCAGCGAAGCTTCGAAACGTGGGAAAAAGCGGCGAACATAAAGTTTCAACTTAGTTGGACGGACAAGCAAGCGCTGAGCCCGGCGGGAAATGGCGACGGAATAAATCTGATAACGATCGCGCCAACGCCGGAAAATCTTTTGTTTTTCGCAAGCGATTCGTATGAAATGGCAGCGCGAACCCGCGAATTTTTTAATCGCAAAGGTTTTATCACCGAAGCCGACATAGTTCTGAATCCAGACCAGCAATTTTCTACCGACGGCTCGATCGGAACGTTTGATCTGCAAGCCGTTTTGACGCACGAGATCGGACATCTTCTCGGGCTCGACCATTCGTTCATATTCGGCGCGACGATGAATGAACATCAGGGAAAAAACGGTATTTACAATTTGCCGGCTTTTAATCCGCGAACATTAGCGGCTGACGATCTTGCGGGAATTCGCGCGCTTTATGGAGCCGCCGACGCGGACGAAAATTGCTGCGGAACGATAAGCGGCAGACTTTCGTTTGTAGGCGGAAAAGCTGCGAAAGGTTTCCAAATTTGGGCGCAGGAAGCCGTGACGGGTCGAGCGGTTGCGGGCGTGCTGACAAATGCTGACGGGAGTTTTAAGATCGAGGGCTTGCCCGCGGGGGAATATATTATTTTTTCTCAAAAAATCGGCGAACAAGGCAGCAATTCGTTTTCTAGTCGAAATATTGGTGAGATCAGTGTTCGGAACGGCAAGACCGCGGATCTAACTAGAAAGCTGCCAACCGACTCCATCGCGTCGAATCTTCAATTTCTCGGTTTCAACGGTCAGATCTCATCGCTCGCGGTTGGCGTCAACGTCGGAAAATCTTATGTCATATATTTAGCCGGAAAGAATCTAGACCCAAACGACATGGAAGTATTTTTTGAATCTCCAAATATTTCGGTTACTCCCGGCACATTTGTAAAATTCGACTATGGTTCTGAAATTTCGGTGATCAGTTTCGAAGTGAAATTGGATCCCAAAACCCCGATCGGTGAATACGGTGTTTTTGTGAAAAACCGAAACGGTCTTACCGAATGTTTAATCGGTAGCCTTGTGGTCGATGCATTCGAAAACCCGTGGAGCAGCGGCATATTCACGGGAAGCGAATTCTCACCAACACAGTTCTAACTGATTGAAAGATAAATGCCTTTCGCTTGCATTTCCTTTCAAATAATTGTATTTTTGTCGCTTGATAACTTTTTTCGCTGAGGCTGCTTTTCGGAACGAGCGGCGCGGGGGAACCAATTAGAGGGGCGCAACATTCTCAAGATGTGGAACATTCCATTGTTCTAGCCCGGCAGCTAACCACGTAAGCGTAATGGAACACAAGCCAAAAGCTTCGGTAGATTTATTTTAACCACAAATGCAATGACTTGCGCTTGTGGTTTTTGTATTTACACGAAGAGTGTATGGAAGAAAACAAGGATTCCGGGCGAGGCTGGTTCAGACGCTGGCTTTACCAGGGAGTCGAAAAAATTGAAGCGCCTCACGAAAAAGCCGGTAAACATCCGCAGCATTCCTGGTGGAAGGTAATGTGTCTCACCGGAGTCGATTATTTTTCCACACTCGGTTATCAACCCGGCATCGCGTTTCTCGCCGCCGGAGCATTGTCTCCGATCGCTACATTCGTCTTGGTTCTTTTAACCCTTTTTGGCGCTCTTCCGATGTATCGCCGCGTTGCGGAAGAAAGTCCTCACGGCGACGGTTCGATCTCGATGCTCGAAAACCTGCTCTCGCGGTGGAAAGGCAAAATGTTCGTGCTTATTTTGCTCGGATTTGTCGCGACGAGTTTTATTATTACGATCACGCTATCGGCGGCGGACGCGACAGCTCATATCATTGAAAATCCGTACGTCGAACATAATCTCCAGTTTCTTAATCACAAAATAATCATAACGCTGATCTTGATCAGCCTTTTGGGTGCGGTTTTTCTCAAAGGATTTAATGAAGCCATCGGCTTAGCCGTAGGAATTGTCGTTCTTTATCTGTCGCTCAATATCGTCACGATCGCTGTTGGTTTTCACCAGATCTTTGCGGTTCAGCCAGAAGTTTTGGCGAACTGGCAGGAAGCGATCTGGCGGCATCCCGACGTCAGCGGGAGCATCACGTGGTTAATTGTCGGCGCGCTGCTCCTGTTTCCAAAACTTGCGCTCGGACTCTCCGGATTTGAAACCGGCGTCGTGGTGATGCCGCTTATCAAAAGTGATACCGATCTGCCGAACGGAGACAAAAGGAAGATGATTCACCTCTCCGCGCATTTGTCTGAAGCTCCGGTCTCTGACGAGATGGAAAGACATTTGAGCCAACGCATCCGCAATGGTAAAAAACTGCTGACCGGCGCCGCCGTCATTATGAGCTTTATGCTGATCGGCAGTAGCATCATCACGTCCATGCTCATCCCGGCTGAAAAATTCGTGGAAGGCGGCGAAGCAAACGGGCGCGCGATCTCATATCTGGCGCACACAATGATCGGAGCCGGTTTTGGAACGATTTACGATATTTCAACGATCACGATCCTCTGGTTTGCAGGCGCGTCTGCGCTGGCTGGACTCTTAAACATCGTGCCGCGTTATTTACCGCGTTACGGAATGGCGCCTGACTGGGCGCGAGCGACTCGTCCGCTGGTTCTGGTTTTCACCGCGATCTGCTTTTTGGTGACAATAATATTTCAAGCCGACGTCAGCGCGCAAGGCGGAGCATATGCGACCGGCGTGCTGATGCTGATGACGTCAGCGGCGCTCGCCGTAACGATCTCCGCGTGGAAAAAATCTGAAAAAAAATGGATCGGCTTTTTAACTATTACGCTCATTTTTACGTACACGACGATCGTTAATATGATCGAGCAGCCAACCGGTATTAAGATCGCTTCGTCTTTTATTCTGGCGATTATTGCTACATCGTTTATTTCCCGCGCGCTGCGCTCGACCGAAATTCGAATCGATCAGATAGTTCTTGATGAAAGAGCAAAGCAATTTATCGACGAAATGGCGGAAGAAGGCGAAATTCGAATTGTGACCAACCGCCGCGAAAAAGGCGATATGGCGGAATATCGTTTCAACGAGCACGAAAAACGCACCGACAATCACATTCCTTCGGCTGATCCGATCGTTTTTTATGAAATAGATTTGAGCGACGCGTCCGAATTCAAAGGAAAACTCAAAATTCGGGGCGTCGAGATCGCCGGTTACAAGGTCCTGCGCACGGATGCGTCGGCGGTGCCGAACGCGATCGCTGGTTTTCTGCTTTATTTACGCGATACGACCGGAAAAATTCCGCACGTTTATTTTGGTTGGAGCGAAGGAAATCCGCTGATGTATTTGCTGCGCTATATTTTGTTCGGCGAAGGCGATACCGCGCCCGTAACGCGCGAAATTCTGCGCCAAGCCGAGCCCGATCCCGAAAGAAGACCGAATGTTCACGTCGGCGGTTAATTTTTGCGATCTTGGATTATTCAGTTTCGATGTCCGCGCCGTTACCGTTTTGTAGGACTTCGGGATGCGCGTCGATGTAGCAGCTGCGGCAAAAGACGGGGCGACCCTGCGACGGATAAAAAGGAACCGTTGTGCTGCACTCGCATTTGGCGCAGTTCACTGTAACTTCAATTCGTTGCTTGATACCGGAAGCATGTCCGGCTTCGACCAAAGCGATGCGTTCGTTTTTCTTGCGTTTGCATGGGCGGCAGCGTTTTGGAGGATGAGACAAGCCTTTGTCGCGGAAGAAAATTTGTTCGCCGATCGTCCAAATGAAAGTTTTGCCACAATCTATGCAACCGATCTTTCTGTCATAGAAATCGGCTTCGTCACTGCGCAATTTTTGATCAAACCTTTGTGCAACTTCAAGCTTAAAATCCGACAAGATCGTTTCCTCCTTTTCGCTCGGCTCGAGGAAATCAATTTATCGCGATCTTAGATGTGCGAAATTTGCAAAAACTGATTTTCTCAAAATGTCGGTGGTGTACAAGGATCTTTGTTCCTATTATTCTAGTTACAAATCCGCGAATCTTCAAATGTTAACTATTAGATAACGCCTAAATTAGCTTGCTGCAAGCACTTTCGAGCGTTCGAGTTTTGGTTTGGAATTTTTTCATCTAAAATAAAAACCGACATGAAAATTTTAGTAGTCGGATCCGGTGGGCGCGAACACGCACTTTGCTGGAAATTTAGCCGAAGCGAAAGTGTTCGCAAGATCTTTTGCGCAAACGGAAACGCCGGAATCGCTGAGATCGCCGAATGTATCGACATCAAACCGGACGAAATTATTAAGCTTGCCGACTTTGCCGAACAGCGGTCGATCGACCTGACATTCGTCGGCGGTGAAACGCCGCTCGCGTTGGGAATCGTCGATGAATTTGAAAAAAGGAATCTGAAAATCGCGGGCGTCAGCGGCAAAGCCGCACGGCTGGAAGCGAGCAAAGTTTTCGCAAAAGATTTTATGTCACGAAACAATATTCCAACCGCAAAATACCAAACGGCGCGCTTCGTCGGTGACGCAAAACGAATCTTGCGAGCCGGTTTTTTCGGCGATGAGAATGCTGCGGTCGTCGTAAAAGCCGATGGGCTCGCCGCAGGAAAAGGAGTTGTCGTAGCGCAAAATCGTGCGGAAGCTGAACGTGCGCTTGAGGAGCTTGAAAATATTGTCGGAAACGAAGCGATGCAGCAGATCGTTTTGGAAGAATGCCTCGTCGGCAGGGAAGTTTCGCTTCTCGCGTTCGCGGACGGCGAACATTTTGCGCTGATGCCGCCGGTTCGCGATCATAAACGAATTTTTGACGGCGACAAGGGCGCAAACACGGGCGGAATGGGAACGATTTCCGATCGAAATCTGCTAAACGCGCAGCAAGCCGAGACTATCATCGAAACGATCATAAAACCGACTTTACACGGATGCAATAACGAAGGTTTTCCGTTTCGCGGGATTTTATTTCTCGGATTGATGATGACCGACGAGGGCGCGAAGGTTCTGGAATACAACGTTCGGTTTGGTGATCCCGAAACGCAAGTGATCATGGTTTTGCTCGAAACGGATCTGGTCGAAATCTGCGATGCTATCCTGGCTGGCGATTTGGACAAACTTGCCATTAAATGGCGCAAAGGAAGCGCCGCATGCGTCGTTTTGGCTTCGCGCGGTTATCCGCAAAAGGCGCAGACCGGCGATATCATTTACGGGTTGGATTTAACGGCGAAGCGCGAGAACGTCGAAATCTTTCACGCCGGAACCGCAAAAGATGAAAAGGGACATTTTATCAGCGCCGGCGGAAGGGTTTTGGGCGTAACCGCCGCGTCTGTCGATCCGGCGGAAGCGATCGAGCGCGCGTATCAAGGCGTAAACGACATTTCCTGGAACGGAATGCAATTTCGCCGCGATATCGGCAAATAATGGCGAACCGAAAAACAAATTACAAATATTACGATCTGATCATGGCGGCGTTTGTCGCCGTTCTGCTTTGTGCGAATTTGATTGGCGTACACAAGGTGTCGTCGATTCATCTTCCGTTTTACGGCGAATATATTTACGGCGCGGGAGTTTTGTTTTTTCCGCTAAGTTATCTTTTTGGTGATATTTTAACCGAAGTTTACGGATACGCCCGCTCCCGCAAAGTAATTTGGGCGGGATTCGGCGCATTGATCTTTGCTTCGCTGATGGCGTATGTCGTTACTTCGCTTCCCGCTGCAAAAACGATGTCTGCCGAGCAGCAAAACGCGATAAATCTGATCTTCGGGCAGACTCCGAGAATCGTTATTGCATCGCTTTTAGCATTTTGGGGCGGAGAATTCGTGAACTCGTTCGTTTTGGCAAAAATGAAGGTTTTCAGCGCCGGCAAATATCTCTGGACGCGAACCATCGGCTCGACTTTCGCGGGCGAAGCCGTTGATTCTCTAGTGTTTTATCCGGTCGCGTTTCTCGGTGTTTGGTCGAACGAACAGGTGGTAAGCGTTATGATCGGAAATTATTTCATAAAGGTTCTGTGGGAAGTTTTGGCGACGCCTTTTACGTACAAGATCGTAAAATTCTTAAAGCGAGCCGAACACGAGGACTTTTACGACAGAGACACGAATTTCAATCCGTTCAGCCTCGAACCGAAATGAAGAATGAAAAATCGACGACCACAATAGCACAGGGAAGCATATCGCCTGGCGCAAAGTTCTTATAGCGCCGACATAATGCTAAACTGATTTTTTTCGATCATGGCGAACGAAATTCTAACGAAGGACAGAAGAGACGAGATTTCGGAAGTAAGCGCTGTAATCTCGCCGACAAAAGACGAGATTTCGGCGTTGAACGCAATTGAAAGATTCGGATTTCGTTTTGCTCACCGGATGAACCAGGGCGAATGGAAGCGTTTTTGGACCTTTTGCCAAAAGCACATCGGCTCGCTCTGGATCTATATCGCGACATATAATCTGATGAATGTTTTCGGGCTCGAAAACATTGAAGATGCTGCGGTCGATCGTCCAATTTTGCTCGTCGCAAATCATCGCTCGTTTTTCGATCTATACACAGTTTCGAGCGTTTTATTTCGGCGTGTAAAACGTCCGATACAACTTTTTTTTCCGGTTCGAGGCAAATTTTTTTACGACAATCCGATCGGCTGGTTCGTGAATTTTGTAATGGGCTGGTTTTCGATGTATCCGCCGTTTTTTTACAAAAATAAGCAGCGGGAATTTGATAAGTATTCGATGCGGCGGCTGATCCAAATTTGTTCCGAGAATCGTCCAAATATCATCGGGCTTCATCCCGAAGGCGGACGAAATCTTTCGGAAAATCCGTACGAATTTCGTCGCGCGCAGCCCGGCGCCGGAAAAATAATTATGTCAGCGCGCCCGCAGGTAATTCCCGTTTTTATTGTCGGGCTCGGTAACAATCTGCCGAAGCAAATCTTGGGAAACTGGACGGGCGGCGAAAAGGTTCGCATCTGGTTTGGTGATGAGATCGATCTTTCCGAATTCTATGAAAAACGCGATGCGCTCCGAACGCACAAAGAGATTGCTGATTATTTAATGCTGAAGATAGGCGAGTTGGGGGAGAAAGACAAGAACGAATTCGGAAATCGAGATCACTCGTAACTTAAAGCCTCAACCGCGTCCAGCCTTGCCGCCCGGAGCGCCGGATAGAGTGCGCCGAGCGCGCCTCCAATCAAACCAACGACTACGGTTATCGATACAACAAGCGGACTGATCTCAACTTCAAGCGTCGTCATGCGTGTTAAGACCAGGCGAATAACAAATGTCAGTAAAACTCCGCCGACGATGCCGCAAAAGCTGATCAAAAGCGCCTCCTGCGTGATCGTCCATGCAATGCGCGTGTTGCTCATTCCGAGCGATTTCATAATTCCGATCTGCCTCGTCCGCTCGGTAACGGTCGTGTACATCGTCAGCAAGATCACCAGCGCGCTGATGACGGCGGCGACTCCGATCACGACGTTCAGGAAAATATTGAGCGCCGGAATGCTGGACATATACAGCTCTTCCAGATCGCTCGTAAGCAGAATTTGGTTGTCGGGAAAGCGGGTTTGAAGAGTTTGCGCCACTTGTTCGTCCGAAAAACCATCCTTGACCTTAACGAGAAACGCGGTCGCTTTGTCTTCACCGCCGAGCTGCGTTTGCATTGTTTTGAGCGGAATTTTGATGCGCGCGCCGGCTGCGGGTTCGTATGTTCCAACGATCGCAAAATCACGATCGTATATTTTTATCTTGTCGCCGACCCTGATCTTCTTCTGGTTCTGCCAGCCGGTATCGACGATCGCTTCGTCACCGCCGTTTAGCTTGTGTCCTTCGATGATCTTTAAACTCGCGACCGTCGCGTATTCTTCAAAATTTACGCCGTCGATCAAACGGCTTCCGGTATTATTGTCGTCCGCCGAAACGGTGTTTTGTCCGATCGGAATTACGTTTTGAACGCCCTCAACTTTTTCAACGTCTTTCGCCAGCGCGACCGGCAAACGAAACGATTCCGAGCCACTCATTCCGAGGGTTCCGGATGCGCGAAAAAAAATCTCCGCGCCGACGTTTGCTTCACGCGCCGCACGCTCGCGCATCGTTCCGTTCGATAATCCGACCGTAAAAACTATCAGCAAAACGCCGACGGCAATGCCCAAAACGCTGACGAAGGTTCGCGCCGGGCGATGAAGCATATTTGAAAAAACGAGATTATCCATAATCGATTGTTTGCGATAGTGCAGCAAAGATCTACGGCTTTTGAGTCGTTACATCGGCAACCGGGCTGGGCGACTTTTGTGGTGATACCTCTAACGGCTGCCAACCGGAATTTCGGAGCATATCGACAGCAAATTTTATCGGAACCGCCATATTTGCGGCGTTGCTTTCCGTAAACACCCCAAAATTCACGCCGATGACCTTTCCTGTTTGTCCAAAAAGCGGCGCGCCCGATCCGCCCTCGGCAGTTTTCGCGTCGTGAACGATTCGCCGCGCGTCGAGGTCGGTTATCGCTCCCTGCGTCGTCAGCGGCACGATCTTTTTGCTTTGCGCGAGAAAACTTATGATCGCCTGCCGCGAGCCGCCAAAACGCGAATTTATCGAGCGCGCTTCCTCATCGTCAACCATTGCTAGTAATCGGTCAGGACCGTTCGGATAACCCATCGAAACGACAGTTTTTCCGACTGACATCGCCTCCGGCGCAGCGTCCAATGGCAGCGACGGCATCTCAGGCGGAATCACCTCGAGATCGATCGTGCCGACCGCGAGATCCTCGCGATTTCCGACTTGCCGAAGTTTTAGCGTAAACGGCTGCGCAAAATTTGGAAAATAGACAACCAGACGTTTCAGGCGCGCGCGTCCGCCAGATTGTCTCATCATTTGCTTGACGAGATCGTCCTCTTCCCACGGTTGAACGACGTGACGATTTGTGACGATATAACCGCCGCCGACGTGAAATCCTGTTCCGATAAAATCGTATTCGACCGGTGTACCGTTGCCGTCGGTCGTCAAACCCATTACGACCGGCGATTTTTGCGAGCCGTCTTCGGATGGCGCCGGTTCATACGGATCGGGTTGAAAACTCTGCGAGGCGGGATAACGGAGCGTCTTACCGCTGCGTCGATCGACGAGATCGTAAACGCCGACGATCAGACAAACGCCGTTTCCGTATTCGACGCGCAAATTTGACGCAAGCGAAACTGTCTTAATAATATCTTTGTTCGTTTTATCGAGCTCGCCAATTTGATTGCTTGCCGCGCCGAGTTGTTCTTCCATTTTTCGGATGACTTCGTTCTGATGCACGGCTTGCTCGCGGTTTTCGCGCAGTTGGCGATTAAAAGCAAAACCAAGATACAAAATTCCGCCGATAAATCCGATCGCAAGAATAAGAACGATCAATTTTGTCGACCAGCGAATCTCGCGCGAAAGTTCGCGGACAAATTCGCGCAAAAACGCTTTTGCGTCGTCCCGTCTCGGTGAAGTCGCAGCATCGAGCGCCGCTTCCTCGATAAACCGAGCCATGTGTGGCTCGCGTTTTGTGGTGATCAGCGCGGACTTTGAAGCTAGCGAGAAAAAGCCGAACGCAATTTCGTTTTCCGGGATTTCGATCGTGTCGCCGTCGCGAACGGCGGCATAACGGCGCAGCGGTTTTCCGTTGAAAGTAAGATTCAGCGATTCTTCGAAATTGACGATGCGATAAACGTCTTCTGTCAGCTCCAATTCGAGCCAAACGTCGGAGGAGTCGATCTTGTCGCTGTGAATTTGGACGTCGCTGTTTTCGGTCGAACCGATGCGGATGCGCTCGTCGACGAAATATTCGGTGCGTTTTTCCGCCCCGACCGAAATGTGAATTATTATGCCTGCTGCTGCCATTTCCGTGTGAAAACCAAACTGACAATATACACTAATTATCTAACGGATAGTAGCACGAAGTCGCAAAAAATGAATAGTGAAAATTGGTGCCGGTAAAGTAAAATACAGAAAGGATTTTATGGCTAACGCAAAATTCATCAATGACCGCAAAGAGCTTGAAAAACTCGCGCCTGTTGCGACCGCGGCGATCAAACATCACGTTTTTGTCTGCACCGGAAAATCGTGCTCAAAGGTCGGAAGCGCCGAGGTCAAAGCCGCTTTTGAAGAAGAATTGCAGAAAAGAAACTTGCGCTACGGCAAGGCATCAAAAGGAAGAAATCCAAACGGAACTATAGTTCTCACCGATTGCGGTTCGGTCGGTTTTTGCTCGATCGGCGTGGCTGTTCTGGTTTATCCGGCTGGCGTTTGGTATGCGCAGGTTCGCGCCCAAGACGTAAAAGAAATCATCGAAGAACATCTCATCAAGGGAAGGGTCGTCAATAGATTGGCTTTGATCGAGATGAAGGATAAAAATTAGATCGTGCGGCTTTCACCGAAGCAAATCATCCGAAAAGTCTTCCGGCACATAATGAAAGAACAACGATGTTGATTGATGTCCCGCCGGTAATCCGTATCTGTAGTGAATAACCTCGCAGCCCTTATAAAAAACTGCATCGCCGCTTGCCAGATAGATCGGGTCGATCGCGTCACACTCTGCCGATCTTGCCGGAAACTCCGCGCTCTTAAATGGTTTCTCGAAATCAATCGGAAAATCCGGCTGAGAAATATACAGACCCCATGGTGAAACGTGATTTTCGGTTTCTGGCTGATAATCAACCTGAAAGGAGATACTGAATTCACATTGTTTGCGGTCTGTATGTGGCAAGAGTTCCGCAAATTCTCTGTACGAAGCTGCGAACACGTACGACGGTTTGACATTTTTTCCGGCTACCAGCGACATAACCCGGGTTAAATTTTCGTGAAAAACCCTTGCCAAAGGTTCGTTTGGCTGCATAAAACGACGGTCAACCTGCTGGTCGCCGAAAATCATAAACCCTTGACTAATAAAATCGCGATAAAAACGCCGCATCGCATTCATTTGCGGCGGCGATAAAAGCTCGCGCAGAACCGTGTAATTCGCGCGTTGAAATTCATTTTTCGCGCGTTCAATAGTTTCAAACTGAATTTGTTCTTGTCTCCGTAATTTGTCGGCTGAAACAAGAATTTCGGCGGCACAAAGTTTTGCGACCAATTCACTTTCAATTTCAAAAGGCGGTCTCTCTCCGGCTTTGAAATTTGAAATCGTTTCCGCTTGCTCTTCGTCTAACCAATATCCGACCGTAATTTTTGTGACCGGCTGACGAATCCAAACGGAAGGTTGATGTGGTGAAAAATGTTTATGAATCATCCAATCTCTCAGATTTTCAAAACTAAACGGTTCAAAATGAAATGTCGGATTTACGATCAAATTCGAAATATCAGAGTCAGGAAGTTTCGATTCTACTTCATCCAAAAGACAATAAAAAAGCGGTTTTTCCGGAGCGTCGTTTTCTTTAACTATAACCCCGTTTTCTAACAGAAATATGCGTTCATGCTCATCAAGATCGTTTTCAATATCAAGAAAATCAAACTGCAGTTTTGAGAGGTCAAGAAAGAGTTCGTATAAGTTCGGATGCCTTAACTTTGAAATGCCTAAAAGATTTAAGCCTTTTTGCGGAATCGGCGAAACAAGAAAAAAATCAACATCAGGCTGAGCATCAAATCTCGGTTTGGTTAGGCGGTGTTCAAAAAGAATTTCAAGATATGGATTGATGATCAGTCCGGATTTCATGATTTTCATTGGATCGAGACCGTCAATTTGTAAGTCGCATTTCCACGCGTTCCGCCGACGATAATTGTATAATCGCCTTTCCACGGCAGCGTGCCCGACCAATTCGTCGCATCGTCTTCTTCGCCGGCGCCATCCAAATAATTGCCGTCATCGTCCAAAACCTGAAAAACCGCATTATTTTCAAGCGAAGTTATGCGAACGCGCATCGTTTGCCCGACGCCCGCGCCGAGAACATACGTATCACGGTCGCCGCGAATAACGGCGCCTGAAACCGTCGCGGAGCTTTTTCCCTTCGCAAATCTGATGCGTTTTGTGACGCCGTCTGCTGAAGTTGTAAAAGCGGCACTAAAAACAAAAGTCGCCAATAAAAATGTACCTAAGATTCTAAGTTTCATAATTTTCCTGTCTTTCCCGATCCGCGCGTATAACCTGGAATCAAAACGGCTCACGCGCATTTTTCTTCTGATCTTTAAACGGTCATTTCTCCAAAATCGCAATGATACCATTCGCATAAAAAATATCCCGAACAGTGTAGCCTTCTTCAAGATGTTTTTTGAAGTTATCGACTATTGTGTCGTCGTTCGAAAGCAGATTTTTCTCGGTTAATTTTAGAAATTTATATTCGTATTTTGGAGCGCCGCCGGCAGTTTCCGCGAAGATGAGCTTTGCGCCGATCGTTTCCGTTTCATCGCACGACGTATCGCCGAGAAACATTCCTTTATAAATATTGCCGGGCGCAACCTTTTTGTCGAATTCCTTCTGATATTTGTCCGCGTCGAGCAAAATGTATGATGCGGCGTCGCCGGGAACTTTGGCAAGCAGCGCAAGCTTTGTCAAGCCGATTCTTCGTCCGGCGACTATCTGAAAACCGCTTTGCGCGTTCGCATTTATTTCTCTTTCAAAACCGTTTACATCTTTGAAAAACTTATATTCGATTTTTTCGATATTTTCGTTTCGAAGGTCTTTTTCAAGCAAGATCGAAATAGAAAAGTCTAATAGTCCGCTCTTATTAAAAAGAACCTTAAACGGATGAAATCCCGCCGGAGCGCTGTTAAGCGCGTTTTGCAGCTCCGCGGTCGGACTTTTTCCCACACCGATCTTTCCTGAAAAAACCTTGTATTCCTTTTGTCGTTCTGAGCTTTCGAGAACTTTTTCGAGCAGGAAAACATCGCCTTTCGCGAGTCTCAGAATCGCATCGGCGACAGGAAATTCGATTGCGTCGCCTTCCGCATCTCTGCCCGCACAGCCGGTTAAAGGCAAAATGTGCGTAACGTAAAAACCTTTTCGCGATTTGGCGTTAAGACGCGATTCGATGAATCTCCGGTTCGGACTCGTCATCCAGTCGTATTGATAAGCCGCTTCGGGATCAAACCTTAAAACGGCACCGAATCGCTGCGAAATATTTGAATCGCCGCCGTAATTAAAGGCTTTCGCAACGCGATATTTGAGCTTGCCGAAGTTATTTAATTCCTCGATAAAACGGGTGAGATTGCCCGACAGAACGAACTGAAATTCTTCTACCTGTTCGGTTTTTGCAGATGTTTTATTTTCACTCGGCGGCGTCGGATTGACGCTCGGTGTCGGTGCGGTAACAACACCTTTTGTGCCCGATTGCGCAAAAGTTGACATTGCAAAAAACACCGACAGGATCAAAAAATTCAAAACTCCGAATTTATATGATTTCATGATTTTTAAGCCGTTTTCGCCGTCGTTTCCATATCCGATTTCCATCGCAAAACCGGTTTTCGTGCCGCGGTCGCTTCGTCCAAACGTCCGATTCTCGTTGAATGCGGCGCGTCAATTACAAGCTGCGGATCGGTTTGCGCTTCTTCGTTGATATCTTTCATCGCTTCGATAAACGCGTCTAAATCTTGCCTGCCGACAGATTCGGTCGGCTCAATCAGCATCGCGCCGTCAACGATCAGCGGGAAATATATCGTCATCGGATGAAAACCGTAATCGATCAAGCGCTTGGCGATATCGAGCGTATGAACACCTTTGCGCGATTGTTTTTTGTGCGAAAAAATGACTTCGTGCATCGGATCGCCGGAAAAAGGCTTTTCAAAATCTTCGGCAAGTTTGTGCGAAAGATAACGCGCATTCAGCACCGCCGCTTCGGTCGCTTCTTTGAGTCCCGTGTCGCCGTGAGTATAAATATAACTCAGCGCGCGGATCATCATTCCAAAATTCCCGAAAAACGCTTTTACACGCCCAATCGATTCGGGACGATCAAAATCGAGTTTGAATTTGTCACCGTCTTTGACGATTCGCGGAGTCGGCAAAAACGGTTCCAGTTCCGAAGTACAGCAGCACGGACCGCAGCCGGGACCGCCGCCGCCATGCGGAGTCGAAAACGTTTTGTGCAAATTCAAATGTATAACGTCAACGCCCATGTCGCCCGGACGTGCGACGCCGACGAGCGCGTTCATATTCGCGCCGTCCATATAAACCAAGCCGCCGGCTTCGTGAATGATTCGGCAAATCTCTTTGATATTTGTTTCAAAAATGCCTACCGTGTTCGGATTTGTGAGCATCAATCCGGCAACGCCGCCTTCGTCGCAAAGAGCTTTAAGATGCGCCAGATCGGTCAAGCCTTCGGCGGTTGAGCGAATCGTTTTAACGGTAAATCCTGCGAGATGCGCGGACGCCGGATTTGTTCCATGCGCCGAATCCGGGATCAGCATCACGCGGCGTTCTTTTGCTCCTTCGCCTTCGCGTTTGTCGAGCATCGCGCGAATCAGCATCACGCCCGTCATTTCTCCCTGCGCTCCGGCGGCAGGCTGCAAAGAAACTCCGGGAAGTCCCGTAATTTCAGCCAGATCTTCCTGTAGGCGATAAATTAGTTCGAGCGCGCCTTGTGATTCTGCTTCGGGCGCAAGCGGGTGTAGATTTGCTAATCCAGCGATCCGCGCAACTTTTTCGTTTAGGCGCGAATTGTATTTCATCGTGCAGCTTCCGAGCGGATACATTCCGAGGTCGATCGAATAATTCCACGTCGAAATTCGCGTAAAATGTCTAATTACATCGACTTCTGAGACTTCCGGAACACCTTCGAGGTCGTCTTTTCGTCGCAGGTCTGAAGGAATAACTGAATCGAGATCCTGTTCTTCCACGTCCAATTTCGGCAGGCGATAACCGACTCGTCCGGTTTGCGAACGCTCAAAGATCAGATTTTCATTTTGTGAAGGATGCTGCGTAACTTTTTTGATCGTCATAAATTTTTTGTAAAAAGCAATCTTAAATATTTGTAAAAAGCAATCTTAAATATATGAGCGCAAAAACTCAAACTTATCTGTGCCGCAAAACGCGAACGCGGTCGTTTGAAAAAACCGGCTCGTCGATAAACCATTGATTTATTACCTTTTCGACGCGTGCATCGTTTCCCCAAACGATCAGCGTTGTAATTTTTTCATGATTATTTTTCAGGCATTCGTCAAAGCCGGCGAGCGTATCGTCGAACTTTTTTCCCGAAACTGAGAGATAAAACATATTCGCGTTTGTGTAATCGAGGACAAATTGTCGATTCGCCGGATCTTTGGCGATTATCGGGAAAATATAATGCCCGATCTCGTAATTATCCCACGCAATTATATTTCGTTCGAATCCAAAATAATCACTCATCTGAGCAACCGGGCGCGAATAAAATCTCGGCGCTTCCGCCATTAAGATCACAGAGGCGACACTTTTGTCGCTCTCATTCAGCACCATTTCCGCTGAAAGAAATTCCTTCGCCTCGCTATTTGTTTGCGCCGCAAAATCCCAGAGCGCCGTGGTTTGGTAAATAATGATGAAAAGCAAACAAAACTGTGCAATTTTTTTGAGCCAAACCGAATTCCCGAAGCGAAACAGCGGAACAAAAAATATTAACGTGCAAAACAAAAATCGCTCGCGAATGTAACCTCCGTGATTAAAACCGAAGCTATCCGGCGAGAACATCGTTGCGAGTATCGAAAAAACGAAAAGCAGAACGAACGGAACGTATTTTTTGGAAAAGAGTTGCTGTTTTCTAAACGCAAAAGCCGTAACGGCAGTCAGCAATAAGAATGTGATCAGGATCCAAAGAATCGGCGCGAGCAGTCTGAAATATTCGGACTGGAGCATTGTAAAAGGAAACATTCTTTCGCCGATCAGCTGCAGCGGATCAGCCGTGCCGATTCGGTAAAACCAACCCGAAATTGACCACGGATTTTCAGGAGTTTGCCATTCCGGCGAAATTCCGCCGCCGCTCGTGGTCAAAGTTTTGTAAATGTAAACGAGCGGCAGCACAGGCAAAAGCGCCGCCAGCGACCAGATCAACGCTTTCTTTACGTTCTGTCGCTCGGCAAAAAGCGAAAGCAAAAAAACGCTGCCCGCCAAGATCCCGAAACTGATCAGATGACTAAAATAAACGATCAAAAAAAGCGCAGAAAGAATGATCGAACGTTTCCAATTCATCGATTCGCGCCACGCGTAGAACAAGCCGAGCGTCAAAATAAGTCCGGTGATTCCGATCATAAAATTGTAAAATCCCATAAACCAGAACCAATTAAGCCCGATTGCGGCGCCGATCAGAAGACTTGTTCCGAGACCTTCGCGTCCTGCAATTTTAAAGCGAAACCAGCCGATCGACGCGACAAATGCCGCAAAAATGAGGGTCATGACGATTCTCGTGACAAGAATCGGTGAGAAGAAATTTAGCAATAACACCAAAAGCCAATGACCGCTGGCGTTCGGGATCGCAAAGGAATTGAAAGCGTAAATTTCGGAGATCTGAGGATTGCCATTGAGCAGCTCGAGCATTAAATGGGCGCTGTGAAGATGCGCCGTGCCGTCAAGATTAAAAAAATATTCAAAAGCCCAGATCGGCGCGCACGCAAAAATAATCAGGATCAAAAAAATCAGAAAGACCCGAGAGCTACCCGAAGGGAAATGCTTCATAAAGTTTTTTTCGGGGCAAAATCAGCGGTCCATTCGCCCGGGCGAAATGGTTTTTTTAGATCCTGTTCACTCCTAAACTTTCTTTGATCGGTCCGCGCAAAGTTCCAAACGAATCGGCTTACGCCGACACCGACGCTACTGACAGTTTTTTAAACCGGCGACAAAATCATCGATCTGCGCTTTTGTGTTCGTCTCCGTCACGCAAACGAGAAAATCGCGTCCGTTGTCCGAATAGTATTTTGATAAAGCCAACCCGCCAATGATTTCTTTTTCAGTTCGAAGTTTTTCAAGAATTTCTTCAGCGGATTTCGGCGCGCGGACGACGAATTCGTTGAATGTCGGTGCCGAAAAGGGAATTGAAAAACCTTCGATGTTTGCAATTTGTTTTGCGGCATAAGCCGCTTTTTGCGCATTTTGCGTCGCAACTTCGCGTAACCCTTTTTTGCCCATCGTTTCCATATAGATCGTTGCGGCAAGCGCGATCAAACCTTGATTTGTGCAGATATTTGAAGTCGCTTTTTCGCGCCGAATGTGCTGCTCGCGCGTCGCAAGCGTCAAGACAAAACCGCGATTGCCGTTTTTGTCATACGCGACGCCGGCGAGTCTTCCGGGCATATTTCGCACGTATTTTTCCTTGCAGGCAAAAAGCCCGACGTGCGGTCCGCCAAATGACATCGGAATGCCAAAACTCTGACCTTCACCGACGACAATGTCGGCATCCGATTCGCCGGGCGATAATAATCCAAACGAGATCGCTTCAGTCACGACGACGATCATTAAAGCGCCGACGGCGTGCGCTTTTTCCGCAAGACTTTTCAGGTCTTCGATACAGCCGAAAAAATTCGGCGATTGAACGACGAACGCCGCGGTTTTATCGTCGAGCTTGTTTAATTCTTCACCGGAAACTCGCCCGGTTTCCTTATCGAAATGAACGGTTTCGATCTTTAGATCGCCGTGCTGAGTGTAAGTCTTGGCGACCGCCAGATATTCGGGATGAACGGTTTCGGCGATCACAACTTTGTCGCGCCGCGTTACGCGCTGCGCCATCAAAAAAGCTTCCGCCATCGAAGTCGAGCCGTCGTACATCGACGCATTTGCGACGTCCATTCCGGTGAGTTGGCAGATCAAAGTTTGGAACTCGAAAATATATTGCAGCGTTCCCTGCGAAATTTCCGGTTGGTATGGCGTGTAAGAAGTGAAAAACTCCGAACGCTGGATCAAATGATCGACAACGGTCGGCGAAAAGTGCGAGTAAACGCCCGCGCCGAGAAATGAAGTCTTTTGCGCTGCTGTATTTCTTGCCGCCAGGCGCTCCATTTCGGCGATAACCTCGGGTTCTGAAAGCGGCTCGGTAACATTTAGTTTTCGATTTAATAAAACGTCCGACGGAATCGAGCGAAAAAGTTCGTCGGCGGACGAAAGCCCGACTTCACTCAGCATTTCGTCGCGTTCTTCGGGTGAATTTGGAATATAACGCATAAAAGTTGTAAATGGTAAACGGTAAATGGTGAGTGAAAGCGATCGAACTATCCACTGTCACGATTCACTATTCACTTTCTGAGAGGTATTCTTCGTATTCAGCGGCATTGAGCATCGCGTCGGCTTCGAGCGCGTTGTCCATTTTGACCTTGATCATCCATGCGGCGCCGTACGGATCGGAGTTAACGAGTTCGGCGCTGTCGTTCAATCCGTCGTTAACCTCGACGACTTCGCCCGCGACCGGCGTAAAGATCTCGGAGACGGCTTTTACCGATTCCACGGAACCTATTGCTTCGTGCGAATTAAATGTGTCGCCGACACCCGGCAATTCAACATAAACGACGTCGCCAAGCGCGTTTTGCGCATAATCGGTGATTCCGATCGTTGCCACGCCGTCGTCAACCTTAACCCATTCGTGATCTTTGCTGTAATGTAAATCTTCCGGAATATTTGCCATAATTTAATTTCAAATTTCAGATTCCAAATTCCAGATCAGAAGCGATTCCAATCGAAATTTGAAATATGGAATCTGAATTATTTCCCCCTTTTATAAAATGGAACCGGCACAATTTCTGCCGCAAGATGTTTGCCCCTTACATCGATTTTAATCTCTTGACCCACGTTTGCAAATTCGACCGGTACAAAAGCGAGCCCGATATTTTTTTTCAAAAACGGAGCCGGACTTCCCGAACTTACATAACCCGCCATTTCGCCGTTTATATAAACCAAAAAATCGTCGCGCGCGATACCTTGATCGGTCATTTCAAACCCGACAAGCCTGCGTTTCAACCCTTCTTCTTTTTGCTTTAACAAAGCGTCGCGCCCGATAAATTCGTCTTTATTTAATTTACAGATCCAACCCAGATTTGCTTCGAGCGGGGTAATTTCGTCAGAAATTTCGTGCCCGTAAAGCGACATTCCCGATTCGAGTCTTAAAGTATTTCGCGCCGCCAAACCTGCGGGCAGCATTGCAAAGCTCAAACCGGCATCGAGAAGATCGTTCCAGATCTTTTCCGCAAAATCGCAGTCGGCGTAAATTTCAAAACCGTCTTCGCCGGTGTAACCGGTGCGCGATATTATCGCGTCCACACCGTCAAATTTATCGACCGTAAAATGATAATATTTGATCTCGCCGAGAATAACAGGGGTAAATTTCTGCGCTATCTCAAGCGCCTTCGGACCCTGCACCGCGATCTGGCAATAATCCGCGCTGGCGTTTGTTAGCGCAATGTTTTCATTTCCCTTGTGCGATGTGATCCAATCCCAATCCTTGTCCGTTGTTCCCGCATTTACGACGAGCAAGAGCTTATCCTGATCGAAACGATAAACGAGCAGATCGTCTACGACCGTGCCGTTTTCATAGCAAAGCGCCGAATATTGCGCCTGCCCGTCAGTCAATTTTGTGACGTCGTTGGTCGTAAGACGGTTGACAAAACGAATCGCGTCCGCGCCCTCGACAAAGATCTCGCCCATATGCGAAACGTCAAAAAGCGCTGCTCTCGTCCGTGTTGCGAGATGCTCGGCGATAACGCCTGCCGGATACTGAACCGGCATATCCCAGCCGCCAAAATCCACCATTTTTCCGCCGGCTTTGCGATGCGCGTCATTTAGCGGAGTCTTTTTTAATTCAGCCATAATTTCTATAAAAAACCGTAAAGAAAAAAGCTAACATTCGCGAGTTGAAGCGTCAAGAATGGCTGGCTCGGGGCGCGGGCAGCCTGCCCGCAAAGATTGCGCGAGCAATCTAAAACGCCTTTGAATGCGGCGCGTTCATAGCAGACTGGCAGCCTGGGCTCCATCTAATTCTTTTTCTTTGCTTCTTTCGGAACTTCCTTTGGAACTTTTGACGAGGCTTCGATTATCTGAGCGCAAAGATCGCCTGCGTTTAGGATCGCGCCTTTTTCTCTTTCGTCTTGGGCGGTATCGAAAAAAGATTTGAGCAGCGGTTGGAACTTATTTGCGGCGGCGGTGAGTTTATGCATCGCAACGATAAAGAATTTACTTTGCGTGCCTTCTTCACGGCTGGCGACGTCATCGACGTCGTCAACGGCTTTTTGGAGGATCTTATGTATATCCGAAAGCAGTTGCGCGCGCGTTCCTTTCGGCGGTTCGCCCCATTTTCCATCCGAATCTTCCGTCGGGGCAGCGTTATTGAGCACGGCGATGCGGCGTTCGGCGGCGCGAATGAGAACGCCGACGCGATGATCGATTTGCTGCGCGTCGCGAACTAGCTCGATCTCGTCGGCGGTGAGATAATCGCGGCTTTGCGCGTTTAAAAAAGCGGAAAAAATCAGTATAAGAACTGTCAGAAAAATATATCGCATCGGTTAATTCTCTTTTGTGCGAACCGTGTTGTCGTCAAAAAGCGGTTCGACTGCTTTGGTGCGCGCGTCGCGAACTTCCTTTACCAAACCGCGCACATAAAATTCGTATTTCGAAGGCAGCTCGCGCCGTATATTTTCCAGCCGGGCAAGAAATCCTCTCAAGCTGATCTCGAATTTTTTGAAATTGCTGAAGATTTTTCGGCTGCCGTCGTCGTGCCGGTTTAAAAAATTGAGGGTATGATCCATCACGGCGTGAAAACTGCCGAGCGTAACAAACATTTCGACATACGATCCGTCTGTGTTAAGTGTTTCGGCGCTTTTGAGTCGCGCTTCCATCAGATCGAGCGCGAGCACTGTCCGCTGCTTTACGTCGGTAACCGCTTCGAGCCGCGTTTTTTCTTCCTTAGGAAGTGATTTTAGCGGCGGAGGTTCGGCGTCTTCGGGATATTCGGGCTGCGCAAAAGCGGAAAAAGTGAAAAGCGAAAAGTGAAAAGCGGCAAGCGCGAGAAACATACTCAATCGCTTTCCGCCGGAATTTAAAAAATTCGTACTGCTTTTCATTTTTTCTTAATTAACCTTTGCAAAGCCGGAAGTCGAAGTTCGACATTCTCGACCTCGAACTGATTTTGCGTTTTATCGGCAAGTTTCAGAAACTGCTGATAATGTGCCATTGCGTTTAGATATTGTCCCAAAACATCGTATGAAATTGCAAGAAAATAGTAAGCGATCGCCAGATCGGGTTGTTTTTTTGTGAGCCAGAGATATTCCTGGATCGCTTCAGCATGCCGTTTTAATTGAAAAAGTGCCGCGGCGAGATATGCGCGCGCCGTGAAATTGTCCGGCGCGATCGCGGCAATCTGTTTCAGGACCGAGACTGCTCTTTCGAATTGTTTTGTCAGGATAAGCGCGGCGCCAAAATCGATAGCATGATTGATGTTGCTAGGTTCGGCTTCGGATGCGCGGCGGCAATATTCTAAAGCCTTTTGCGGATTCTTAACTCTTTGAAGTGTGCAAAGGCGTCCGAGAATCGCTGCGTTTTTCGGATCGGTTTCGAGCTGTTTTTCCAAAAGTTCGGCGTTTTCAGTTTCACCGAGCAGCAATTTATTGCGCAGAGAAATTGCTTCGGCTGTCGGATTTTCGATCGAATCCAGAAGTTGTTTCGCCTCTGCGCTGTTTCCTTTCGCATAATAAACGCGAGCCAGAAATATCTTTCCGGGCAGCGAATTCGGCGCGAGCTTTGACACGGTTTCGGCATCTTTGAGCGCCGAGTCGATGTCGGCTTCGGAAAGCGCGATCTCGCCACGCGTCATCAAGGCGTTTTTGTTGTCCGGATCGATCAAAAGCGCGCGATCGAGGCTACTTTTTGCCGCAGATTTATTGCCGATCGCATATTCAAGCGCTGCCCGCGAAGCCCAGACCGATGCCGGCGGTTTTGCTTTAGAGGTCAAAAACCTTAATTTCTCGAGGAGATTTTTTAATATTTCCGCGCTCGCATTTGTTTTCAGACGCAGATCGGTCAGCGCCGAATTTGCGAGAACGTTTGAGTCGTCAAGCTCGAGGGCTTGCGTCAAAAGCGACTCGGCTTCCCCAAATTCACGTTTTTCTACGAGCAGTGCGCCGAGCGCCGTGATCGGAAGCGACCAATCGTCGCGCAATTCTATCGCGCGCCTGAACGCCTTTTCAGCGTCATCGGTCTTATTTAATGAAAGCAGCGCGTTTCCTTTTTGATATTCGGCTTCCGGAAAATCCGGAATGATCTTTAAGGCTTCATCGTATGATTTGACCGCGGCGGAAAAATTGCCTTTTTCGTGCGCGTCCTGCCCTTGATTAAAAAATTTGATCGCTTCTTCGTCCTGCGAAAACACCGATGAAGAAAAGATAAAAGGAATAAAAATCGCACATAAAAATGCGCCCCGGAGAGAAAAAGAGTAAATGATCCGAGGAAAATTCATTTTAAGTTTTTGATAAACCGGAGACATACCATTAGTATCATTATAAGAACTTTTTCGCGCAATTTAATGCAAGCTGTGGGAACAAAAAGCGGAAAGATGATCGCCGCCGAAGAAAAAGAACTTTACTTGCGCTCTATGATGCGCGGAATGAAATCCGTGTTGGTCGCGTATTCCGGCGGCGTCGATAGCTCTTATCTGGCTTTGATCGCGACGCAGGAATTAGGAAAACAGGCGCTGTGCGTTACCGGAATTTCAGCGAGCGTTTCCGAAACACAACGAAGACAAGCCGCGCAAATTGCCGCGGATTTCAATTTTGAACATCATACGATTCAAACCGACGAACTAAAAAATCCCGATTATTATTCCAATCCGACAAACCGCTGTTATTTTTGTAAAGAGGAACTTTACGGCAAACTGCGTCCGATTGCAGAAAGCGCTAATATCGAGTTCGTTCTCGACGGCGCGAACGCGGACGACGTGGGAGATCATCGTCCGGGACGCAAAGCCGCAACGGAATACGGCGTACGAAGTCCATTGATTGAAGCCGGGTTGAATAAGAACGAGATCCGTGAATTGAGCCGACGGCAAAATCTTCCAACTTGGGATGTGCCGGCAAGTCCGTGTCTTTCTTCGCGAATTGCGTACGGTTCGCCGGTGACGATTGAGAGGCTGTCAAAGATAGAGCGCGGGGAAGAATTTATGCGCGAACTCGGTTTTCGTGAATTTCGCGTTCGCGTCCATGATGAACTTGTTCGTTTGGAGATCGCGCCGCCTGAGATGGATCGGGCGCTGAATCTGAACACGACCGGAAAACTGGCTGAGAAGTTTAGAAGGTTGGGCTTTAGATATGTAACTATAGATTTACACGGCTTCCGAAGCGGGGCGATGAATGAAATTTTAGAGAAAAGATCGGAGAACAAAAATGGCAAATCCAATGGCAGATGAAATGCGTCGCTTTAAAGGAAGCGACGAAAAAAATCCGTTTGAGGCGATGAGCGAGCGGTTTGACCGCGCCGCAAATCTCTTGGGCTTGGACGTGGATTTATACAGGGTGATGCGTGTACCGAGCAGGGAACTGAAGGTATACATTCCGGTGAGAATGGATACCGGACATATTCAGGTTTTTGAGGGCTTTCGCGTTCAGCATAACTTTGCGCGCGGACCGGCGAAAGGCGGTATTCGCTACGCGCCCGATGTGACGCTGGATGAAGTAAAAGCGCTTTCTGCGTGGATGACCTGGAAATGCGCCGTCGTCAACGTCCCGTTTGGAGGTGCAAAAGGTGGCATTATTTGTGATCCTCGACAAATGTCGATCGGGGAACTTGAGCGTTTGACCCGGCGTTACACAGCAGAATTGTTCGATTTTATCGGTCCCGATAAGGACGTTCCGGCACCGGATATGAATACTAACGAACAAACAATGGCTTGGATCATGGATACATATTCGATGCACAAGGGACACACCGTCACCGCCGTGGTCACCGGAAAACCTGTAGCTCTTGGCGGCTCGCTTGGAAGGCGCGAAGCTACCGGCAGGGGTGTTTTGTTTTGCGTAAACGAAGCAGTCAAACGATTTGATTTGACTCCGGAAAAAACGACCGTGGTTGTTCAGGGAGCGGGCAATGTCGGCGGTATCGGGGCTGAGCTTATGTTTAATACGGGCTACAAGATCATCGGAATTTCCGACGTCGGGGGCGGTATTTATAATCCGAACGGGATCGATATTCCGAGCGCGTTGAATCACTTGCATTCGACAAAATCCTTCGACGGTTTTGAAGGCGTCGAGTTTGTGAGTAACTCTGAACTGCTTGAAATTGAATGCGATGTGCTGGCTCCGTGTGCGACAGAAAATCAGATCACATCGGAAAACGCCGGAAGAATCAAGTGCAAGATATTAGCTGAAGGAGCAAATGGTCCGACAACTCCGAGAGCCGATCAGATCCTATTTGACAACGGAATTTTCGTAATTCCGGATATTCTCGCGAACGCCGGCGGAGTAACCGTGTCCTATTTTGAATGGGTACAGGACCGAATGGGATATTTCTGGCGCGAAGACGAAGTGAATCAACGATTAGAGGAAAAAATGGTAGCCAGCTTCAACGAGTTGTGCAAATTTTCGGACACGCATAACGTCGATACGCGCACAGCTGCATATATGCTTGCTATCGATCGTGTCGCATATGATACAAGAATGCGCGGAATTTATGCCTGAAAAACGGAGTACTGATGATAAATAGCTTGATTTTCAAGTAAATATGAAGTAAGGTTTCTTACGAAGGAGTTTTAGATTTTGGAAAGTTTTATTGACTTTTTGCATGAACTTTCATATAAAGTTTATAACTGTTTGAGTTAATTGTAGTTGTTGCATTGAGAATTTTTCGCTTTGCGAAGTTTGAAAGTTTTTTCGTGTATGCAATAATTGAGTAGCTTAGGCAAAGATTTTATTGGTTTTACGTCTTTCGGGCTACAATTGAAATTTAATTTATTCTAATATTTTCGGCGGAGGAATGTGATGAGACTCGCGAAAAATGCGTTTGTAATTGCGCTTACTATGCTGATTTTGGTTTTTACCATGTCAGCGCAAACTTTAAGGTCGGATAATGATCCCAGGAATACTGCACCAACTGTTGGTACAGGTGGTCCTCCTGGAGGTCCAACCGGTCTTTTTACGGTTTATGACGGACAAACCTTGCGGAAAGGTGAGTTCACTTTCAGTATTGCTTACAGTAATTTTGACCGCGATCCCGGCAATGCGGATTTTACCGAAGTACCGATTAGTTTCCAGATGGGGCTTAACGACTATTTGGAACTGTTTTTTAACACGGATGCTTACAGAGCGGTAAAAATAAACTCGCCGCGTAATCTTTCCGGTTTTTATTTGCCTAATTCGGGAGTGTTTCAATCCGGACTAGGCGTTACGCGTTTACCGGCGATCGTATTAGCGCCGCGGGGACCGGGTACACCGGTGATTCAGGGCGCGATTTTCCGTCCGGCGAATGCACCGTTTGCTCCATTTCAATATGATGGGCATTCAGCCGGCAACTACGGCTTCTTTATCCCGCCAGGTGCGCTTTTTGGATTCGGTGCGGGAACGACCCCGACACTCGGACCGCCGAGGGCTGGTGGCGGCAACGGCGCGGACCATTTTCCGGGCGTAGGTTCGGTTTATGGCAGTATACTCCCGGGCTTGGTTTTACGAACGGTTAGCAGCGGCGGCGGCAACTGTCCGTCAACCTCCACCGTCCCGAATTGCCAAGTGCCGACGGTGTTTACACTGGCTCCATCTTACTTACCTGATGCGCCGTTTATCAATCGCGAATATGGTGAGTCGGCATTGAGCACATTTACGGTTGGCGCGAAATGGCGCTTTACCGGTCCGAGTAATCCGATCGGCGTTGGTGTCATTCCGTTTTACCGGTTTTACGCCGACAAGGCTAACGAGCTCAGCGGATTTAATCAGCTCCAACGCGGGGCAAGCCCCGGCGGTGGTCGCGGCGATATCGGCGTCATCTTTTTCGCTGACGCGCGAGTCAGAAAATGGATGAACATTTCCGGAAATATTGGGTACATTTATAACAGCAGTGTTAAGGGCGATTTTATCAACGGCAAGTTCACCATGCTGGATCGTCCGGACGAATTGCTCTCGGCAGTCGCTGTCGATTTCCCGGTCAATAGATATTTCCAGCTGATAACTGAGTTTCGTGCCCTCCAATATGTGGGTGGGCGAACTCCGAATGCATTTGAGAATAATCCCCTCGATGGTATCTTCGGTGCTCGTATTTTTCCGACGCGATGGTTTAGCATGGGCGCGGCTTACCGTTACCACTTTAACCAGCAGGATCGTGACAGTTTTGACGGTTCGAGCGGAAATTTGAGTACCACGGTCGGCGGAACGCTTCCGCAGACAATTACTACCAGTTGGACGGGGGTTCCTCCGGGCTTTCAAGTTTCGACCGATCCTCATGGGTTTATCGTTCAGATGTCGGTTGGACGGCGTAACAAGCGGCTCACGGAAAAAGTCAATCCTCCGGCAAATGTCGATGGCGTGACGCTGGGCGAAACGCGTGTGACTACACCGTGCCCCCCGGGTTATCGTCCGGCGGAAGGTTCGAACTGTAGCGACGATATGTCGGTTAGCGTTACGACAAGGGCAAGCGATCCGGATAATGATGTCCTTACGTATAACTATACGGTTTCGGGCGGTCGCATTGTTGGTCAAGGCGCGAATGTCAGTTGGGATTTGACGGGCGTTCAGCCGGGTACTTATACGGTCACTGTAGGCGTTGATGATGGCTGCGGTGTTTGCGGAACGACAAAAACCGAAACTATAACGGTTGCGGCATGTAATTGTGTTCCTATCGATGCGCCGTGCGTTTGTCCGACAGTTTCCGTTGATGGACCGAGCAGCACAACCGAGCCAGGAGAGTCAATGACCTTTACGGCGAACGTGAGCGGCGGTTCCGATATCACCAACATTACGTATAGCTGGTCAGTTTCTGCCGGTTCGATCGAGAGCGGACAGGGAACGCCTGTTATAACGGTTCGGGCTCCGTCAGACGGAACAACGAACGTGACCGCTTCGGTTGATGTCGGTGGTCTTTGTAAGAGCTGTCCGGGCGATTCGGAGACGGCTCCGGTTGCGACAGTGCCTGAACCGTATGAGGTAGATGAATTTGGTCCGTTGGTTAACGACGACGTCAAAGCGAGAATTCAAAACTTCTACTTGACGCAGTTGAATCCAAACCCGACGGCTCAGGGCTACATCATCAACTACGGTACGCCGCAGGAAATCGCGCGACGCGAAAAACAGATTCGCGATGCGATAGCTTTCCTGAAATACGATCGAAGTCGTGTAACCATCGTCAACGGTGGTGCTAATACCGAGGGAACCGGTGTTAGAACAAAACTATGGGTCGTTCCGGCTGGTGCAACGCCACCAACGCCGTAATTGTTAATTCGCTTCGCATCTTTATGATGTGAACATTTTAAGCGGACAAGATTTATCTTGTCCGCTTTTGTTTTTTGGTTTTTGATTTATTCTTTGAATAAAACACAAAGTTGTGTATTATAAGTATAAATATGACCGGTTCAGCGGTCGCTCATTCCTTTATTCAACGAATTACTTTTGAAAGCAACAGCCGATCGGACTTATTTCATCTGAATGTCGGTTGCGGATTTTACAATCATTTCCGAGCATTTTCGGGTTCAAACAAAAGAAATATGAAATCATTTATTAAACAAACGATCAATTTTCGCCTCGCCTCTTTTACAACCGTGCTGATTATGGCTCTTGCAGCCGTAACCCCCAATTTTGGTTTCGGAAACGACTTCGGCGAAGCGCCTGGCGTTAAAGATTGGGACGTTGTCGGACCGAGCGGCGGAGATGTTCGCGTTGTCGCCATCGATCCGCGCGATAAAAACCGAATCTATGTCAGCACGCTTGACGGTCAGATTCACACATCTGCCGACGGAGGCAAAAATTGGCGGCTGCTTGCAAATCTAAACCGCCCGCAGCTTGTTCTTGACCAGCTTGCCGTCGATCTGCGAGATTCAAAAATTCTTTATACGTCGGGACATCGTCACAAAGAACCTGGCGGATTTTTTAAGTCGGAAGACGGCGGATTGACCTGGAAGGAATCTAAAGACTTAAAAAACGAATCGATCCACGCGATGACACAATCCGAATTTAATCCGAACATCATTCTGGTTGGAACTGTCAACGGCGTCTGGCTCTCTGCAAATTCCGGTGATGATTTCAAAAAACTTGATTCGCTTACGATGCCGATAAATATTGATTCTCTGGCGACGGATCCTCGAAATTCGACAACGATCTACGCCGGAACTTGGTGGCGCGCTTATAAAACCACGGACGGCGGTAAATCTTGGCGTTTGATAAAAAACGGAATGATAGACGATTCGGATGTTTTCGCAATCACGGTCAACCAAAAAAATCCGGATCATGTTATTGCATCCGCTTGCAGCGGCATTTATGAGTCTTTCAATGGCGGCGAATTGTGGAAAAAGATCCAGGGAATTCCTTCCCAATCGCGACGCACGCGCGATATTTTGCAGCATCCGTCAAAACCCGGAACGGTTTACGCCGCAACTACCGAAGGCTTTTGGATGACGGCTGACGGCGGGCGAACGTGGGCTTTGACGACGCAAAAAAGTCTGGAGATCAATTCGATAACGGTGCATCCTGCCGAGCCGAACAAAGTATTTATCGGCACGAACAATTACGGCATTATGGTATCAAACGACGGCGGCAGAAATTTCTTCCAGGCTAATGAGAATTTTACGAGCCGTTTGACGTATACAATTACGGCTGATCGCGAACAGGCTAACCGACTCTATGCAACAACGCAGAACACCGCAACGGGCGGCGGTTTCGTGTTTATAAGCAATAATGGCGGTCGAACCTGGGAACAAACACGATCGCTCGATGTCGCGCGGGTGACGCCGTCCGCGCTTCTTCAAGACGCGGCAGACCCAAATAATTTCTATCTCGGAACAAACGTCGGCGTTTTTCGGTCGCTTGATCGCGGCGTGACGTGGACGCAGTTGACGGCGCCGAAACCACCGGTTGTTAAGAAACGGGCTGCTACGAAAAAGAAAACCGTCGTAAAACCGGCTGCGGTGGTCACTGCACCAACGACTCCGGGACTTATTCCTGCTCTGACCGAAAAAGTAAGAATACTTGTTGGCACTGACGACGGAAAAAACGGAATTCTTGCGGGAACCGAGACCGGCTTATATCGGAGTTACGATGTGACGAAGGGTTGGGAGAAGATCTCGTTTGGCGCGGGAATAGACGAAAGTATTTACACGGTTTTTATTTCGCCGAATTTTCCCGGCACGATCTGGGTCGGAACAGGTATTTCGGGCGTTATTGTATCGCGGGACGACGGAACAACGTGGCAGCGCGTCAACGGAATTCCGCTAAATGTTCCAGTAAGTTCGATAGCGTCCAATCCGAATAAGCCGGAATTAATGTATGTTGGAACATCGCAGACATTTTATTTGAGCAAGGACGGCGGCAGAAGCTGGACGCGCCGTGGCGGAAATTTACCGCTCGGTAATTACACGAGCATTCTTATTAATCCGCGAAATACGGACGAAATCTATATTTCGAGCGCGTTGCAGTCTGACGGCGGAATTTTTTATTCTGACGATGCCGGCTGGAACTGGAAACGGATAGATACGAAAAGTATGAGATTGCCGAGCCGCCGGGTATGGTCGATGATTTTCGATCCGATGGATCCGAACCGGATTTTCGCGGGAACTCATTCGTCAGGCGTTTACCGCATTGAGCGCGATACGAGAGCGAAAGCCGAAGGAACGACTGATTCCGTCGCGGGTAACTAAAAGACAGTAATTACTTTATTTGAAGACGACTTTGCCAAAGGTCGTCTTTTTTTATTTGGCAGTTGCCGCCGACAAAACTATAATTGCAAAATGAATTTTGATTCAGTTTCGAGGAAGCGCGACAATTCGCTAAAAACGGAATCCGTAAATTTTAAGAAAATTCCGCGTCAGTCCAAGCTGTTTCTCGATTTTCTCTCAGATTCTCCGTCCGTCGCAAGGTTTTATCCCGAAACGCAAACTGCGCCACGCGACTTCGCCGCCGCCGTTCTTGCAAATTATAAGATCGACCGAAACGAGCTTTGCAGCGCGCTTCGGGAAATAAATATTTCCGCGGAGGCGGGCGAAAAAACACTCGCAAATATTGAACTCTTGAGGGAAAGCGACTGTGTTACCGTCGTAACCGGACAGCAAGCCGGACTATTTTCGGGCGCGCTCTATACGATTTACAAAGCGCTTTCGGCGATCAAATTTTGTGAAGAAATAAAAGCGCAAAATATCAAAGCGGTTCCGGTTTTCTGGGTCGCCGAAGAAGACCACGATTTTGAGGAAATCAGGGAAACTTTTTTAGTCGGTAGAGAAGAATCAATTCCCGGTGAGCTGGTCAAAATTGAAAACACGCCGAAAACCCATAAAGAAAATTCGCCGGTCGGTTTTGTGGATTTGGACGAAACTATAAAGAAAACGATCGACGAATTCCTTGCAAATCTACCCAAAACCGAATTTACGGATAGAGCAAGCGATCTATTGCGTAGAACTTATCGCGTCGGCGAAACCTTTAGCACCGCATTCGCTAAGCTTCTTGCGAAGATCTTTGCCGATCACGGCTTGATTCTTCTCACACCGTTAAATTCAAAACTGAAAAAGATTTGCGCGCCCATTTTTGCGGACGCGATAGAAAGGTCAGACCAAATTGTTTCCGAGCTGCTGCAAAGAAACACCGATCTCGAAGAAAACAATTATTCACCGCAGGTGCTCGTCGAAGAAGATTCCTTTCCTTTCTTTCTTTTGACTGAAACCGGCGAGCGGCTTGCATTGCGGCGCGATTTGAAAAGGGGAAAGATCAAGACGCGAAAATCGGAGATCGAATTCGAAAAAAGCGAATTGTCGGAGATCGCGCGGAATTCGCCGGACCGTTTAAGCCCGAACGCGCTGCTGCGTCCGGTCGTGCAGGATTATCTTTTGCCGACGATCATGTATTTTGGCGGCGCGGCAGAGATCGCTTATTTTGCGCAGAACGCGGTAATTTATGAAATCTTGGAGCGTCCGGTCACGCCAGTTCGCCATCGCGCGAGTTTTACTGTCGTTGAACCCAAGCATCGCCGCACACTTGAAAAATACGAACTCGACTTTGCCGATCTGTTTTTCGGGAAAGAAAAGCTATCTGCAAAAATCGTCGAGAATTTTCTAAATAACGGAACAGCACGCGTATTCGGCGAGGTTGAAGAGATCATCAATGCACAGTTAGATAATTTAGACCGGTATTTGCTCGAATCCGACCCGACGCTTTCGGATAATCTCGTTACGCGGCGTCGAAAAATTCTCTGGCATATTTCTGCGCTGCGCAAAAAATATCATAGAGCCGAAATGCTCAAGAACAAGACGGCAAATCGGCGCATCGAAGCGCTTTTCGCAGACCTTTTTCCCCGCGGGGAGTTGCAGGAACGAACGCTAAATATGGCGGCGTTTCTCAATCTTTATGGGGAAAATTTTATCAAGTGGGTTTATAATGCGATTCATACCGAAGAAAAAAACCATCAAATAATTTATCTTTGAGTTGGGAGTTTTTGCAATGAATAGAAAAGTGATCTTGTATCGTGGAGAAGATAATTATATTCTCGCCGAAGTTCTCAGCCTACAAGGCGTTGTAAGCCAGGGTAAAACGCGCGACGAAGCCTTGCGGAATATAACGGAAGCCGTTTCTTTGCACCTCGATGTTTTATTAGCACGAAATCTGCCGGTACCGAAAGACGAAACGGAATTGGTAGAAATTGCCGCATGAGTAAACTTCCAGTAATCTCCGGGAAAACTTGCATTAGGGTTTTGGTGCGATTCGGTTTCGTTGTTTATCGCCAACGGGGAAGCCACGTAACGCTGGTTCGTGATGATCCGCCGAGCCAAACGACGTGTGCCATTGTATCGGGAACTGGATAGAGGAACCTTGCGCGCTATTTTGCGACAAACCGATATTGGCATTGACGATTTTGTCGAAAAATTATGAATAGAATCAAAATTTTACCTGACAATCTTGCAAATCAGATCGCGGCGGGCGAAGTCGTCGAACGACCGGCTTCTGTTATTAAGGAGCTGATCGAAAACTCGATCGATGCCGGCGCAAAGCGCTTATCGGTCGATATCGAGCTCGGCGGGAGACGTCTGATGCGCGTCGCGGACGATGGATGCGGAATGCAGCGCGACGATGCGATCCTAGCATTTGAGCGCCACGCGACGTCGAAAATTTATACATTGGAAGATCTTGCCAAAATTGTAACTCTCGGCTTTCGCGGCGAGGCGCTGGCTTCGATCGCGTCCGTCGCAAAAGTTGAATTGATAACGAAAACCGAGGAAACCGAAGCCGCGACGCGCGTATATCTCGAAGGCGGAAAATTGGTTGACGTTAAAGACGCGGCGCGCTCGACCGGCACCACGATAACTGTCCGCGAACTTTTTTTCAACACACCGGCGCGAAGGAAATTTATGCGTTCTGAGGCGACGGAAAATTTTCATCTTACGAATATCGCTACGCATTATGCGCTGGCGCATCCGGAGATCGCATTTATTTTGACGAACAACGGTCGCGAAGCGCTGCGGCTGGCGCCGGCAAAGGATCTGCGCGAGCGCGCCTTTCAGATCTTTGGCACCAATATCATCGATAGTCTGCTTCCGGTTTCGGGCGGGCGTGAATTTATCGCAAATATTTCGGGCTTTATTTCCGCGCCGCGCGAACGCCGAACGACGCGTGATTCGCAGTATTTTTTCATCAACGGGCGCTTTGTTCGCGATAAGATAATTTCGCGCGGATTACTCGAAGGCTTTCGCTCGGTTTTGCCTCACGGCGTTTATCCGGTCGCGTTTTTGTTCCTGGAAATTCCGATCGAAGAGATCGACGTAAACGTTCATCCCGCGAAAACCGAGGTTCGTTTTCGACGTCAGGAAGCGGTCAAGGACGTAATCGCGGAAGCGATTCGCGGCGCGCTGATGCGAGCCGGGATAACGGCTCCGGAACCACCATCGGGGAACGAACGCGTTACGCGAGAGACATCGTCATCGATGGATGGTTTGAATGCTGTGACCGAATCATTTGAGCAGCGAAATATAGATTTTCAATTTACGGATGGACCCGCAAATTCACCTTCGGAAACTGCGCCGACCGAATTGCTTATTGAAGAAACCAGCGGGGAAATTCTTACCCTCGACGGTGATGCAAAGGATGAAGTCTTTTCGACCGATTTTGAACAAAAAGCTGCAATGGCGCGAACATCAGCGCCGGAAAATGAAAATCAAATCGGCAACCCGCAATTCGAAATCCAAAATCATATGGTTCTTCCGCCCGTCAATTCGGCGGAAAAACTCGCAAAGGCGATCGACGTCGAAAATTTGTCCTCATCAAAAATTCGACCGATCGCGCAGCTTCATGAGAGTTTTATCATCGCGGTTGACGACGAAGGCTTACTTTTGATCGATCAGCACGTCGCGCACGAACGCATTCTTTTTGATAAGTTCAGCCGTCAGGAAAACGAGAGGAAGATCGAATCGCAGAATCTTCTTCTGCCGGAAACTATCGATCTGACGCCGGCGCAATCCGCCGCTTTTGGCGAAATTGAAGGAGACTTGGAGAGTTACGGCTTCGGTTTAATGCGCCTTTCCGGCAGAACTGTTGCGATAAAATCGATTCCGACCGACCTGCCGCCTTCGGAAGCGCGAAATCTTTTTGCAGAGATCCTCGATACGGTCGACCGCGAAAAACGCGGCGGAGCGAAGGCGACCTTGCGTGACGACATCGCCGCGAGTCTTGCGTGCAAAGCCGCCGTTAAGATCAATATGAAGCTTACGCCGGAGAAAATGCAATGGCTGATCGACCGGCTTTTGGTAACGTCGTCGCCGACGACTTGCCCGCACGGACGACCGGTTATTCTACGGCTTTCGATGAAAGATATTGAGCGCGGATTTCACAGGACTTGAGCTATTTATTCGATAATCGCTAGAACGTCGCCGGAGTTGACGGTCGCGCCTTCGCCGAAGCGTATTTCTTTTACGACGCCGTCTTTAGGTGATTTCATTTCATTTTGCATTTTCATCGCTTCGACAACGATTACGCCTTCGCCTGTTTTTATCACGGCGCCTTGTTCGGTCAAAACGCGCACAACTTTTCCGGGCATCGTGGTTTTTATTTCGGCTAAACCGTCGCCGTGTTCGACGCCGCTTCCCGCGCCGCGTAGGCGTTTTGGATCGATAATGCCGATCTCAAACTCGCTGCCTTTCACATTCACGTGAAACGGTTCGCTTGTATTTTGGCGCGGCGAGACGAAGATCTCATAGATTTTGCCGTCCTTTTTGAACAAGTAAACATTCGATTCAGGCTCCGAGACTTCAAGCTCGTATTTTCTCCCGTCGATTTCGGCGAAAACACTGTTCCCCTCGCGCTTTATTTCGATGTCGTGTTTTTTGTCGTCGAGCTCGGCAATTAATTTCATCTTCGTGTTGATTTTTCGTATTCCTTCTTAAGTAAATCCATAAACTCTTCGCGACGATCAAAGAGACGCCGTGGCTCGCGCGGTTCGTGGCGCGCCAGCGCGTAAGCCGTGATGATCGGCAGCGCGACGGTCGAGTCAAGGTAGCAAACGACTGCGTCGGGCAATTTTTCCGGATCGACCTTGCCCCAACTGACGGCTTCGCCCGGGGTCGCTCCGCTCAAACCGCCTGTGTCCGGGCGCGCATCCGTCACCTGCAAAAAATAATCGTGTCCTTTTTCGTCGATTCCAAGAACTTCCTGAATTTGCGGTTCGGTTTGAAGCGCAAAATTTTTGGGGCTTCCGCCGCCGAGAATAAATATCGCGGATTTTCCGCCTGTTTTTGTCTTTTCGCCCGAATGAATTATGCCGCGTTTTGCCGCGAGAACAATCGCCGCGGTCTCGTTTACGTCCAGATTCGGATTTAAAATGAGTTTTCCGCCTTGCAGTTCTTTCGCCGCGATATTCATTCCGATCGATGAATCGCCCGGCGAGGATGTGTAAACCGGCACACCGAATTTGTGCGCGACGGCGAGCAGCGATTTGCTTTCGATGCCCAGATTTTTTTCGGTTTCGCCGATATATTTTCCGCAAAGATCGTGAAATTCGGCGGAAGACATTGTTTTTTGAAATTCCTCGCCTTCGATCAAGCGCCGAAAATAGGAATCGGTATCGAGCAAAACCGAATAATCAAAAAAAATATCGTAGATTCGGACGACTTCCTCGTCGCGCAAAACGACGTCAGAAATTTGCGTGTTGCCTTGGTGAAGATCGAGTCCGATTCCGAAATGCGTGTCGTGATAAAGATTTGCGCCGGTTGAAATTATCCAGTCAATAAAGCCTGCTTTTATCAGCGGAATGAGCGCGGAAATTCCAAGTCCCGCGGGCGTCAGTGCGCCAGTCAACGTTACGCCGACCGTCACGTCGTCTTCGAGCATTTTTTGCGTGAAAAGACGGCACGCTTCGCGCAGCCGCGCGGCGTTATAAGCCATAAAAGATTCGTCAACCAAATCCGCCAGCGCCGTACTTTTTGCGATCGGCGTCGGGTTGATACGTTTGCCGCTCAAAAATTTACTTTTCTTTTTCGACATTGATTAAATTTTGCCATGAATCGCTCGCAAAACACGAGCGGAGGAAATAAAAAACTCATCTTTCAGCAAAGGCGAAAAGATGAGTCGTATTTCAGTCAAATTAAAGCGGCATCTACCATTTGCAGGCGTACATCTTGGTCGATTCCTTTGCGGATTCGATTGCCTTTTTACAAACATCCGCGAGAGTTGCTTTACCGGATGGCGAAGCTGCGGCGTCTTTGAAGCCTTTACGCTGCGTTTCAAACGCCTGCTGCAGACCCGGTTGAACTTGCGGATATTTCTCGCCAATGCTGGTCAAGCATGCCTCGTATTTTTCGATATATTCGTCGCATTCCGCGACACCGACTTTATCACCGGTGGCGGCGGTGTCGGTTTTCGGAGCTTCGGTCGTGGACGTGTCCGATTTAGGTGCGCTGTTTGCAGGTTTATTCGCATTCGCACCCGCGGTGGTCGTGTTCGTCGGAGCAGAGTCGCAGCCGGCAAAGCCGATCGATACACAAAGCATCGCGGCGATCACAAGAATTTTCCCAGTTAATTTAATCATGTAGTTTCTCCATTTTAAAATAGGTTGTTTTTGCCGAATATATCGGCTCAATGCGAAGATAAAGAACATCTTCCGAATTTTTCGGTACCCAAGCGAGTGGGTAAATCAAATCTTAGGTAAGTTAATAATATTCGGCGGCGGATGCGATGGCAAATTCAATTAGACTTTTCCCGCGTCACCGTTCAACAATCGATCAACGGTTGAGAGAAAATCATCGAAATCGACGGGCTTGGTGAGGTGCGTCTTGTAACCTGCGGAAAGAACGCGCTCGCGGTCTTCAGAAGCGGCATACGCCGTCAGCGCGATGGCGGGCAAACGATAATTCTGGCGATCCGTAAGTTTCCGCACTTTGTCGATCAGTTCGAATCCGTCCATTCCGGGCATTCCGATGTCGCTAATGAGGATGTCGAACCGCTCTTCGGAAAGCTTTTCAAGCGCTTCTTTCGCCGATTCGGCGCAAAATACATTGGCTTGTTGAGTTTCCAGCAAAATTTGCAGCGGCTGAATTCCTTCGCAATCGTCATCGACGAGCATGATCCTGGCACCTTTCAATTTAGAATTATTTTCTGGTTTGGTCGCGCCATTTTCGGAAAACGCAGATCCGCTCAAGCCGGGAGTGACCGGAAGTTCGATAATAAAGGTTGAGCCGTGTGCTTCGCCGCCGCTAAAAACCTTCACTTTTCCGCCGTGAAGCTCCGTCAAATGCCGAACGATCGTCAAGCCAAGACCGAGTCCCGTATGGGCGCGTTTTGTAGTGCTGTCCGCCTGCTTAAATCGATCAAATATCATCGGAAGAAATTCGGGCGAGATGCCGATTCCCGTATCCTCGACTTTGATCTGAACCTTTTTGACCGCTGGCTCCAACGTTACGGAAATACTGCCGCCGTCCGGAGTGAATTTGACTGCGTTATTGATCAAGTTATTCACGATCTGCTGTAGCCGAACGGTGTCGCCCATTAGCTCTTGCTGCGCCAGACTGCTCTGAAAGGCGAGCGACAGATTTTTTTGACGTGCGGACGGAAGCGCGGTTTCAACACACGTTTTTACGATTGAAACAATATTCACTTCCTCTTTATCGATCCTCATATTGCCGGATATTATGCGTGAAACGTCGAGAAGATCCTCGATCAAATGGTTCTGCAAGCGAGCGTTGCGCTCGATCGTTTCGACAGCCTGCGCGGTCTGTCCCGTATCCAACTCACCGGAGCCGAGCATTCTAATCCAGCCGAGCATCGCATTTAGCGGTGTGCGCAGCTCGTGCGAGAGTACCGACAAAAATTCATCCTTCGCGCGATTTGCAGCTTCGGCTTCGCTTCGTGCCCGGCGCATTTTCTCATAAGAACGTGCGTTTGAGAGTGCAAGATCGGCGAGATTTGCGAGCGATTGCAAAAGCCCGACTTCATATCTTGTCGCTTCGTGATGAGTTGCCCAATATGCCCCTATCGCCGCGACCGGTTCGTCCGGTCCAACGGGCATCATCGCCAGGCTCTTCACAAAAGTGGAACTATACGCATCGTGCGGGATTCGATCGTCTGCATAAATATCAGCGATCGCAACCGGTTTTCGCTCGCGGATGGACCAACCCGATATGCAGCAATCGATCGGAAATTTTCTGCCTTTCCAAAGCGGAGAGATCGCATTTTCATCCTTGTAATGAACACTATCTTTTTCGTGCAGCACAAATGTCGCGCCGTCCGATTGCAGCAGTTCCCGTATGGCTTTGCAGATAATTTCGGTGACGGCGTCGAGCTCGAACGCGCCGACAAGCGTTCGGCTGACGGATTGAAGAATTTCGCCTTCGCGCCAGCGTTGTTCGGCTTCCTCGCGGGCAAACTGTTCGGTTTCGAGCAGGCGAACGTTTTCGATAGCGACCGCCGCAAGATTCGCGACCATTTCGAGAGCGACTATATGTTCGTCCGAAAAAGCATTTTTCTCGTACGCCTGCACTTCGAAGGTTCCGAGAATCCGGTTCATCACTTTCATCGGAACAACCGCTGCCGAATGCGGATCTTTACCGTTTTCCTGTAAAACAACGTGCGGGCGTTTCTGCATAAAGTCCCAGTAATCATTGACAATCACCGATTTGTTTTGGAAGATCGCCTGCGAATTCGGTCCGCCGTCAGCGGTAAGATTCATCGGCGGTAATTTCGATACGTCGACCTCACCCTCGTTTCCCCACGCATACGCAGCCGTTCGTAGATTTTCCGCGGCGTCGTGAAACGAAATAAAAAAAGCGGAGCAGGGCATTGAAGCGCGGACGAATTCACCAACCGTGCGATAAACCGTCAAAAGTTTGCGCGCCGTGCCAAGCGCTTGAGCCAGCGGAACCATACGCGACAAAAGCGCCTGATAGTCTTCCGCTGCACGGCGTTCTACGTCGATGAGTTTTTTCTGAGTTTGCTTGGTTTCAGTGAAGTCGTAAAGACAGTTTATTGCGCCGATCGATTCGCCGCGCTCATTCTTCAAGAGCTGCGGGCTCGGAACTATATTTCTACGCACGCCGTCGGGTCGTTCAACAAGAATTTCCAATTCGCCTTGTGTCAATGTCTCGCCCCGCAAAACTCGCGCCATGGGGCACTTTTCATGCGGCATCGTTCGTCCGTCCGGGTAGAAAATTTTGAACGAACCGCAAAATTTGTCTTCTGGATCGTGCTTTCTCGGCTCGCGTCCCCACAATTCGACCGCGCGCTGGTTATATTCCGTGATCAAGCCGTTTGCGTCGCACGTATAAACAGCGATGGGCACCAGATCAAATAACGTTCGATAAAGTTTTTCCGATTGGCGGACGGAGGCTTCGGTATTTTTGCGCTCGGTGATATCGATACCGATACCGTAAAGCCTGACGGGTTCGCCTTTATCGGAATAAACCGCCTGTCCGCGACCTTCCATCCAGCGAATGCTGCCGTCCGTGTGATAGAAGCGAAATTCGACCGCATAATCACGGTGTTCGGCGACGGCTTGCTCGACTTCGCCCCAAACCTTTTCGCGATCGTCTTCGTGTATCAACTCATAGAAAGCGGCGCGTGTTTCGCCGAAGCCGCCTTTTTCGAGCCCGAAGATCTCTTCAAGCTCGTCGCTCCAAATAACGATGCCAGTCGTGATGTCGTGCTGCCACGCGCCCATATGACTGCTTTGCATCGCCAGCGCGAGCATCATTTGATTTTCGCGCAGAACTTCTTCGGTTGTGACGCGTTCGGTGATATCGCGGGCGATCTTTGACGCGCCGATAATATATCCGGCTTCGCTGCGGATCGGAGAAACGGTAAGCGAAATGTTTATTTCCCGTCCGTCTTTCCGGCGTCGGATGGTTTCGTGATTAGCGATCTGCTCGCCGCGTCGGATGCGTTCGAGTATCATCGGCTCTTCGTCTATGAGTCTGCGTGGTATAAGAATTGTGATCGGCTTTCCGATTGTTTCGTCAGCCGTGTAGCCGAATAATTTCTCCGCGCCCCGATTCCAGCTCGTAATTATCCCTTCAAGATCTTTGCTGATGATCGCGTCTTCGGATGATTCGACGATTGCCGCGAGCCGCGCGCGCTGCAGATGTTCTTCGTTCTCGCGTATGGAATTGGTTTCTTTGTCCAGCATCTTAAGATCCAATTGAAGAATTAAGCTCACAAATACAGCTCAATTTTAGCTTAGTGGCGCGGGAAAAGGAAGAAGAAAGTGAAAAATGAAAAGAGGGAGAAATCTTAATTAGTCTGTGTTTACCATCTGTCTCTTACTTATTCGGCTGTTTTGTGATCCTTAGATAGGGTCTGACCGCGTCCCAACCGGCAGGAAATTTCGCGCGCGCGTCTTCGTCCGAAAGCGACGGAAGGATGATGCAGTCGTCGCCGTCGTTCCAATTTACGGGCGTCGCAACGCTGTAATTTGCCGTAAGTTGCAGCGAATCGATCACGCGCAGAATTTCGTCGAAATTTCGCCCCGTGCTTGCCGGATATGTGATCATTAGTTTTACTTTTTTATCCGGACCGACGACGTAAACCGAACGCACCGTAAATGTGTCGCTGGCGTTCGGATGGATCATATCGTAAAGATCGGAAACCTTTTTGTCCGCATCGGAGATCATCGGGAAATTAACGGCGGTGCCTTGCGTTTCCTCGATGTCTTTTTCCCAGCCTTTGTGCGATTCGAGCGGGTCAACGCTCAAACCGATAACCTTTACGCCGCGTTTGTCGAATTCGGGTTTGAGCTTCGCCGCCATCCCGAGTTCGGTCGTGCAGACGGGCGTGTAATCTTTCGGGTGCGAAAATAAAACGCCCCAATCGTTGCCCAACCATTCGTGAAAACGGATTTCGCCTTCGGTCGTTTCCGCTGTAAAATCCGGTGCTTCGTCGCCAAGTCTGATAGCCATAATATTTACTCCTTAATTTTATAGAATCTTTATAATTTTGCGGCTCCAAACGATATGAAACCCCATTTTAAAAATTTTCTCCAAAAAACTTTATTGAAATTCTAACACATAAATTTTTACAAAATAAATTGACCGGTTCGATATTGCGAATCGAAAAAAGAAAGCCTTGAAATTTTATCAAGGCTTTCTTTTTTCGATTTATATTAACAGGGAATGTTAATAATTGATCGTTACCTGATTTGAGCAGGTCGTAGTTCCGGCATTGCAAACCTGATAGGTTGCCGTGCCGCTGCCGCGTCCGAGATTGTCGGCGTAGGTTGTTCCCGACACGGTGGCGATGATCGAGCCGTTCCGATAAACATTGACCGAACCGCTCGCTCCCGTCCAACTCAGATTGGCGGTTGTTCGGTTGCCTCTTCTTTGTGTTGTAACGCTCAAAGTAATGTTTACGGGTGGCGCGGTGACAGTTACGGACTGCGAAGTATTTCCGGTTGCTCCGCCGTTATCGGTGACAGTCAGCGTGACTGTGCGCGTTCCGCTTGACGAATAGGTTTTAGTCGGTGTCGCTCCGCTTCCGGTCGTGCCGTCGCCGAAGTTCCACGAATAGCTGACAATCGAACCGTCGGGATCGTTTGATGCACTGCCGTTGAAATTACAGGTCAGCCCCGCGCAGCTAAACGTAAATGAAGCCGTCGGTGGTTGATTCGGAGCTCCCCAGGTATCGAATGCTTCGGTGACAGCCGCCGGAGACGCTGATTGAATACTTGCGCTAAAACCCATCCCGCGCACGCGGAAACCTTCGCGGACATCATTCACATCATCAGCCCCGAAAACGGATGCGGCGGAAAGAATCGCGTCGCGTTCCTGTAAAAAGGTCGGTCCGAGCGGCGCGAGCTTCATTCCGTCGGTCACAACCTGCAAAACGCGGGTTGTTCCGGCGGTATGACCGAGACGCTGAACCATCCGGTTGCGAACTTCCCACAAAGCACTGCTCCAGACTTCACCGGCATTATGAACCGCGTCGCATTGCGTTGCGCCGTAAGGTCCGCGCGGATACGCGCTATTCGGCGGCGGATTTGACGTGGTGGTTCCGATCAATGTATTACAATCGGAGTTCAAATAACGAAAAGTATACGGATTATGCGGTTTTCCGTTCGGACCTAAAAAGGTGATCGGCGCACGCGGAAAACGTCTGATACCGTAATAATAGTTTCCGGTAAAACCAGCCGCTCCGAGATAGGTCGCATAACCGCCGGTCGTATAAACGGCATCAATCGGATCGGAAGGTTCGGAAAGCAATGTATATGAATAAAAATCCGACCAGCCTTCGCCCATCCCGCGCGACATATTGGTCGAAAGCCCCGAAGCGTTGCCGTGCAGACGATTTGAAAGTCCGTGCGTAACTTCGTGAATAATCACTTCGGCATCGGTCGTTCCGTCATAATCGGGAGTCGGACCTGTCCAAAGATACATCTGCATCCGTCCGCGACCGCCGTCAGCGGGAGTCGAAAAGTTTGCATTGTTCGTTCCCGACGAATCCTGACCTTCGCCCGAAACGCGGTCTGCGCCTGCGCCGCCGCGTCCGAAATTGTCTTGTTGGAAGTTTCGCGCCGCTTCTGTAAATCCGACTTTGTAGAGCGCGTCGTGATAAAGATTCATAATGTAAAACATCTGAATTACTGCGCCGCGTTGCGCTTGGGCGGTCAGCGGCGAATCTCCCGGCGTGGGATTTCCCGGCGGCGGATTCCACGTCGAAGTGAACGTGCGGCAGCCTGCGCCCGGACACGCTCCATTGCCCGTTTGTGTTGCATCAACGCCGTTAATTCCGTCGCGGTCAATGCCGGCTTCCAGCGCGTTTCCGTCAGTTATGTTGGTGTTGTCGGTGATCCAGCCGTTGTTGTTAAAAGTATTCGGTGCTTCATTTCCGATCAATGTGCGTAAGTTTCGAGCGATAATTGCGCCTTGTTGTCCGGTTGTCGGATTTAACGGTCCCGGCGAAAAAGGAGACGGACTGTCCGCGCCGTCAATGTAGCCGTTGCTGTTGGCATAAACATCAAAAGTCGCGCTCTGCGTCTGGTCTTCAGTAATGTTTTTGCGCCAGAGCATTCTGCCCGATTCCGCGTCAACAATGACATAAAAAGCATTGACGGGTTGCCAGATAAGGACGCGCCAAGACGGAATTGCGATGCCGGGTTCGGTCGGAAAATACATTTTTTCAGCGACGGTTGCCCAATCGCCGTTTCCGAAAACCGCTTTCAAATCGTTCGACAACGAATCGTTAAATTGTGTGTCGAGCTTTGTCGGTTCAGCGTTGATATCACGATACGCCGCTTCGACAGCATCAACCGGATTGCGAAAATCAGTTGAAATATTTTCATAGTCCAAGCCGGGAGCCAGATTGTTAATCACCCGAATTATTTCGCCCGACTTTGTGAAACCGGCTTTGACTTCACCGCGAAAAACTGGAATACCGTTAATTGTTTGTTCCAGATGGGCAAATGAAATTTCGCTGTTCGGGTTGGTATAATCAGCCGTAACTTTCAAATTATCGGCTTGATTATCGCTGACACCGATCAAGTTGTTGTTTTGTTTGACAAAATCGCGGAGTATTTCGGAACGCTTCATTTCGGAAGGCGCGGTCAAACGCTCGACTTCGGGTCGCCAAATATCGGGCGTAATAACCTCGGGAATGCGTAAATCATTATTGTATTCGACTTTTAAGGTCGAAACTTTTGCCCGTAGAATTTCTTCACCGCGAACAAATCCGTCACGGATGTCGGCAACTATCGCCGAATCTTTGCCCGCATTTTGACGATATTTCAGAAAAGCGTCTTCAATATCCTGACCTACCTGCTCACGAATATCGTAGTTTTCCAAGCCGTCCGCATGACTTTCCGTTTTCGTAAAAAGTCCTTTACTTTTATTGTTAGCCTGGGAGCGATATTGGAAAGGCAAGAAAAATAGTGTTGCCGTCAATCCCAAAATAATTAAAACCAATAAGAGCGGTGTTCTAACCTCCGCCGCTTCATTTTTTTTCATTTGTAAATCCTCCTTTAGATTATAAATACGGAATTCGGGTTTTAAATACTCGAATAACTAAATGAATAATAGCGTATAAATAAGGATGGATTTAGGGGACTGTTTCTGATCAGTCAGTTTATTTTATCGGACAAACTTTGTATATTGAAATCCATTGTGCAGAAATTGTCAAGTAAATACATATCAGTAAATTTCAAATCACCTAACTTATATTTTCGCCGGATTCGCCGTTTGACCGGCGCAATCTGAGCAGATGAATCTTTTTATCATCGGATTGGAGAACATCAACGTCGAGACCGCGAAAATTCAGTTTTTCACCTGTTTTAGGAATGTATCCGATCTCGCTCATTACCAGTCCGGCAATGGTCGTAAAATCGTCGTCTTCGATTTCCATTCCGAAAAGCCTCTCGATCTTGCCGATTTCGACCGAGCCGAAAACATCGAAATAACCGTCTTCGCCTTCGATGATTTCGATAATTTCTTCTTCTTCGGTGTCCTCGTCTTCGATCTCGCCGACGATTTCTTCGAGAATGTCTTCGACCGTCACGAGTCCGGCAACGCCGCCGTATTCGTCAATGACGATGGCGATTTGAAAATGAGAGGTTTGAAAATTTTTCAAAAGTTCGGCGGCGGATTTTGTTTCGGGAACAAAATAAGCCGGTCGCAAAAGCGATTTGATCGTGTCGTTTTCTCTGCCTTCCGTCCACGCCAGTAGCAGATCGCGGACATATATCACGCCTTCGATATTGTCAATATTATCCCGAAAAACGGGCAGTCGTGAGTATTTTTCCTCGATAATCAGATCGCGCGTGTTCTGTACCGTCGCATTGATCGAAAGCGCGACGATTTCCGTGCGCGGTGTCATTATTTCATCAACTTCCGTGTCGGTAAATTCGATCATCCGTTCGATCAATTCGCGCTCTTTTTGTTCGATAATGCCTTCGGCTTCACCGACTTCCATCAATGCCTGAAGTTCATCCGAATCGTCATCGTCATTTTCGTCACTGTTGTCCGACAAAATGGTGTTTTCCAACTCACGCTTTTTTCGTCTGCCAACCAGCAGTGAAATCGGATAAGTGATAAACGTCCAAAAGCGATAAAGCGGGCGAACCAGCGGCAGAAGCAGCATCAGTTTGCTTTCGGGATTGGTTCCGGTCAAAATACGCGGCACGATCTGGCGAAAAACAACTGACAAAAAAAGAGAAATAAGCAGGGAATAAATCAGAATCTCGCGAGGTGCATCGGGGAAAAAGTAGTAAACGATCAACACCACAAATACAGCAAAAATAACCAACAAAACCTGAATTGCCGCCGAAAGCGCGAAACGGAAATGCGGACGATTTTCGAGAATTTCGTGCAGAAATTCGGCGGAACTCGACTTTTGAAGTTCTTCCGCCTCGGAAGCTATGCGCCGCAGACTGACATCGGACAACTGCGAAAAAGCCATATCAATCGTAGCCAAAAAAGCGAGCGCGAAAAGCAGTAAAATTGTAACGGCAATCTCGATTCCCATTGGTAGTTAATTGTAAACGGTAAATCGGATTTGGTAAAAATGGTAATTAAACATCATTTTTATTTAGTAACCCGGCGGCTGATTTGTCAATCAGCCAAAAAAGTTTCCCATTTTCCGGTTTTATATTTTGGGAAGGATACTTTTCCGGCTGGAATTCGCCTTCGAGAACTCGTTTCAAAGTTTCGGCTTTTTCTGCGCCCTTAACTAGAAAAATAATATTTTCGGCATTGTTTATTGCGGGAAAAGTCAGCGTAAATCGCCACGTTTCCAATTTTTCCACCCGATTTTCAACTGCGGTTTTTTCCATTTCGTTTAATGCTTTGGTAGATGGAAACAGCGAAGCCGTATGACTGTCATCGCCCATTCCGAGCAAAATCAAATCAAATTTTGGAAAGCCACGGAAAAAATGTTGTATGCTTTTTTCATAAACTTCAGCAATTTTTTTCACGTTTTCGATTTCAGTTTCCCAGCGATAGATATTGTCAGAATCAATATTTAAAGGTTGAAAAAGATTTTCATTCGCCATCCGAAAATTACTTTCGTCATCATCCGGTAAAACATTTCTTTCGTCACCAAAGAAAAAAAACACGGATTTCCAATTGATTTTGTTGTTATATTTATTGCTTGCCAATAATTGAAAAAGTGCTTTCGGAGTTGAACCGCCGGCAAGCGCAACCGTAAACTGACCGTGATTTTTAATTGCCTGAGTTCCGATCTCGATAAATTTTTCGGCGGCAAATGTGTTCAGGTTTTCGATTGTCTCAAAAACTTTAATTTCCATAAATATCAGTCAACCTTGTTCCGCCATTTCGCGCCGCATTCATTTATCAGATTGTCGGCTTCGGTTGGTCCCCAAGTTCCGGCTTCGTAATTCGGAAATTCGCGCGGCGGAATCGCTTGCCAGACATCGAGAATCGGCGAAACGATCTGCCAACTCGCTTCGACCATATCGGCGCGTTGAAAGAGCGTCGCGTCGCCCGTCATACAATCGAAAAGTAACCGTTCGTAACCCGTCGAAACCTGTTCGCCGAAATGATCT
>JBGTFE010000088.1:0-39233 GCA_041747435.1 Pyrinomonadaceae bacterium | reverse complement strand
CGAAAACCGGCTTTGTGCCACATCGCCAAGCCTTGACCGTCACGAACGTGAAAGATCTTCATTGTTTCGCCGTTTTCGCTAAAATAAAGCCGACCGTCAGTTAAAACACCGTCGCAATCCATTAGAAGAAGTTTTACTTTTCGAGCGCGGTCCAAAATCTCGCCGCTCAATTTTTCCTCAGCCATTCTTTTAGCCAATCAGCGAACTTCAAACATTTCGACGCCAGTCAGCTTCCACGCATTCCCGATCTTTACGAGATGAAAAACAGCGGTTCCGCTTTCAGGGCTTTTGTTGATCATTTTTAGATTTAATACGGTTTCAACAAGAACCGAATCAGATCCCATTTTATCGATACCGACAATTTTTGTGCTCCATTCCTGGGCTTGTCCTGAAATTCCAGACGAAAATCTCACGATTTCCCCGGAAACGATCAACGAATCCAGATCCGCTTTTCGCCCCGAAATCGCCGACCTGTCAAATTGCGCAAAAAAGCCTTTTACACTTTCGTCTTGGGAAAGGCTGATCGCGCCGGCGGTGTTTCGCGCCAGTCGCGCAGCTAGTGTCGCGCCGTAATCGCCCTCCGCTTTGATCGCTTCCTCAAAATAATTTGCCGCCGGTGCTTTTTGCCCGGCTCTTAAAGATATTTCCCCGAGACCAACATTTGCCCAGGCGAGACCTCTCGCGCTCGGAAGTTTTTCGTCCAGAACAGCGCGAAACTCCTTCTCGGCGTTTGCTGTTTTTTGTTGCGCAAAATAGGATCTCGCCAAAAGGATCCTCGCGTCGTCAAAGCGCGGCAGCGCTTTCAAAACGGCAAGCGCATTTTTTTCCGCGCCCGCAAAATCCTGTTTATCAAAAGCGCGTTTGATGGCTAAAAGCGCATCACTTTCCGTAAATTCACGCGGTGCGACATCATCGGAATAATCCATTTGCGGATAAAACTTATCGCTATCGATCTCAGCGCGAATGATCTTTTCCGCGGTTTTAAATACAACCTCGCCAAAGCTCTTCGCCGGAATAACGGCGCGCGCATTCAATTTTTCACCGGTTGCGGTCGTTGCCGTAACGTTAACGTCCGCCTCGATCGAACCTGTATTTCTTAGAGCGATTTTCCATTCGACGCCGCTTGCCTGCGGTAATCCGACAAGCAAATTCGTATCCGTAACCTGTCCGAAGGCGTAATCTAGAAAATCCTTTTCCGACACAAAAGCCGTTCGAAGCTCGTTCAAACTTAGATTTCCGTCCTTCATATTCTCACGGAGAAGTTTGAAAAACTCGTCTTGTCCAACCTTTTTCGCCAAAAGCCGCCAAATCATTGCGCCCTTATTTGCCGCAACCGAATAAAAATAATCGTCGAGCGGTGAAACGATATTTATCGGCGCATCACGTTTCGCGACCGCCGAATAAGCGTTTCGCTGCCGCAAACGCTCGAGATCGGCGATATCTTTTCCGTATTTCTGTTCGAGAAATTGTGTCGCTAGAAAACGCGGCAAACCTTCGCGAACGGCGCCAAAACCTTCGCCGTCAACATTCACCGAATTCCCGACCCAAATTTTCACGATCGATTCCGCGATCGTCATCGCAGTCTGCGAATCGATTTTCTGCCGCCGAAAAACGCTTTCGTCAACCAGAATCGTTCCGCCGCTCGAAAATCCCGCGCCGCGTCTTACGGCAACAATTTGCAAAGGAACATCCGGCGCAGCGCCCAAAAGATTGGCGAAAAATGCCCTTGCTTCGGAAGCTAAAGCCGCTAAATCATTGGCGCGCTTTTGTTCTTCCGCCCCGGCGCCCTTTGTGAGAAGCAGCGAAACCCCGTTTGCATTTGTTGAGTCCCAATTTCCCGCGACAAAAAAAGGCTGCCCATTTAGTTTTTGTTCGAAACCGTTGGCACCGCGCGAGCCTGAGGCTACAACCGTACCGCCGAATGAAGAATTTATTTGTAAACTGACCGCCGCAAAATCGGCGCCGCGAGCAAAATACCAACTGTTCGGCGTAGGATACCAAAACGAAAGCGGCAAAAACTGCGAGCCGGAGGGCGAAAGAGCATTCAAGCCGGAATTTTCATCGACCTTTAATTTGTAATTGACCTCTACTGAAACAGTCTGACCCGGCTGAACCGACGAAATAATAAGATTCGCCCTCTGCAAACTGAGACCGCTGCTTATTTTTTCTTCACTTTTTCTAAAATCTGCTGCGCTTCCGTTGATTTTCACGCCGGAAATTTCCGCTTTATCCGAAATCCTTAAAGTTAGACTCGAAGCCGAACTGTTCGAAACATTTTTCAAACTCAGAACTGCTTTGACAGACAAATATCTATCGGTTTCCGCCTGCGGCAGCGTTGCTGTGATGTCGTATTTCTGCACTTCCCACGTTCGCGAGGCGACCGTTTCACTTTGCGCAATGACACCAGCCTTAAAAGTAAAAAACAAAAGCGCGAGAATTGTTGCTACTTGTAATCTATTCGGAAACATAAAATAAATGTAGGGGCAGGTCTTGTGCCTGCCCAAAGCGACGAAGTCGCTGATCAAACGTAATAAAAATCAACTTGAGCGGATAAAACAAATGTTCGCTTCGCTCATTGGGCAGGCACAAGACCTGCTCCTACAAATTCGCTTTCAATTAATTATTAACCAATTCGTGAATCTCTTTTAATTTAAAAAGTAACTTTTCCAATCGTTCCAACGGCAACTGATTCGGACCGTCTGACGGAGCTTTCGACGGATTATCGTGAACTTCCATAAATACGGCGTCAACGCCGCACGCGACACCGGCTCGAGCAAAGTTTTCGATGTATTCGCTCTGCCCGCCGGTTGCTTTTCCAAGTCCGCCGGGAAGCTGGAGCGAATGCGTCACGTCAAAAACGACCGGAACACCAAAGCTTCTCATTATCGGAAAACTTCTGAGATCGACAACCAAATTATTGTAACCGAAACTCGCGCCGCGTTCGGTTAAAAGAATTTTTTCGCCGCCGGCGTCTTTCAATTTATCGACGATATTTTTCGCATCCCAGGGCGCAAGAAATTGACCCTTCTTTACATTGACGGCTTTTCCCGACTTTGCCGCTTCGATTAAAAGGTCGGTTTGACGGCAAAGAAACGCCGGAATTTGTAAAATGTCCGCGACCGCCGCCGTCTTTTCAACTTGCCACGGCTCGTGAACGTCCGTGATAACAGGAATTCCGATCTCCGCTTTGACCTGCGCCAGAACTTCCAAGCCGAACTCCATTCCGCCGCCGCGAAAGCTTTCGATCGAGCTGCGATTTGCTTTGTCAAACGACGATTTGTAAACGACATCGACGCCGACGTGTTTGCAAATATCATTTATTTCCTGCGCCATAAATAGCGAGTGCTGGGCGGATTCTACAACGCACGGACCGAGAATAAACGACAAATTTCCGCCGCCGAAGGTTACGTTTCCGATGCTAAAAGAATTCATATTGGTTATCTTGCTTATAGTAGGCAAGAATATCCTTTCGTGTGAAATACCACCAGCAGAGACCGAATAACGCCAGCGGCTTTACCAAACTAAATCCGAAGAAAAATATGTTCTGGTCATAATATCCGCGCGCATCCGGTTTTGCATAGGAAATCGCTAGAACTAACATGAAAACAGACCAGAGCATATTCAAACTTACAAAACTCAATAAACTAATTCGACCTGAATTGTCGCCAAAAAAAGCCCAAACTGCTGACGCCGCCGAAAACACATCAAGGCTTATTAGGATTACTGCAATTAACAGTGGCGTTTCGTTTTCAGCCGCGCGCATCGCTAAAAAATCATTGAGAAATTGATAAACGCCGAAGTTGAGAAAAATCAAACCTGTCAAAAGGAATACGCCGTTGGGTTTTCGTAGTCGTTTTTTGGGACTATCTTGCATCTTTACTCTTCGCCAACCGAAACATGTTCCGGCATCTCGATCTGTTGATCGCTTGTGACGTCGTCTTTCATATTTTCGCTGTTGACGCGATTTTCCCAGGCGGCTTTTACAAACGAAACAAAAAGCGGATGCGGATTCAAGGGCTGCGATTTATATTCGGGATGAAACTGGCAGCCGACGAAAAACGGATGTGTTTCGCGCGGAAGCTCTATCATTTCGACAAATTTTCCGTCCGGCGAAATGCCGCTGAAAACCAAGCCTTCTTTTTCCAAAACCGAGCGGAATTCGGGGTTGAATTCATATCGATGACGGTGGCGTTCGCTGATCGTTTCCGCGTTGTGATAAATTCCCCGCACAAGGCTTCCTTCCTTCAAGTTACAATCCCACGCGCCGAGACGCATCGTTCCGCCGTATTCCTCTACATCGACCAGATCGCGCAGTTTGAAAATGATCGGAAACGGTGTTTCGGCGTTGAACTCCGTCGAATCTGCGTCGCGCAAACCGCAAACGTCGCGCGCAAACTCAATACACGCCGTTTGCATTCCGAGGCAAATTCCAAAATACGGCGTTCCCGCTTTTCGCGCGTATTTGATCGCGCGGATCATTCCCGCGATCCCGCGTTTGCCGAATCCGCCCGGCACAAGTATCGCGTCAAAATCGTGCAGATCGGTTTCGTAATCGTCTTTTAAAAGGTCTTCCGACTCGAACCATTCGACGTTTACGCGCAGATTATTCGCCACGCCGCCGTGGGTCAGCGCTTCGCTCAAAGATTTGTAAGAATCTTCCAAGCCGACGTACTTTCCGACAATTCCGATCTTCACAGTGCCTTCCGAAGGTTCTTTGATCACGGAAACGAGCTTGCGCCAGTTTTTCAGATCCGCGGTCGGAAATTGTTCTTGAAGATGCAGATTATGGACGACCAGATCGTCCAAACCCTGCTCGTGAAACGCCAGCGGAACTTCATAAATGGTTCCGACATCGAGCGCGGAAATGACGGCGTTTTCCTGGACGTTGCAAAAAAGCGCGATCTTGCCGCGCAATTCCATCGGCAAAGGACGGTCGCTGCGGCAAAGTAAAATGTCCGGCGAGATACCGATCTCGCGCAATTCTTTGACCGAATGCTGCGTCGGTTTTGTTTTCAATTCGCCCGCGGCGGCGATAAAAGGAACAAGCGTAACGTGAACAAATATCGCGTTATTTCTGCCTTCTTCGTTGCCGATCTGGCGTATGGCTTCCATAAAAGGCAGCGATTCAATGTCGCCGACCGTTCCGCCAATCTCGACGATCAAAATATCCGGATTGTCTTTGTCGGCGACGGCGCGAACCGCCATTTTGATCTCGTCTGTGATGTGCGGAATCACCTGGATCGTTTTGCCGAGATAATCGCCGCGGCGTTCTTTTTCGATGACGGAAAGATAAATTCTGCCGCTCGTCCAGTTATTCGCTTTCGTCAGATGCGCGTTTGTAAAGCGCTCGTAGTGCCCGAGATCGAGATCGGTTTCCGCGCCGTCATCGGTTACGAAAACTTCGCCGTGCTGAAACGGCGACATCGTTCCCGGATCGACATTTATATACGGATCGAGTTTCATCATCTGAACTTTCATCCCGCGCGATTCGAGCAGACAGCCCAAAGAACTCGCCGCCAAACCTTTTCCCAAACTCGAAACCACGCCGCCTGTTACGAAAATATATTTTGTCATCTTTTTCTCCTCAATTGAGATTATCTTCCGCTGTCAAATCTTCTCCGTCCGCTTTTCCTTCGCGCTTTTTTTTCATAAAGCGTCCTTCTTTCATTTGCTGCCGCACTTCTTTCGCTCTTCCCTCTGCCGGGTCGAGAAATCCCTGAAGCGCGCTCATTCCGGCGCCAAGCATAGTCGTTCCTTCGGATGCGTTTCGCTCGAATTCTGCTTCGGTTCGCGTCACCGGCTTGCTCAAAAGCTTTAAGCCAACAATAATGCCGATTATCAGCAGAGCGAAAAATAATAATCCGATCCAGTCACCCATAAATCTTTGCGCTTCGACTTTCCAGTATCGCTCTCACCCGTTCAAAATCTCCTTGCGTATCGACCCCGATGGATCTTTCCGTTACTTCGACGACTTTTATCTTTGCGCCGTTTTCAAGTGCGCGCAACTGTTCAAGCATTTCGGTTTCTTCCAAATCCGTTGGCGGCATTTTCGTGAATTCCAACAAAAATTCGCGCCGATAAACGTAAAGCCCGGTGTGTTTGCGAAAAAGCGAAAGCAGCCCGGATTCGTTTTCTAAAGCGTTTTCCAGCGTACCGTATTTTTGCACGAATTCGCGCGGAAACGGAATCGGCGAGCGCGAAAAATAAAGAGCAAAACCATTTTCGTCCGTTACGACTTTTACAACATCTGGCGATAAAACGTCCTTTGCGTCATGAATCGGTTCGCAAGTTGTTGCAATATTGATCGTTTCATCCGTCAAAATCGCTTCGACGGCTTTTTCGATCGTTTCCGGCGAGATCAAAGGCTCATCGCCCTGAACATTAACGATTAGCGAATTTTCCTCTAAGCTTTCAGCAACTTCAGCGATACGATCGCTTCCCGATCGATGCGAGACAGAAGTCATTACGGCTTCGTTTCCGCTCGCTTTAATGATTTCCAAAATTCGTTCGTCGTCAGTTGCGACGATCACACGCGAAATATTTCGCGCTTTTTTTGCTTGCTCGAGCGTATACAGGATCAGCGGTTTTCCGTTCAAAGGCAGCAGAAGCTTGCCTTCCAAGCGCGTAGACGAATAGCGCGCCGGAATTATTGCGATCACATTTTGTCGGGGGTTTTCCCGCGAAGGCTTCACGGGATTTTAGATTAGCGCTATTCGGTTCAAAGTTCAAGGTTCAAAGTTCGATGGTTGGTTTTCGCCTTTGAACCCTGAACTTATTTCCGCTAAACTCTCTCTCGATGCAAACGGACGAAACGCAAAATATCAATCACAAAATGCCGCAAACTGCTGAACCGGAGAAAGAAATCGTGCAATTCGAGCCATTTCCGACGCCAGACAACCCACCGTGGAGCAGCTTTGTCGCTGTCGGTGTTTTGATATTCAGCGTTTTTTGCATAATCGTTTTTCAATATATTTTCGTTATACCTTATCTTGCAAAACAAACTATTGATTTTTCCGATGCGGAATTGTTGACCGAATTTTTAAAGACCGATCCGACTTCCATTTTGTTACAGCTCGCCGCTGTCTTGCCGGCGCATATTTTGACGCTGATCGCCGCTTGGTTTGTCGTCACAAAATTTCGAACATATTCGTTTCGGCAAACGCTCGGGTGGAATTGGGGCGGTTTTAAGTTTTGGCATATTTTGGCGATCCTTTTGTTTTTCTTTGCGATCGCACCGGCGCTGACATGGGTTTTCGGCGAGCAGGAAAACGATTTTTTGAATATCCTGCAAAGTTCGCGCGCCGCAGTTTACCTTGTCGCTTTTTTTGCGGTATTCACCGCGCCGCTCGTCGAAGAAGTCGTCTATCGCGGCGTTTTGTATTCGGCGTTTCAGAGAAAATTAGGCGTCGTTTGGAGTGTTGCGCTTGTTACGTTTCTGTTCGCAATGGTTCATTATCCGCAATACAGCAAGGAATGGGTTCCGGACATGGCGTCGATCACGCTGATCGTTCTTTTGAGTTTGGTATTAACGCTTGTGCGCGTAAAAACCGGCAATTTGCTGCCGTGTATCGTTCTTCACACGGTCTTTAACGGAATTCAGGTGATCATTTTGCTCCTTCAACCGTTTCTCGAACAATATTCTACGGTTCCGCCCGATCCAACAGTTTCGATTCTTCCGTTTCTCAAATAAAAAACGGGAAAGCTTTCTCGCAATTCCCGTTTGAAAAGTCGTTTTTACACTTATTTCAATTACCCTTTCCCGACTTTGCGGGATGCGGAACTACCACCGTCGGAACCGGCACGCTTGGCTGTCGCGTCGGAAAACCCGGACTGTCAACAATGGTCGGCTCAAGCTTCGGTGTTCGCGTACCGCCGCCCGGCATTTGTTGAAACGGCGGCTTCGGATTACGGGTCGGAAGATTCCCGTTGTCGCTGCTCGTTCCATTTCCGTTGTCGCTGCTGGTACCGTTTCCATTTCCATTTCCATTACCGTTACCGTTGCCGTTACCGTTACCGGCGACGGGTCCGTTACCGTTTCCAACCGGGGGCACATAATAGATCCACCAAGGCATTCTTATATTCCAAAGATTCCATCCCAAATAATAACCGTAAGGCGAATACCAACCGTGACCGAACGGCAAAAAGCAATAACCGCGAAACGACGCGTCGTAAATCCACAAGCCGAAAGAATTATTCAGATTCCAGCTGTTCGCGCGATAAGAATTCATCAGCGTGCTTCGGAGAGAATTTCGCTCGAGCCGCGAATTGAGCTTTGCCACTTCTTTACCTCGGGTTTTACTCCAAATCTCGAGAGCGTCTTTTTCGCCCCGATCAAATTTCGCAACTGCAACTGCGCTGCCGCTGAGCGTCGCTTCGCGACCGTCCTTTACGATCGTCGCATTCGCATCTCCGACGCGCGCTTTGCCGTCCCAAACTTCGATTTTCGCGCTGTCGTTGGTCACGTCAACGCGATAAACACCGGTTTCGATCAAATAAAATTTTGTGTTCCCAGCGTTTACTTCTACCTGAAATTTATTCGCGGCGTAAACTTCGAACATCGCGCTGCCGCGATTTAATTTCAGCTTCAAATCGTCCAGTGCTGTTGTAACAAATTCAAATTCGGAATTAGCCGCCAAACGAACATAGGAACCCGGATTCAGCAAGATCTCCGCCTTTCCAAAGGCGCCGGTGGCAACCTTATCGCCGATCTCCAAATTATCCTGTTTAAGCAAATAGCCGCTTTTCCCGTCGCCGCGCTCTATTGTCACGTTGCCTTCGACGTAGTTCACTCCGCCGGCTTTAGCCGAAATGACATAAGTCTGCGCCGCCGTTGAAACCGAACGGTCACGCTGCGCGATAACCGGCACCGCAACTAGAAATGCAAAAAAGCTTGTCGCAATTATCCGAAAAATGTTTCTTTTCATATACGTACTTCCTCTTGAAACTAATTGAAACTAATTTGTTCAAAACAATAATAACCCTTTTTCTTGATTTACTCCAACAAATTTTGGTTTCTCGCGCCTTTTGCAGCCGCGCGGAGTATTTGAACAACCATTTGAATAGAAACGCAATCTAACGATTGTCCGCCGCGCACTCGCGGACAAAGGTTGAAGAAAAATATTATGGCTACTTTTCGTGACCCGGTAAGATGTTTCGCACCGCTTGAAATTATCGAGCGGCTGCTCGAAATTCGAGCCGAAATGGGCTGTACCGAATCGCTTTTCGTGGACAGCTCGTTCGAACTTGCCGAATTTTTCGACGCCTACGGATTCGACGTTTATTCCTTTTCGGCAAAAGATGAAAAGATCAATTACGGCGACTACCGCGCGCAAATAGTTCCGGGCGGAGACAGCGTCCACTGTTCGCATACGGCTCATTAACAAATTCACAATCAACTAAAGGAACGCGGAAGGTGGTTTGAGAAATCAAAAAAGCCTTCCGCTTTTTCTTTTACTGGCTCAAAAACGAATAGTTTGCCATCTTAAACGGCGAGTTTACGACCGCAAACAGCGAGTTTACGACCGCAAACGGCGAGTTTATGACCGCAAACGGCGAGTTTGTGACCGCAAACGGCGAGTTTAATCCTTCTATTTCCTGAATTATCAGATAATTCCCCGGCTAAACCGCTTTTACGATAAAAATAGTACCGTCGTCGTCGAGAAATTTGCGCTCGGTGAAGTCGGCAACGTCTTTGCGAATATGATTTATCATCTCTTTCGCCGGAAGATCGATCACGCCCAAAACGCTTTCGGCGAATCTTTCGCGACCGTAATCTTCGCCCGCGTCATTTTCGCCCTCGATGATGCCGTCGGTGTAAAGAACGAGAACTTGTCCGGGCTCCATTCGAATAAAATGCTGGTGATAACGCGTATCGGCGAACATTCCCAGCGGCTGATCACCGTATTCGACATACCGATGCTCGCCGTCCGGCTTTATAAGCAGCGGCGGATTGTGCCCGGCGTTCGAATATACGAACGTGCGGTTTGTCGCATCCAGAATCCCATAGATTGCGGTGATAAATTGGTGCTGCTCGGTCGAATCCCAAAGCAAATTGCTCACTTTTGACATCGCCACGTGCGGCGCATAGCCGATCTGAACTCCCGCTCGAAGCGATGCGCGCAAAAATGCCATCAAAAGCGCGGCGGGAATTCCGTGACCGACGGCGTCGGCGACGACAATACCGATCTGGTCGTCAAAAACCTTGACCCAATCGTAATAATCGCCGGAAACTTGTTCGGTCGGGAAAATATAGGCGCTGATATCGAAATTATCAATTTTCGGATCAGCAGACGGAAGAAGCTCAAGCTGAACGTTTCGCGCGATCTCGAGTTGTGCCTGCAGACGTTTTTTCTCGACGAGTTGCTCGTGAAGCTCGACTTTCTCGATAATTATCGCCACCTGCGACGCCAGAAGCTGCAGAATTGAAAGATCGTCGGAGTCGTAGGCGTCCAAATGATCGCTTTCGAGATCGAAAACTCCTATGACCTCGTCGTTCGCGATGATCGGCGCGACCATTTCCGATCTTGTCCGTTTGCGCGCCGGAAAATAACGCGAATCCTTGCTCACATCCGGGGAAATAAGCGGCTTTCCGGATTGCGCGACGAAACCGATAAAGCCTTCGCCGAGCTTCAGCCGCGGTTCGACAAGCTCAAAGCTGATGTTGTACCCGCGCACGACCTTTGACTTAAAAATATACGGACTGTCGCCTTCTTCCTTGTGTTCGATCAGATAAATCCCGGCGGCGTCATATGGAATCAAGGATCCGAGCGTGTCCATAACGAGCGATAGAACTTCGTCGAGATCGAGCGAGCGGCTGATCGTCTTGGTGATGTCGAGCAGCATCCGCAGCTTATCGACAGTCGACAGCTGCTTTTTCTCCGTTGCGTTTTCTTGAATCAGTTCGCTCATTAATTATCCGCTCACGACTTTTGCCGCGTATTCTTCCCAGAGCTTCGAAACCTTGATCCGGTATTCGACGAGCGCGCGGCTGACGTTGAAATGACGGGCGATCTGCCGCGACGTTTTTCCCTGCGAGATAAATCTCCGCAGCGCGGCAAACGGAACAAGCGCCGCCGCGCCGATCGCATATGCGGCTTCTTCATCTTCGGCGCGGTAATCGCGGGCGATCGGTTTTCCCTGTTTATTAAAGCTTTCTATCGCAAGCCGGCTCGGTTTGTGTCCGAGAAAAACGTGACTGACTTCTTCCATCAAGGTCGCGTTTTGGCGATTCGCGCCGTGCGTCGGGTTTAGAATAATCAATCTGGTGCCGTCAAATAATGTCTTTGAACACGCGCCGCCCGACCATTTATCTTTTCCATCGCCGAGAAGATGTTTTTTGGTTTCGCCCGTCAAAAGCGGTTCTATCTGATCGAAAGTTACAACCTGAAGTTTAGCGTAGCGAGCAAGATCGAACGGATTTAATCTTTCGTCGTCGCGTATTAGTCCGGCAAACTCGCGTAAGCCTCGGGCGCGAATTTCATAATTTCTGCCTTTTGCGCTCGGCGGAAGATTTTCTGTGTTCACGGAAAAAGATTATACTACAAAACTTTAGCTCTGCGGCAGACGTTTCGCAGCCACGATCAAACCGACAGCAACGAGTAAAATTGCAATATACTCTGTCACCACGCTAAGTGTGCTCACGCCCTGCATAACGTTTCGGAGGGCGTTGTTCGATCCGTAGTCGACCGGGTCTTTGATATGCATTTCATAAAACCAGTACGACCAATTCAAAAACCACAGAATAAACGACAACACAAGGCTCAATACGGCGGCAATGCCAAGCGATTTCATAAAAACTCTCCTATTTTTTTTATTGGCTTGATATTACATGAGAAAAAGGTAAAAAGGCAAAAAGAAAGACACTTAACTTGAGGCGCGCGCTTCAAGCTGAAATGCCTTTGATAATCGCTTTTTTTCTAAACTTCCTTGTATTCCGAATCGACGTCTTCGCTGGACAGCGCGACGCGATAATTTTTCGATTGTTTTTGCTTTGTGATCAGCAGATCGTCTTTTGTTTTGAGCAGATCGGCGCGGTTATAAACCGAGATCTCGAAATTGTATCCGTGTGTGATCGCGTCTTTCGGACACGCTTCGACGCAATAGCCGCAAAAGATACAGCGACCGTAATCGATGTTGTAAACCTTTGCGTAACGCTCATCGCGCCCGACGCGCTCTTCATACGGTCGCGGATCGTCAATCGCCTCGATATAGATGCAGTCCGACGGGCAAGCCGCCGCGCAAAGATAACACGCCACGCATTTTTCTTTGCCGTTTTCATCGACGTGCAAAAGATGCATTCCGCGATAACGCGGCTGAACCGTAACCGGATCGTCCGGGTATTGAACCGTCCATTTTTCCTTCGGAATCTGCGAAAGCGTAATGCTCATTCCCTTGATTACGGCTTTTGCCGATTGAAGAACGTCGGTAATTATTGACATATTTCTACCAAAACCAACTAAAATCTGCCGAAGCCGCCTAACGCGATCTGCAGAATGACACCGATAACGCCGAGGATCGATCCGATAACTCCCGTGATTATTCCGGCGATCGCCATTCCGCGTCCGCCGAACATCGCCGGATCAGCATCGACCTTATTTTTTGCCATGACACCTGTAATGACCGCCGGAATTCCCGTAAAAAATCCGCACAAACAAATACTAAGAATGCCGCAGACGAGCGAGACTATCGCCAGCGTCTGATCTTGTCCCTGCGTCGCGCCGGGCGGCTGAAAAGGTGTGTCGGCGCCCAAACCCTGCTCCTGCCAATTGGCTACGGGCGCGGGCGGCGGCGTCCATTCGCCTTGCTGAAAAGACTCCTGTTTTCCGAATTGCGCAGGTTGGTCGAAAGGACTCGATCCCATTACCGTCGGCGGCGCTTCGGGTTCCTGATAAGGCGACGTCGAAGGTTTTTCGTATGAAGCCGGTGCGTCATCAAACGGAGACGGAATCGGTGTCGGAGACGAAAAAGGCGCCGGCGGTCCAGGCTCAGACGTATCGAATTTCGGAAATGAATCGGGCGGCATTATTGCCGTTTCGCCTTCAGAAGATACCGTATCGCCGTGCCCGGAAAGATCGCCAAAACTCGGCGGGCTAAGACTCGGCTCCTCAAATTTCGGAGGTTCCGGCGGAGCCGTTGGCGGCGGAATGTCGATTATTTCCTCGTCCGGCTCGATTTCCGGTAATTCTCCCGCCGAAACGACCGAGGTTTTCATCGGGTCGTAATCTTGGGGAAGCTGCAGCAGGTCGCCGCTGTCTTCTTTTGCGTCCGAGCCCGCGACCACCGTTTGAAAAGGATCTTCCGCCGGAGTGGGAATCTCCGCCTCAAAATCTTCTTTCGGCGCCACCATGGTTTTAAAAGGGTCAACGGCTTCCTCGACCGCGTCTAACAGCGCAGTTCCGTCCGTCTGGCAAAAACGCATTGAATCTTCAAATGTCTTATCGCAAACCGGGCATTTTTTCATTTATTTTCCTCGATCAAAATTATCAGCGTTGCGCAAGTTACCGGAGTTGCAAGTCAATCTCAGCAATTTTTTGTAACTCTATAACTCTGCAACTTTTATAACTTTTTGCTTAGACTAATTCAAGTTTACTAAAGAAATAGCTTATCTCAATCGCGGCGTTTTCGTCCGAATCCGAACCGTGAACGGCATTTTCGCCGATCGAACCGGCAAATTCCTTTCGCAAAGTTCCCTCGTCGGCTTCCGCCGGGTTGGTCGCGCCCATCAGATCGCGCCACGCTTTCACAGCGTTTGCTTTTTCGAGCGCCAAAACGACGCACGGCGCGCTCGACATAAATTCGGTCAATTCTTCGTAAAACCCTTTCCCGCGATGAACTTCGTAAAATCCTTCTGCTTGCTTTTTTGACTGATGAATCAACTTCATCCCGCGAATCTTAAATCCCGCGCCCAAAATTCTGTCGATAATTTTTCCCTGATGCCCTTTTTTCAAGGCATCGGGCTTGATAATTCCAAATGTTAAATTGCTCATTATTATTTTTCTTAAGTGTCTTATTAATTACGCGGACGCTTTTGTTCCAATTGCTTCCTGAATCGCGCGTCCAATGTCAGCCGGCGATTCGACGACCTTAATACCCGCTTCCGTCAACGCCTTCATCTTTTCCGCCGCCGTGCCTTTTCCGCCGGAAATGATCGCGCCGGCGTGTCCCATTCTGCGTCCCGGAGGCGCGGTTTGCCCGGCGATAAACGCCACGATCGGTTTTGAAACATTATCCCGCGCAAATTCCGCGGCGTCTTCTTCGGCAGTTCCGCCGATCTCACCGATCATCACAATCGCGTCGGTTTCGTTGTCGGCTTCAAATAATCTTAAGGCGTCCGTATGCGTCGTTCCGATGATCGCGTCGCCGCCGATTCCGATTGCGGTCGATTGTCCCAGACCGAGCGCGGTCAATTGTCCGACTGCTTCATACGTTAATGTTCCGCTTCTTGAAACGACGCCGATGCGACCTTCGCGATGAATATGCCCGGGCATAATTCCGATCTTACATTTGCCGGGCGAGATAATGCCGGGACAATTCGGTCCAATCATTCGCGTCGATTTATCGCGCAGGAATTCTTTTACGGCAACCATATCCGCGACCGGAATTCCTTCGGTAATGCAGACGACGAGCGGAATTCCGGCGTCAGACGCTTCCATAATCGCGTCTCCGGCAAAAGCGGGTGGAACATAAATGACCGAAGCATTGGCGCCGGTTTCGCGCACGGCTTCGGCAACAGTGTTAAAAACCGGAATATTTTCGTGCGTCGTGCCGCCTTTGCCGGGCGTTACGCCGCCGACGACGTTCGTGCCGTATTCGACCATTTGCAAAGTGTGAAAAGTTCCTTCTTTTCCGGTAATTCCCTGCACGATCAGCCGTGTGTTTTTATCAACTAAAACGCTCAAAATATCTCTCCAATACTAAAATTATTCAAAATAAAACAATGTGAAAGTATAACTGTAAAAGAGTTCAATGTTCAAAGTTCAATGTGCAAAGCACAGGGTTCTTCTTTGAACATTGCACTTTGAAGATTGAACTCGGGTTTTTATCGAAACATTCGCGCGGATGTTTGCGTTTGCAATATTGTCTAAAAATTTCGGACACATTCAATTCTCAAATAAGGCATCCGATTTCGTTTTTATGAAACAGCTTTATTCATTTTACGCCGACGCTTTTTGGATCGCGTTCAAGTCGATTCTTGAGCACAAGCTGCGCGCATTTTTGACGCTTATCGGAATTATTATCGGCGTGGCGGCGGTCGTTGTTGTCGGCGCTTCGATCAGCGGTCTGAAAACTTACGTCATCGACCGCGTCTCAAAAGTGCTCGGCTCAAATCATTTTATGATGACGCGAATGGCTTCGATGGGCAGAATGTCGGACGAAGAATTCGAACTGAGAAACCGCCGAAATAAAGACGTTATCTGGGAAGAATACAAATACATAAAGGAAAATTGCCGCCTTTGCTTGCACGTCGGCGCGCAAATGAACGCTAGTGCCGACGTTGATATGGATGGCGTGGAGATGCCTTCGACGCGCATTATCGGAATTACCGATAATATGTACGAGATCGAGGACAAAACCCTGGAAGAAGGTCGTTTTTTCACCGCCGAAGAGGTTGAGCGCGCGGCAAAAGTGGGCGTCATCGGTTGGGACCTAAAGGAAAAATTCTTTCCTTATAGAAATGCCATCGGGCAAACGATCAAGGTTCGCGGCATCCCGCTTACCATTCTTGGCGTAATAGAAAAGCGCGGCTCATTTTTTGGCGATTCGCAGGATCGTATGATCTACATGCCGATCACACTTCATAATCAAATGTTTGCGCGTACAGGCGGGCTTCAGCTTCACGGTAAAGCCGCGAACAAGGAAACTTTTCAGCTCGCGATCGAAGAAGCGCGGCTTTTGATGCGCAACAAACGGCAGCTTTTGGGCAGCCAGGAGGATACGTTCGGGCTGGTGAACGTCGATGAATTCAACACGCAGATGGATCAATTCACCGGCGCGATCGCTGCGGTCGTTATCCCGATCACGATGATCATTCTTGTTGTCGGCGGCATCGTCGTTATGAACATTATGCTCGTTTCCGTCACCGAAAGAACTTTTGAAGTCGGTTTGCGAAAAGCGCTCGGCGCGACGCGCAAACAAATTCTTTTGCAGTTTCTGATCGAATCGGCTTTGCTTTGCGTGGTCGGCGGAATTTTAGGATTATTTTTGGCGATTGGCGTCGCTCAATTAATTTCGGCGCTGCTCGAAATGACAATGACCGTAACGATCGGATACATTCTGCTATCGGTCGGCGTCTCAAGCGTTATCGGAATTGTCGCCGGACTCTATCCGGCATGGAAAGCGGCGCGGCTCGATCCGATCGTCGCGTTGCAGAAAACGTAACGCCGGAACGCGGACGCCCTCGTCCGCAATGAACGCGCAGTGTTCAAAAAGGGTTCTTGAAACCGCCGTCGATCGATTTTGGCAAAGTTTTTAGCGCGTTATTCGCGCTTTGCGGACGAGGGCGTCCGCGCTCCAATTATGAGATTATCGACATCGTTACCATCGGAAGTTTTGAAAATGGCGCTCGACAGCATTCTTGCGCATAAATTCCGCTCGATTTTGACCATTCTCGGCATTGTCATCGGTATCATCACCGCGATCGTCGTCGCTTCAATTCTGACCGGAATGCGGCAAAGTATTATCTCGATCGTCGAAGAATACGGCACAAACAATATCTATGCGTTTCATCTTTCGACCGGCTTCGGACAGAGAAACCGAGACGAACGCAATCGCAAACCTTTGACCGAAGACGACGCAAACGCGATACTCGCGCAATCGACAGCAGTTCAGGAAGTGGCGATCGTTGCGCCGAATATCGGCTCGTGGGGCGACGGTTTTGACGACAATATCGTTTACGAAGGCAAAAATTACCGCTGGGCTTTGACCGATGGCGTGACACCGAATTATATGGCGGTCACGAACATCGTTCTCAAACAAGGACGCTGGATCTCGGAAGCCGACAATTATCAAAGACGAAATGTTATCGTCGTCGGCGTCAACACGGTCGAATCGCTTTTCGCCGGTAAAGAAGACGACGTGGTCGGAAAAGTCGTGCGGATGAACGGAACAACGTGGGAAATTATTGGGGTCATTGAAAAAAGAAAAGCCGGATTTTTTGGCGAGAACGAAGAAGATCGAAAGGTTTTTCTTCCGTATCGAACTGCGCGCAAAGCCGCGCCGATGCGCGACGCGATCTTGCACATTATTCAGGCAAAGCAAGGACAATTAAACGACGCTGTCCTTGAAGTTGAAGGAATACTGCGTCAGCGCCGCGAAGTTAAATACGGCGAACCGAACAATTTCGACGTCAAAACCGCAGACAATTTTATTGCGCAGTTTGACGGAATTATCGGCGGCGTCGGTTTGGTGGCGATCGCTATTTCCTGTCTCGGCTTACTCGTCGGCGGCATCGGCGTGATGAATATTATGCTCGTTAGCGTCACCGAAAGAACAAAAGAGATCGGCATCCGAAAGGCGATCGGCGCGACAAAAGGCGCGATCGTTTTGCAATTTTTGCTGGAAGCGATGGCGCTGACGTTCTTTGGCGGATTGATCGGCGTTGCGCTCGCGATCGGCATTAGCAAATTGATAATGACATTTGTTCCGAGCCTTCCCGCGCTGATCCCGCTTTGGGCGGTCGTTACGGGCTTGACGGTTTCAGTGCTCGTCGGGTTGATCTTTGGCGTTTTTCCGGCACTGAGAGCGTCGCGGCTCGACCCGATCGAATGCCTGCGCTACGAATGACCTATTCGCACGCGAGGCGTTTCATAGGAAAATCTATTCCCATTTCTTTTCCGTTATTCTTACCTTCGACGCGAGCGAAAAGCGATTTGTCTTTTTCGAGCCGATAGATCACGCGCTGCGGAAAATCGTGTTCGGGATTTTCAAACACGGCTTCGCTCTCGCCCCATTTTACAAGTTTGAATGATGTCTCGCTCGTGTTTTGAGACGGCTTTGCAATATAAAAAATACCGAGATCATTTTCGACGATGCGCAGAAATTCGAACGAAACGGTTTTGTCGTTCTTTATTGTTTGCGCCGTCGCCATCATCATTTTTCCGGCGGGTTTCGTCCATCGCTCGCCTGAAGTCTTCGTCGCCGAAGAGCTTTCCCAGCAGCCCGCGAGCCAAGCTAAATTTTCGATCTTCGGTTTTGCGTCCTGCGGCGCCGCCGCTGCGAATGTCGTAATAAATATTGTGCAAATTGCGATAACGGATTTCATTTAGTTTTTTTTGTTCCTCGATTTCCAAATTGGTGACGAGGTTTATTTTACGCGAAACGGGTGGTTTGTATTGTAAAAATCCGACAAGGTTAACTGCCGATAAAAAAGTCGACGATGCGTCGTTCGTGTTCAAAAAAAGCGCGCGGGCTTTTACCCGAAAATTCCTTGAATTCATGTACAAAATGCGACTGATCGTAAAAGCCGGCAGCGAGTGCAACGTCTAGCAGATTTTTTTCTCCGGGATTTTTCAGCGTTCCAAGCACATTTTGCAGGCGCGCAGCGCGGCATAGGAACTTTGGCGAGACGCCGACCTTTTGACGAAACTCGCGCTCGAGCCGACGCCAGCCAACGCCGAGCTTATTCGAGAGTTTTTCGATAGAAACCGCGCCAGCGCATTTTAGAATAATTTGCGAGGCTTCGCTCGCGAGCGCGATCGGCGATCTGCATTCCGCCAGTTTGGTCGTGAAGATTTCTTCGATAACCGCTATTCGGGTTTTGAAGGTCGGCGCGTCGTTTATTTTCTCTTCGATAATTTTTCCGCCTTTGCCCCAGACGGAATCGAGCGCCTCGATCTTGTCCGTCAGAAGCGCTTGCGGAAGATCAAAAAAAGGAAAAGCGCCCGCCGGTTGAAATCGAATACCGAAAAGCGAAACTTCGCCGCTCGGCTCGATCGTTACACCGCGCCGCATTTGTCCGACGACGATCGTCTGCGGCTGAAGCTCGCTTGCGCCGTCAAAAAAATGCCGCCGAAATCTGTCGGAAAGGTTAAAGATCAGCTCGGCGCAGCCGTCAGGCAAAACCGCTTCCGGCGCGTTTTGAATCGCCGCGGTCTGCTGCTCGAGCGTCCAAAAACACTTGACGTATTTTCTGAGATACGGCGCTGGCTGAGCTTCTTCGTAATGCATATTTTCTACAAATCGACCGACTGCCGGTATTGCGGAACGATCACATTCCAGCCGAAACGTTCGCGGATGTGCTGAGCCATGGCTTCCGCGGCTACCGGCTCGCCGTGAGTTGTGAAAACGGTTTTAGGAGCGACGGATAAGCCGGAAAGCCAGCGCAGGACGCCTTTCCAATCGGCGTGAGCGGAAAAGCCTTCGACCTTTTCGATGTGACACCGCACCGGAATCCAATTTTTCATGATCTTGACTTCGCGTTCGCCGTTTTGGATTCGTCTGCCCGTAGTTCCCGCCGCCTGAAAGCCGACAAAAATGAGCGTGGCGCTTTCATCCGGCAAGACGCGCATCGCGTGGTGCAGAACGCGCCCGCCGGTCAACATTCCCGAAGCGGAGATGATGATCCTCGCGCCTTTCATTTGATTTAATCGTTTCGATTCGTCGCGGCTCGAAGTCGTGATCATCGACGCCGTTCGGAGCGGATGACGCTTTTGCATCAGGATCGATGCGTATTCTTCGTCGTGTTCGTCGCGCCAGCGATTGTAAACCTGTGTCGCCTGCGAAGCCATGGGCGAATCGACTGCGACGGGAAGGATCGGAATTCGTTTTTGTTCTTCAAGCTCGCGAATGAGATACAGAATTTCCTGCGTTCGACCCACTGCAAATGCCGGAATCAGGATCGGCGCGTTTCGCCCGACGGCTTCGTTTATTATTCGCGCCATTTGATCGGCTGAAGAATCGTCACCATGCAGGCGATCGCCGTAAGTCGACTCGCACATTAAATAATCGCACTCGACCGGAACCGCCGGATCTTTGAGAATCGGCTGATCGTAATGCCCGAGATCGCCGGAAAAAAGAAACCGAGTAGTCTTCGAGTTTAACCCGTCCGCTAACGCAGGCGGTTCTGACAAGCCAGCCATTTCAACCAAAACGAGACTTGCGCCCAAAATGTGTCCCGCAACATAAAATGCCGCGCGAAAGCCTTCGCAAATCTCGACAAATTCGCCATTGTTCGAAACCGGATTTATTAAGCTGAGCGTAGATTTTGCGTCGTCTTCATCATAAAGCGGCAGCGCCGGCGTGTGCGAGGTCAACTGCTTACGATTTCTGTAGTCGGCTTCTTCTTCCTGAAGTCTTGCCGAATCGGGAAGTAAAATTTTTAGCAGATCGGCGGTCGCAGCCGAAGTAAAAACGTTTCCGGAAAATCCTAATTTTACGAGGCGCGGCAGATATCCGGTGTGATCGATGTGCGCATGCGTGATGATCACGGCGTCGATATCGTGCGGCTGAAACGGCGGATCCTGCCAATTTCGCTCGCGCAGTTCCTTCAAACCCTGAAAAAGCCCGCAATCGACCAAAACTCGCTTGCCGTTATGCTCTAAAAGATATTTTGAACCGGTAACCGTTCCGACGCCGCCGTAAAATGTGATTTTCGCCATTCGTGTTTTGCTTAAACCCGTTTGGCTTATTTTCCGCTTTTTCGTTTTAAGAAACAAACGATCAATTTACAAACTCTCTGGGAAACAGCAGAACGTTGCTTTCGTTTCCGAATTTCCCGTTTTGTTTTTTGAGCCGCGCGCTTGTCAGCAGTTCCTGCGCCGTTTCGCCGTCTTTCCAAAATGTCGCCGCGCCGAAATTGAATTCGAGACATATTTTTTCGTCGTCAGAGACCTCAAACCGATCTCGTTTCGATGCGGTTTCGATGCGTTCGACAATTTCGTGCGTTACGCTCTCGGTCGCAGTCGGCAAAACGATCAAAAATTCGTCTGCCCTGGCACGAGAAATAAAATCCATTTTCCGAAGCTGACCTTTGATTATCTCCGACGCAAATGCAAGAATTCTATCGCCGGTCGCGTGCCCGAATCTTTCATTCAACTCTGCAAATCCTTTTAGATCGACCGCCAGAATTGTCAGCGGTCTTTCGTCGCGACGCCGCTGCGATTCGGCGATCTGATTTTCGAGAATAAGATAAAAACCGCGCTCGTTCGGAACACTCGTTAGCGAATCGGTCAGCGCGCTTGAAATACTTCGTTCAAAAGCGACCGAGCTCAAAAACAGCGGCGCGATTCGTTCGGCGATCGCTTCGAGCAGCGTCTCGGTGTTTTCGTCAAATTTGTATTTCTTGTCCCAGTATAGAGTTAACACGCCGAAAGCCTTTGTTCCGTTTCGTAAAAGTGGTGCCGCGACCGCTGATTCCAGATTCGTGAGCGCGTTCGCGGGAAGTGCGGTTTTTTCGAGCAAAAGATCTCCGTCGAATTCGATCCGATTGCTCGCGAGCGACTTCCCCGCTAAACCATCTAGCAAAACTGTTCCGACGTTTGTCATTTCACGCGCGTTCGTGCCCACCGCGTTTACGATCTTCAATCCGCGCGGTTTTTCTTCGGTAAAAAAAAGCGCGCACGCGGAAAAAGTTATCATTTGATTGATCCGGCTTGAAACCAGACGAAACATATCCGCAGGCTTTAACGCCGCGCCGAAAAATTCGCTGGCTTCTTCGAGTGCCAAAAGCTGCGCTTCGATCTCGGCGGTAAACGGCAAATCGCCGGAGCGATTTTCTGACGGGAAAAATAAGATCTCCCGTTTTCGGCGAAAATAGAAAAAAACGCAAAAAAGTATGTAAAATGCGACGATCGCAAAAAAGATGAAAAGCTTCGTTTGAAAATCAAGCGATAAATTTGCGGTAAAAAAGGTCGCAACTAGAGCAAGCAGCGAAACTGCGGGCAAAATAAGATTGCGCGATATTTTATGAGCGTCGGAAGATTTCATAGCTTTGAGCAGGTGTCTCAGGATGGTCTGGGAATGGATCCGGAAAGCAAAAACTTTCCAACTTTAAAGATAACTTTTCACAAGAAAGGAAGTCAATACTTGTTTTTATCAGGCGCAAAAACCGTTTTTCTGTCGGTTTTGGACGAAAATCTTTCGAAAAAATTTGGAAAAAAACTTTCAAAAAATGATTTTTTTTGTGATTTTGGGGTTGACTTCGGTCATTTAGGCTTTTATATTGTCCAATGTTCCGAAAAAATTGTTTAGGGAACACGGCTGCGTCAAAAGCAGTTGCATATATAATTAAATCTTTGAAGAAGACAGGAGAATATAATAAAAATGAAAAAGACTTTAGCTCTTTCAGCAGTTTTGATCTTAGGTGTGTTGGGTGCGGCTTGCCCGGAAGCGGCGAATAATAGCAACACCAATAAGCCGGCGAATACTCCGGCGGCGAACACGACGACGACGAATACGACGACGACGAATACAACGAACTCGAACGCCAAAATGGATAACACCAAAATGGATAACACCAATACGAAAAAACCGTAAGTTATCTATTTGGGTTTTAAGACTAAGCACGTTGTTTTCGGACGGCGTGCTTTTTTTTTGGAAAATTGACACCGGTTCAAAATCGCTCTAACATTTACGGCAAACTGCACTTTTTCGAGAATTCATTTATGAAGAGAATTTCAGCGATATTTTTATTTTTGAGTTTATCCTTGTTCGGATGCGGTTCTGAAACTTCGAATGTTGACAACTCGGGCAATTCCGCAAACGCGGGAAATACCAATGCGGTCAATTCCGTGACAGAAAATGCCGTAAACGCTAATGGCACGGCAAATCGCGTAACAGCACCGGAGTCGCGGACATCGACGGCGAACAGCAGTATGAATCAAACGCGACGCGATACGAACGTCAACTCTGCGAAAAAACCAAAATCTGAGGGCGTGATCGAGAGCGCTGACAAAAAGGTTGGCGACGTCATCAATAATCAAAACGGCGCAGTTAAGAAGCTCAAAAAAAATGTAGACAAATTGATAAAGGATCTTCCGTAAGATTTATCCAAGCTGTCGGCGCAGATCGTCGATTTCTGTAACCGGTTTTTGACAAACAAAATTCTCGCAGACGTAAGCCGTCGGCTTTCCGTCGATCATTTTTCTATCTTTCAAAAGCGGGAGCAAATTTGAATCTTCATCTGGCGTTTCGGATAAAATGACGACCTTATCGGGTAAATACTCGCTCCAAATTTCCCTTTCAAGCTCGCTTCTTTTTTCGCCGACAATTACTATTTCTTTTCCTCTATTCAGATGAAACTCGATCGCGGATAAAGCTCTGCCAAAAGCTTGTGGATAGCGCCGAATTTGCGGCGCGACGAGACGCAAAACCGTCACGGCAAATTTTTCGTATTTTTCGTCGCTAAGCAGCTTTGAAAGTTTTAGCAAAACGTCCGCCGCCGCGGAATTTCCCGAAGGCGTGGCGTTGTCGTAAAAATCTTTCGAGCGCAGCAGCAATTGTTCATGATTTGTCGCGGTAAAATAAAATGCGCCGTTTTCTTCGTCCCAAAATTCCGTGATCATAAGATCGACAAGCCGTTTTGCTTCTTTTAGATATTTCGTTTCGCCCGAAACCTGAAATAGCGCGATCAAACCGTCCGCAAAATTCGCATAATCTTCCAGATACGCATTTAGTTTTGCCTTGCCGTCCTTCCAACTCCGAAGCAAATAGCCGTCTTCGACCAAATTTTCCAGGATAAAATCGGCGTTTTTCTTTGCAATTTCTAAATATGCTTCTTTGCCCAAAATCGTTCCGGCTTCGGCAAAAGCGGCGAGCATTAAACCGTTCCACGCCGTCAAAACTTTTTCATCGCGAAACGGTTTGATTCGCTTTTCGCGTTTTTCAAAGAGCGATCTTCTGCCGAGTTCGAGCACTTCGGCGAGCTTCGTTTCACTGATCTTTAATACTTCGGCGGTTTCTTCCGGCGTATTTTTTACATTTAAAATGTTCTTTTCTTCAAAATTCCCTTCTTCGGAAACGTCGTAATAAAAATTAAAGATCTGCGCGTCTTTTTCACCCAGAATTTTTTCTATTTCCTCCGGTGTCCAAACAAAAAACTTTCCTTCGACGCCTTCGCTGTCGGCGTCTTGCGCGGTGTAAAATCCGCCGTTTGCGTCATGCATTTCGCGCTTTACGTATTCAAGCGTTTCCACTGCGATCCGGCTGTAAAATTCGTCCTTTGTCGCCTGAAAAAGATGAAGAAAGATGCGAATTAACTGCGCATTGTCGTAAAGCATTTTTTCAAAATGCGGCACGAGCCAGATAGCATCGACCGTATAGCGATGAAAAGCGCCGCCGAGCTGGTCGTGAATTCCGCCGCGCGCCATTTTATCGCACGTTTTTTTCACCATTTCGAGCGCGTTTTCGTTGCCGGTTCGCTTCCAATACGCGAGTAAGAATTCGAGCGACATCGGCGGCGGAAATTTCGGCGCGCCGCCAAATCCGCCATTTGCGGCGTCAAAGGTCTGCACAAAGCTTTGAAACGCCAAATCGAGCTGCTCCAAACTCAAACCCGAAGGCGAAAATTCCGCCAATCCGATTCGCTTAATTTCGCCCAAAACGTCGTTCGCCGAATTGACAAGCTCGTCGCGTTTTGTCGCCCACGCATCGGCAACGCTCGTCAAGACACGTTGAAAACTCGGCATATTGTAGCGGCTTTCCGGCGGAAAATATGTTCCGCCAAAAAATGGCAGCCTATCAGGCGTAAGAAAAGTATTCAACGGATATCCGCCGCTGCCGGTCGTCAACTGAACGTAAGTCATATAAATTTGATCCACATCCGGACGCTCTTCAAGATCGACCTTGATATTTACAAAATTTTCGTTCATTATCCGCGCGGTTTCTTCATCTTCGAACGATTCGTGCTCCATTACATGACACCAATGACACGCCGAATAGCCGATGCTGAGCAATATTGGTTTGTCTTCGAGCTTTGCTTTTTCAAACGCCGCTTCGCCCCAACCAAACCATTCAACCGGATTGTGAGCGTGCTGAAGAAGGTACGGACTCGTTTCTTTCGCGAGATTATTTGTATATTTTTTCGCCGTTTGCATAGAAATATTGTTTCATACAAGACGGAAGCCCGCACGTCAGTAAGGGCGGTTTCGCGCCTGAATCCGCCGCCCTTACTAACGCGCGGGCTTCCGACTTCAAACGAATTCTGCTATATTGTTCTCAACTTCAAATGACGCCGCGTTCAATTGCAAAACTTCGACCCGCCAAACAGCGCGCGAATCTCTTCGCCGGCGACTAATTTTCCTTTCTTTTTTGATCGATAACCAAAACTATTTTCATTTTAAAAGAAAGGAGAAAATTATGACACCGACTACAGAATTACAAAAACCGATCATAAAAACCGAACTTCCCGGACCGAAAGCGCGCGAAATTATTGCCGCCGACGAGCAATATGTAAATCCGAGCTATCCGCGCCCCGATTACAAACTCGTCGCAGAAAAAGGCTTCGGCGTCTGGATCGAAGACGTTGACGGAAACTTGTTCTTGGACTGCAATGCCGGGGTCGCCGTTTGTTCCACCGGGCATTGCCATCCGGAAATCGTGAAAGCGATCTCAGATCAAGCCGCGAATCTGATACATATGTGCGGAACCGATTTTTATTACCGTCATATGCCCGCGCTCGGCAAAAAATTGGACGAAATCGTCCCAATAAAAGCGGCGAGCAGAACGCATTTCGGAAATTCCGGCGCGGAAGCCGTCGAAACGGCGCTCAAGCTTGCGATGTATCACACCGGACGCGAGAAATTCATATCGTTTTTCGGTTCGTTTCACGGCAGAACGCTCGGCGCGCTGTCGCTTACTTCTTCAAAACGCGTCCAGCGTTCGGGCTTTAAACGCCAGCCGCTCGACGTGATCCACGTGCCGTATCCGAACCATATTCGTTCGCCGTTCAAGGGCGTTACCGATGCGGAATCTGCCGGAAAAGCGACGATCGACTGGATCGAAAATCGAATTTTTCAAACCACAACGCCACCCGAAGAGGTCGCCGGAATCGTCGTTGAAGTCGTGCAGGGCGAAGGCGGTTATATTCCAGCGCCTAAAGGCTTTATGCAGGATTTAAGGCGCATTTGCGACGAGCACGGCATATTGCTCATCGTTGACGAAGTTCAGAGCGGAATGGGCAGAACCGGAAAAATGTTCGCCACCGATCATTACGATGTCGAGCCGGATATAATGTGCATGGCGAAAGGCATCGGCTCCGGCTTGCCGATCGGCGTTTGCGTCGCCCGCGCAGATATCATGGATTGGCACAAAGGCGCGCACGCTTCAACCTTTGGCGGAAATCCGATCTGCATCGCGTCGGCGCTGAAAACGATCGAATTGTTGGAAAATGGCTTGGTAGAAAACGCTGCAAACGTCGGAAAATATCTGGAAGACGGTTTACGCAAATTGATGCAAAAATACGATCAGATCGGCGACGTTCGCGGGCTTGGAATGATGCTCGGCGTAGAATTCGTCGAATCAAAAGCGACAATGAATGCCGCGCCGGATCTTCGCGATCGAGTCGAAATGGCGTGTTTTAATCGCGGTTTGATCATCCTCGGCTGCGGCACAAATTCCATTCGCTGGTCGCCGCCGCTGATACTCACCAAAGGAAACGTCGACGTCGCGCTCGCGATCTTCGACGAAGCCATCGCGGCTTCAATTTAGCCGCATTTCAGACTTGAATTGCAGATTGCCGCAGCCTGAAAAAGCCTGCGGCTTTTTCCTTTTTCCCATCAAAAGAAAATTGAATTAGACTATGCAATATGGCTGCGACAATTTCGCGTAAATTATCCAATTCGTTTGAGGGTGCCTTGGCGGGCGGCGGCGATCCGGCGACTTCTCCGCTGTATGTTTTTGGTCCTTTCTTAAAACTCATCGTCATCGCCGGAGTCGCGCAGGTTACGTTTGGCGCGACGGTTTGGATGGCGGTTTTTACCGTCATAATGGTTTCCGCGATGTATCGGCAAGTGATGACTTGGGTAACGGACGGCAGCGGCGGAAGCGGTTTGGCGGAGGAAGAATTCGGAAGTTGGGCGGTCAAGATCAACGCCGGAATTACCGTCATCGAATACACGCTCACGTTTCTGGTCTCGATGGCGGCTCTTGTAACGTTTATCGCCGACCGTCTGCCGGTTTTGAACGAAAAGGCGTTTGGGTTGCAATACCGCGTGTTTCTCGCCCTTGCGTTGAGTATTCTGACGGCGTGGCTCGTCAATCGCGGTCCGAAAGTTTCGGCGCGGGCGTTTGGTCCGGCGACTGCCGCCGTTCTCGCACTTTTGTGGATGATGATCTTTGCAACGATCTACCAATTCGGATTTCATCTGCCCGATTTTAATTTTCAGGCTTTTTCGCTGTCGCAAGTCAGTTTTATCGAACACGGCGAAGCGGTGCAGTCGTCTTATTTGAATTTGACGCTCGGCGGTTACGCGCGGATTCTCGCGTTGATGACGGGTATTGAAATTTTTGCGAATCTCGTCGCGGCTTACGAAGGCAAACGCGCCGAACGAAGCCGCAAAGCCTTCGGCAGTTTGATAATCATTATGGGAACGACCGCAATGACAATGCTCATCGTCGGTCCCGCAATCTTCAGTTTAGCCGATGTCAGCGACACTCACGTTTCGGTTTTTACACAAACGATGGACAAACTTCTTCCTGCGTGGGCTTCTTATACGGGAACTTTTATCGGTGTTGCCGTTTTGCTCTCCGCATCGGCGGCTGCGGCGCAAGGAATCCAAAATCTCGCGCTCGGTCTGCGCTATCGTCATTACGTTCCGGCGACAATCGGACAGCGCAATAAACACGACGTTGCCGCGCAGCCTGTCTGGTTGATGACCGTGATCATCGGACTCTGCTTTCTGCTTTTCGGCACGCATGAAGAAACATATCTCGCGCTTTATGCGGCGGGCGTGTTTATTCTGCTGAGTATGACTGGCTGGGCGGCTTCAAAAAGACTCTTGCGTGAAGTTCGCAATAGTTATTCAATCGGCAAACTTTTGACGCTCGTCGGCACAATGATCGCTTCGATTTTAACAACAGCCGCAACCTTGATAATTTTTGAGGAAAGATTCTTTGAAGGCGCGTGGTCTTATTTGATCCTCGTTCCGATTCTCTATTTCGCGTTCGATTTCTACCGCAAAAAACTCGGCACACCGCCATCGGTTGAGGATCGGCTCGGCTCGATCATCGCCGAACAGAAATTCTTGCCGAACACTCTGGAAGTTACAGATGAGAACCGCGTTGATTTCAAAAGGCTTGTCGTGCCGCTCAACGGAACATCGCTCGCCGAACAGGTTTTGGCAACGTCGCGCTCGTTTGCCCGTTCATTCGACGCAGAAATCGAACTGATTGCCGTTCAGAGTAGGGATTCCGCCGACGAAGACCAAAGCGAATATCTCGAAATGGTTTGCAATCTGATCACCGCAGACGGCTTAAACGCCGATTACACAATTCGCAGCGGCGATACCGCGACCGAAATCGATAAATACGCCGTCGAAAGAAACGCCGATTTGATCATTATGACCACTCGCGGAAAATTCAGCGTCGAAGATATTATTTCCGAAAGCGTGGCGAAAAGAGTTATCAAAAAAACACTTACGCCGACCTTATTGATTCGCCCGACTGATAGTTGGCGCACGCGCCGTTCGAAATTCAAACGAATCCTTGTCGCGCTCGACGGTTCGGAAGCCGCCGAAGCCGTTCTGCCATATATCCGCACATTCGCCGCCAAATTCGACAGTAAAGTTTTATTATTCTCCGTTCCCGAAGGCTCGGAATCCGAAGATTACGGCGCAACGATCCAGCAATATCTCGACCAAATTGCCGGAATCTTGCGCGAAGAAGGCTTTGACATCAAAACACTTGTAACGGGTTCGGGTCCGGCGCGCACGATCGTCGCTCTAAGCAAAGAGGAAAAAGTCGATCTGATAATGATGGCTTCGCACGGACGCGGCGGGACGAAACGCGAAAACATCCATCTCGGCAGCGTTCCCGATAAAGTCGTTCAGGAAACGCCGTGTCCCGTTTTTATCGTGCCGCTGACGCGAAGGAGCGACGTTTGAAGATGATCGGAATTTGGAGTGATTTTAGAATACGAATCGCTGATCAGCCCTTCGCCTTTTTGATCTCGTCTATCATTACGGGAACGGCTTCGAAAAGATCGCCGACGATGCCGTAATCTGCGATGTCGAAGATCGGCGCTTCCGAGTCTTTGTTTATCGCCACGATCGTTCCGGCGTTTTTCATTCCGACGATGTGCTGGATCGCACCGGAAATGCCGAGCGCGATATAAACTTTCGGCGCGACGGTTTGACCGGAGGAGCCGATTTGCCGGTCGATCGGCAGCCATTCGCTGTCGCAGATCGGACGAGAAGCGGCAAGATCCGCGCCCAAAACGTCGGCAAGTTCCTGCGCTTTTGCGATATTTTCCTGCGATTTGATGCCGCGTCCGACGGCAACGATGATTTCCGATTTCGTAAGATCGACCGACGCTTTTGCTTCCTGAAACGGCTCTTCCGCCTGCATACGAATCTCGCCGACGTTCACATCAATCAATTCAATTTGCGCGCTTCCCTTTTCCGCGTTATCGCCACGAAACGCGCCCGATTGAAACGTCACAAAATACGGCGCGGCGCCTTGGACGGTAACGTCGGCGTCGAGTTTTCCGAGGAAAATTCTTCGCGTAAACGTCAAATTAGCGCCGTTATTTGTATATCGAATGCAATCGCCGACGACTTCCCTGCCGAGCCGCGCGGCAACCTTCGGCGCAAAATCGCGCACTTGGTAAGTATGCGCCATGACGATGTATCGCGGATTCTCGCGCTTAATGACGTCTTCCCAAGCGTCGGCATAAGCGTCAGGCGTGTAAATACCGAGCTTGTCGCTTTTCGCGACGATAACTTTTTCAAGGTCGTATTGCGCAATTTCCTGCGCCAGAGCGCAATCTTTATCGCAAGGAAGAACCGCCGAAACCTTTAAATTCAAATCTTTTGCAATGCTTTGCGCGGCAGCGACAGCTTCAAGTGAAATCTTGTTCAAGACGCAATTCTTGTGTTCGATAAAAACTAAAATCATTACAGGACGCGGACCTCCGTTCTCAGTTTTTCGACCAGCTCGACCGCGCCTTTTTTGGCGTCGCCGTCGCCGAGCATTTGCGTCTGCTTCATCTTGAGCGGCAAATAGACCTTCTCGATCTTCTGCGCGGAGGCAAAACTCTCGATAGACGTTGCAACGTCTCTTATCTCTTTCTTTTTCGCCGCCATAATCCCTTTCAGACTTGCATATCTGATCTGCGAAATTCCAGATTGAATCGTCAAAAGCGCCGGCAGATCATATTTGAACCATTGATACCAGCCGCTTTCGAGCTCGCGTTTGACGCGCAACGAACCGTTCAGGCTAGCGCGGTCAACCTCGATAGCGATCGTTGCGTGCGGAATGCTGAGAAGTTCGGCTAAGATCACGCCGGTTTGTCCGTAACTTGCGTCGTCAGACTGTAGACCCGCGAAAACCAGGTCCGCGTTCTCATCTCTGATCGAATCAGCAATTGCTTTTGCGATTTGAAACGGCGAAAGTTTGTTCGGTTCGTCCACAACGACGTGAATTGCGCGGTCGGCACCGCGCGCAAGTGCGTCTTTGATAACGGTTTTCGCGCTCTGCGCGCCGAGCGTGCAGACGACGACCTCGCCTTCGCCTTTAGCTTCTTTCAAACGCAGCGCTTCTTCGAGCGCGTAACCGTCCGATTCGTTCGTCTGATGCGAAATCGTCGTTTCGTCGATCCATTTCGCGTCCGCCGCAACGCGCAAAACCGCGTCCTTATTGGCGACTTGTTTCATCAAAACAATGATTTTCATTTTTCTTCAGAAAGTTTATTGATAATTGATTTAGCTAAATTCTCGTTAATTTCTCGATGGCGAGGAATTGGCTGCGACTGCCTCGTCCGCTGATTGGTGTACCAATCGTGCTTTCCGCCGTGCCGAATTAGAAACAACCCATTTCTTCCAAACGCTTTATCAAGTCGCGCCGCTTCATTCGGCTATTGCCATTTCTTCTACCTTTTTAATAAAGGGAATTTCTTCGCTCTGAATGTCCTTCACGATATCCTGCAAATTTTCGAGCAATTCTTCTTTTGAAAAAGCCTGCGTATGATAATCAGGATAATCGTTCAGATAACCGATAAAAAATTCGCCGTCTTGCCAAAATGTATATTGAACAGTTCTCATATTTATGCTTCGTAGCGCTTGAAGATCAAGCAGGCGTTGGTGCCGCCGAAACCGAAGCTGTTTGACAAAACGTACTCGACTTCCGCGTGGCGCGGTTCGTTCGGAACGTAATCGAGGTCGCAATCCGGATCGGGATTTTCGTAATTTATAGTCGGCGGCAAAAGATTATCGCGCAGCGATAAAACCGAAAAGACCGCTTCGATTCCACCCGCCGCACCGAGCGCGTGTCCGGTCATTGATTTTGTCGAGCTAACCGGTATTTTGTAAACGCCGTCGCCGAAGACCTTTTTGATCGCCAGCGTTTCAAACTTGTCATTATATGGCGTGGAAGTGCCATGCGCGTTTATATATCCGATTTGCTCGGGCGAAATTCCGGCATCGTTAAGCGCTTTTGTCATCACGCGAATCGCGCCCGAACCGGTTTCGTCCGGCATCGTGACATGGAAGGCATCGCCGCTCATCCCGTACCCGACGATCTCGGCGTAAATTCTCGCGCCTCGCGCCTTTGCAAATTCCAGTTCTTCTAAGATCAAAAGCCCCGCACCTTCGCCTATAACAAAACCGTCGCGTTCTGCGTCAAAAGGACGCGAAGCCCGTGTCGGCTCGTCATTTCGGCGCGAAAGCGCGCGCATCGAATCAAAACCCGCGACCGACATCGGCGTGATTGCGGATTCAGCGCCGCCGCATATCATCGCGTCGGCATCGCCACGCTCGATCATCCGAAAACTGTCGCCGATGGCGTGCGCGCCTGCCGAACAAGCCGTCGCCGTCGCCGAATTCGGTCCTTTTGCGCCGTGCCGGATCGAAACATTTCCCGAAGCTAGATTTACGATTGCCGAAACAATAAAGAACGGCGAAACTCTTCCGGGACCGGAATTCAGTAGTTTTTCATGCTCGCGCTCGATCGCCCAGAAATCGCCGATTCCGGAACTGATATACGTTCCGACCATTTCGGCGTTTGATTCATCGATGACCAGACCACTGTCTTTTACCGCTTCATCCGAAGCCGCAACCGCAAAATGCGTAAACGCGCCCATCCGGCGCGCTTCCTTTCGCTCCAAAAAATCTTCGGCGTCGAAATTTTTGACTTCGCACGCGAATTTCACGTCAAATTTTCCGGTGTCGAACTTTTGGATAAGGTCAGCGCCGCTAGCACCGCGCTTTAACGCGTCCCAAGTTGTCGGAACGTCATTTCCACACGGCGTGACCAACCCAAGCCCGGTTACAACCACACGACGTTTCATATTTTCGTAAATCGTAAATCGCGTCTCGTGAATCGAAGCTCGTTTCTATTGACGATTTACGATTCACGGGTTCACGTTTATGCTTGTTTATGTTCCTCGACGTAGGCGTAAGCATCACGGACGCTTTGAATTTTTTCAGCGTCCTCATCGGGAATTTCGATGTCGAACTCTTCCTCAAAACGCATCACAAGCTCGACCAGATCAAGCGAATCCGCGCCCAGATCTTCAATGAAACGGGCGTTTTCCGTAACTTCCGCTTCGTCGACACCTAATTCATCAACGATGATTTGTTTAATTTTCTCCTGAACTTCACTCATATTTTCTCCTGTTATTTATAGCGTTTGTAATGAATTTCTCAAACTTTCCGTATTTTCGACATTCAAACTGCGAACATCGCGATTAATTTGCCTAACCAAACCCGACAAAACTTTTCCCGCGCCGACCTCAACAAATGTTTTCACGCCTTCGTTTATCAAATTTTCTACTGACTGTGCCCAGAGCACCGGTTTTGAAACCTGTTCGGTCAGCGCCGTTCGAACGCGCTCGCCTTTCGAGTTCGCCTCCGCGGAAACATTTTCAATCAGCGGAAATCTTAGGTCGGAAAAAGTAATTTCCCGCAGATCTTCAGCCAATTTCTCCTGAGCCGGAAACATTAGATCGCAATGAAAAGGCGCCGAAACATTCAATTTGATCGCGCGCTTAGCACCGCGTTCCTTCAAAATCTCAATGGCGCGGTCAACCGCTCCGGCGTTTCCTGCAATTACGATCTGCGCCGGAGAATTAATATTCGCCGGGCTGCAAACTTCGCCTTCGCGAGCTTCTTCGCAAGCAATTTCAACCGTCTCGAACGGCGCGCCCAAGATCGCAGCCATCGCGCCAACGCCGACCGGGACGGCTTCCTGCATATACGTTCCGCGTTTGCGAACCGTTCGCACCGCGTCTGAAAATTCAAGCGCACCGGCTGCGACGAGCGCTGAATATTCGCCCAAACTATGCCCTGTGACAAAATGCGGTGGCGCAAAACCTTCCGATTCCATCGCGCGAAATGCTGCGACAGAAGTTGTCAAAATCGCGGGCTGCGTATTCGCCGTCATTTGAAGATCGGCTTCGTCGCCCGAAAAACACATCGCGGATAACGAAAAACCGAGCGCTTCATCCGCCTCTTCAAAGATATCTCTCGCGGCAGAAAAATTATCAAACAAGTCTTTTCCCATTCCAACTGCCTGCGAGCCTTGTCCCGGAAAAATGAACGCGATTTGCGATTTGCGATTTGCGATTTGCGATTGTTCGTTATTTTCCATTACTGAAAAATTTCATTTCTTTGATCTTATTAATCCAAAATCCCAAATCCAAAATCTAAAATCGGATAAGTGTTCCGCCCCACGTCACACCGCCGCCGAAAGCGGTCAGCAAAACCAAACTTCCTTCCTTGATCTTACCCGATTCGATGCATTCGTCTATCGCGATCGGAATCGAAGCGGACGAAGTGTTGCCGTGTTCGGCAATATTTGAATAAACTTTTTCTTCCGGCACGCCGAGGCGTGAAGCGACAGCCTCGGTAATTCTTTGATTCGCCTGATGCGGAATAACGAGATCGACATCCTCGACTGTATAGCCCGCTTTCGCAACCATTTCCGCCGAAATATCCGCCATCGAACGAACGGCGACCTTAAAAATCTCATTTCCCTTCATCTTAAAAAAATGGTCGCGGTTATCGATCGTTTCGTGCGTTGTTCCGAGCTTTGTGCCGCCGCCACGCGCGTAAAGCTGTTCTTCGTAACGCCCGTCCGAACGAATTTTTGTCGCTAGAATTCCCTTTCCTTCTTCGACCGGACCGACAACCGCCGCGCCCGCGCCGTCGCCGAAAATAACGCAGGTTCCGCGATCCGTGTAATCGACGTATTTTGTCAAAACTTCCGCGCCGATAACCAACGCATAGCGGATCTGCCCGGTTTTGATCATCGATTCGACCATCGTCAAACCGTATAAAAAGCCAGAACAAGCCGCAAAAACATCCATTCCGGCGGCGTTCGTCGCGCCGATCTGCGCCTGTATCAAAGCACCGGTTGAAGGCATTATTTGATCGGGAGTCGTCGTCGCGCAGATGATGATCTCGATATCTTCCGCGGTCAAGCCCGCTCTTTCCAGAGCTTGCTGCGCCGCCTTAACACCGAATTGCGAAGTGTATTCGTCGTCGGCTGCCTTGTGACGCTGCTTGATGCCGGTGCGCGAAGTTATCCATTCATCGCTGGTTTCCACGATCTTTTCCAAATCGGCGTTTGTTAAAATGCCGGTCGGATAAGCGTGTCCCATACCGATGATGCCTGCGTTATGTCCCATTATTTGATCTTTGATCTCGATCGCCGCGGAGAATCCGGGATCGCAAATTTATTTATTCGGATTCTTTAGTTTCTAGGATCTGTCGCCCTTTATATGTTCCGGTTTTCATATCAACGCGATGCGGTTTTTTCGCTTCGCCGGTATCTTTGTCAATATAAAACTGCGGCGTTTTCAGCGCATCGTGAGCGCGGCGTTGGCGCGTGCGTGAATGAGAATGTCTTCGTTTTGGATTTGGCATAATTACTCCGTAAATTTTTAAATTCCAGATCAATCGTTTTCCGATTTGAAATCCGGAATATGGAATCTGAAATTTATTTTAAGTCCTTTAGAGCCGCCCATCGCGGGTCGATCTCCTTTTCTTTACATTTACAATCTATCAAATTTCGGTTTGCGCCGCATTTTTCGCACAAACCCTTGCAGTTTTCCCTGCAAAAGACCTGCTCGGGCAGGTTCAGTAAGATCTGTTCGCGAACAAGCTCGTTAAAATCGACCTTCTCGTCGTCGAGAACCGCAACGCCCAAATCGCCTTCCGATAATTCGGTTTCCTTCGCGTCCAGAAAATGTTCCGAGTTTACGAAATCGGCATCGAACGGAAATTCCAGATCTTGCTCGATCTCGGTCAGGCATCGCGTGCATTCGAGAACCACGCGCGCGGAAATTTTTCCGCTTATTTCCGTTTGCGCGATACCTTTTTTTATGTCGCCCTCAACATCCACGCCGTTCTTTATCTTCAACGGCTCATTTTCCAGATCGAGCTCGTCTCCACCGATCGAAAACTCAAAATGAGGAACGAAATTCTTCTCGCTTGTTAAATCGATAATCACTGCAACAGATTAAACTTTTCTTTCAAACAGCGCAAAACGCAAAGGATTTATTATAACTTTTGAGTTTTGAGTGTCAAACGCTCAAAACTTGCCGTTTTCGCCGCTTCCGATAGCTTCATCGAGATTTTCAAATCCGCGCTCTCTTAAGATCTTTAATAATCCCGAATTTATGTTTTGCGCAAAAGAAAATCCACGATACACAAAGCCGGTGTAAGCCTGAATAAGCGACGCGCCGGACGCGATCTTTTCAAACGCGTCTTCCGCCGTAAAAACTCCGCCGACGCCGATGATCGGGAGTTTTCCTTTTGAATGCTTGTAAATTGTTTGGATGACTTCGTTTGAGACCTTCTGCAAAGGCTCGCCGCTCAAACCGCCCGATTCATCGATTTTTGTTTTAAGACTTTCTCTTTTTACGGTCGTATTTGTCGCGATAATTCCGGAAATATTCAGTTTCAAGCAAATATCGACGATCGCCTCAATTTCCGCATCAGATAGATCAGGCGCGATCTTTACAAGAACCGGAACACCCGAAACATTCCGGTTTTGCAGTGCGAAAAGCAAATTTTCAAGATTTTCCGCCTTTTGCAATTCTCGTAAATTCGGCGTGTTCGGCGAGGAAATGTTCACTGCAATGTAATCGGCAACGGTGGAAGCCAGTTCGAAACTTTGAAGATAATTCTCGATCGCTTCCTCATTCGAAACGTCCTTGTTTTTTCCGATATTCACGCCCAATACACAATTCGGCTCGATCTTTTTAAGCCTTTCGACAATTTTCGTCGCGCCGTCATTATTGAATCCGAGCCGATTGATCAAAGCTTTGTCGTCCGGCAGCCGAAAAAGTCTCGGTTTTTCATTTCCTTTTTGGGGTTTGAAAGTTACGGTTCCGACCTCGACAAATCCGAAACCAAGCGCGGCGAGTTGATTGACGACGACGCCATTTTTGTCAAATCCGGCGGCGACACCGATCGGATTTTTGAACTTCAATCCGAAACGCGAGAGGTCGCCAAATGATTCGCTTGCGAATCGTTTGGCAGCGCGATCACGCGAAAATTTCGTCGAAAGAGCGATTCTTAAGGCTTCGATCCCAAGCTCATGCGCCGCTTCCGGCGATAAATTAAAAAGTGCCGGGCGAAGGAATTTTTCGTAAACTTTCGACATCCTACAAGTTGATAAATGATAATTGATAAAGGACAAATGACCAAGAAACTTTGAACTTTGAAGCGGGCACGTGTTACGATTTGCGAAACGTTTATGGCAGACGAATTTGGCTTAGTTGAAAAATCCCGAATAATGGACGCAGCGCGGATGAAGCGCGCGATTTCGCGTCTTGCATCGGAAATTGTTGAGGAAAATCAAGGCGCGAAAGATCTTTATCTCGTCGGAATTCGCCGTCGCGGCGTGCCGCTCGCCGATCGGATCGCCGATAAGATCGAAAATCTCGAAGGCATGCGCCCGCATTACGGAATTTTAGACATCACACTTTATCGCGACGATCTTTCGACCGTCGGCGCAAATCCGATCGTCAACCGCACCGAACTCGAATCCGATATCGAAGACAAGGTCGTCGTTCTGATTGACGACGTGCTATACACCGGCAGAACGATCCGAGCGGCGCTCGATCAACTAATGGATTTTGGACGACCGCGCAGAGTTCAGCTTGCGGTCTTGATCGACCGCGGACGCGAACACCGCGAGCTGCCGATCCAGGCTGATTTTGTCGGCAAGATCGTGCCGACAAAGCAGACGGAGATTATCAAGGTGATGCTCAAAGAATTTGACGACGTCGAAGCCGTCGGAATTTTTGAACGCCCAACCGAATAATATGTTTGATGAAATTTGAAATCGTCAGCGAAATTAGTCAGATTGAAACAATTGCCGTTGGACGCTCGGTGCGTATATTGTCTTTCTTAAATAAGAATTACGGGAAAGGTCGCTGGCGAAAGAAAAAAGGTATTGCAACTGTTAAAATAAGTGACGGAAGTTATCGTCTAGCCGAGGTTCATTGGTATGAAGCGAACGGGATTGGAAAGAAAGACCTAAAAATTAAATTTCCTTTCTTAGATTGAATTATGACGGAACCGAAATTTGTAGTTTGTTTGAAGAATGAAGGTTATGCCGCTTCGCTCGAAGTTGGGAAGCTTTATCAAATAATTCCGGACGCGGAGGCGGAAAAAATCGGAGGTTTTCGCGTTGTGGATGAAGATGGTGAAGACTATCTTTATGACGCAGAAATGTTTTGCGTATTGCAAGTTCCGCCGATTGTCGCACGAACGTTGATTTCTGTTTCAAAGCAAGGTTAAACGCCTTGCTTTTTTTGTGTCAGTAGCCCGCGCGTCAGCAAGGTGCAAATTCCTATGGAAAAACCGTTTCGCCGAAGAGATTTGCTTGGCATCCGCGATCTATCCGCCGCGGAAATTAAGGGCATTCTCGACACAGCCGAAAATTTCCGCGAGATAAACCAGCGCGAGATAAAAAAGGTTCCGGCGCTGCGCGGAAAAACGGTGATCAATCTCTTTTTTGAAGCGTCCACGCGCACGCGCACATCATTCGAACTCGCCGCCAAACGTCTTTCCGCCGATGCCATCAACATTAGCGTAGCGTCGTCAGCATTGGCAAAAGGCGAGACTTTGATTGACACAGCTTTAAATCTCGATGCGATGTCGCCGGATTGTATAGTTGTGCGGCATTCGAGCGCCGGCGTGCCGCATCAACTCGCCAAAGTTTCCAAAGCCGCGGTTGTTAATGCCGGCGACGGCGCAAACGAACATCCGACACAAGCTTTGCTCGACGCGATGACGATTCGCGAGCATAAGAAGAAAATTTCGGGTCTAAAAGTCGCGATTGTCGGCGATATTCTGCACAGCCGTGTGGCGCGCTCGAATATCCATCTTTTAACAAAACTCGGTGCAACCGTTTTTGTCGCCGGTCCGAACACACTCGTTCCGAAAGATTTTGAACACTTGGTCGAAGAAGGTTTGTTTGTCGCAAAGAAGGTCGAGGAAGCGATCGAAGATACGGACGTCGTAATGATCTTGCGAATTCAAAGAGAAAGACAGGATTCGGCTTTTTTTCCCACGCTTCGCGAATACGCTATCCATTATGGCTTAACGCAGGAGCGGCTCGATCTAGCCAAAAAAGACGCGATCGTTCTTCATCCCGGACCGATGAACCGCGGCATCGAAATTTCTTCGGACGTTGCCGACAGTTCGCGCTCTCTGATCTTAGACCAAGTAAAATATGGCGTCGCCGTGCGTATGGCGGTTTTGTATCTTGCGACGGGAGGAAACCCGGCAACGGAATAGTCTTGCATGAAACTTCTAATAAAAAACGGACACCTAATTGATCCGGCGGAAAATCAAAACAGCGGAAAAAATCTTTTGATCGAAGACGGAAGGGTTTCCGCCTGGTTAAATCAAAACGAAAAAGTGCCGGAAGACGCGGAAATTTTTGACGCGAGCGGCTTGATCGTTGCGCCGGGATTTATTGATCTGCACGTTCATCTGCGCGAGCCGGGACAGGAGCATAAGGAAACGATTGCGACGGGTTGCGCGGCGGCGGTGGCGGGCGGTTGGACGAGCGTTTGTCCGATGCCGAATACTCAGCCGATCAACGACAATGCGGCGATCACGCGGTAT
>JBGTFE010000087.1:0-3196 GCA_041747435.1 Pyrinomonadaceae bacterium | reverse complement strand
ACGCATACAAAACGCGGTCGCGGAAAAACCGGCAAACAGCAGTTCGGGAAATACGGCGAGTTCGGACAATAAAACCGTCAGCGATCAGGTTACGGAAGACGTTCTGCGCGAAAAAACCGGAGTTCCCGAATGCGACGAGGTAATTGATTTTTTCGCCGACCAATCCAAAAATCAGGAAGACGATATCGTTTCCAAAGCAACCAAGGAATTCGTCTTTAATAAAATCCGCCAAAGTTTCAAGGAAAGCATCGAGAAAAATAAAGGCGACAAGGAAAAAATGGCGAAAAATTGTAAGGAATACAAAGCGCAGTTGGATAAATTCAAAACCGAGCAAGACAGCACTAAATAGTTTGCAAAGAGAGTTGAAATTATGATGGTGAACTAAAAGTAAGGCTGAAGAATTTTAGCCGCGGATGAACGCGAATGAACGCGGATTAATCCTGATAAAATCCGCGTCTATCCGCGTTTATCCGCGGCTGATATATTTTTTTTTCACTTCATATCTTTACTTGTAATTCACCACCGAAATTATTTAATTTCAACTCTCTTTCTCAATAGTCATTTGCTCTCGATACAACCATTTTTAAAACTCGCCGCATCTCGGTAAACGGGATATTCCAAAATTCTAAACAATGTATAAAAAATCGTTTATAGAGAAATTTTTCTCAAAATATAACTGTGTAAAAAATTTAAAAAACTCGGACGGAGATTAAAAAATGAAATTCAAATCAATACTCGTATTGGGCATTATCTGCTCGATATTCGGTCAAACTTTTGCTCAAACGCGGACGGCTCGCCGAACGCCGCGAACGGTCGCGCCGGTTCGCCTCAATGAAACAAATGCCGATCAAACCTTGCCGATTCGCCGCGTGATTCTTTATTCCAACGGCGTATCGTATATCGAGCGGCGCGGCATCGTTTCCGGCGATGCGGAGATAAATCTTTCGTTCAAACAATCGCAGGTTGACGACGTTCTGAAATCAATGATCGTTCTCGATCTCGGACAGGGAAAGATCGGCGCGGTTTCGTATAATTCGTCTGCGCCGGTCGGTTCGCGGATGGCGGAAATCCCGTTTTCCGTCAATCCGCTGACAGGCGAAAACGGCGGCATCGCCATTGTTTTAGCCCAACTGCAAGGCGCGAAAGTCGCCGTTTCTTCCGCCAAAGGTTCGGCGACGGGTTCGATCTTGACGGTCGAGAAAAGACAAATTAAAACCGAGAAGGAAACAAAAACGGTGAGTATCTTAGTCATCGCATCGGAAACGGGCGAGATTTCGAGTTTTGATCTGGATGAGATAAAAAGCGTGAAATTATTGGACGAAGGCACGCGCAAAGACTTGAACGAATTTGCGAACGCGGCGGCTTCGGCGCGAAGGCGCGACGCGAAAACGATCACGATCACTTCCGTCGGCGCAGGTCAGCGCGAGATGATCGTCAGCTACACGATAGCCGCGCCGATCTGGAAGACGACCTACCGCGTCGTTTTGGACGAAGCCGGAAAACCGTTTTTTCAAGGCTGGGCGATTGTTGATAATGTCAGCGAAGAAGATTGGCAAAACGTTCAACTGTCGCTCGTTTCCGGTTCGCCCGTGTCGTTTATCCAGCAGTTGCAGAAACCGTTTTACCGCTATCGTCCGGTCGTTCCGACACCGAAGGATTTACAAATTCAGCCGCAGATTTACGAGCCTCAAAGCGGAAACGTGCAGATTGATGCGAATATAACTTCGCAAATTATCCAAGACCTTCCGAAAGGATCAAGTTTCACTTCTCTCTTAAAAATCGCGCCGAATGTTAAACCCGAAGCATTATCCGGCGGATTTCAAATTGACGGTTCAAGCGGATCGGAAAATACTTACACGGTTGATGGGCAGGAAGTAACGAATTTTCGTTCGGGAACTTTAAATTCAAACAATTCGATGGTTCTCAGCAACACCAAAGTCAGCGACGCATTGGTCGGAGAAAACAGCGGCGTGCAGACGAATACGACGGGCGACGAGATCGGCGATCTGTTTCAATACCGCATCGAACAGCCCGTTACGGTTTTGCGCGACCGTTCGGCTTTGATTCCGATCATTCAGACGAAAATGGACGGCGAGCGCGTCGCGGTTTATAACGAAGCAGTTCGCCAAGACCGACCGTTCAGCGGCGTTCTGTTGAAAAATATGACGAATCTGACGCTCGAAGCGGGAAGTATGACGGTCATTGACGGCGACGCATACGCGGGCGAGGCTCTGATGGAACGGCTCAAAGCGAAGGAACAACGCCTCATTTCGTTCGCGCTCGATCTCGGAACGCACGTTCGCGTTCGCAATAATCAAGACCGCGAACCGGCAAAGATCGTCAAGGTCGTCAACGGCGTTTTTCAGGTTCATTATTTCCGCACGTCGGAAAAAATCTATCAAATCTCGAATCAGACCGAACGCCCGAAAGTTCTCTATATCGAATACCCGATTCAGGACGGTTGGACGCTGAGCGAAGATTCGCCTCAGCCGGATTACACGACGCAGAGATATTACCGTTTCCGCGTCGAACTGGGTCCATTCGAGGAAAAGGAAATGAAGATCGATGTCCGCCAGCCGCTCATGGACAATTATCAACTGACATCGCTGTCGAAAACCGACATTCAGCTTTTTGTTACGCAGAAATATATCAATGAAGAAACCCGCGCCCGGCTCGAACGGTTGATCGATCTGCGAATAAGAATCAACGAGATCGAAATAAAACTCGATTCGTTTGACGATGAGGTTACAAAGATCGAAGCCGATCAAAAACGTCTGCGCGAAAATATCGAAGCACTTTCCAAAACCGCCGAAGCGAAAACGCTGATCGCGCGATATATCTCGAAGGCAAACGAGCAGGAAACGCGGCTCGAAGATATGGAAAAAGAACGCAAAACGCTGGAAGCCGAACAGCAGAAACTCCAGATCGAACTGGCAAAAGAAGTCCGCGTGTTTACAATCGAATAAAACAGGTGAGAGGTGAAAACTGATAACTGAAACATATTTATCGGCTTTGCACAAAAACACGAGAAATGTCATCAAAACGAATTTAATTATCCATTATCAGTAGATCACGAAAAAGAGATGTTCAGCGATGGAACGCCGTCCATCCTGGCGGCAACGGACGCTGAAAGCGTTCGAGCAAAGTCAGCCAACTTAAATTTTTAATTTTAACTTTTAGGTTTGCCGCATTGTTT
>JBGTFE010000086.1:0-18700 GCA_041747435.1 Pyrinomonadaceae bacterium | reverse complement strand
ATATTTCAATCATGAAATCACTCGCGATGGCAATGACTCTAACGGCTTTTCTGGTCGCGACTACCGGACAAGCAGCGGCCCAGACCGAGAAGAAGAGTCTATATGAACGCCTTGGCGGCGTCTTCGCCATCGCCGCGGTCGTTGACCACTTCAGCGACGCGGTTGTGCAGAACCCGATCGTGGGAAAGACTTCCAAGAACCCAGCCCTCAGGGAATGGCACACGAAGAACCTGGACAGGTTGCCGGGCCTCAAGTTCATGCGAACCTTGTGGGTCTGCGAGGTCACGGGCGGGCCATTCAAATTCTCCGCAACAAAACCGGGAACGACTGAATTGAGTCTTGAAGAGGCTCATCGTGACCTCAAAATCTCGCCAGAAGAATTCGACGAGGTCGCGGCCGAGCTAGGGCGCACCCTTGACTTCGCCAAAGTGCCTGCGCGTGAGAAGGGAGAAGTCCTCGCCGCCTTCGCAGCGCATAAGGGCGAGGTAACGGCTGGCTACAAGGCGAAGTGATTACGCGGAATCGGCTAAATAATCTGGTTCGCGGCAACTGTGAAAATGGAAGTTGTAGGTTGGGTGGGAACGGCGCTCGTGATAGCAGCTTACTACCCGCAGATACAGCATTTGATAACGCAAAAATGCGCTTGGGGCATCAGCCTTTGGACGTGGGCGATCTGGTTAGTATCGAGTGTTCTGCTGCTCGCATACGCGGTGCTACGAAACGATGTTCTTTTTATGATCGTGCAGGGCATTAACATTCTGGCGATTGCCGCGACGATCTTTTTGGTGCGAAGAAGTAATACGATTGCCGGTATCATTTGGCGAGGACGCTGGACGCGCCGACAAGAGGGACATGAAACAAGATTTCAGGAACGAACAAGGAAGGAAGTGATCGGACGAACAGACTTCCAGAAAATGGTTGGGAAATTCTGTTCAAACCGAAATTAAAAAACGACGAAATTATATGCTTTGGACTATCGTTGTAATACTTTTGGTGTTATGGGCTTTGGGATTTTTGGGCGGCGTCGGGGGAGCGGCTGTCGGCAGTTTGGTTCATATCTTACTCGTAGTCGCACTTATTGTGGTTATTTTGCAGTTGGTGAAAGGGCGCGGCAGCAACCTCTAGTCAAAAACACAACTTTCGCGTGGACGCGAGGCGGAAATAGCTCCTTTGATCGAAGGATGCGTGTTGACTAGGACGCAGTTGCTATCGGGTTTCCGCCCTCGTATTTTCCACCGAGATGCCGCCTGCAAGGGGAATTAAAGAATAGCTGATCCGTATAAACCGGAGCGGTTATCTTGGTGGTTAACGAGAATAGTCTATATGAAATTAACCAAACGACTTTCTGTTCTGTATGCCGAAGATAATGAAGATGCTTGTCTTATGCTAAGCACATTACTGGGATTTTTAGGTATTGATGTTTCGCTCACACATTCTGTTGGAGAGACCTTCCGGGCTGCTCAAACCAAACATTTTGACCTGTATTTGCTCGACAATAGATTTTGCGACGGAACCGGGTTCGAGTTGTGCCAGCAGTTGCGCGCATTTAACCCGCAAACTCCGATTATTTTCTATTCGGGCGATGCTTTCGAAGCCGACAGGCAAAAAGGACTGGCGGCGGGCGCAAATGCGTATCTCGTCAAGCCCGACGCAGACAAGGTCGCCCCGACTATATTCCAACTCGTTACGCACACTTCTCCGAATAATTCGGCAACCATTAAATATCCTCTTCCGGAAGTTCACGATGTCCGCTTCAATCGTCATAACGCTCTTTCGCCGGCGCGACGGCGAGAAAATCGTTTGTAATTCGCCCGGCATAGAGGTCAAGAAGTTCGCTGACGCGCTCGTGCTTTTCGGAGAAAAAGATCAAGCCGACGTGTTTCGGTTTGTTCACGCGATAGACGATTTCCGCGTCCGTGTAATGTGAAGTGTCCGGCTTTTCATCCTTTGCCAAAGCGAGCGTGATGCCGGCAAAATTCTGCCTGAGCTTTGGCGGCTCATATGGTTTTTCCTCGGTCGCAATCTCAAGACGCGCCCATTCGCGCCAGAGATTAAAGCCACAAGCGTGTTCCAAAACGTTCGCAATATAAGCTCCGCCTACTCTGCAAGCGACTTCGAGCAGAAAAAATTCACCGGTTTCCGCTGACTGCAAAAATTCGGCGTGTGAAACGCCGCGTTTATATTCAAATCCTTTCAGAAGTTTTTTGTTAAGTCTTTCTAACTCCTTTCGTTCTTTTGATTTATAAGGCACGATCGAAGTTGTAAAAACTCCGCCTTGATGCGTTACCGTAAACGGCGGCGTTCCGTAACAACTCACGCCGGCGCAGACAACCTTGCCGTCCGCGACAACCGAATCGACATGGAAAACCTTGCCGACGATAAAGCGCTCGAGCAAAAATTGCGACGGATGATCGCGCCAAGTGTTTCGATCATCGAGAATTTTGAGCGCTTCCCAGACTTCATCTTTCGTTTCACATTTCCGAATGCCGAACGCGGCAACTTCCGTCCGCGGTTTTATGATCCATGGCGCGGAAGTATTTTCCAAATATTCGCGAATCGCCTCCTTATTAAAAACGCCGGTAAATTCCGGCGACGGAACGCCGATCTTTTCGGCAAGATTCCGCATTCTCAATTTATCGCGAAAACGAAGCCCGAACGAGCCGCTTTGCCCTTCCATCTGCAAATGTTCGCGCGCTTTTGCCGCGGTTAGAACGTCAAATTCGTCAAGCCCGACAACGCGCATAATCGGCTCATTCGCAGCAAGATTTGTGACGGCGCGAATATAATCGATCGGACTCGCGTCGTCCCCAACCGATTTTACCGCATTCAAACTCGTCCACGCCCAAGGCTCGTCGAGCAGTTTTTTGCGCGTCACGAGCGTCGTGTTCCAGCCGGCGTTTTGGCATTCTTCGAGAAATTCGTTGCCTTTGAATTCGCTTGCGATGCAAACGATGTGATTTTTCATAAGATACCGCTTTTATTTTGTCCTAAAAGAATGGCACAATTTATTTGTAAAAACAACAAATGTTCTGAAGACTTAAAAGGAAAATATGGGCGGTTTCGACATTGCTGATTTCGCATCGACTTTGGTCATTTACATGGTCGTTTGGCTGTTTGCCGTCTCGGCGCACGAAGCCGCGCACGCCTGGATGTCTCTGAAATACGGCGACGACACTGCGTATTTGCTCGGACGCGTCACACTCAATCCGATACCGCACATCGACCCTATCGGCACGTTGGTCCTGCCGATAATCGGTTTTCTGTTGAGCTACTCGCCGGGCGGCGCCGGAGTTCCGCTGATAATGTGGGGCAAGCCGACGCCGGTAAATCCGCTTCTGTGGCGGAAAAAAGATCAAGCGAACGTAATGGTTTCGCTTGCCGGAATTGCGACGAATTTGATAATTGCGATCACGGTGAGCATTATCGTAAAGGTGCTGATCGCTACCGGTTTTTTTACGATCGACAACATTAAGACGGGCATTACCGCGCCGATATGGAAATTGTTAATAAACACCGTCATTTTGAATGTCGGACTTGCGGTTTTTAATTTGCTTCCTTTTCCACCTCTTGACGGCAGCCGCGCGCTCCAGTCGTTTCTTCCCAAAAGCACCGAGCCGATCTTTGAAATGCTCGAAACATACGGCTTTTTGATATTGCTTGTTCTGCTGCAGCTTGGAGTTATCGGCTTTTTGGTCGGTCCGATCAGGAATTTAATTTTGTACCTTTTGCTTTAATTATTAATGAAAAAGAGAATCTTCAGCGGCGCGCAGCCGACCGGAAATCTTCACATCGGCAATTATCTCGGCGCGCTCAAAAATTGGGTGAATCTGCAAAACGAATACGAAAGCTTTTTTTGTATCGTAAATTTGCACGCGTTAACGCTGCCGCAAAATCCGGAAATTCTGAAAAAGAAAACGCTCGATCTGGCGCGCATTTATCTCGCTTCGGGAATCGATCCGAATGTTTCCACCGTTTTTATTCAGTCCGACGTTTCCGAACACGCCGAGCTTACATGGATCTTAAGTTGTGTCGCGAGAATGGGCGAGCTCGAGCGAATGACGCAGTTCAAGGATAAATCAAAGAAGTCATTTAAAAGCTCTTCAACATCACCGCTAGGCGCACTACCTGACTATGTTTTTAATAGAGTAGAAACAGAAATAGAAGAGAAAGCAAATCCTTCAGTTTTCAAGCGCGTTATAGAGCGACACGGGGTTAAACGAATGCTTGAGGAAGCATTAGATGAATCGGAAGCCGAACGAGCCGGAGTCGGACTTTTTACATATCCGGTGCTAATGGCGGCAGACATTTTGCTTTATCAAACCGAACTCGTCCCGATCGGTCAAGATCAAAAACAGCATCTCGAGCTCGCGCGCGATCTTGCCGTAAGATTCAATCGCGATTTTAGCGAAACGTTTCGTATTCCCGATGCATATATTCCGCCGGTCGGCGCTAAAATATTGTCGCTTGCCGAGCCTTTGAAAAAGATGTCGAAATCTGACGAAAACGCAAACGGTTCGATCTTTCTTCTCGACGATGCCGACACGATCACGAAAAAGATCAAGCGCGCCGTGACCGATTCGGGAACTGATATTCGTTTTGACGATTCGCGTCCGGCGATCACAAATCTTTTGACGATCTATCAGCTTTTGACGGAGAAATCCGCCGAACAAGCGGAAACGCATTTTGAAGGCAAAGGTTACGGAGAATTCAAAGCCGAGCTGGCGGAAGCGGTCGTCGAATTTTTGCGTCCGTTTCAAGACAGAGTTTTGCAGTTCGACGATTTCGCGCTTGCGCACATCTTAAAAGACGGCGCGGAAAAAGCGCGAACTATCGCGCGGGAAACTTTGAAAGACGTTTATGAAAAAACAGGGATGGTCGGCGCGGCAAAGTAGACTGGGATTGCGCGAATCAATTTGTGACGGAAATTTAGGTTAACGCGAAAAAATGAACGAGCTGCAGCAGGATTCTTCAAGTGATCTCACGGATTTCGAAAAGTACCAGCTTTTAAGATATAAAGTTTTAGAAGAAAATCTTGTAGAGATTTGGAAAGTATTTGAAAAGCAAAATGTTGAGCCGATTTTGATAAAAGGTTGGGCGGCTTCCCGATTTTATCCGAAGCCGTTTTCACGACCGCACGGCGATATTGATCTGGCGGTCGCTCCGGAACAGTACGAAAAAGCTTTGGAAATTCAAAAAAGCGATCCTAAATTTTTTTTAGATATTCATAGAGGTTTGCGGCATTTGGATATTCTGGCTTGGGAGGATCTGTTTGCAAACTCTCAAAAAGTAAAGTGCGCTGACGGTTTTATAAGGGTTTTAAGACCGGAAGATCATTTGCGCGTTTTGTGCGTTCACTGGCTGACCGATGGCGGCGCGTTTAAAGAAAAGCTGCTTGATATTGTTTATCTTGTGAAAAATCGTCCGCCGGATTTTGATTGGGAACGCTGCCTGAATTCGGTCGGAAAGAAAAGGCGAAAATGGGTTTTGATGACGATCGGTTTGGCGCGAAAATACTTCGACCTGAATGTTGAAGATCTGCCGTTTGCGAATGAAACAGAGGATTTGCCAAAATGGCTGATCAAAGCTGTCGAAAAAGAATGGAAAAGTGACGTCAGATTGCTTCCGCTCCACACGGTTTTGCGTCAAAAACAAGATCTTTGGCGGCAGATAAAAAAGAGAATTCCGCCGAATGCAATTCAGGCAACAATAGATGTGGAAGGCGATTTTGATCACAAGCCGAGGCTTTTTTATCAAATTGGAAGTATATTTGTCCGGCTAATACCGTCTTTGAAGAGAATTTTCAGTACTGTAAATTTGTCAAAAAGCAGCAACAGTTGATAAGCGGAGGTCGTGGGAAGAATTAACCAAATCGCGCGCGGGTGCTATGATTTGAGAACGAAACAAAGAGTATGAAGAAAATTATCGTTTACGAAAAGCCGACCTGAACGACGTGCCGAAATTTGGCAAAGTTGTTTCGTGAAAACAACGTCGAATACGAAAACGTCAATTATTTTATCGACGCGCTTTCTGAAAGTAAGCTTCGCGAGCTTTTGAAAAAAGCAAATCTTACGCCGTTTCAGATCGTGCGGAAGAATGATCCAAAGTTTAAAGAATTGAATTTGTCGCCGGAAACACCGGAAGACGAAATCATAAAAGCGATCGCCGAAAATCCGGGACTTCTGCAGCGTCCGATCGTCGAAGTCGGTGATAAAGTGGTGATTGCGCGACCGGCTGAAAAAGCTCTCGAACTAATATCGGAAACGCGCACGTAGTAAGCGTCAACCTATGTCAGAAATTGCCAAAACACCGCAGCCGCCGTATTACGCCGTAATTTTTACGACGGTTAAAAGCGGCGATCAGGAAGGTTACGCGGAAATGAACGCGAGAATGTTTGAGCTTGCGCAGCAGGAAAAGGGTTATCTCGGAATCGAATCGGCGAAAGACGAAATCGGGATTTCCGTTACTTATTGGGAAACGCTCGACGACATTGCGCGCTGGAAAAATAACGCCGAACACAAACTGGCGCAGGCAAAAGGTTATTCGACGTGGTATGCGGCTTTCGCAACGCGCGTCGCACGCGTCGAGCGCGACAATATTTTTGAGCGAAAGTGATTTTTTAATGGAAGAGCAACTCGAACAGTTAGACTTCGATTTTTACACGGAGCAACCGAAAATTGTCGGCGATGCCAGTGAGCAGCTCCAAATAAAGCTCGGCGAATTTGCCGGTCCGCTCGATCTGCTTCTTTTTCTCATAAAACAGGAACAGGCGGATATTTTCGACATTCCGATCGCGCGGATAACGGAAGAATATCTGAATTATGTTCGAGTGATGAAATCGCTCGACATCGCCATTGCGGCTGATTTCCTGGTGATGGCGGCGACGCTGATCGAAATAAAATCGAAAATGCTTTTGCCGCGCGATCCGGCGGACGAAGAAATTGAGATCGAAGACCCGCGGCAGGAATTGGTCGATCGTCTGCTCGAATATGAAAAATTCAAATCGGCGGCGCAAATGCTTTATGAAAAAACGACGATCGAACAGGCGGTTTTTACGCGCGGGCAAATCGAGTCTGACGAAAATAACGCCGAAGTTGACGCTTCGGTTTTTGATCTGCTGACCGTTTTTCAAAAAATAATGGCTCGGCACAAAGAAGAGATCAAACTCGAGATCGAGCGTGAGGAAATTTCTTTGTCGGATATGATCGCGAATTTGAAAAAACGCATTTTCGCGTCGAATGAATTAAGCTTGCTGAAGTTTTTTGAAGAAACGAAGTCAAAACACGAGCTTGTCATCGCTTTTATCGCCGTGCTCGAGATCGTCCGAACCGAAAGCGTAAAATTGATGCAAAATAAAACTTTCGGCGATATTATTTTGAGAAAGGTTTAACTTATGGAAGCCGGAACCGAACAAAAACAGACGCGCAGCATCGGCGAGATCGTTTCGATCGTCGAAGCACTGGTCTTCGTCGCCGACGAGCCTTTGACAGTAAAAACGATCGCAGATGTGCTTGAAGAAGATCGCGAAACGGTCGCTGCAGCCGTCGAACAGCTCAAACAGGAATACGACGAGCGCGATAGTGGTTTGCAGTTGCGCGAGATAGCCGGCGGCTGGCAGATCTCGACGCGCACCGAATTTCACGAGGAGATCCGCAGATTTCTAAAAACGCGTCCGAACGCAAAATTGTCGCTCGCCTCGCTTGAAACACTCGCCGTCATCGCGTACAAACAGCCGGTCACCGTTCCGGAAATTCTCGAAATTCGCGGCGTTCAGTCGGCTTCGGCGATCAAAACTTTGCTCGACCGGCGGCTGATCATTGCGAAAGGACGAAAAGAAACCGTCGGGCGACCGATGCAGTACGGCACGTCGAAGGATTTTATGATCCAGTTCGGCTTGAAAGATCTGAGCGAGCTGCCGTCGATCGAAGATTTTGAAGATTTGGTGCAATAATGCAGATCGAGCGTACCGAAAAGGAGCTGGTCATTCGTGAAACGCCCGGTTGTATCTGGATCTTCAGCGTCCTTTTCCTCGTCGTCGGCGGAATTTTTGTTTACGGCGCTTTCGGCAATTTCACGGATAACGGCGGCGTTCCATTTTGGTTGATTTCCGCCGCGTTTATATTCGGCGCGATCGGCTGCGCCGCCGGTTTGCGACTGATCTCGCGCTCTCCGATCACAAAAGTTATCGTCAGCCGCGATACGGAAACCGTCGCGCACACAAGTTACGGTCTCGCCGGGCGAACGCATCGCATTTATCATTTTGACGAAATCGAAAAGTTTTGCCTGATCGAAGAAACCGACAGCGAAGGCGACGCGATCTGGTCTTTGGGAATGGAAATTTCCGGCGGCGACACGATCAAAATATCTTCGCTTGAAAGCCACAGCGAAAATTTCAAACGAGATTTTGTCTTCCGCGCCAACGAATTTATGTATAAAGAAATGCCGGCGGCTCAATCCGTTTTTGAAATCGAAAATGAACGCGAAGACGAAATAAGTTAGAATATCGTCTCTATGCGTGAAAGATTAAATAAACTCATTGCTCAAGCAGGAATCGCGTCGCGCCGCGGTGCCGAAGAATTGATCCGAGCCGGCGAGGTTTCCGTCAACGGCGATATCGTAACCGAGCTCGGAACCAAAGCCGACCCGCAAGCCGATCACATAAAAGTGCGTGGAAAATTGATCAACCTAAAGCTCAAAACGCGGGAAAAAGTCTATATTTTGCTTAATAAACCGAAAGGTTATCTTTCGAGTGCCGCTGATCCCGAAGGCAGAAACCTCGTTACCGACTTGGTGAAAGGCTACGGCAAGCTTCATCCCGTCGGGCGGCTCGATTTCAACACCGAAGGTTTGTTAATCTTGACCAACGACGGCGAATTTACAAACCTTGTCGCTTCGTCAAAGACGATTCCCAAAGTTTACGAAGTAAAAACAAAAGGAATTCCAAACGCGAACGCCATCAACAAATTGAGACGCGGAATTCTGCTCGAAGACGGCTTCAAAACCGCGCCCGCGGAGATAAAAGCTCTAAAACCGACCGACAAAAACGGCTGGTTCGAAGTCACGCTCTATGAAGGACACAACCAACAGATCCGCAAAATGTTTGACGCCGTCGGTCATTCGGTCGTAAAACTCAAACGCACCGCGATCGGACAAATAAAATACGATAAATTGCCAGTCGGTGCTTATCGCGCGCTCGATGAAGCTGAAGTTAAAAAGTTTCGAGTGTAATTTACTCTTTGCAGGAATCTTATTATTCCTATCAGATTACTAATCAATCGCCGCAAACTCTGCTTTTATCATTTCCTTAAAAGTCTTCCATTTATTTCCCGGTTTCCCGTTGTTAAGTAAAAGACTCGGACAATTTTTACCTGTCCAGTAATGATGCGGAACAATTGCGTCATTTGATTTTCTCAGGTCAAAACGCAAAGCGGCGACGAGTCTGGCGGCGCGTAAAAATGCCGCGTCTTGGTCAATTCCAGCGTTCATACATATCTCGATTCCGATGCTTCGTAAATTACCATTATTTCGGGCGTGAAATCCCATCTCGTTGGTCGGCAGATGTTTAATTATTTGTGTGTCATCAACCGTGTAATGCCACGAAACCCAAATCTTTTCACCGTTATGGATATAAAATCCGGTATTTTTTAGGAATTTTGAATGGTTTTCGGCGTTTGCGCTGGGTTTCACATTGTCTGTATTGTGAATCGTAATAAATTCTAAGGTATTTGGCATTCCCGGACGGTTTTGTTTGCCTATTGGTATCAAATCTTCTTTCAGATTCAATTGTTTTCCAAAGTCTGTTCGGTTCATTTTTTCTCCTTTTGTGTTATTGATTTGCAATCTTAACGACCTCTTGCCACAAATCTTTCGGCGCGCCGTAAGAATAATCCTTAACTATTATTTGAAAGATTTGCTTTTTCTTCGCCGGGTCGTTCATTTGAGCTTTATTCCGTCTTAAAAATCGAGCTAGTTCGTAGACCTGATTATAAGAATTATAAGCGTTTTCAGACGCTTGAAACGCGGCAATCGCGGCATCGTATTTACCGTTGATTAAATTCTGAAAGCCCTCTCGCTCTTTTGCCAGAGCCGTTTCTTTGTCTTTCGTTTTAATTGGGGTAACAGGCGATTTCGTTATTGTAGGAGTAATGGTTTTAATATCCTGAATTACCAGTTTCGATTGTGGATTCTTTTCAATTTGTTCTACCGCAACTTTATCCGCTTCGGGTGAGTTCTTTTTTACACTATCCTTATAACCCACGAAAGCGTTTTGGGTATCAATTACTTCTTGTTTTAGCTCGTCGCGCTTTTTCTCTAAAGCGGTAACCTCGTCTTTTTTATCTTTAATATCTCTACTCAATCTAAGCGATTCAGCTCTCAGATTTTTCGATTCCGCCATTATTCTTCCAAGATCGGAAAGATAATAAAAACTGACAGCGAGCGCAGCCACTACCATTACGACTCCGATTAAAGTTCCGATAGCGGCACGTTTTGAAGATTTTGCGAGACTTAATTTTGCTTCTTCTAAATTCATTTCTTACTCCTTAGTTTTCTCCTTTCCCGCCAAGATAAGGTCAATTATCTTGTTCCACATAAAAATCACTCGATGTATCGTATAACCGAATATTCCGCCCGAGCCGAACAGTGCAGTCAATGCGGGAATATCAGCGGGATCGTTTGGATCTTTGTTCACAAGTCTGTAAGCACAAAAAACCAACAGCGCAATAGCAACACAACAACAGAAAAGATAAACATAGCGCTCCATACGGTAGAGTTTTGTTAACCTTTCCGCTGCGTCCAATTCATCGTCATAACGACCGCGTTTCGGTCTACGCTCACGTATTTGTTGCGGTTTGAGAGCAACGTCTTCCTTATTTATCTCAGTCATATTCGTTTCTCCAAATTTTTATTAAGTAGAATATACCTACTACACGGGTAAAGGCGCGCACCGCGGTTTTTACAAACTAGTCACTTGCTGCCGGCTTTGATAATTACCCAGCAATAACAATATTTAATCGAAATAAAGTACGCCCTAACCGTTCGGCATATCGCCCCCACCGCTTTTTGGTCGGCGTGTGCGGCGTTCGGATTTGCGTTTGCGTCCGAGCGATTGGTATTCCGCGGAATCGTCGCCGAATTTGGCGACTACCTGTTGGGCGGCGCCGTTCATCTTATCGATGTATTCGCGTCCTTTATCTGCGATTTGGTCGCTGATGGAAGCAAGCTGGTTTTTAACCTGTGCTTCCTGCGCGAGCAGGGCGTCGATCGACGTATCGACTGCCTGGATCGCCGCAACTTCGAAGTCGGGTTTATGCGATTCGTAGCCATCCATGGTTTTCAGATTCTGAAATTCCGCTTTCATTTCCGCCAATTGGCTCGGTGAAAGCCTTATTTTCTTTGCCATTTTTGTCTTTCCTCCGTTTTTACGTTCAAATGCCGATAATTATTGATCTGTTTCCGGGCTAAAATGTTTGATTGCGTCCGCCAAACATCTAATTCGTGTTGAAAAATGTCTTATTTTTTGCCGCAAATCAATCATTTCTCACGAAAAATGTTTGATTCGCCACCTAAAATGAATCATTATTTTCAAAGAATGTTTAATTCTGAGCCCGGAAAGTCTAACTCCAACCGGAAAATGTTTAATTCCGACTGCGAAACAAGTCATTACATTGTCGAAATAAAACGTTTTTATATATATAAACGTCCCATGCGCGCGTAAAAACTATCATTAAGTGAAAGAAAAATGTTTCGGCGTTGAAGGAAAATAATTTCTTTTTGCGGAAATCGATTGTGCAACAACGGGAAATTATCTTTCTTACGTTCGAAGAAATAACAAAAAATATTTTCTTTAAGAAAAATCAGATTCTCTTAAAAGTTGCCCTTTTATTGTGCCTTCTTTTTTGCCACAGGTCGCGGGAAATGTCAAGATTTTTTGGATCGGAGCGCGGGCAGCCTTGCCTGCAATGAGCGCGAAGCGTTCAAAAATGGGAGAATATTTGATTTCAATTAGATTGCTGGGCAAATTTTTGCCCTCAGCCCGCGGCGTTCTTTTATCTTACGGAGCCGTCGGCGGCATTTCCATTGCGGTTGATTCCTGATGGTGCGCGCCCAGCCATTTGCCTTTTACTTTCACGTAAACGGACGAGGCATAGACTTTTTTCGGCGAGGGCTGCCCGCCGCAAGTTGCGTCCTGTTCAGCTTCGTACGTGACGATCGCCGTCGTCGCGTTTAGCGAAACCGCCTTGAAATTGTTGAACTTAAAGCTCTTCAGCTCGCACGGCTTCATGTTTATGTCTTTCACCGTGCTCGCCTTGTCGTTTATTCCCCAATCGGAAATAAGCATTGAGTCCGCAGTCAAAAAGCCTTCAAAAAACTTGCCGTCGCCTTTGCCAAAGGCTTCCCAGGCGGCTTTTTCTCTCGCTTCCAGCGTTGCGGCAAGCGACGTTTGCGCCTGTGCCGCACCGGCGGCGACAAAAACAAATGCAAAAATTGCGATGATTCTTTTCATTTTTAGATTCTCCTTTTTTTTAGTTTACATATTGCTGGGAACAGACGTCCGTTTCTAAGATTTTTTGCATAAATATTAATCCTAAAACGCCTGAACCCGTCCTTTTTTTTTGATAACAAGCGGATAATAAAACGCTTTTTACTTGCCTGTCAATTGATTTGCGGCGCGATTTTCTTTTTACCCGGCTTAAGTTAATCTATATGCAACAATAACTTTATGAACTTTGAGCTGAATGAGGAACAGGAACAGATAAAAGCGAGCGTGCGCGAATTTGCCGAGAGCGAGATTCTGCCGAACGTGATGGAATGGGACGAAACGCAGCATTTTCCGGAAGAATTGCGACCGCAGCTCGCTGAATTGGGATTGTTGGGCGTAATATTTCCCGAAGAATACGGCGGCGCGGGAATGGGTTATGTCGAATACGCGACGATCATTGAGGAGATCGGACGTGTTGACGGTTCGGTTGGTTTGTCAGTCGCGGCGCATAATTCACTGTGTTCGAATCATATTTATTCCTTCGGAACCGAAGAGCAAAAACAGAAATATCTTGTTCCTTTAGCGCGGGGCGAATCGTTTGGCGCGTGGGGTTTGACCGAAGCGCAAGCCGGCTCGGACGCAAGCGGAACGCGAACAAACGCGGTGAAAAAGGACGGCGGTTATGTCGTCAACGGTTCGAAGAATTTTATTACGCACGCGATCGCCTGTAAGACGTGCGTCGCAGTTGCGGTCACCGACAAAGACAAAGGAAACCGCGGAATTACGGCGTTTATCTTTGATAAGTCGATGGACGGATTTGCGTCGGACAAAAAAGAAAACAAACTCGGAATGCGCGCGAGCGAAACTTCGTCGGTTGTTTTTGAAGATTGTTTTGTGCCGAACGAAAACCGCCTCGGCGCGGAGGGCGAAGGCTTTTTGCAGGCAATGCAAGTTTTGGACGGCGGGCGAATCTCGATCGCGGCGCTTTCGGTCGGCATCGCCCAAGGCGCATACGAAGCTGCGGTAAAATATTCGAAAGAACGCCAGCAATTCGGGCGTCCGATCGCGGAATTTCAGGCGATTCAATTCAAATTAGCGGATATGGCAACGCAGATCGAAGCCGCGCGGCTGCTTACATTGCAGGCGGCTTATCTCAAGGACAACGGCAAAACGACGACAAAGGAATCTTCGATGGCGAAACTTTTTGCGTCCGAGATCGCGGTAAAAGTTTCAGAAGAATCCGTCCAGATTCACGGCGGCTACGGCTACACAAAGGATTATCCGGCGGAAAAATACTGGCGCGATTCGAAGCTTTGCACGATCGGCGAAGGTACGAGCGAGATCCAACGTCTTGTGATCGCCAAGCAGTTGTTGAACGCATAGATCTAAACCGCATCTTTTTAATGTCAGAACCTATTTTTAACCGCGGAATAACGCGAAACAAGACGAATCGATTCAATCGTTTTCGTGTTGGGTTATATTATTTGTCGGTTTTACTTTTCTGTCAGACGCTTTTTATTTCCTGTCAAAATGCCGCGCAGCACGAAGCAAGCCTCTATTCGCAGGACGCAAACGCAAAGTCCGAAATAATGCGATTAAATCAGCTATTAACGACCGGACAATCCGTTACGGCGGCAGATTTTGAGTCGATCAAACAGATACGCGTGAAATATCCGAACACTGCCGAAGTGCGAGTTGTTTACCAGAGCGCGCTGATAAATCGGAGCGATTGGGAATCTGTTGCGGAATTGATCGAAGCAATTCCGGCTTCGCAGCGAACGCGCGACGATAATCTGAACCTGGCAAAAACTTATTTGAAGCTCGCGCGCTATCAGGAAGAGATCGCGCTGGTTAAACCATTAGCGGAAAAAGACAAGAAAGACTTCGAGTTTAATTCCTTGCTCGCCTTCGGACATTTCTTTTTAGGTCAGGATGACGAAGCGGCGCGACTTCTGGACAGTTTTTGGGAAACGATAATTCAAAATCGAAGGCTTGACGAGATAAACACGAGAGGAATGATCTATTTTCGACAAAAGAATTACGCAAAGGCAACCGAAATTTTTGAAAAATCGCTGGAGATAAATACGAATAATACTACCGCGTATAATTATCTGAGCCGCATTTACGCCGCGCAAGGGAACGAAGAAAAAGCAGAATTCTACCGCGCCAAAACCGTCGAACTGAACGACAAATCCGCGGCTGATTCGCTCGAAGCGAGCCGCCGCGTTCAGCAAATTTACGCTCTCGAAACAGCTTGGAAGGCGAAAAACTACAGCGAAGTCATCAATCTGGCGAAACAAATTTTACCAACCGCCGTTGAAAAAGATCAAAAGATCGTTTTGTATCAATACCTGTTTGAATCCTATAAAGCGTTAGGAAACGAAAAGGAAGCGAACGACGCTCTGACCGAAGCGCAAAAGCTACAACAGCAAAAATGAGATATAAATTTTTTATTTTGGCGATGATCGCACTCTGTTTTTCCGCCTGTGTTGATTCAAAAAATCAAAACGCGCACAATCAGACGGGCAAAGCGACGAATCTGAAATTCTCGGACGCGACCAAAACGAGCGGCGTAAATTTTCAGCACACGCCGACGCGCACGGAAAACAAATGGCTGCCCGAAATTATGGGAAGCGGCGCGGCAATTGCCGATTTTAACCGCGACGGTGCGCCCGATATTGTCTTGGTAAACAGCGGCGCAATCGGCACGAAGGAGCGTTCTACCGAGGCGAAAAATCGTCTTTACATCAACAACGGCAAAGGCATTTTTACCGACAAAACCGACGAATGGAATCTGACCGGAAAAGGCTACGGGCAAGGCGCGGCGGTCGGCGATTTTGATAATGACGGCTGGACGGATCTGTTTCTGACAAATTTCGAGGGCGACAATCGTTTATTAAAAAATACGGGCGCGAAATTTGAAGATGTAACCGAATCGTCGGGCATAAAAGCCGACGGCAGATGGGCGACGAGCGCGGGATTTTTCGATATGGACGCGGACGGCGATCTCGATCTATACGTTGCGCGATACGTTGATTTTACAACCGAAAATCCGCACAAAGTTTATCGAAATAAAATGCAGATTTACTCGACTCCGATCTATTACAATGCCGTCGCCGATCAAATTTGGCGCAACGACGGCGGCGGAAAATTTTCGGACGCGAGCGAACAAACAGGCATCACGGCGCGAAAAGGAAACGGTTTGGCTCTCGCCATCGGCGACATTGATCTGGACGGCGACGAAGATATTTATGTCGCCAACGATTCGGATGCGAATCAGCTTTGGATCAATGACGGCGCGGGAAAATTCAAGGACATCGCGCAACTTGCCGGAAGTGCATACAGCGAAACCGGAACGGAAGAAGGTTCAATGGGCGTGGATTTTTCGGATGTTGATAACAACAGCCGCCTCGATATTGTCGTCACGAATTTTCAGGCGGAATCAACCGCCGTTTACAGCCAGACCGACGCACTGCTTTTCCGCGAGATTTCCGACGCAATCGGTATCGGTCAGACGGCGCGCGCGCGGCTCAAATTCGGCATTGATTTTTTCGACGCGGACAATGACGGCGATGAGGATTTGATCGTCGCCAACGGTCATATCGAGGATAATGTCGAGCAAAATTCCGAATCGGTAAGATTTGCTCAACCCAATTCGCTTTATGAAAATACGGGAAACGGAAAATTCGTTGATGTCAGTGAATCGGCGGGCGAAGCTCTCAAAAATATGCAGGTTTCACGCGGCTTGGCAACCGCCGATTTTAACAGCGACGGGCTTTTGGATTATGTTGTTTTAAATAACGGCGGTACGGCGCAGATCGCTTTTAATGAAACCGCGACAAAAGGAAATTTTATAAATCTGTGGCTCGAAGGCGAAAAATCGAACCGCAATCCTATCGGCGCGAGAGTCGTCGCCAAAATCGGCGAACGGAAAATCGAACGGCAAATAATGGGCGCACAGAGTTATCTTTCGGTCAGCGATTTCCGCGTTCATCTCGGTTTAAGTGACGCACAGAAAATTGACGAATTGACAATTTTCTGGCTTGGCGGCGAACCGCAGACGATTAAAAATTTGGAAGGCGGAAAATTTTATTACATCAAACAGAGTAGTGAACCGATACCGTTTATTCCGGGCGAAAAACAGATCAAGTAAGTAAAATTATCCACAGATGCACACGGATAAACACAGATGATTTAATTAAAAATCTACGCAAATCTATGTTAATCTGTGGTTAATTTTCACCTTCAAATGCTTAAAAAATCTTTTATTTTTATCGCAATTTTTTCATTTGCTTTTTCAGCGTGCCGTCAAACTTTGCCCGAAAAATCTTCGGAAGATTTTACCGAAGCGGTCAAATCTTTCTACGTCGGTCTGGCGGCTTTGCAGGTCGGCGACGATCAAAGGGCAAATCAGGAATTAACAAAAGCGACGAATTTAGCGGACGGCGAACCGGCGGTTTGGAACAATCTCGGAGTTTTGCAGATGCGTCAGAAAGATTTTGAAAAAGCCGCGCAAAGTTTGGAAAAAGCCGCATCGCTCGCGCCGGAAAACGCGCTTGTTTATTCAAACCTTGCGGTCTTGGAAACACAGCGCGGAAATTTTGAAAAAGCAATTGAAAATTTGAATAAAACAATCGAACTCGATCCGAATAATTTTCAAGCCGTTTACGCTCTTGCACAGGAACAGGAACGACAAACGAACGACGCGGAAGCGTTAAAACTCTACGAAAAAATCGCCGCCTCAAAACCCGAAAATCTCGCCGTCAAACTCGAAATCTCCAGACTCGCCGCCAAAACGAATCAAGCCGAAATATTAAAAAATACAATTTCGGAAATTGAAAAATCGTCCGCAAATTTTTCGCCCGAAGCAAAAGAACAATTCGCCGCTTTGAAAAATTCGGTAAATTCCCCGAATACACGCCAAGCCGCGACCGCAGTTTCTTTCCTGAGAAATGTTCTGCTTCGTGAGCCGGTATTTCGCGCCGCGCTCGCCGAGATCAAACCATCGGATACAACCATCGGCGAAGTTTTTACTAAACCCTTAAAATTACCCACGCCGGATTTTTCGCCCGCCGAACCCGACACGGCTTTAGAGTTTTCCACAGCGGTTGTGGAAAACTCTAAAGCAAATTTTGCCAAAGCGATTTTTCTCGACGGCGAAAAACAGCCTGTCATTGCTTGGTCAAATGAAAAACAAACGCACATCGGCAAAACGGTTTTACCGATTTCCCTTTCAAATCAAAATCAACTAATCGCCTTCGATTTCGATTACGACTTCAAAAACGATCTGGCGATTGCGACCGAAAAGGGCTTTCGGCTTTTCAAACAAACCGACGGCGAAAATTTCACGGACGTAACAGCAAACACAAAATTATCGAGCGAAATTTTGCAAAAATCATATCTTGGCGTTTGGACGCTTGATGTTGAAAACGACGGCGACTTGGATTTGATTTTGGCAAGTGAAGACTTTGCGCCGGCAGTTTTGCAGAACAATTCGGACGGGAGTTTTTCCGCTTTGAAAACATTTGAAAATGTCCAAAACTTGCGTCAATTTGCTTGGGCGGATTTGGACGAAGACGGCGATTCGGATGCGATAACTTTGGACGCAAACGGCAAAGTTCAATTCTTTTCCAATGAGCGCGGCGCGATTTTTAAGGAAGGAAAACTTCCGCAGTTGAACCGAATTTCGACCATCGCCGTCGGCGACACAAATGGCGACGGAAAAATTGATTTGCTTGTTTTAGAAAATGATGAGATCGTCCGGCGAATTTCCGACAAAAACAACGGCACGGATTGGGAAACAACAGAAATATTTAAAATTAAATTAAAGGTGTCAGACGAAATTTCCCGAATAATCATCGCGGATTTTGACAACAACGGCGCAAATGACATTTTAGTTTCGCAAACCAACGCTAACGAAACACAGATTTTTCCCGGCGGAAAGGAAGCGAAATTTTTATCTCTAAATTCTAATCTCACCGCGCAAACATTTTCCATCGCCGAAACGAACGGCGACGGAAAACTCGATCTGATCGGCATTGACGCGGAAGGCAAACCGGCGATTTTTCAAAACAATTCGGCGAAAAATTATCACTGGCAAATTCTGCGACCGAAAGCCGCAAAGACCGAAGGCGATCAGCGCGTCAACAGTTTTGGAATCGGCGGCGAGATGGAAATTCGTTCGGGACTTTTGGCGCAAAAACAGTTGATAAATTCGCCGCA
>JBGTFE010000085.1:0-1782 GCA_041747435.1 Pyrinomonadaceae bacterium | reverse complement strand
CCGATTCCCAGACTATTCGGGAAAACCAATTCCTGAAATCGATCCATCCCGAGAATTATGCCAGTATTTGCAAGCGCGAAAAGCGGCAGAATTATGAATGCGACCGGCTTGTGCAAAAAATGTTCGAGCCTGTATAGAGGCGACGTTTCGTCATCTACTGTTGCCGAAAACGGGATCGTAAACGCGAGCAAGACACCGGCGACGGTTGCGTGAATTCCCGATTTCAGCATCAGCACCCACATCAAAGCGCCGCCGATCAAATACGGCAAAAGCGACATTACGCGCGCTTTTTTGAGAACCGTCAAAATACCGAGAACGACTATTGCGCCGAATAGATACGCGGGCGAAAGTTTTGCCGTGTAAAAAACGGCGATAACGATGATCGCTCCAAGATCGTCTATTACGGCGAGCGCGGTCAAAAAAACCTTTAGGGACGCCGGAACGCGGTTGCCCAAAAGCGCAAGCGCGCCGAGCGCGAACGCAATATCGGTCGCCATTGGAATTCCGATACCGGCTTGCATCGGCGTTCCTCTGTTCAGCGAAAAATGGATCAGCGCGGGCACTGCGATTCCGCCAAGTGCCGCGAAAATGGGCAGCAGCGCGTTCCGAAAATCAGATAATTCGCCGTTTTGGATCTCGCGCTGAAGCTCCAATCCGATCAGCAGGAAAAAGATCGCCATCAAGCCGTCGTTAATCCAATCCACGACGCTCAAACCGCCAAAATGAAGCTCCCAGAAGCCAAGATACGTCGAGCCCGACGCCGAATTTACTATCAAAAGCGAAACGATCGTGCAAACGATCAACACAATTCCGCTTGCCTTTTCCGAATCAAAAAAGCTAGTGAATGTGCGCGATAATTTTTGTTGAACAATTCCCATTGTTTTTCGGTCAAATTATTTCGAATTCAATCTTAGAAGCCCTAAACCCCAATAAAAAGCATAAACGAGATAGAGAAAATATGGAATTAGAGCGTACGCGGCGATAAGATCGAACTGCCAAAGACAGATAAAAAGCGCTATTGCGGCGAATGTGTAAACGATCGCAAGTCGAAAACTTCCGCGCAAATTTCTGCGCCGAAAGAAAAAATAATTCCAAACGGCGTTCAATGTCATTACAACCAAAATGAGACCAAACGCGGTATATCGGATCGCAAAATTATCGTCGTATCGCAAAATGCGGAAAAGTACGACGAAACAGATGAGATAGTAAAGAATACCTATGATCACCCACAACCAAAACGGCGGAGAAAATTTTGGCGCGCGAAATTTGCCCAAAACGCCTTTTACATTCTTTCCCGCAAACACGCCTTCAAGCGCCGCCGCGATACCGCAGATCAAAAGCGCGATCAAAATTGCCGAAACCGTCGTCATAAAAAATTTATTTTATAATAGCCGCGTCATTTACCGCGCATTCGGCAAAACGAATGCGGCTAATTTTTCTTGACTTGTACAACAAAAGAGAGTAAAAAATAAACAAATTCTAATGTTCTCCAAAACAAAAACAAACGGTTCTCTTTTGGTTTTTCTCTTTCTACTCACCGTTGCGTTCGTTTATGCGCAAACGCAGCAAAAGCGGGACGCCGAGGTTTTGATAAATTCGGTGACCGAAAAAGCAGGAGAAAATTTTAAGGAAGGCTTGCTCGCTTTGCAGGATAATCTTCGCCCCCAGGCGCGTGAGAAATTTGATAGAGCGCTCGAAGTTTTCCTGATGTCCACGCTGAACGTTCAAAGAAATCCGAAGCTGCAGGACTGTTACAATCAGCTGGTTGATACGATCTATCTG
>JBGTFE010000084.1:0-22946 GCA_041747435.1 Pyrinomonadaceae bacterium | reverse complement strand
CGGCGGCGGGCGACGCGGGCGGCAGCTTAGGCGCGGCATTTTACGTCTGGCATCAGATTTTAAATAAACCGCGCAAATTCGTGATGAATCATTCGTATTGGGGACCGGAATTTTCCAACGAAGAATGCCGCAAAACGCTTGACGAAGCCGATTTGAAGTATGAAACCTTGCCTGACGAAGAACTGCTTCCGAAATTAGCAAAAATGATTTCCGAAGGCGCAATCATCGGCTGGTTTAACGGGCGGATGGAATGGGGACCGCGCGCTTTGGGCGCGAGAAGTTTTGTCGCCGACCCGCGCCGCGCCGATATGCGCGAGATTTTGAACCATAAAGTGAAATTGCGCGAATGGTTTCGCCCGCTCGCGCCTTCGATGCTCGAAGAACACGGGCGCGAAGTTTTCGGCGTAGAGCATCACGACCCGTTTATGATTACCGTCATCGAAGTTTCGGAAGAATGGAAGAAAAAAATTCCGGCAGTCGTCCACGTTGACGGTACGGCGCGTCCGCAGATGGTCAGCCGTGAAGTAAATCCGCGCTACTGGAATTTGATCAACGAATTTCGCAAGCTGACGGGCATACCGCTTCTTTTAAATACCTCGTTCAACATTCAAGAGCCGATCATCTGTTCGCCTCAGGATGCGATAAACACTTTTAATAATGCCAATTTCGACGCGCTTGTTTTGGAAAACAATCTTGTCCTCCGCCGTGAAAAGGAATGAACAAAGTCTTAATAATTTCATCTTTTTTGGTACTTCTCGGCTTAGGTTTTGTTGATTTTCCTAACGGCGCCGTTGCCGCTTTGCTTGTTTCGGGTTTCTCTCTTCTGGTTGTCGTCGTTATTCGGCAAACAAATAAGGGTAATGACTTTCTCATTAACGTTTTTCTCGGAGCGCTGATCTTACGCATTTTGTTCGGAGGCATGGTTCATTTCTTCGAATGGCAGCCATTTTTCGGCGGCGATTCGCTGACGTATGACTTTTTTGGCAACAGGCTGATGGAAATTTGGTCCGGGCATTACACGGTCTTCAGTGATCCGCTTTCACAAAGAGCACTCTCCACGAGCGGTCCGGGCTGGGGAATGACTTATCTAACCGCTGCTATTTACGCGGTTTTTGGAAGAAATATGCTCGCCGCCCAATCATTTTGCGGCGTTGTCGGAGCGGCAACCGCGCCGCTGGTTTACGTTTGTTCCTATAAAATTTTTCAGAATCGGCGCGTCGGTAAGTTATCTGCGCTTTTGGTTGCTTTGTTTCCCGCTTTTGTTATCTGGTCGTCCCAATTGCTCAAAGACGGTTTGATCATTTTTCTGCTCGTTCTAATCATGACAATGGTTTTACAGCTTCAACAGAGACTCAGCTTTAGCTCAATTCTGATTTTGCTCTGTGCGCTTTTTGCCATCCTTGCGCTTCGATTTTATATTTTTTATATGGTCGCAATTGCCGTTGCAGGCAGTTTTATCGTCGGAGTCGGTGAGTCGGTCAAATCCATTGTCCGCGGCTTTGCGGCGTTGATTTTAATTGGATCCGGGCTGATATATTTTGGCGTTTTGCGAACAGCCAGCGATGAAATGGAAAAATTTGGAAGTTTGGAGAGAGTCCAGATAAGCAGGCAAGATTTGGCGAGGAGCGCCGAATCAGGCTACGGCGAAGATCTTGATGTATCGACGGTTGGAGGGGCGATCGGCGTTCTTCCTTTAGGATTCGTTTATCTGATCTTTGCACCATTTCCGTGGGAAGTTACAAATTTCCGACAGGCGATAACGCTGCCGGAAATGCTGATTTGGTGGTCGGCAATGCCGCTTTTGGTGGCAGGATTGCTTTATACCATCAAAAATCGTTTGCGAAATTCGATCGCGATCCTGGTCTTTACTCTGATATTGACCGTCGCATATTCTCTTTTTCAAGGTAACGTCGGAACGGCGTATCGCCAGCGCGCGCAAATTCAAGTTTTTTTGTTTATGTTTATTGCCGTCGGTTGGACTTTATGGCAGGAACGGAAGGAGAATCGGAAAATTATGCGGGAGGAAAGACGCAGGCGATCGTTGAGGATATAATTGAGCGATTGTTTTAGACTATGACAAACGACGAACCTATCAGCCAGCCGTGCCTGTCGGTGATAATGCCGGCATACAATGAAGACGCGACCTTATCGCAAATAGTCAATAAGGTTTTGGAAATCCCATACTTACTGGAATTGATTATCGTTGATGATTGTTCAACGGATAATACTCCCGTCATTGCGCAGAAACTGGCTCAGCAGGATTCACGCGTCAGATATATTAAGCAGGAAAAAAATAAAGGGAAAACGGAAGCTCTCAAATCAGGTATCGCATTAACGCGAGGCGAAATCGTGATCATTCAAGATGCCGACCTCGAGTATGACCCGGCGGAGATCAGCGATGTGATCATGCCGATTCTGGAAGGACGCGCAGATGTAGTTTACGGCTCGCGATTTATGACCAAAAAAGCATCGCGTGTGCTTTATTTTTATCACTATTTAGCTAATAAAGGCTTAACGTTTCTTTCCAACTGTCTGACGAATATCAATTTAACCGATGTCGAAACCTGTTATAAGGCGTTTCGCGGAGAAATTATTCGCAAAATGATAATTACTTCAACCGGCTTCGGCTTTGAGATAGAGGTGACCGCGAAAGTTGCTAAGTTAAAGTGCGCTATTTATGAGGTTCCGATCAGTTATTACGGGCGAACATATGAGGAAGGTAAGAAAATCGGCACGCGCGACGGCATCATGGCTTTTTGGTATGTTTTGAAGTTTAATTTGATGGTCGGATTGGCAGGGTCGTTCGACACAGCTCCTGAAATTGTGTCTGATTTAAGGCGTGAATATTTAGCGGAATCAAAGTCAAAATGAGTAAAAAAGTCGCCTATGTCGGCAAAGATTTGGAGTCAATGGCTTTTGCGGTAAATTATCACAATTGGATCTTGGATGAGTTCCGCCCATTTTTAGGAAAAAAAATAGTCGAAGTCGGGTCAGGCAGAGGTTCGTTTTCCGAATTATTGTTGCGAGAAAAGCCCGAGGTTTTGAGCTTGATCGAACCTTCGGAAATGTTTGATGATTTGAAGCACTATCTTTCGCGATTTGAATCCGCCGGCGAAACAAATTTTTACCAAGCTATTTTCGCAAGCGTTCGCGACACAATATCCGAAACAAAAAAGCCCGATTCGATAATTTACGTAAATGTTTTGGAACATATAGAAGACGATTCAGCCGAATTGGAAATGATTTACCAAACCCTGGAAGACAAAGGGCGATGTTTTATTTTTGTTCCAGCCTTGATGTCGCTTTACGGGAAATTTGACCGAAAGATCGGACACTTTCGCCGTTACGCAAAAATGGAAATAGAAGAGAAATGCATTGCCGCGGGATTTAAAATTCTTAAATCGAAATACTTTGACTTCGCCGGAATTTTTCCGTGGTATGTAAAATATAAATTGCTGAGATCTGCCTCGCTTGAAAGCGGCGCGGTTTCAATTTACGACAAGTGCGCGGTTCCGATAATTAAGAGATTTGAACGTTATTTTGATCTTCCGGTCGGAAAAAATATTTTGATCGTTGCTGAGAAATAATGTCGGGTTTCTAAATTATATTTGACGAAATGTGTGGAATTACCGGAATAGTTAATGCGAATGATCGCACCGCCGAGCGTGAAACGGTCGAGCGGATGAATCGCGCGATCACGCATCGCGGTCCGGATGACGACGGTTTTTACGTTAACAAAAACGTCGCGCTCGGAATGCGCCGGCTTTCGATCATCGATCTCGCGCTCGGCAAGCAGCCGATCCATAATCACGACAAAACGAAATGGATCGTCTATAACGGCGAAATCTATAATTATCAAGACCTTAGAGACGATCTGGATCGGCGCGGTCACAAATTTTATACGAATTCGGATACGGAGGCGATCGTTCATCTTTACGATGAATTCGGCGCGGACTGCGTAAATTATTTGCGCGGAATGTTTGCCTTTGCGATCTGGGACGAAACCGAAAAGAGCTTGTTTATCGCGCGCGATCGCGTCGGTAAAAAACCGCTGCTTTATTCGCATCAACCGAACGGCGATCTGATCTTTGGCTCCGAATTTCAAGCACTTCTCAAACATCCCGACATTTCGCGCGAGGTTGATTACGAGGCGATCGACAGCTATCTTTCATATCTTTGCGTTCCCGCGCCGCAAACGGCTTTTAAGCAAATTCGCAAGCTCGAGCCGGCGCATTGGCTTCGCTGGAAAGACGGCAGGATCGAAACAAAGCGGTATTGGCTGCCGGATTTTTCAAAAAAAATAAAGATTTCGCAGGCGGAAGCCGAAGACGAAACGCTGCGAATTTTGCGGGAATCGACGCGGCTTCGGATGATCTCGGAGGTTCCTTTGGGCGCATTTCTCTCCGGCGGCGTCGATTCCTCGATCATCGTCGCCTTAATGGCTGAGGCGAGCGAAAAACCCGTCAAAACGTTTTCGATCGGTTTCGAAGAACAGGATTTCAGCGAGTTAAAATACGCAAAAAAAGTTGCCGAACATGTCGGCGCCGAATATCACGAATTTATCGTGCGTCCGAACGCGTTGGAAATTCTGCCGACCCTGGTCGAGCATTACGGTGAGCCGTACGCCGATTCTTCCGCCATCCCGACATATTATGTTTCGAAAGAAACCAGAAAATTTGTGACGGTCGCCTTGAACGGCGACGGTGGTGACGAAAGTTTTGCCGGATACGAACGCTATGCGGCGATGAGTTTGGCGGAAACATACAATCGAATTCCAAATGCACTAAAAAAGGCTCTTATCGAAGCGCCGATCAATCTGTTTCCGACTTCGGAGATAAAGCGATCACGCGCTCGTGACGTGAAACGATTTTTGCAGGCGGCTTCGCTGCCGCGAACCGAACGCTATTTTCGATGGGTTTCGTCTTTTGACCGCGAAGCGAAAAACGAGCTTTACACAAAGGATTTTTCGCGACAAGTTTCCGCGTACAACGCTTCCGCGCTTTTGGAAAAATGGTTTGCCAAAGCGAACGGTTCAGGTGTTTTGGATGCGGCGCTTTTGACCGATCAAATGACGTATTTGCCAAACGACCTTTTAGTAAAAGTCGATATAGCATCGATGGCAAATTCGCTCGAAGCGCGGTCACCTTTTCTCGATCATAAACTGATAGAATTCGCGGCAAGTTTGCCGGAAAGTTTCAAAACACAAAGATTTCAGACAAAATCTTTTTTGAAGCGGATCGCGGCGCGGATCGTTCCGCGAGAGGTCGTTTATCGGCAAAAAATGGGTTTTGGCGTTCCGATCGGCAAATGGTTTCGCGGTGAGATGAAAGATTTTTTGCGCGAAGTTCTTTTATCGGAAAAGTCGCTGAATCGGGGAATTATTCGCGGCGAAATGATAGAAAAATACGTTCGCGAGCATACGAGCGCCGAAAGAGATCACGCCCATCGGCTTTGGACGCTTTTGATGCTTGAGCTTTGGTTCCAGAGGTTTATCGATTAGAAAAATATGAAAGGAGTCGTATTGGCTGGCGGTTTAGGCTCGCGTCTGAATCCGCTCACAAAAATAACGAACAAGCATCTTCTTCCGGTTTACGATCAGCCGATGATCTATTATCCGCTTCACACGCTGGTGAATGCCGGCATCGACGATATTATGATCGTTACGGGCGGAAATTCCGCCGGAGATTTTCTCAAGCTGTTGGGAAACGGCAAGGATTTCGGCTTAAAGCACTTGAATTACACTTATCAGGAAGGCGAAGGCGGAATTGCGGACGCGCTTTCGCTGGTCGAACATTTTGCCGACGGCGAGGCGCTCTGCGTTATTCTTGGCGATAATATTATCGAGGGCAATATTCGAAAAGCGAAAGAAGATTACGAAAAACAAAATGCGGGCGCAAAAATTTTGCTGAAAAAAGTTCATGATCCGCAGCGTTTTGGCGTTCCCGAACTGGACGGCGGCAGAGTTTTGCGGATCGAGGAAAAACCTGAAAAACCAAGATCCGAATTTGCCGTCATCGGAATTTACTTTTACGATTCGCGAGTTTTCGATATTATCAAAACATTGGAACCTTCGGCGCGAAATGAGCTCGAAATTACGGACGTAAATAACAATTACATTGATCGCGGAGAAATGACCTGGAACGAGCTTGAAGGTTGGTGGACGGACGCCGGAACTTTTGAAAGTCTGCTGCATGCGACAAATCTCGTGGCAAAGACAGGCGCGAATAATTTGCTTTTAAATTACGATTTAACCGCAGAGAGCGCAAAGTAGGCGCAAAGTTTTTATAAAATGGATGAAAATTCTCTTTCAAATTTGATAATCAATCGGGCAATCAAAGTTCATACCGGTTTGGGTCCGGGTTTGTTGGAATCTTCTTACCACGCATGTTTATGTTATGAGCTCGTTAAAACCGGTATCAACATTGAGAGCCAAAAGGGTTTACCGTTGATTTACGAGGAAGTGAAACTCGAATGCGGTTACAGAATCGATTTGCTGGTCGAAGGAAAAGAATTATTGAAGTAAAATCGGTTGAGGCTCTTAACGATGTCTATTTGGCGCAGGTTTTAACGTATTTGAAATTATCGAACTGCAAACTTGGCTTGCTCTTGAATTTCAACGTAGCAAGAATGAAGGATGGGATTCGGAGAGTAGTAAATAATCTATAAATACTCTCCGTTCTTTGCGAAAACCTTTTGCGACCTTTGCGAAATACTTTGCGTTCTTTGCGGTAAAAATCTTTCATAACCGCAAAGATCGCAAAGGTTTTCGCAAAGGTCGCTAAGAGATTTTAAGTTTGAAATGATGCAGACCAAACAGGAAAAAGGAATATTTACGGAAGGCGAAATTCAAGATGTCGTGGTGTACCCGCTAAAAAAAATTCGGGATGAACGCGGCTGGCTTGCGGAGCTTTTTCGGCACGACGAGATCGCGGAAGAATTTTATCCGGTAATGGCGTATATTTCGGTTACCGAGCCAAATACGCAGCGCGGTCCGCACGAACACGTCGATCAAGCCGATCTGTTTTGTTTTATCGGACCGGGAAATTTTAAGCTGCGGATGTGGGATAATCGCCGGGATTCGCCGACTTTTCGAAAGATGCGAACGATGATCGTCGGCGAAGATGATCCGATGGCGGTGATCGTTCCAAAAGGCGTTGTTCACGCTTATAAAAACGAGAGCGAGACGGAAAAGGGCGTCGTAATAAATTGCCCGAATCGGCTTTATATGGGCGACGGCAAGCGCGATGCGATCGACGAGATCCGGCACGAAGACGATCCGGATACGATCTTTCGAATGAACTAATGTAGTCTGTTATTTGGAAGTAGACTAAAATAAAATGTCGGCGGGCGATAGCGTGCTTCCCGCACAAACGTTTGATCAAATGCCGCCTTGGACGGAAGAATCTTGGGTCGCGTTTGATTTATCGCCTGCCGATTTGCTGATTTTTCGAATGAAGATAATTCGCATTATTGCGCGGCTTAACGTCGGCGGACCTGCCCGCCACGTGATCTGGCTCACAAAAAACCTGCAGACGGAAGAATTCGAATCGCTTTTGGTAACCGGAACGGTGCCTAAAGGCGAGGAGAATATGAGCTGGTTTGCCGCCAAAAACGACGTCGAACCGGTAATTATTCCGGAGATGAGCCGCGAGCTTTCGATAAGAGACGTGACCTCGCTGTGGAAGGTCTACCGCTTCATTTTGAAAGAAAAACCCGACATCATCCATACGCATACGGCAAAAGCGGGAACCATCGGGCGAGTGGCGGGCTTTGCATATCGATGGCTGACCTTTAAAACGCTCATCGGAAAACCGCGCCGCGTAAAGATCGTTCACACATATCACGGACACGTTTTTCACAATTATTACGGTAAGACGAAAACGCGTGTGTTTCTCATGATCGAGAGACTTCTCGCACGTTTCGCGACTCACAAGATAGTTGTTTTGACGAAGCAGCAGTACACGGAGATTCATAAAAAATACAACGTCGGACAAGCCGATCAGTTTCGGATAGTGCCGCTTGGAATCGACCTCGAAACTTTTGAAACTGCCGCGCAAAAACAAAACATTCTGCGGCGCGAGATCGGAGTGGACGACGCTGAGATCCTGATAGGTTTCGTCGGAAGACTTACGGAGATCAAAAATATTCCGCTTCTTTTGAAGGTCGCCAAACTTTATCTCGATGCAAAAACTGCGGAGCTTCCCAACTTGACGTTTCTGATCATTGGCGATGGTCATCTGCGACGCAGTTTGGAAGAACAGGCACAGGATCTCGGTTTAGGCAAAACGCTTAGATTTCTCGGCAACCGGCGGGATACAGACGTTTTTTACGCCGGTCTGGACATTGTCGCTCTGGCTTCCTTAAACGAGGGAACGCCGCTGTCGCTTATCGAAGCGATGGCAAACGGGAAAGCCGTGATCTCTTCGGTGGTCGGCGGAGTTACCGATTTGCTGGGAAGAGTTGAGTTGGAAAAGGAACATTTCAACGTCTGCGAGCGCGGCATCGGTGTCGAACCTAATACCTCCGAAGGCTTTTACGAAGGACTGATCTATTTGGCAAAAGATGCGCAACTGCGCGCGGAAAAGGGAATTGCGGGCTGCCGCTTTATAAACGAACATTACTCAAAAGACTACCTCATTTGGAATATCAAAAAGCTTTATCACGATCTAAACATTTCCTGATTCCATTAGCGCAACTGCTTGCTTTTACCTACAAATTCATTTGTAATAATGTCAAAGAATAAGTCCCGCAATTAAATGTTATCGACTTCAATTACCGCGGCAGCAATAAGTTTCGCCCTATCATTTGGATTTACCATCGGCGTTCGCGCGCTGGCGCGGCGTTACGGTTTTGTGGCAAAACCAAAGTCCGATCGGTGGCACAAACGTCCGACTGCGATGATGGGCGGCGTCGCGATCTTTCTCGCAACGATAATTTCGTGTCTTATTTTTCTCGATCATTCGCGCGAAACGTGGGTCATTCTCGGCGGAAGCTCGTTTCTTTTTCTCGTCGGTTTTGTTGACGACGTTCTTCATATCAAGCCATATCAAAAACTCATCGGGCAGCTCATCGGCGCGGCGATCGTGATCGGTTTCGGGCTCACCGTGCCTTGGACGGAGTCGCCGATATTAAATATCGGGCTTACGATCTTTTGGCTCGTAGGAATTACGAACGCGATAAATTTGCTCGATAATATGGACGGTCTGGCTGCCGGAATTGCGACGATCGCGGCGCTATCGCTTGCGACCGGGTTCGCCGCGAGTGAACAGCTCAATGAAATGATCCTGATCGCGGCTTTTACGGGCGCGCTACTCGGCTTTTTGTATTTCAATTTTAATCCGGCTTCGATCTTCATGGGCGATTGCGGCTCGATGTTTGTCGGGTTTTTGTTGGCGAGTTCTGTTTTGGTCACGCATGTCGGCGGTCGTTCGCGCGGAGTTATTTCGATTCTCGCGGTTCCGGCGTTAATACTTTTTGTTCCGATCTTTGACACGACCTTTGTTACGGTTTTGCGAAAGATCTGGGGACGAAAGGCGTCGCAGGGCGGACGCGACCATACGTCGCACCGGCTCGTCGCGCTTGGACTTTCCGAACGAAACGCGGTTTTGATGCTTTACGGTTTTGCGATCCTTGCGGGAGTAGTTTCGGTGTTCGTCCGGGAGCTCCAGCCGACTCAGGGTCTCGCGTTGGTGGCACTTTTCACGATCGTTCTGACGATCGTTGGCGTTTATCTTTCCAAAGTGAAGGTCTATGAGGAACAGCAGGAAGACCTCGCGCTCGAAAATCGCGCAGCTTTTGGATTTTTGCTAAATATCTCGCACAAGCGCAATATTTTTGAGGTTTTTCTCGATGTTTTTCTGATCACCCTGGCATATTACACCGCTTACATTTTGGTTTTTCCGGATTTTGAATCGACCGACAACTGGAATCTTTTTATCAAGACGCTGCCGTTGCTTATTGTTTTAAAACTGGGCGCGTTTCTCGCCGTCGGCGTTTATCGCGGCATATGGCGCTACACAAGTATTCGCGATCTTGTAACGTTCACAAAAGCCGTGATGCTCGGTTCGATCATGAGCGTAATGGCGATTCTTCTTCTTTATCGCTTTTACAATTTTTCGCGCGCAGTTTTTATTCTTGACGGAATTCTTCTGCTCTCGATGCTCGGTGCCAGCCGCATGGCGTTTCGTTTACTGCGGCAGTTTTCGCCGATGCCGATGAATGGCGAGGGACGAAAAGTTTTGATTTACGGCGCGGGCGACGGCGGCGAGATGGTTTTGCGCGAGCTGAAAAATAATCCGAGCTGGAATTATACGCCGATCGGTTTTCTTGATGACGATCCGCTCAAGAAAGACAAGGTGATCCACGGTTTGAAGGTTTTTGGCGGGGATGGCTCGCTCGCTCGAATTTGTCGCAAAGGCGACGTGCATGAGATCCTGTTGTCGTTCCGCGAGATTTCGCCGGAAAGGCTGGCGCAGGTCAGGAGAATTTGTCGCGAAGCGGATGTTTCGCTAAAACGAGCGGAGCTAAAGATCGAACCTTTAGACTTTGAATAAATTTAAGATTCAAACATTCAAAATTCAAGATAATTTTCGATCGTAATCTTGAATCTTAAATTTGGAATCACTTAAAAAATGACCGTTAAATCGATCAAACTCGAAGCTCCCGCAAAGCAAATAATTTTGCTTGTCGTTTTTTTGCTCTTTCTGGCTGGCACATTTTTCGTCGTGAAATGGTGTCTCGCCAACGCGATCGTCTCGCAAGCGATCAACAAAGAAGTCGCCGAGTTGGCGGTCGATTGGTCGCCTGACGATCCGCAAACTCACTTCTCGCTTGCCGTTTTGAACGAAAAGACTTTTTTGATGGACGACGTACCAAAGTCGCTCGCAGAATATGAAACTGCGGCGGCGCTTGCGCCGAACGATTTTCGTTTATGGCTCGCCGTTGGCAAAGCACGCGAACGCGCCGGCAATCCCGCGGGCGCGGAAAATGCGCTGAGAAAAGCGCTTGAGCTAGCGCCAAATTACTCGGAAGTAAGATGGATATTTGGAAATATTCTTCTCCGCGAAGGCAAAACAGACGAAGCCTTTGCCGAAATCCGCAGCGCCGTTGTAATTGATTCGAAATACACAAATCAAGCTATCGCAACCGCAGCGGATATGTTTGACGGCGAACTCGCCGAAATAAAGCGGAATCTGGGTGATTCGGTTGAAATTAATTCTGCGCTTGCTGCGTATTTAGGTAGACAAAAGCGTTTTGAAGAGGCATTACAAGTTTGGAATTCTTTGCCCGAAAATGAAAAGAAAACGACTTTTAAGGAAGCCGGCAACGATCTTTGCAAAGCATTGATCGCGGAAAAAAGATACCGTTCCGCGCTCCAGATCCAAAAAGAGACCGGCGACGCCGATGAGGCAGACCGATCGGTTGGCAAAATCTCCAACGGCGGTTTCGAGGAGGAAATAAAAACCGCAAATCCGGGCGTTTTCGATTGGCAAATTGCCGAGGGCACAAAACCGCAGATCGGTCCGAACAACGCGGAAAAACACGGCGGAAATTTGAGTCTTTTGATAATTTTCAATTCATCCGACGGGAAAGATTTTCGCGCCGTTTCACAGGTTATTGTGGTCGAACCCGGCAAACAATACGAATTTGAGATGTTTTACAAATCGCAGCTTAAAACGCCGGCGACGCTAAAATGGGAAATTGTCGACGCCGCCGACGGCAAAATTCTAGCCTCGACCGATTCGGTTGCCGAAGCTGCGAATTGGACTCGTCTGACCGCGGCGTTTACCGTGCCGGACGATGTCGAAGCCGTCAGCGTTCGCCTCGCGCGAGCTAGCTGCAAAGTTCTGAACTGTCCGATTTCCGGCAGTATTTGGTTTGACGATTTCTCGATCAGGTAAAAAATGTCCGAAACAAACAATATTCCAAAAACCGGCAATTGGCATGATGCCGAAATTAGCGATGAAAAGCCGAGCCGTTTGAGCGGCGTCGTTTTCTTGTTTCTTTGCCTGATACCGATTTTTTCAGCGATCGCATACGGCGCAGTCGATGCGTGGGCGCTGGCTTTTCTGACGATTCTCACCTTTCTCATGCTCGTTTTTTGGATGCTCGATGTTGGGCTGCGGAAGGAATTTCGATTTAGCGCAAACGCGCTTCAATTGCCTTTATTAGGATTGCTTTTTATTGGATTGATCCAGCTTCTTCCGCTTGGAAGCGCAAATATTCCGCCGGATCTGCTTCGCGTTCCGGCTGCCAATTCGCTTTCACTCAACCCGTACGCGACGCGGTTTGCGATCATGCAGCTTGCCATTTATTTTGTCTTTTTTGCTGCCGCGCTCGTCTTTATTAATAACCCAAAACGACTAAAAAAAATCGTTTTGACGATAATTATTTTCGGCGCGGCGTTCGCATTTTTCGGTATTGTTCAGCGGCTCGCAAATCTTGAAGCGATCTACGGTTTACGTCTGAGTCCGCAGGCAGTTCCGTTTGCATCGTTTATTAATCAACATCATTTCGCAGCTTTTATGGAAATGACGATCGCCTTTCCGCTCGCGCTTCTTTTTGGTAAAGCGACAAAAAAAGATAAGATCGCGCTTTTGCTGATCGCGGCTCTTCTTATGGGAATCGCAGTCGTTTTGACCGGTTCGCGCGGCGGGTTTTTAAGTCTTTTTGGAGTTATCGGATTTATTATTGCGGCGAATTTTTTCAAAGGACGAAACGAAAAGGCACAAAACACAAAAAATTATCTGAGAAATTTTGCGCTCGTCGGCGGCGGAATCGCTTTGATCTTGGTTCTTTTCGGCTCTGTTCTGCTTCTCGGCGGCGATGAATCGCTTCTTCGCGGCGTCGGCTTGCAGAATCCTGGCGGCGCCGATCTCAGCAGCGGCAGAACGCATTATTGGCAAATTGCGTTAAAGATCATTTTTCACAATCCTATCCTCGGCGCCGGATTATACTCGTTCGGAACGGCTTATACGCAATATGATACGTGGAACGGCGCGCTGCAGGTCGAGCACGCGCACAACGACTATCTTGAAATTTTGGCTGACGCAGGAATCTTAGGTTTCGCGTGCATCGCCGCGTTTATTTATTTGCTTTTTAAGCAGAGCCTTCAGACGATCGGCAAGTCGTCCGACCGCTTTCGGTTTAATGCGGCGATCGGCGCGCTCGCGGGATGTTTCGGCGTTTTGCTTCACAGCTTTTTCGATTTCCCGCTTCGAACGCCTTCAAACGGCTTTTTCTTTTTGCTTTTGGTTGTGATCGCGACAGCTTCGATCAGTTATCCGAGGCTTGATAGAAAGTGAGATTTACTCGATCTTAAGCAATCACACGAACGAAACCTTTTTCAAAAATGAGATACATCACCCACGGCTGTTCGTTTGAAAGCTCGTCGTTAAACTCGACTCTTTTCAAGGTTCCGCCAAGAAAGATCTGGTTATCTTCGTAAGCTTTCAAATCGATCTTTTTCTCAAAAATGACATAATCGAACGATAGAATTCCTTTTGCGTCCTTGTTTGTGGCGGATGTTCGAAACGCTTTTTCGTTATCCTTTACAGGACAGATAAAATTCAGATTCTTTTCGCAAGTGCTTCGATATTCGCGCGGCGGCAAAACGAATTCCTTTCCGATCAGATCCTCGACGGCTTTGTCAAGCTCGCGCCAGGCGACTTGTTCATCGGTCTTTTTACCGTTTTCGTGAGCTTTAAAAATTCGCCCGGCAAGCGAATAGAGATAAAAATATCGAAGCCGCGCGATTTGCTTCGTTTCGTTATCGACCTTTAAGCGATTGATCCAACCGGACGCGTAAAATGATGCGCGATCCCAGTTTTCCGCGGTCAACGCGTCGGTCAAGATCCTCCATTCGGTTTCCGAAATTCGCGGAACATTCGGGATCGAAATTTGGCTTGTCTCATCCGTGCCCTGGATGATTTTTTGCGCGGAGACCGAAAGCGACAACAGGAAAATGATCACGAAGAAACACGAAACAACACGAAATACAGTCTTTCGCGTTAGATTAGTGTTAATTCGTTTCGATTTACGGTTCATCATTTATTTTTGGTCAATCGCTCTTTAGCTTCGACCGCTTCATTATAAGCGCCGCCCGTTACGTCACCGATCTTTATCGCGGCTTCATAAATACTGACGGCATATTCATCCTCATCGTAAAACTCGTAAATTCTGCCGAGCGCGACATACGAAAGCGAAAGCAGCGCCGGATCGGTTTCGGCGGTTGCCGAACGGATCACGTTCGTATATGCGGTCTTTGCTTCAAGCAAACGCCGGTTGCGCGTGTCGATCTCTTCTTTTGGCAAACCTTCCGCCGATAGCGATGAAACGCGTCCGAGCGCATAATAAATTCGCGCGGCTTCGGTCGGAAATTCGGTCAAAAGCTTTTTCAATTCGCTTTCAGCGGCGGGAAAATTTTTCTCCGTCACTTTCTGGTCGATCTCCAAAAGCCTGACCGTTACCGGATTTTCGATAACTTTCGTCACAATCGTCGGATTTTGCTTGCGCTCTTCGGCGCGTTTTCTTGCGTCGGCAAATTCCGTCAGACGATTCGCTTCTTTAGCCGGCTCGAGCGACAACATTATGTCGCGCAGCGAACTCGCGACGTCAAAGCCCGAATCTTCCAAGCCTCTCAATTGATTTGCGAAATAAAAGGCGAGAACCGCGCCGCGCTCGTAGGCTTCGGAAAGATGCCGCGCCGTTTCGTCCGCAAAAGTCTTTTTGAAAGCATCCAGCTCGGCTGAGACTGCCTTTTTTTCTTCGATCGTTTTCATCAGATCGATCTTTTGCCGCGCTTGAGACGTTGCGAGCCGTGTTTTTTCAAATTCTATCTGCCGCGCGTCAGCCGCCGCTATAAGCGAGCGCAGAACTGCCAGAAAAACATCGGGCGAAACCTCCGAATTTTCTTTTCGGCGTGCGTCGAGCAGCGCTTTTATGCCGTCGCGAAACGTCAGGATCTGCTTGGCGTTATCCAAAACGAGCGGATCAAAAATGAACTGAAGATAGGCGATGCGAACTTCCGACGAGCTCAAGTTTGTTTCCGGCGGCACGATCGCATAATAATCGTCGCCGACGTTTATAAAATTGATCGTTCCTTTCGGAACCAATAATTCCGGCACGATAAAGAAACGCCGGTCGTGCCGCCGGGTTTCGACGCGCTTTAGAGTTCGCTTTTTGTTCTTAGCATCTTTCGATTCGACCGCAACTTTTTCAAACGCAATAAGCTGCGGCTTTGTATGCAAATAATCGAGCAGTTGCCGCACCATTGTCTCGGTCGATTTGTGCATCGCATCGCCGGCATCCTGATAATCTTTGACGTATTGATCGAGTTTTGAATTCATCCCGGCTCGACGGTAAAACTCTCGCACCAGCGGCGAAAAATCGAGCACTTCCAAAAGGTCGTCCGGCAGATCTGCCGCGCGCGCCGGTTCTGCCAACTCGGGAACGGGTGAAAGCGTGTAAGCCATTGAAATAAAAGGCGCTATAAGCTGTGAATCGGTTACGCTCGGATGGCGATTTTTATATTGCTTGATAAAAAATTTCATTTTTCCAATGAATTCCTTATCGACTTCCAAAAAATCGGTTTGAAGTTTTTTACGAAATTCTACGCCTTTTTCGGTCAAAGGAGTTGCCACTCCGGCAGCTTCCAGCGAAGCCAAAACGACCATCAAACGTTTGTCAGGCTCGATACTCACGCCGAATTTTGCCAGATCGAAACTCTGCGGCTGTATGGTTTGGGCAAACGCGCCGAGCGCGCCGAAAAGAATAATAAATAGAAAAATGGCTTTTTTCATGACATGAATAAAAGAAAACGAGAAAAACGCAAAACCGGCAAAGAAAACGAAGGGGAATAGCTTACGACGATCAGTGCATATTTTGCGTTTTTCTGCATATAAAGATGCTCTTATCAAAATGTAAGATGTCTTTTATGAGAAAAAGGACAAAGGATCTGATGTCATTCGTCCTTTATCCTTTCCGGGTTTTAGAAAAAAACGTTATTAGAAGCTGCTCAGCGCATCGCCTTCGTTATCAAAAGTATCAAAAACGGTTAAAAGCTTTGTGATCGCCAAAAGGTCTTGAATTTTCTGGACCAAATTTAAAAGTTTCAGCGTTCCGCCTTCTTTTTTGACCGCGGTAAAACTCGAAACGAGCTCGCCGATGCCGCTCGAATCGACATAACCGACGCCGCCAAGATTCAGCAAGATTTTGTTTTTACCGTCGCCGAGCAGCCTGCGAATTGTGCTGCGCAACGCGACGCTGCCTTCGCCGATGGTTATTTTCCCGTCAAGATCAAGAATTGTAATATCGCCAGCTTGGCGTTCAGAAATTTCAAGTTCAGCCATTTTTATCTCCTAGTTTATTTAAAGAATGTATTGCAAATTTTAGACTAATCCGTGTATAAAAGTCCAAGAAACATAAACCATTTATCGGTTTTTCCGCATTTTTATGACGGTTCCGCCGTTTTCGTGATTATACCATTCGACTTCGTCCATAAAATTGCGAATAAATAAAATTCCGCGACCGGTAACCTTCAACAAATTTTCGGGATCGGTCGGATCCGGAATTTGATCGACGTCAAAACCTTTTCCGTGATCGCGCACCGTGATCTCAAAATTCGCGTTCGAACTGCTAAACGCGATCTCCACAGGCTTTGTTTCATCCAAAAGATTGCCGTGTTTTACCGCATTTGTGACGGATTCGCGCACAGCCATATCGATCGCGTAAAGCTCGTCATCGGAAAAATTTGCTGAGGCAGCAAATCTTAGCGCTTCGGAAACGGCTTTATCGATCGATTCAAGCCGGCTCGGCAATTTTAATTCGGTCGCGTCGCGTGTCACGGTCGTCGTTAAGTTAGAAAATTTTCACACATTTGTGTCAGGAAAGCAATTCCAAAATAATTTGGGGAAACGCCGTAAGGCAACTATAATCAAACTTTCGGAAAAGAGCGCGATGAAAATAAAACCGGCAAAATTAATTAACGGAAAGATCGAACTTCCGGGCGATAAATCTATTTCGCATCGCGCCGCTTTGATCGCCGCGATGGCGACGGGTGAAACGCGCATCGAGAATTTTTCGCCAAGCGCGGATTGCGCTTCGACACTTTCGTGTCTTGGCGAACTTGGCGTTGAAATCAAGCGCGAAGATTCTTCTGTTTTAATTCAAGGCGTAGGAAAATCAGGTTTTCAAAAACCTTTAAAACCGCTCGATTGCGGAAACAGCGGCACAACGATGCGCCTGCTCGCGGGAATCTTGGCGGGACAAAATTTTGAATCGGTCTTGATCGGCGACGAATCTTTGTCAAAACGTCCGATGAAGCGAATAATAGAGCCGCTCGAAGCAATGGGCGCAAAGATCGAATCACAAAACGGCTGCGCGCCGCTCAAAATTTACAGCAAAAGTTCTTTGAAGGCGATCTCGTATGAGTTGCCAGTTGCCAGCGCGCAGTTGAAGTCGTGTGTTTTGCTCGCCGGACTGAATGCGAGCGGAAAAACATTCTTGTCAGAACCGCCTGCGTTAGCGGGCGGTCGAAACGATGAGAATCGAAATCCGGAGTTTCGACCATCCGCTCACGCTGATGGTTCTGACAGTCGAACCCGCGATCACACCGAGCGAATGCTTCGCTTTTTCGGAGTGGATATTGAGAAAAATGCCGGAACAATTTGTGTTTCAGGCGAGAACAATTTAAACGCGCGTGATATAGAGATTCCCGGCGATATTTCTTCCGCTGCATTTTTTATAGTTGCCGCCGCGTGTCTGAAAAATTCCGTCGTGCTTATCGAAAATATTGGTCTTAATCCGACGCGAACAGCAATTATAGGTGTTTTGCGCCGATGCGGTGTCGAAATCGAAATTTCCGATGAACGCGAAATTTGCAATGAACCGCGCGGAAATATAAGTGTTTCCGGTGATTTTGATCTTAAAAACGATTTCGGTTCCGGCATAATTTGCGGCGATGTTACAGCAAGTTTGATCGACGAAATTCCGATCCTCGCGGTTTTCGGAACGCAGATCGAAAACGGTTTGGAAGTTCGAAACGCTGAAGAGCTTCGCGTCAAAGAATCCGACAGAATTTCCGCGATGTGCGAAAATCTGCAGCGGATGAGTGCTAAAGTGGAAGAATTTCCGGACGGATTTCGCATCGAAAGATCGGATCTGAAAGGCGCGAAGATCGATTCTTTTGGCGATCATCGGATCGCAATGGCGTTTGCGATCGCCGCGCTATTTGCGACGGGCGAAACCGAAATTGCGGGCGCCGAATGCGCGGACGTATCGTTTCCCGGCTTTTTTGATGTGTTGAAACAAATGGCGAAAAACGACCGTGAGGGAGTGTGTCAAAGTTTCTAGTTTTAAAGTTTTACACCCTTGCTTAGGCGCGGGTTTCTGCCTTATTTATTAAATTGATGAAAGACACGCAGCCGAAAATTGTTTTTACAGGATTTATGGGCGTGGGAAAATCTACTGTCGCGCGGCATCTCGCTTACCTTCTCAAATGCGAAAAGATCGATCTTGACGCGGTTATCGAACAAAACGAAAAGCGCTCGATCGCGGAAATTATCAACTCCGGCGGCGCGGAGCGTTTTCGCGAGATCGAAGCTTCGCACTTAAAACAAATCCTGCTAACGGACGCGGTGATAATCTCACTCGGCGGCGGCGCGTGGACAGTCGAAGAAAATCGCCGGATGATAAAAGACGCGGGCTGCACGGTCATTTGGCTGGAATCGACATTCGAGCATTGCTGGCGGAACATCAAATTTTCAAAACGCGAACGCCCGCTTGCGAAAAACAAACAGCGCGCAGCAAAGCTCTTTGAAGAGCGGCAAAAATTTTATTGTTTAGCGGATTGGCATTTTATCGTAAAGCCCGAATTGAATTCTTTTGAGCTGGCGAAAAAGATCGCCGAGGATGTTTTTTCGACTAGGTAAATATGGAATTTTCGGAAAAATATTTTAGACTAAATTGAGTATGAAGTTTCCAATATTGTTTTTATTTTCAGCGGCAACTCTTTTCGCCGGCGGTTGCGGTTCAAACGAAAGCAATGTGCCGCCGGTTAAAGAGAGCGAGGTTGTCGTTACAACACCTTCGCCCGCGCCGGCGGATGCCGCGGGTGATCTCGAGATGAAAAAGGCGGTCGAAAATAATTTGAAAAAGAAAAATTTGACCGGAATAACCGTCGAAGTTTTGGACGGCGACGTAACTTTGAGCGGAACCGTTACGCTCGATAAACTGCCTGAAGCGATGATGGCGGCAAACGAAGCGAAAGCGAAAAGAATCATCAACAATCTCTCCGTCGAATAATAAAAACCCGCGCGATTGCTCGCACAAGCTTTTGTCGTCTTTTTTCAAAGATTCTATTTTTTCGATTTGTTTTCGTCCCAGATCTTTTGAACTTCCGTATCCACTTTTGGCTCATCGCGCAGTTTTTTACCTTGCGCCATTGTCCATCGCTCAAACCACGAAATTCCCGATTTCCCGTAAAAATTCTCGGTCGTTTTATATGCTTTGTCCGTCAAAGCTTCTTTCATCGAAACGAACGAATAGCCGCGTTTTTCGATCATTCCGAAGAGTTCGTCCGACGAATCCGCAACAAGCCGGCTCGGCGTCAGAACCATCGTCTGCGCAATGTCGCGACCGAACATTTCCTCGGAATACGCCTCGTAATGATCGAACATCTGCGACATATATTTTATGAACGCGACGCGAATCTCAGTCATCGTGCCGATGTCGTTGTCGTTGCGCGCCGTGTCGTAAGCGTAAGAATAAAGCCATTCGCTATTGTCGATCGTGTATTTTACCGGCGTGATTCCGCGCGCCGCCAGCCACGATTCAAAACGATTTCTTTCGTCCGGGTTTTTACCGGTGTTGAGAAAAGGATAACTGAAAAACTCGAGCGGAAGATTTTTCTCCGCAAGAACTTTTTTAGTGACAAGTTCATTTTTCTCAATATTTGCGACGTAATCTTCATACGACGATTCGAAAAACCATGTATGTTTAAAGCCGCCGATGCCGATCTCAAAACCGGCGTCGCGCCAGAGGCGCACGATATTCGCGCGAACGGGATAAAGCTTTTCGCCGTCGGAAATGCTGCCACCGGTTACAAATCCGATCGCCGGAATTTTTCGCGCTTTTAGTTTTTCGATAATCAAACGCATCGTCGCATCGGAATCCTTCGGCGGATTTGCGGTGCGGTCGACCGGCGGTATCGAAACAAACCCGATCGCGATCTTTTTGCCCTTTGTCTTTGCGTGTGCATTGACAAACGCCGGCTGATGCGCCCACAATAAACCTAGAAAAAGAGCCGGGAATAGCATAGTCGCCAAGAATGCCGACCAAAGCGAATTGGCACGCTGATTCCCGGTATTTTTTTGTAAAATAACCGATATTCTTTTCATTAAATTGCCTCCATTTGCCGCCACCAAAATAGACGGCGCGGTTTTATTCGTCAAAAGACGAATTTCCTCAAGATTTGCCAGCGCGCTGGCGTAAACAAGGCGCGATGCGCCAAAACTTTCGACCACAGATTCATCTGCCGCAAATTCCCGCTCGCTTCTGATCATTTTCGAGATCCACCAAGCGCCGGGATGAAAGAAAAACAAAATCTCGACCGATGACTGCGCGATATTTACGAGACAATCGTACCGCCGAATGTGAACAAGCTCGTGCGCGATGATCGTTTCAAGCTCTGCCGGTTTGACCTGTAGAAAAACGCTCACCGGAACTAAGATCAGCGGCTTCAGCCAGCCAACTACGATCGGCGTCTCGACCAGGTTTGACTGAAGAAGCCTGACGGTTCGTTTGATTTTTAATTTTTCACAAAGTAATACAAGTCGTTTTTGCCAATCATCGCTTGTTTCCGAAAGTCCCCGCGTCTTAAACCGGTGAAGCTGCCAAATGCCGCCGGCAAATCGAAACGCGAAAAACGCAACGCCGAAAAACCAGAAAATTACTGCGAAAGGCAATACGCGGGAAAGATTTTTACCAATGAAATTTTGAATATTTTCGATCGCGAAAACGCTTTCGTTTTGGCGGTTCGTGCTCGACGTCTCGGCACTAGCAAGCGGCGGAGAATGTTCGGCGCGGCGAAAATTTTTGTCATTTAATTCGGAATCTCTTTCGGCGAAAATTTTGTTTTGACCCGTATTTGCAGCGGAATCGGCATTGAGCTTAATAAAAGTCGCCGCCGGCAAAATCAGCGCGAAGGCGAGCGCGCATACCGAAATCACGTAGCGCGCGTTGGCGGAAAATTTTTCCGAAATTCGTAAAAGCAAAAATAAAATGAATGCGAGCAGCGCGATTTGCCAAACAGAATGAAACAGCGTCCAGCCGAGATTTTCGACAATTTGTGAATCGGTAAATATTTTCCAGTTCATGTGGTTTTATGTAGCGCCGCCATCTTGGCGGCTGTCTCGTCGGCATCTTGCCGACGATGTTACGGCAGGATGCCTTCACAACTGCCAGCAAGATGCTGGCGTTACGTTTTTTTTTCCGCTTCGGCGATCAATTTACGAATCTCCGCCAATTCTTCCGCGCTTGCAGGCTTTGTTTCCAGAACGTGCTGCACTAATTTTAAAGCCGAGCCGCGAAACGCTTTGTCGAGTAGGTCCGAAACGAGATTTTTTTGCGTTTCATCCTGCGGCTGTTGGGCGCGATAAACGTGTGCTTTCGCGTTTTTGTCGCGTTCGACCAAACCTTTTTCGTCCATGATCTGCAGCAATTTTAAAACGGTTGTATAAGCCATCGGGCGCGCCGCGTTCAGATCATCGTGAATTTCACGGACGGTCGCCTCACCGCGCTGCCAAAGCGCGCTTAAAATTTCGAGTTCGGCTGTTGTTGGTTTGTTCATAACAACTACGAAACGTTTCGTAGTATATACGAACATTTTCGTAGATGTCAACTGAAAAATGATATTTTTTACGCGCGGTTTAGAAAGTTAGCGACGACCGAGCACGAAAAACAGCCGGGGAAATGCAAAACACGCACGAAGTAAGTGTGTTTTATGTACACATTTAACGCCGCGCGTGTTTCGAGAAATGCCCGCCGCGCTACACGCCCGGCATCGCTTTTTTAAGCGGTTTGAGAAGCAGGAATAAAACGACCGCCATTGCCAGAGCCATACAACCAAGCACGATAAAGAATTTCGATTGATACCAGATGCTCCAGTAAATTCCGATCATTGTCAGCTTGTTGCCGATCGCCGTCGCGACAAACCAGCCGCCCATCATCAGCCCGCGCATTCGAATAGGCGCGACCTTTGAAACGAGCGACAAGCCCATCGGCGAGAGCATCAATTCGCCAAGCGAAATTACGGCATAAGCTAAGATCAGCCAAAAAGCCGAAACCCGGAAAAGATATGAGCGCGCCACAAACTGTTCCTTATGTTTGGTGCCCTCGCCCGGCGCGACCGAATTGATTGCGGCGATGAGATTCTCTTCGCCGGTCTTTTTAACTTTGGTTTTTTCGTCTTCAGTTTCGGAAAACTTCACGTCGTTGACGACGTTTTTATCGTCCTTATCTTTTGCCGCCATCAGTTTGTCGAGAACGTCCGGCGGAACTCCGTCTTCTTTTAAGTTTGTAACAACCCGTTCGTTGATTCTAAACGAACCGGCAGCAAGCTGTTCCGCCGTCGGTTTTATTGCTTCGCCTTGAATCGCCCCGAAATAGAGGATGAAAAACGAAAGCCCGGTCAAAGTCATTCCGAAAGCCATTTTTGTCGGCGTAGAAGGCTCCAACCCGCGTTTGTCGAGAAAACCCCAAAACCAAACAAGCGGAAACGTCAAAACGATGATCCAAAACGGATTGATCGAATTTGAAATTGTTCCCGTAACGTTCCACGCGGTGTTGTCGTCAGCCCAATAGGTAAGCGTTGAGCCGTTTTGATGGAAAACCATCCAAAACACGATGACGATCAGAAAGATGACGATCAGCGCCATAATTCGTTTCCA
>JBGTFE010000083.1:0-2490 GCA_041747435.1 Pyrinomonadaceae bacterium | reverse complement strand
TGAACAATCCGGAAGATTATTCGTGCCGAATTGGCGGACAAAAAGCTGATAAAGAAACGCCGCTTCGTTCGAAGTTCTGCCCGAAGTGTAAAAGATCGATTCATCGGGCGAGTTGAGCGAATTTAGGTTTTGCGAAAGTATTAAAAACGCTTCGTTCCATAAAACCGGTTCGTAATGAGTCGCGCCTTCGCGTAAAAGCATCGGATGCGTAAGGCGACCTTGTAAATTCAGCCATTTTTCATCCTTTTCGGCGAGCTCCGCGACGCGGTATTTTGCAAAAAACTCGTTTTCGATACGGCTCGTCGTGGCTTCGTCCGCAAGTGCTTTAGAGCCGCTTTCGCAAAATTCGGCGATCGTTCTGGTTTCCGGATCAGCCCACGCGCACGACTGGCAGTCGATACCGCCTTTTTGATTGAGTTTCAGAAGCAATTTCGTGCCGCGAACAACGCCCATTTCACGATAAGAATGCTTAATCGTATCGAGGATCGCAGGTAAGCCGGCGGCGTTGTCATAAACCTCGCCGACCTTTAAATCGCCCAGATCTTCCGGGCGTTCGCCGTCATTTTGATTCTCCGATTTCATAAACTATTGGCAGCTTGATTTTGGATTCGCAAACGCGTCGGCGTTATCGGGATCAAGTGGGCGTTCGGGACACGAAAAATCCTTTTCCAAAACGATTTTCAAACTCAAATTATTGTCGATAAATTGGTTATTTTCGAGACCGATTTGATCACTTTCGATCCATTTTTCCGCTAAAAACTTTGGTATTTCTATTCTGACATCGCCGTTCTGAAAACTTGCCGAGATCTCACGCGCATCGTCGGAAATATTCACCGAATATTTTAGCGATTTATCAGGCGCAAATAGGATCTTTTCCGAAACTCCACCGCTTTTGGCAAGCGACCTGATCTCACTCTGCAAAAGCCGCAAACGAATTGAGTTTTTTCTAAGACGCAGTTTCATAAGTCATTCGTTCATATCCGGTATAGACGTTAAATCGGTTCTCGCGAACAAAGCCGAGCAGCGTAACTCCGAATTCATCGGCGGCTTTTACCGCAAGGCTTGAAGGCGCGCCGACCGCTGCAATGATCGGAATTTGCGCCATCACGGCTTTTTGCACAAGCTCAAAACTCGCGCGACCACTCAAAAACAGAATTTTATCGTTGAGCGGCAGATTTTCGTCCAAAAATTGTGCGCCGATAAGTTTATCGACCGCGTTGTGGCGCCCGACGTCTTCGCGCGACGCGATCAAATTTCCCCGAACATCAAATAAACCCGCCGCATGAAGCCCGCCCGTTTCGTCGAAAACATCCTGCGCCGGACGCAATTTTTCCGGCAGGCAATGAATAATTTCCGACGAAACTTTCGGAAAATTGCTTTCTGCGATCTTTTTTGCTCCTGTTGCCAAAGCCTCGATAGAGGTTTTGCCGCAAACGCCGCAGCTCGAAGTCGTATAAAAATTGCGCTCGAGCTTTTTTAGATTTACTTTTATTTCCGGCGCGAGATCGACGCGGACGGTGTTTGTCGGATTTGCGCGATTTCCACAATATTTTATGTCGGAAATTTCATTGCTCGACGAAATAACTCCTTCCGTAAAAAGAAAACCGGCGGCTAGCTCGAAATCGTTTCCGGGAGTTCGCATCGTAATAGAAACGGCTTTGTGTTGGATTTTTTCGTTTTCGGTGAAACCCAAACGAATTTCGAGCGGTTCTTCGACGGCAAGTGTGTCCGAGTCGATATTTGTTGGATTATTTAAGGAAACGCGATGGACAGAAACGTCAAGTTTATCGCCTTTTGCTTGGGTTGCCGCATTTGCCATAAGCGCATTATAGCAAAAACTTTCGGTGCTAGACGCTCTCGATGATTTCCCACGCAGATTCGGTTTTTAACAGTTTTGACATCAGCGCCGCATGGACGGCGTGACCGCTTTTTTCGGCGATGATCTTTCCGCGGATCGGCATGCCGAGCAGCGCAAAATCACCGATTATGTCGAGAATTTTATGTCTTACGAATTCATCCTGAAAGCGAAGCGGACCTTCGTTCAACATCCCTTCGGGCGTGAGAACGATCGCATTATCGAGTGATCCGCCAAGCGCGAGATTCGATTTCCGAAGCATTTCGATCTCCGTTGTAAACCCGAACGTGCGCGCCGAAGCGATCTGTTTGCCAAATGAGCCGTTTTCGACGACAAAATGAAACTTTTGATTGTTGATAAAAGGATGTGGAAAGTCGATCAAGCACTCGATCTCGTAATTTTCAGAAGGCTCGATGGACATTTTCCTGTCGCCTTGCTCAAATTCGACCTTCTCTTTGACCCGAAAAAAATGTCGTGCCGCGTCTTGTTCATGTATTCCGGCTTGTTCGATCAATTCGATAAAATTTTCCGACGAGCCATCCATGATCGGCATTTCAATGTTGTCGACTTCGATAAAGCAGTTATCGACGCCCGCGCCGCGCAGAGCCGAAAGAAGGTGCTCAACTGTCGACAAA
>JBGTFE010000082.1:0-34237 GCA_041747435.1 Pyrinomonadaceae bacterium | reverse complement strand
AGATCGCGCCAGACGAGCAGATAAAAAAGCTCGCGGTAGTGCCAAAACTCGCGGAGATCGAACGCCGAAAACCTGTCGCCGGGTTTGATTTTTATCGTAAAAGGTTCCTGCATTCTATATTTCAAGCTTCCCGTAATTTTCAATCGCATTTCGGCGTTTACGCCGCCTGTTCCATTGAAAAATTTTTTGCGGAATTATTAAACGCGCAAGCACTTTTCCGATTTCCAACGGCGATCCCGCGCCTCCGAGATTTCTGCGGAAAAGCGAAACAGCTTCGCGTTTTTTTCCGTGCCGGATATGATTAAAAATTGTCTTAAATCTAACTTCTTTCTGAATTTTTTCAAGCTCGTTGCGGCTGATCCCGAGCCGGTCGAAAAGCCTGTTTTGCGCGGCGATCAACTCTTCGAGCATCAAGCTCGTGTCATCCGAAGCGTTGCCGCCGTGCTGTCGCCAAGCAGACAAAACTCGTTCGCTTCGCGCAAATTCGCCTTCGCAAGCAAGTTTCAGATAAAGCTCGTAATCTTCGAGCCGCGAATTTTCATTCCAAAAGTGTTTTGCAAGCGCGGCGCGCCGATAAACCACGCTCGGACTTGAAAAGATTATGCCGTGAAGCAGCGTCGGCAACAAATCGCCGTCGGCAAAATCTGTCCAATTGTCCGTTCGGTCGATAATCTGGTCGTTTTCGTCGATCACAAAAGCGTGCCCGAAAGCTAACAGCGCTTTTGGACGTTCGCCCAGCAATCTGGTTTGCTCTTCCAAAAATTCCGGAAGCCATACGTCGTCAGAGCCGAGATATGCGAAAAATTCGCTCGTGGTTTTTGCAAAGCCTTCGTTTAAAGTCGCACATAAACCGCGATTTTCCCGCGCGATAAACTCATTTTCAAACGGACAATCGCGCAAAACCCGCCGGATAATTTCATCTGATCCGTCTTTTGAGCCGTCGTCAATCACGATCAATTGTTTTGGCTTCAGACGCTGCGCAAAGATCGAGCGCAACGTGCGCTCAATAAAAGGCGCGTGATTGTACGACGGAACGAGAACGGAAACTGCTGACACGCTGTTAATTGTAAACAAGTGATTGAGTTTTTACATCTTTCCGGCGCGCGCGGCAATACATCGTCCATTGGAAATTTCACGGAAATCCGACCCGGTTAGCCGTTTCTTTTTTACAAATCACAAAATTCCGCGTTTAATGGACGCGGGGTAAAGAGGAAGCGGTCGGGATTTTGAAGAGAATTCACCGGCTGCTTCCCTTTTTATTGCAAAAAAAAGCCCGCGAATTTTTACATTCACAGGCTTTTCTAATTTGATGGCTCCGCAGGTAAGACTCGAACTTACAACCCTTCGGTTACACTTTACCCCAAACTTTCGTTTGAGTGTGGACTATCTCATCAACTTTTCTTTCAAAAAGTTGCCGGACGCTATTTGAGATATTATTGGTTTGGTTTCCTCAATCTCTAGTCTCTGCACGTTCCTGTTTACTCTTAAACCATTCAACAGGCTTCGCTCAGGATTACCATTCTAAATTTCTTCAGTTAAGGCTTCCCTGAATTCATCCGATTTTTCAATCACAGTCGCCTGTGAAAGCTGCAACTTATTTTACAGCCGAATGCTCTGCCATTGAGCTACTGCGGAATAATTCGCTCGCAAAAAGCGAATTTTTAGATTATGGATTTTACCCTTTCTTGTCAAGCTAACTTGCTAAACGCTTGCTCGTTTCTTTAGATTAAAACAAACGGCTTTCGGAGACGCGATTTGCAGCACGAACTTATCTTAATACTCGATTTCGGATCGCAATATACACAGCTCATAGCGCGGCGCGTGCGCGAGCAAGGCGTTTATTGCGAGATCGTACCGTTTCATTTCGGCGTGGAAGAAATCACCAACAAAAATCCGAAAGGTGTGATTCTTTCGGGCGGACCTTCGAGCGTGGCGGACGAAGATGCGCCGCGACTTCCGGCGGATTTTTACGCGGAAGTTAATGCGCCGATCCTTGGGATTTGCTACGGAATGCAGCTTATTGCGGTCGATCTTGGCGGTGATTCCGTTCCCGCCGCACGCCGCGAATACGGGCACGCAAAGCTTAAAGTTTTGAGCGGAAAAACAAAGCTTTTTGAAGAATTGCCTTTTGAACTCGACGTTTGGATGAGCCACGGCGACCATGTTGTCAGCCTTCCAAACGGTTTTCACACCACAGCGACGACCGGCGAAGTCGTCACCGCGATCGAGAACGAGGAAAAGCGAATTTTCGCCGTTCAGTTTCATCCGGAAGTTTCACACACACCGCTCGGCAAAGAGGTTTTGCGAAATTTCCTATTCAATATCTGCGAATGCCGCGGCGATTGGACGCCGGCACAATTTATCGTCGAAGAGATCGAAAAGATTCGCGCAATTATCGGCGAAAGCGACAACGTCGTTTGCGGACTTTCGGGCGGCGTCGATTCTACCGTCGCGGCAATGCTTGTTCACGAAGCTATAGGCGAGCGACAAACCTGCATTTTCGTCAACAACGGATTGCTGCGAGCCGATGAATTTGAGGAAACGCTAAAGCTTTACAAAGACAAACTGCATTTGAACGTCCGCGGCGTTGATGCGTCTGCCGAGTTTTACCAAGTCTTAAAAGATATCAGCGAGCCGGAAGCAAAACGCAAAGCGATCGGCGGTAAATTTATCGATGTTTTTGACGCCGAAGCCCACAAGATCGGCGACGTAAAATGGCTCGTTCAAGGCACGCTTTACCCGGACGTTATCGAATCCATTTCATTGCGCGGCGCGAGCGTCACAATAAAATCGCATCACAACGTCGGCGGTTTGCCCGAAAAAATGAATCTGAAACTTATCGAGCCGTTGCGCGAGCTTTTCAAAGATGAAGTTCGGCTTATCGGTAAAGACCTCGGAATTCCCGACGAAATTTTGCAGCGCCATCCGTTTCCCGGTCCCGGTCTTGCGGTGCGGATTTTGGGCGACATCACGCCCGAAAAAGTCGAACTTCTCCAAAAAGCCGACAAGATATTTATCGAAGAACTGCGCCGGTTTGATCTCTACAAAGAAGTCTGGCAAGCCTTCGCCGTGCTTCTGCCGATCCAATCCGTCGGCGTGATGGGCGATTTCCGCACTTATGAAAAAACCGTCGCCCTTCGCGCCGTGACTTCGACCGACGGAATGACCGCTGACTGGGCACGTTTGCCGCACGAGTTTCTGCAAAGAGTTTCATCGCGCATCACATCCGAGATCCGCGGCGTTAACCGCGTTGTTTACGATATTTCCTCAAAACCGCCGTCAACGATTGAATGGGAGTGAATTTATTTATCTATATTACAAAGTCGCCAGGGTTTTGTTATCAATAATGCCGCGCAGGTAGTTGTCGTTTTGGCTGTGGTCGCGGTAGCGGACTTTTTGTTCGAGTTTTTCGACGATGGCGCGGCTAAAATTTGTGTCGTTTTCAAGTTTTTGCGCGCTTCCCAAACCGCCCGGACTCAGCACGTTGATTTCCATTAATTTACTGCCTACAATATCAAGACCGACCATAAACATTCCGTCGGCGACGAGTTTCGGGCGGACGATTTCGGCGATGTGCAAAATCTCGTCCGTAATTTCCGCTTTGGCAATCGTGCCGCCAGAACTCAAATTGCTTCTGGCATCGCCGCTTTTGCTAACCCGTTTAAATGCCGCGTAATGACCGTCAACCAAAAGGGGTTCGCCGTTGACGACGAACAGGCGCGTATCGCCTTCGGCGGCGGCTTCGAGATATTCCTGGGCGATCACATAACCGTCGCGTGAGATGGCTTCAATCATCTGATTGATGTTCGCTTTTTCTTCCGGCTGGACAAGAAAAACGCCCGTTCCGCCCGAACCTTGCAGCGGTTTTAAAATCGCTCTGCCGCCTTCGTCTTTGATGAATTTTTGAATTTCTTCTTTTTCGCGCGTGATAATCGTTCTGGGACGAACTTCGGGCGGGAAATGTTGAAAATACATTTTATTCAACGCGCCCGAAAGAGTTGTCGGGTCGTTTAATACGATTACGCCGTGGCGCAAAGCCAGCTCGCCGAAATTTATACCCGCCGATTGCGCCCAATTTCTGTCGACATCGTCTGCGGGATCGTTGCGGAGCATTAAAATATCCAAATCGGCAACTCTGATTCGTTCATTATGAGCCTTTTCGCTCAGCAAATCCTTCAAATAGGCTTCGCCGTCCTTGTGCTTTTTCGCCTTTGTCATTCTCGCTCTCGCCCGAACGTGATCGTCAGAATCGGCAGCAAAATCTCCGACTCCGATAGTCCAAGCTTCGTGTCCCAATTCGCGTGCGGTTTGGGCGATCCTGGTGGTTGTATATTCCGGATGTTCACTCTCCAAATCATTTAGGACAAAGCCGATTCTCATATAAATATTTCCCCTGTATTGGTTATTAAAATCTGTTATTAAACTAAGATATTATCTTATTAAATCTACAATCGAAGTTTTTCCCCTTACGCGCTCTAATCTTTCGGCAGTTTCGGGAAAAGTCATATAACGCGGCACGAGCGGCGCAGGTTGCAGGACTTCGCGCCATTGCAGTTCGCGGATAATCGAAACGTGTTCGGGTCCCATTTTACCGACAAACAGCGTTTCGATGTTGTTGCCCTCCTCGCGTAGATATTCCAAAATTTCAACCAAACCGCGCAGATAGACCGCGTCTTTTGTCAAACCGCCGCCGCGATAGACACGCATCGTGATATTAAAAGCCGTCCGCGCCGTAAATTTGTAATCGCGGTAAAGTTCGTTGAAAACTTCGGTAAATGAATGCCCGCTGGTCAATCTCCGAACCGCGATGACGCGGGCGGCAAGCGTTCGCATCCGCGCAAAACTCAAACCGCCGACCAGATATTCGGCGAAAACCGCCAAACCTTCCTGCAATTGCTCGTAGCCGGGCAAGCCGGAATAAAGCAGTTTCAGAGGCTGGGCGCGACCGTTGAAATAAGTAACCGAATGCGTTCCGATTTCGTGCTGGAGCAGGGCGTTGATTCTCGATTTTGAAATTGCGGTGCGATCCCCGACCATCAAATTTCCGTGCGAAACCATCAAACCCGGCGGCATATCTTTTCTGATCTCGACCATCGCCGTCATTTCGGGGTAATTTTTTTGATAGTATTCGATCTCCTTTCTCGCCAGCCGCGCAACCTCGTTCGCACCTAATTTTTCGCCCGCATCGGCTGAAGATTTCGGCATACTTAAAATATTTTCTGCCAGATTCATCAACTCATTTTCGACCGGCGGAAAAAGCTGAAGACTTTCGTAAAGAAAACGCGGCGTGTTGCGGTCTTCGATCAGCGTTATCTGGCGGTCGAGTTCGATGCGTTTATCGCGCAGAAGATAGGCAAGCGTCGGGTCTTCGATCTCTTCGAACGAGATGCTGTAAAGTTTGCGCTTCAGATTTTCCGGGTCAATCGTCAAATGGCGATAATGGAAAACGGGGTCGCATTCGAAATCTGTTTTTTCAAATTCCTTGAACGCCTCATTCGAATTGACGGGTGTTACAGCCAGTAAGTAATTAAACGTATCGCTCAGAGCGGAAAGCTCCGCGTCCGCTGTCCAGACGGATTCGACGACCAGCCGCCGTCCGAGCATCTGCGGGTGAGTCGGGCGTTCCGGTGTCTGAACGTGGACAAACTCGAAAAATGTCTGCTGCAAAGCCTTTGAAAGTTTTCTCCGCAGATCGCGCAGGATCGAAACGTATATTTCCCCCGTTTCTGCGTCACGGTAGATCGGGGAAATTTCCACGCCGATCATCAAACAACTCAATTTGCGAACCGTCTTTTCGTTTAAAAGCGGCGGCATTGCCGGCGGCGAGGCGGCGTTTTGAGTAATAATTTCGACATCGTTTTTAAAATATGAAATGTCGAGCGATTCGAGCGACGTTTTTAATTTTTCGACGGTCGAAGGAATTTTTTTCGATTTGTCGGCAAATATGCGGAATTTCGCCCGCGTATCGCTCGAATGTTCGCCGGTGTGGTTTTTCGCGTTCGCCGACCAAACTTCGATTATCAAAAACGCGCCGAACTTGTCGGCTAGAGTTTCGGAAATGTTGTCGACGAGCGCATTTAAATCCCGCTCAAATTCTGCATCGCCCGCCGCAATCAAATATGCAGCCTCGCCCAAAATCAAATGTGCCGTTCCTTTATCTTCACGCTCTTTCGGCTTTCGGTAAACGCACAGAAATGGCACAGGGCGATCAATATTCAAACGTCCTCTGTCGGCGAAATTTATGCGGATTCCCGTACCGTCCGAAAGATTCCGCGTAATTTCGTCAATCAAACCGGCATTGATAAATTCCGATTTTTTCAGTTTTTTCGGCTGGCTCATAACTTTTTCAGCTCTTCCAAAACGCCCGGCACGGTGGAACTCAACGCTTTATGAATCGCTTCAACCATTTTCTCATCCTTTTGCCCCGTCCATTCGTCCATCCAAAACTTTTTGAATTCGATCGCCAGACCGCAGCCCGTATAGGGAAAATTTTCGTGAAGCCATTTTACCTGATTTCCGCCCTTGAATTTCACATTTTCACGAACGTCTAGTTTACGTCCCATAAAATCAAACGAGCGCAAATCTTCGATAAAACGGTCAATCAAAGAACCCCATTTTTCGCGGTCGAGCGTTCCCGTTCCGATGTTGACTTCCGGGTTTTCTTCCGCCGATTCGGGTGGCGCGTCGGCACCGATGCGTTTGTGATTGTAGCTGTGAATATCGTAGAGGATGAATTTTCCGTGTTTTTCCCGCGTTTCGGTGAAAAGATCTTTTATCATCGAATAATAAGCGTCGTATTCTTTGATCGAGCGTTCGATAATTTCCGGCGCGGGTCTTTCCTTCCAAACATCCAAACCCCAGCAATCATCAGGCGTAACATAAACCGCTTTTTCACGCGGACGGTTTAGATCAACTTCAAAACGCGACCGTAAGGCGACGATGTTGGTTTCGGCAATATCAATCCAACTGCTCGTGTAAGGGTCTTCTTCGCGCAAACGATCCGCTTCGCTCAGTTTCATAATCACCGCGACTTCGTGGCGCAAATCATGTCCATCGTGAATCGCCGTGGCAATCAGCGGACTATCGCCTTTTTCCAATTTCCAAATGACGTTTTCGCATTGGTTTTCCATAACTTCCCGCCGGAACTCAAATTTGATTTACAAACTTACTATAACAATTCAAGGTCAAAGCGCGGAAAATGCGGATTGAAAATTGCCGTCGGCGAATATTTTGAAAAAAGAATTCGGCAATGCTTGAATTGCTTGAGCTTGTCGGTTTAAGCAGCGAGAGTTTCTCCGCGCGTTTTCCGCACGAATTTCTCCAAAAGGTTTCCTCCCGCATCACATCCGAGATCCGCGGCGTAAACCGCGTCGTTTACGACATCTCCTCAAAACCGCCGAGCACAATCGAATGGGAATAAATACTGCGAATCTATGTTAAAATATAACCTGCAATGTCCGGCAAAGAAATCAAATTTATCGACAAAAACAACCGCCTGGTAATGGCGCGGCTCGGCACGATAGAAGAACAAGGAAATCGTTCGTTTGACGTCGAGTTTTGGCAGCGTTTGAGCGACGAACAGCGGTTAAATGCCGTTTGGGAACTGGTCGTTCTTAATAACGAATTGAAGGGCAAAAACGCGGATGAACTCAGACTTCAAAGAACTGTTGAAAATCTTTGCACGCGAGCAGGTTAGATATCTTGTTATCGGCGGTTACGCCGTTGCGAAACACGCCGAACCGCGCTATACGAAAGACCTTGATATCTGGATAGACAACGACCTGGAGAATGCCGAACGAGTTTATCTCGCCTTAAAAGAATTCGGAGCACCACTTCAAAATATCACCGTTAATGATTTCACGCTTCCAGCCCTCGTTTTTCAAATCGGTATCGAGCCCTCGCGCATCGATATACTGATGGGATTAAAAAATTTGAATTTCAACGACTGCTGGGAAAGGCGTGCGGCGGCAATGATCGGTAACACAGAAGTCTATTTTATTTCGATCGACGATTTGATTAAGAACAAACAAATATCGGGAAGACCGCAAGATTTGAGCGACGCCGAAATATTGGAATTGAAAAAGAAAAACGAATCTGAAATCAATAAATCCTTGCCGAAAAGAGAGAATTAACGCTCATCTCAAAACCGAGTCGTTTACGAGATCTCTCAAAACCACCGAGCCGATCGAGTGGGAATAAAAATACAAACGAAGCGAGTTCAAAGGGCTGTGACAATCCGCAAAGTGTCACAGCCTTTTACTTTTACACGTCTCCTTTCGTCTAATCTGCAAATCATGGAAATACATTCATTTATCGAAGCGAAATACGCCGAACAGACTGAAAATTTTACGCAGAGCCGCGCTTTTAATGCGCTCGAAATCGGCACGGCAGCGCGCGAGGATTACGATAAACTTATCGCCAACATTTGCCGGACGCATTTGAAAAGCCCGCAGATCCTGGCGTTTCTTTATGCAGCCGCGCCGCCAAAGGCGAGCGAAAATCTAAAGCACAATATGCTCGAAGAGCTCGGACTTGACGGCAGCACCACCCCGCCGCCAGAAGCGGCGCCCCTCCTTGCCAATGAGGGGAACGTTTCGCATCCGGCGCTGCTTTTTAGGCTCGCGGAAGCAGCAGGTTTTAACCGGGCGGCGCAAAAAGAGTTCGAGGAGACGGCGCAGGAAGAGCTGCGGCGAATGGCGTCGGACCCGATAATGTTCGGCACTTTGAAGGAAGTCGCGCTCAGCGTTTTGCTCGAAACGACTTGTTTTGAATGGATGCTTTCGCGCACCGCGGGTCGCATGGCGGCGTTTTTGGAGAAGCATCGCGGGCTGAACCGGACGAGTTTAGAGTGGTTTCTGCATCACTCGGAAGTCGATATCCGACACGCCGAGGAAGGTTTGCAGGCAGTCGTTGATTACATCGAGTTTTACGAATTCGACACGGCTGACGTTGAGGTGATCTTAGACGTAACGTTTCGCGAAAACGTTTTTCTCAAACGCTATTTCAGCGAAATGAATGATGTCGCGCCGCCATCTTGGCGGCTGTCTGGTGGGCATCTTGCCCGCCAAACGCATGCGGTTTCGGAACGTTCATAAGGAAGAACACGAGGCGGCTGGAAGCGCGCCGCGACAGCCGGCAAGATGCCGGCGTTACGATAAGAAAATGAAAATCACGGGCGGGAAAATTTACGTTTTGAGAATTCCGTTTGTCGAGGCTTTTGCGCACAGCGCGAAGGATCGCGCGTTTTCGGATTCGTTTGTCGTGAAGCTCGTTGCCGAAGACGGAACAGTCGGCTACGGCGAAGGTTTGGCGCGTCCGTATGTTACGGGCGAAACGGTCGAGACGAGCGTCGAACACATAAAAACCCAACTTTTTCCCGCGCTGGAAAAATGCGAGCACGCGGAAATCGAAACCGGGATCGAGCCGCTCGACGTTTTTCAGCCGTTAGCGGAATGCTTGCCTATTCAAAACTCTGCCGGCGAAATCATTTGGAATGCGGCACGCGCAGCGGTCGAAACGGCGCTTATAGATTGTCTTTTCAGACACCAAAAACTATCGCTTGGCGATGTCCTGCAGCCGAAAAAGGATTTTGTAACATACAGCGGCGTTATTACTTCAGGAAGTATCGAAACGGCGGTTCAGCACGCGCGGCGCTTTAAGCTTTTCAATATAAAGCAGATAAAGATCAAGATCGGCAATAGCGCCGAAGACTTTTATCGCGTTGCGGCGATTCGCGCAAGCGTCGGAAAAGGCGTCTCGCTGCGCGTCGATGCCAACGGCGCTTTTGATCTTCCCGGCGCGATCGAAATGTCTGAAAAGCTCGTTGAGTTGGGCATTGATTCGTTCGAGCAGCCGATGCCGCGGGGAAATTTGCATGATTGGGCAAAACTAAAAAAACACGCCGCAATTCCAATAATGGCTGACGAATCACTCGTTACTTTTGAAGACGCGCGAGATCTGATCGAAAACAAAGCATGCGATTTTTTTAATCTTCGCGTTTCAAAATGCGGCGGAATCGCAAACACGCTGAAAATTGCGCGGCTCGGCGAAGAGAATGGAATTCGAATGCAGCTCGGCTGCCAGGTTGGCGAAACCGCGATCCTTTCGGCGATTGGCAGACACGTCGCGGCTTATCTCACCGAAAAAGCGGAGTTTGTCGAAGGATCTTACGGAAATCTTTTGCTAGCGGAAGACATCAGCCGCAACGCAGTCAATTTCGGGCACGGCGGTCGCGCGCCGCTGCTTCGCGGAACAGGTTTTGGCGTCGAAGTCCGCGAAGAAATTCTCGAAAAATTTGCACACCGAATCATAGATCTTGGAAAGGAGAATGCGTTTTATGCTTAAACTATTGAAATTCGCGCAGCAAATGCGCGGTAAATTTGAAAGCCGCATCTTTGATAATGCGACCCGCGAACCGGAAAAAGTTCAAAAAGAGTTTCTGCAAAATCTTTTGCGCAAAAACAGCGAAACCGTCTTCGGGCGAGAGCATAATTTTGCCGAAATTAAGAATGAAAACGATTTTCGCCGCTGCGTTCCGGTTCGCGATTATGAAAAGCTCCGACCTTTCGTCGATCGGATCATAAAAGGCGAGCGCGAAGTTTTGACGAAAGAAGATCCGTTTATGTTTACGATCACCAGCGGCACGACCGGCGAGCCAAAATATATTCCGGTCACGCGCACATCGCAAGCCGCGAATTCGCGCCTGATGCGCCAGTGGATCTCGCGCGCCGAACACGGTCATCCGGGCGTTACGGCGCAGTCGGGCGTTGCCATTGTCAGCCGCGCCGTCGAAGGTTTTACGCCGTCTGGATTGCCTTATGGCAGCGCATCGGGTGTGATCTATAAGAATATCCCGTCGTTTATTCGGCGCGCTTACGCGATTCCTTATCTGGTTTCGGAGGTCGAAGATTATGACGCGCGCTATTTTTTATTTGCCCGGTTTGCGCTTGCTTCGCGCGTTTCGTTTATCGCCACGCCAAACCCGAGCACTTTGCTTCGCCTTGCGCGGATCTGCGCGGAAAATCAAGAGCGTTTGATTCGCTCGATCCATGACGGAACGCCCGGAACCGAACTAAAAAAACATCCGGAAATTTACGCTGAGCTTGCGGCGGCGACAAAGCGCGATCCGGCACGTGCGCGTCAGCTTTCTGCAGTGATTGCCGATAACGGCTTTTTGAATTTGGCAGAATGTTGGTCGGATCTGCGTTTGATCGGCTGCTGGCTTGGCGGCAGTGTTGGTGTTCAATCGGCGAAGCTCGGAGAGGTTTTCGGCGACGCGCCGCAGCGCGATCTTGGATATTTAGCGAGCGAAGGGAATTTCACAATGCCGATTGCCGAAGGTGTCGCGAGCGGCATTCTCGCGCTCGAAAACGGATATTACGAGTTTATTCCCGAAAACGAGATCGACTCGGCTCATCCGACAGTTTTTTCCGCTTACGAGCTCGAAACCGGAAAGCGTTACGGAATATTATTGACGACCGCCGCCGGGCTTTATCGCTATCAGATCAACGACATTGTCGAAGTCACGGGCTTTTACAACAAGACGCCGCTCGTCGCTTTTGTGCGAAAATCGGGCGATATGGCAAATATCACCGGCGAGAAAATGCACGCCAATCATTTTGTGCAGGCTTTCCGCGAGATAGCGCGAAAATTCGATCTCGACATCGAACAGTTCCGCGCCGTTCCCGATCTTGATAAAAGTCGTTACGAAATTTATCTCGAGCTAAAGCAAGATCTTCCCCGCCACAAATTGCGTCGCGAAGTTTTGCCCGAACTCGACAGCGCGCTTCAGCGGATCAATATCGAATACGAGCAAAAACGCAGATCGAAACGCCTGGAAATGCCGGTGCTTTATTTGATGAGAAAAGGCTGGTCGGACGAAGGTTTGCGCCTCCACATCGCGTTGGGCAAGCGCGACAGTCAATACAAACCGCCCATCATTCGCCCAAAACGAGAAGCGCCGGACGAGTTTTTTATCGCGGACAAGATCGAGGTCGATAACGCGAAAACGGACGCCAAAAGAGCCCTCGTTCTGCAAAAATTAAGCTTTCTTTCCTCGAAACAGAGCGCCGCAGTACGCTAAAAAGTGCCGAGTCTTTTGCATTTCTTAATCGCACCGCTGATGAGTTAATATAAGCGAAACGATGACGGAAAACGCAATAGTCGAATTCAGAAACGTCGATTTTTCTATCGACGGCACGGAAATTTTACGCGACATAAATCTCGAGATCTTTCGCGGCGAGACGCTCGTTCTGCTGGGCGAATCCGGCTGCGGCAAAACGACTATGCTCAAGCTCATCAATCGTTTGTATGAGCCGACCGATGGCGAAGTTTTAGTCGAAGGAAAGCGGACGACAAATTGGGACGCGATAACCTTGCGCCGCAAAATCGGATATGTTTTGCAGGAAGCCGGGCTTTTTCCGCATTTTTCGGTTCAAAGAAATGTTGCGCTGCTGCCCGAACTTGAAAAGTGGGAAAAAGAAAAGACGTCGGCAAGAGTGCTTGAATTGCTCGAGCTTGTCGGTTTATCGCGCGAAAAATTTGCGGCGCGTTTTCCTCACGAGCTTTCGGGCGGGCAAAGGCAGAGAGTCGGCGTGGCGCGCGCGCTTGCGGCAGATCCGCCGCTTTTGCTTTTGGACGAGCCTTTCGGCGCGCTCGATCCGATCACGCGCAGCAATCTGCAAAAAGAATTTGCGCTATTGATGAAGGAACTAAATAAAACGGCGGTTTTTGTCACACACGACCTTCAGGAAGCAATGCTGCTCGGAACGCGTATCTGTCTTATGGAAGCCGGGCGAATAGTTTTGTGCGAGACGCCGGAGAATTTTAGAAAGTCGGACGTTGCGTTAGCCCGCGCTTTTTTGGAAACGATCTTATAGCGCAGCGGTTTGGGAACGAATCCTTTCGTTTGTTTTCGTCCCTCGTAATCTGCATATAGCCATGCCAGTTCCATGAATAAGTATCGCCTTTTGAACGCGGCTTTCCGACGCGCGGATCGCGCCGTCCGAAACAAATTCGGCTTTTGAAAGAAACCAGCTTTCAAGCCCGCGCCGCGTCGCCCACGCATCGTAAATATCTTTTACGTCCGCATCAATGCTGATGCGCTTAACAAATCTGCTCCAATCGTATTTGCTCATTTTTTTAAAAGGAATTATAACGCAAAATTAAAAAACCGATATTAAATATATTCGAGGAAATGTGGGTTATTAAAGTTAGCTTCTCAATCAAGATTTGATAATTCGTTTATTAATAAACGAACTGCTTCTCTAATAATGTCTCTTTTGAAAGGTAGTCCAAAAATTTTCACTTTAACGTTAGTTTGATTAATAGGATTTAAATATTTGATTTCCTTTATTTCGACGTTCTCAGCTGGGTAACATAATATTCCGAGTTTTGATTTCGCTGTGTCGAATGATGTGTATGCGATAATTTGATGTAAATCATGACGATGATCATCTTTTAATGTTTCGCCAGTCCCATATTTATTGTACAAATGAGATTTGTATTTAGCGTCGATAAAGATAATAAAATGTTCTTTTTGTAGTATCGCGTCAGGTTCAACATGGCTTAATTCCCAAGAATTTGCTTTCTTTGAATATCCTTTAAACTTATAATTTGGCAGCAAACGCCCTCCGAATTCTTTTGCTACCTCCATAAAAACAAATTGCACAAACTTTTCAAATACATCAGAAAAGTCTACGCGCCAAGCTACACTGTCTTTAAGGTTATAATTTAATATTTTATTAGCATGAAATTTACAGCTTTTTACTAATGGGGCGTCCGAAAATCTAATTTGAATCAAATCAGTTTTAAGCGGCAAATGATTATAAAGTCGCTCTTCCAAAAATTCTAATTTATATTTGTTTTGCAGTTTGGTCTTATATGGAGTATTTGAAGACGATAACTCTTGCTTACATAAATCGAAAACATATCTAATTTGCGAATATTCACTATGAAATTCACTTAAAAGGTTTTTCGCTACGGGATAGCGAATTCTGTTTTCAACTTTATATTCGTTCTGTATATATTTCTTCCAATTAATTTTACCGCGAGGTTCCTCTATAACTTTTTCAATTCTATCGAATTTTCTCCATTGCCTTTTCACCAAGGAATCCAACAGGTTAATAAATTTTAGTGCCTCTAAGTACAACGGTGGTCTAAAGTTTCTTCCGGATGTTAAAGGCAGACTATTTGTTACCTCTGGGCTTATATCATTTCCTAATAAATTCAAAACCTCAATATAATCTTCATATCTGTTCTTTCCGGAAAACCTAGGTGTTACTATAAAATCTCCGATTTGTTTTCCAGTATCAGCCGAACGCAGCGGAATCACTCCGATAAATTGCGATGTTTTGAACCCTAGGGCAATGTTTTGATCTGTTCCAGATATAAAAGGATTTGTACCAACAAAATTAAATAACTCTAAGTTGTAGCTAATAAATTTTTGAAGATATTGACCAATAATTCTTTTATCGGCAGCTTTGAACCATTTTTTTTGTAAAGCAGCCCCATTTAACGGGCTTGATTTTTCGGTCAAGCACGGAACTTCACAAAATATTTCTAATGGCTTATTCATTCAAATAAAGATTGTTTAATTCTCCACATAAAATAGTTATTAAATTCTTCCTTGGCATTTCTTAGTAAACCTTCTTGAAGATATTCACGAATAAGAGGAAAAATCTCATATTTTATTCGATTGTTCATTTCCTCTTTAGAAGAAGCAATAAAATAACCTTGCCCCGGCTGCATCGGCAATTCATTTGAATTCGCATACCATTCAAATATTCCTTTAATTGCGTTAAAATCCTCTAAATAAAAATTCTCCGAAGGAATCGGTTTTGGTTTCAGAGTGTACCAAGCAAATCTTCTTCTCAAAGCAAAATCCACCACCGCTAAACTTCTATCTGCTGTGTTCATAGTTGCAATAACCAAGAAATTTTCAGGAATTTGTCTTATCTTCATATTAGGCGTAACTTCTAATTCAATATCAGAAACCTCCTGTTTATATTCAAATAAATAAAATATTGGACCTAAAATGTTTGATAAGTTAGCTCTGTTGATTTCATCAATTATCAAAACAGTTTTTTCTTTTGTTTCCAGTGCATGTTCCAGCGCCTCAACAAAAATCCCTTTGTGCTCCGTATATGAGAGAGAATCTGAATTAATATTCGGTCTAATTCCATAAATAAAATCAGAATAGGAAGTCTCAGCGTGAAACTGGATAAAAAATATATTTGCGTCTATTTTTTTCGCGACAGTTTTCGCAAGTCTGGTTTTACCGGTTCCTGGTGCACCTTGAAGAATTAAATATTTTCTCTCGTTTAGAAGGTTTATTATCTCTTCTTCGTCATCTTTTGGCTCTTTACTCAAAAAAGGCATCAAAGCTTCAGAAATAGCTTTTCTGTGATCATTATTTGTCGACCAATCACGCAGCCGGGCATAACCAGCAACAAATGCTGTAATACTCTTCGCACCTTCATCTGACTCAGGATCGTTTACAATTTGACATACCGGCAGAACTTTTGTGTAAGTTCTAATTGTATTTTTTATATGCTCAAGGTCTGTATCGCTGGTAATTGACCGTGGCAAGTTTGTTTCAATATCCGACAAGTCACTTTTGCAAAAGCCCTTCTCATTTATGAGTTGTGAAAAAAGTCGTCTTAACCCAGGATAAGTTGCAAGTTCGTAATCATTTTTAAATCCACTCGACCCAATACCTAAACAAACAAGCCAAGGTTTATCTTCATTACTTGGAAAAATCGTTAATGAAAAATCGTGAAAAGGTCCGGATGTTTCTTCGTTGGGATGAATGAATCCGAAAAATGCTCCGTCATCTTGTAAAGCATTCTCTCCGGTATTGTTTCTCTCAATATACGACTTATTAAATTCAACATTAGCTTTAGCACCAAATTGTTCAGCCTTCTCTTTTATAAACTGACGAACTCTTTCAATTTTTTCTCTACTCATAAATATTTACTCATCAACAATTATAAAAATATACGTCTTAAACAAACATCTTTCCAGGATTCAAAATGCCGTTTGGGTCGAAGACTTTTCAAATTTCCAGATTGCGATAAATCTCGCGTCGATGTCCGATGCGAAGAAGATAAACGTTTTCATCATCGAAAGAAAAGATCATTCGATAATCGCGCACGACGACAACGCGATAAATGCCGCGAAAGCCTGTTAGAGTTTTGACGTTTAAAGACGGATCGAAAATATCCGCGGCAAGCTGCGTTGCGGTTTGAAAAGCTTCCTTTTGAATATTCTGCGGCAGGCGGCGAACGTCTCTGCCGAAACGATTTGTGCGCTGGATTTGCCTTTTATTGGACGAAATCGGCAAAACTTTTTACCTCGACGAAGTTTTTGTTATTTACATCTGCCCGCGCTTCCTGCAAACCTCCTAGAAACTCGTCAGTATAAAGCTCATTCGGCGAAATAATCTTTTCGAGAAAGTTCCGCAAAGTTCTATACGCCTGCGTTACTTCACGTAATTCTTCTTCGGATATTTGTAATGTAATGTTTTTCATGACTTCGCAATTATCTCACAAAAAAGATTTCAAACAAACATTTTTCCCGGATTCAAAATGCCGTTTGGGTCGAAGACTTTTTTGATGGCTTTCATGATTTCGAGTGTCGGCTGATCGACAGCCATATCTAAATATTGGGCTTTGACGTAGCCGATGCCGTGTTCGCCGGAGATCGAGCCGCCGAGAGCGATGGATAAGGCGAAAGTTTCACGAACACACTCGCGAGCGCGAGCGATGGAATCGGGATCGTCTCGGTCGCACATAAAATTGACGTGGATGTTGCCGTCGCCGGCGTGTCCGAAGTTGGCGACGAAGGTGTTGTGCCTGAGCCCGATCTCTTCGATCGTGGCAATAAGCTCTGGAACTTTTGAACGCGGCACGACGACGTCTTCGTTGATCTTGAGCGTGCCGTATTTCATCAAAGACGGCGAGATGGCGCGGCGCACGTCCCAGAGTTTGTCTTCTTCGTCTTTGGATTGTGCTCTTAAGACGTCAAATCCGCCACTTTCTTTGATTATTTTTTCGATCAGTTCCGAATTTTTCGCGACTTCTTCCTTTGATCCGTCAACGGCGACAAGCAAAATTGCTTTGGCATCTTTCGATAAACCAAAAGCAAAATTTCCCTCGACGGCTTCCATACAATATTTGTCTATAACTTCCATCGCCATCGGAAGCAAGCCTTCAGGCGTGAATTTTGTCAGCACTTTGCACGCCGCTTCCATCGTGTAAAAATTGCCGCGAACGGTGGAAGTCGCTTCGGGTATCGGCAATAATTTCAAAGTCGCTTCGGTGACAATTCCCAAAAGTCCTTCGGAGCCGCACATCAAGCCCGTAAGATCGAAACCGACAACGTTTTTGACGGTTTTTCCGCCGGTGCGGATAATGGAACCGGTTGCGGTGACGACTTCGAGTCCGAGAACGGAATGTTTCGTCACGCCGTATTTTGGCGTTCGCATTCCGCCGGCGTTTTCGGCGATATTGCCGCCGATGTATGAATCCTTGTAGCTCGCGGGATCGGGCGGAAATATTAAGCCGTACTTTTCGACCGCTTGCTGGAGCTCGAAAGTCGTCAAGCCGGGCTGGCAAATTACGTAAAGATCGTCGACGTTTATCTCGATGATCTTTTTCATGCGGTCGGTGCCGATGACGATGCCGCCGTCAACCGGAACCGCGCCGCCCGTGTAGCCGACGCCGCCGCCGCGAGCCGTGACGGGAAACAAATATTCGTTGGCGAGCTTGAGGATCGCAACCATTTCATCCGTGCTTTCGGGAAAAACGACGGCTTCGGGCGGAAACTTTTCCTTGACGGCATCAGCGCCGTATGGCTCGACCTTTTCCGGCTCGATGAGAACGTTTTCCGCACCGACAATAGCTTTGAGCTTTTCGAGAACTTCAGGCTTCGAAGCGTTCGTCATGGCGCGTCCTTTTGAATTGAAATGGATCGATTGAAACATTTGATGAATTTTATTCGATTGCCTCGATTCTATCGCGAAAAACATTGACAAGTTTGTGATCTTCGCTCAAACCGATCACATCATTCCAGTTTTTAGTAATGGTTGAGAAGAAATCGTTCATCTTCATATTTCCAAAACGAATATGAATGACTTTTGGCGGCGGTTCGTGAAAAATAATGCGGTTTGAAAAATCGGCGTCTTTTGTAATAATTGTCAGGTTATTTTCTTTGGCGTAATTCCAAATTTGCTCGTCCGTCCATCCATCGTCGATGTCTTTTTGATGAATATAATCCGCCGAGTTCCAAAGCGAAAAATAGTAGGGCAGATTGGCATCAACCAAATATTTGGGCATTTATACGAATGATTTGATCGTGTAATTTCGATCCATTAGTCCGGTAGCAAAATCAAGGCAAGCTTTAATATCTTCGCGTTCAAGCGTGGGATATTGACGAAGAACTTCCTCGACGCTCTCGCCTGAGCTTAGAAATTCAAGGATCGTCTGAACCGTAATTCTCTTACCGCGAATCGTCGGCTTGCCGCTACAGATCTTTTCGTCAATCGTGATTCTTTCGGAAATATAAGTCATAATTTCACCAACAGGAATTTTAACACAAAAATTCTAGCCAAAAAGGCTCGGCTGTTCGTCTTCTTCCTCTTCGTAACCTTCTGGAAACCATGTGTAAACGCCGAGATCGCATTTTCCTTTGCCATCAAAAACAACGCCTTCGTCTTCGAGCATTTTTTGCTGCAAATTGACGGGCATCGTCATTTTTCCGGTCGAGCAGGCGCCCTGTGAATTTATGACGCGTTGCCACGGTACTTTTTCGGTTTCCGCGGCGTGCATCACATAGCCGACGGTGCGCGGCGTGTAGCCTTCGCCGAGCATTCCGGCGATCTGCCCGTAGGTCATCACTCGTCCGGCGGGAATTTCGCGAACGATCGCGTAAACTTTTTCGCGATAACTCTTTTCGTCAACGTTCATAAAAGGATTTTAGCATCAATCGTCAGACGCTTACTGCGTGCGCGTTTCTGATATTTCTCTCAATATTGTTCGCGCGGGCGCGCCATCGCCGGTTCCGCCGATGATCTTTAATGGAAGACAAACAAGCTCGTAATCGCCCGGCGGAACTTCGCGCAGATCCAAGCCTTCGAGAATCACAACTTCTTTTTCAAGCAATGTAATGTGCGTCGCGAAATCCTCGGAGCCGAATTTTTCTACCGACAGATAATCTATGCCGACGAGTTTTATGTTTTTTTCGACCAAAACGCGCGCGGCTTTGGGTGTGATGTATGTAAAATCGGTGCGAAATTCATTCGAAGAATCGTTCCAAAAGTTTGAATTTCGCGTTTTAAATAAAACACGTTCGACGTTTTCAAGATTTTTGACGTGTTCCGGCACAATCGCCAAAACGCTTTCTTCTAATTCGATAACGCGGCATTTCCCGATCAGTTTTTCAAGATCAAGCTCGTGAACTCGCCGTGTTCCGTCGATAAAATGATTCGGCGCGTCAACGTGCGTCGCGGTGTGGGCACCGAAACAAAGCTGCGTCACGTTCGCCGCGTCGCCGTTCGCCAGCGCAAGCGCGGCTTCGATCTTCACTCGCGGGTCGCCTTCATAAACCGGCACATCGGCGCTGATCGGAACGGTGACGTCGTAAATTTGCATAGCGCCATTTTAGCATTTACCATTAACAATTTATGAACGCACAGCGAATTTCCGCATCGAGCTATTCAAATACCGCGCCGCTTATCTGGTCGTTTTTGTATGGCGCAAATCGCGGAAAATATGAATTGATATTAGACAATGCGCCGGCGCGTTCGGCGGAGCTTTTGGCTGAAAAACGAGTCGATGCCGCGCTTGTTCCGGTGATCGAATACCAGCGAATCGACGAAGTTTTACTTGTTCCGGACGTTTGCGTCGGCGCGCGGGAAAAAGTTCGAAGCGTTTGTTTAGTAACAAAAGGCGAAGATTTGCGCGATGTCAGATCGGTTGCGCTCGACGTTTCATCGCGAACAAGCGCAACGCTAACTAAAATAATTTTCCGCGAGTTCTTGAATTTCGAGCCGGAATGGAAAGATGCCGAGCCGGATTTGAGTGAAATGCTGGAAAACGCGGACTGTGCGCTGATCATCGGCGATCCCGCACTTATTTTGTCAGAACCGGCTGCGTCAGCAGGTGCGTTAACTCTGAGAAACTTCGATTTGGCGGAACTTTGGCGCGAATTCACCGGTTTCGGCTTTATCTTCGCGATGTGGATGACGCACTCGGCGAATTGCGAGATCGATTTTGCCGTGGCGCGCGATGAAGGCTTGCGGCACCTGGACGAAATCGTCTCGAATTATGAAAGCGAAATTCCACTGAGCAAAACGGACTTACGAGAATATTTGTCAGAAAATATTTCCTATTCGATCGATGATTCGATGCAAAAAGGTTTGGAGCTTTTTTTTGAACTCGCCGCCAAAAATGCATTGATCGAACGAAACAAGCGGCTCGCGTTTGTCTGAGCCGCGGGCGCAAAGAGATCGTTTTGGGATGCTTTCCGCTGTGTCCGCCGCGTCTCTGTGGTAAAATTGCCTTGCAGTTTATGAGCGATATTCAAACGATTTTAGATAAAGTTTTGACGGGCGAACGGATGACCGCCGAAGATTGCACCGCGCTTTTGGAAAGCTACGACATCGCGCGAATCGGCGCGGCGGCGGACGAGATTCGTCAGCGGAAAAACGATCCGAAAGTCGTTACATACATCATTGACCGCAACATCAATTACACGAACGTCTGTAACGTCGTCTGCACATTCTGCGCCTTTTACCGCCGACCGGGAAAGCCCGACACATATGTTCATTCATTTGAAGAAATCTGTTCACGGATTGATGAAACAATCGAGTTAGGCGGCACGGGCGTGTTGATGCAGGGCGGTCTGCATCCCGATTTTAATATCGAATGGTATGAAGATTTGCTTTCCCGTCTGCACGCAAAATATCCGAATTTTCAACTGCATTGTTTTTCGCCACCGGAAATTCACAACATTTCTTTGATCTCGAAATTGGACTACGAAACAATTATGCAGCGTCTGAAAAATGCCGGATTAAATTCACTTCCCGGCGGCGGCGGCGAGATTTTGGACGACGAAGTTCGCAAGCGTGTTTCGACGAAATGCAACACGCAGGAATGGCTCGACGTGATGCGTGCGGTTCACAAAGTCGGCTTGCGCTCGACGGCGACTATGATGTTCGGCATCGGCGACAATGTATCGCACCGTGTCAAACATCTCGAAAGAATCCGCGAAGTCCAAGACGAAACCAGCGGTTTCACGGCGTTTATTCCGTGGACTTTTCAACGCGAAAATACCGCGCTCGGACGCAAGATAACGGAAGAGCCGACCGGCATTGATTATCTGAAAATGCTCTCGGTTTCGCGTTTGTTTTTAGACAATATTCAGCACATTCAATCGTCGTGGCTGACGCAAGGATTAAAACTCGGACAAACTGCCCTTCGATTCGGTGCGGATGATATGGGTTCGATTATGATTGAAGAAAACGTCGTTTCCGCCGCCGGAGCAAACACCGAAGCAAACGAAAAAGAACTCCGCTACCAAATCTCCGAAGCCGGTTTCCGCCCGCAACAGCGCGACATTTTGTATAACCACATCAACCGCGAAACGAGCGAAAATTTGGACGAAAGAAAATCAATGCCGCTCAAAAAACTGAGCGTCGCTTTTGCCGACTAACCAATTTTTCTTACACAACTATTACGAATACCTTGCCCTCAAACCTGCTACTCTTAAACTTGGTCCTCAGAAGAAAATAAATGCAGAACACCATCGAATTAACAAAATCTCGCGAAAAAAACATCAACTGGAAAAATCTTTCGATCGTCATCGTCTTTCACGCGTTGGCGATCGGGGCGCTGTTTATGTTCAGCTGGCAGAACCTCGCGGTGCTGCTGGTCGGAAACTGGATCGTCGGCAGTCTTGGCGTCGGTCTCGGTTACCACCGTTTGTTGACGCATCGGAGTTTTAAAGCTCCGAAATGGCTGGAATATACTTTGACGATCCTCGGCGGAATGGCGATTCAGGACGATGCTCCGAAATGGGTGGCGACGCATCGGATACATCATCAGTTTGTCGAAACCGAACGCGATCCGCATTCGACTCGTCCCGGATTTTACTGGGCACACATTGGGTGGATCGTGCGCGGCACGGCGAACGACCACGACGAAGCGACTTTGAAAAAATACGTTCCTGATTTGATGAAAGATAAATTTCACGTTTTGCTGGCACGATTTTATTATTTTCCGTTAATCATTTCGGGAATTCTTTTATTTTCGATCGGCGGTTGGTCAATGGTTTTGTGGGGAGTTTTCGCGCGTGTTGTTTTTGGCTGGCATTCCACGTGGCTGGTTAATTCCGCTACTCATTTTTGGGGCAAACGGCGTTTTGAAACAAACGACGATTCGACAAATAATTGGATGATCGCGCTTCTCACATTCGGCGAAGGCTGGCACAACAATCATCACGCCCAACCAAGTTCGGCGCGGCACGGTCTGAAATGGTACGAATTTGATTTGAACTGGCTGACTATACGCCTTTTTGAAAAACTCGGCTGGGCAAAGAAAATAAGACTTTTTGAAACAACAGAAACGCCGGTCGAGCTAAAACCCGCGGCGGAAACGCTCTAAAAAAAGTTCGTCACTAAAGATTGTCGTTAAAAAACGTGATGACCAAAGCCCACGCGTCGCGCGCGGCGGTTTCGTCATAAACTTCCCGTCGCGTGTCGTTAAAAAATGCGTGGTCGGCTTCGTATTTGACCGAAACGATCGGCAATTCGTAGCGTTCTGTAATATCCTCAAGCTGCGCGACTTTTTCGGTATTTATCCATTGATCTTTTGTTCCGGAAATAAAAACGGTCGGAACGGTTAAGTTTTTCAAAACGTCTTCATCGGGAATGTCGCCGTAAAAAGGAGCGGCGGCGCTCAATCCTTCAAGCTCGCACGCGGCGCGAAGCGCGAAAGTTCCGCCCATGCAATAGCCGGTGATGCCGAAATGCGAAACGTCGTAAATATCGCGGGCGGCGTCGATCGCATTTTTTATTGTGTCCAAACCGTCTTCGATTTTGAGGTCTTGCATAAATTGCGACGCTTCGCCGGAATCCTTCGCAAGTTTTCCGCGATAAAGATCGGGCGCGATCGCCGTAAAACCTTCATCAGCATATCGATTTGCAATGTCTTTAATGTGTTCGTTCAATCCCCACCATTCATGGATCAATATTACGGCTTTTCCGTTTGCGTTATCAGGCACCGCAACATAAGCCGACGTCGCACCGCCCGAGGTATCGAAAGACAAAATTTCGGTTTTCATAATAATTCGATTATTAGGTAGAAGTCCGCGCGTAAGCAAGCGGCGGCAAATTCAAGTTGGGCAATCCGCCCTTGCTAACGCGCGGGCTTCCGAATTACCTGTATCACCGGCGAATTTTTCTTTTCGCTTGTCGCAAAGATCGAATTTGCGTCCGCAGAATAACAGATCGCTTCACCTTGTTCGCGTTCGCCGAGATCAATTACAGTCGGCGTTTGTTTCCAAATTTCGTCAAAGTTTTTGGCGCCGTCGGGTAGAATCATTTCATATGCACTGAAATAATCGCAGATAACGACGCGCATTCCGTCAGGAGAAATATCGCCGCCGGTGAGCAAGCCGTTCGGAATTGCCGGCACCTTAAATTCCACCAGCTTTTCGAGCGTATTTGTTTCATTGAGCGAATAGTTTGCCGAGAGTTTATAGATTACGGAAGGCTCGCTGATCTGCTTTGTCAAAACATAAATGTCTCCGCTTTTCGGATGAACCATCAAAGTCTCAGCATCATGATTTTCGCCCGGATACTTAAACTTGATCGCTTCAGCGTTTTCGGTTGCAACGGCGTTTTTCTTGTCCGAAGTCTTGTTTTCTCCTGCAATTTGCGGTTCCCTAATTCGGTAAATAGTAAACTCAGCGCGTTTTAGCTTGTTATTTCCGATCTCACCGATATAAAGAAAACACGCGCCATTTTTATCCTTAAAAACGGCTATATCTTCCCAATCGATATTTTTCGCGCCCGAAACCTTCCACGTGCCGCGCTTTTCGCCTTTTGCATTTATCGCGAAAATAAAAGCATCGTCGCCGGAATCGTTGTGCGTCCAAAAAACGTCCGCCTGGCAACGAGATGCGGCGATGCCGCTGCTTTCGTTAATTTCCGGTGATTCGATCTTCCCGACGACCTTTGCCGGTGCCCAATCCGGCGAAAGATTTTGCGGACGCGCGTCTTCGTTTTTGATCGGAAAAGCCGCATGGCAACCGGAAAAAATCGCGACGACGAACGCGGAAAATATGACAAATGCGGAAAATTTGGTTATAGTTTTTCTCGACATACTACTTCACTAAACGAGAATTATAACGCAGCGTGCTGCGAAGTTCATAAACTTTAACGATCGTTTTATCGTTAAGAATTTAAGCTTTTTCCAAAATGATCGTCGGAATCGAATGGCTGATTGAAGCCGAAGAATGCAGCGAAAATCTATTGCGTGACGAATCGGCGCTTCGCACCGTTTTTTCGCGCGTCGTCGGCGATCTCGGATTGAAAACAATTGGCGAAACGTGGCATAAATTCGAAGGCGAAGGCGGCGTCACCGGCTTGGTGATGCTGACCGAATCGCATCTTGCCTGTCACACATATCCCGAATATAAAACCGCAACTTTTAATCTTTATTGCTGCCGCATACGCCCGGAATGGGATTGGGAATCGAATTTAAGAGAAATGCTTGGAGCAAAAAACGTGAATGTTCGCAAGATTGAGAGAGGAAAAAATTCACTTTCCCAGAACTTCCCAAAAACAAACTTTGGCGAACTTAAGATCAGAGAGCGCGGAAGACTGCCGCATTGGGAAAAAGAAGACGGAATTTATTTCGTAACTTTTCGCCTTGCCGATTCTTTACCGAAAGATGTTTTGGAGGAGGTAGAATCGGAGCGTAAACAAACTGAAAAAATTCTAAGGAAGCTTGAACGTAAACTTTCGGTTTCAGAAAAACAAAAAATTGACTGGCTTTTTTCGGAAAAGATCGACTCATATTTAGATAAGAATTATGGCGAATGCTATTTAAGAAACCCGGAAATTGCTGAAATCGTTGCCGATGCAATTAAACATTTCGAAGGGAGTCGTTACCATCTTTTCGCATGGTGCATAATGCCGAACCACGTTCATGCGGTTTTTCGCTCCATTCAGAAAAATGAATTGGCGGAAATTTTGCATTCGTGGAAGTCTTATACTGCGCATAAAATCAATCGAATTTTAGCCCGAGAGGGCAGATTATGGCAGCGTGAATATTATGACCATTTGGTTCGAGATCAAGAAGAATTTGAACGAATTATCCATTACGTTTTGGACAATCCGTTAAATGCAAATTTGGAAAATTGGCAATGGGTTTGGGCTTCTGAGAAATATAAAGTAGCCAAACAAAGGTAGCAAACAGATGTAGCGCCGCCGTCTCGGCGGCTGTCGTGGCGGCATCTTGCCGACACATATTGAGAGCGAGGATTAGATTTAGCTGAGGGCAAGATGCCCTCAGGACAGCCAGCAGGATGCTGGCGATACGGTTTATGAGCGTTTTTCAGGCAAATTGTCCTTCATGCGCGGCGCCGATCGAGTTTAAGGCTGGCTCGACGATCGTTCTTGTTTGCCCGTTTTGCCGATCCGCAGTTGCGCGAACCGATCGCGGGCTGGACGATCTCGGAAAAGTTGCCGACATCGCCGATTCCGAATCACCTTTAAAATTAGGACTAAAAGGAACGTTCAGCGGGCATCGATTCGAGCTTACCGGACGCGCGCAGCTCAAGCATGAACTCGGCGGATTTTGGGACGAATGGTATGCGACGTTTTCAAACGGCTGGGTCGGCTGGCTCGCCGAGGCGCAGGGAAAATTTTATCTGACCTTTTATCAGCCGCTACCGGAAGGCGCGCAAATCCCGTCGCTCGCATCGTTACAACTCGGACAGCCGGTCGAGGCGATTCCCGCTCAAACGCCTTTGATCGTGACCGAAAAAGGCATCGCGACCTCAGTTGCCGCCGACGGCGAAATTCCTTACAAATTAACACCAAATGAAAAAAGCTCGTACGCAGATCTTTCCGGAAAAGGAAATGCCTTTGCGACGATCGATTACAGCATGTCGCCGCCCTGGGTTTTTGTCGGACAACAAGTTTCGCTCGAAGAGATCGGTCTCGGAGCGGCAAAATCCGCGCAAAGAGAAGCCAGACGCGTTTCGACCGATGCGATGGGCTGTCCGAATTGCGGAGGAGCTTTGGAACTCGCAGCGCAGGACAAAACCGAACGCGTGACTTGCCCGTATTGCAATTCGCTTCTCGACGTAAATCAGGGAAAACTCAGCTGGCTCAAAGCGCTCTCGCCAAAGCCCGACGCGCCCGATTTTGTTTTGCCGATCGGCGCCGTCGGAACTTTTAAGGACGATGTTCAATTTAAGACTATCGGCGCGGTCGTTCGCAGCGTAACGGTCGAAGGAACGCAATATTTCTGGCACGAATATCTTTTGTATAACCCGCAGATCGGTTTTCGCTGGCTTGTTCATTCGGATAATCATTGGAATTTTGTCGAGCCCGTTAATGCGGCAGATGTCGCCGCGGACGGCAAGAACGTTACATTTAACGGACAAAAATTCAAGATCTTTCAGGATGCGCCGGCGATCGTCGAATACGTAAAAGGCGAATTTTACTGGCGCGTCGAGCAGGGCGAAACCGTTCGCGCGATCGATTATGTCTCGCCGCCGATGATTCTTTCGCTTGAGCAGACGAACAACGAGATTAATTGGTCGTTCGGCACGTATATGACGAACGCCGAGGTCAAAAAAGCGTTCGCGGTTTCCGATCTGCCGAAACCGTGGTCGGTCGCGCCGAATCAGCCGTTCACCGGCGGATTTTATATAAAATGGGGCTTTGCGCTGCTCGGGCTTCTGTGCGTCGTCGCGATCTTTATGCTTCCGTTCAGCTTGAAAAGTAAGGTTTTGAATGAAACCGTCACGTTTCCGCCGGCAGCAAGTGCGACCACGCCGCAAACTATTTTTTCACAACAGTTCGAACTAAAAGCTAACCGGAATGTTCGGATTTCGGCAAACGCAAATGTTGCCAACGCTTGGGCTGATCTTGACGCGGATCTGATAAACGAACAAAGCCAGGAAGTCGAATCGGTGAACATTCCGATCGAGTTTTATTCCGGTTCGGACAGCGACGGCGCTTGGACGGAAGGCTCGCCGACGACCGATGCGACCGTTTCTTCGCTTCCGGCGGGAAAATACACTTTGCGCGTGGAAGGAACGCGGCAGACCTTCCAGCAGCCGCTGCAAGTAAACGTGCAGGTTGAGCAAAACGTCTCGCGCGGCGTAAATTTTTGCTGCGCGTTTTTGATTCTGGCGATCTTGCCGGGATTGGGACTGTTTAGAAAAATTGCATTTGAAAAACGCCGCTGGAGCGAAAGTATGTTTGGAGGAAGTTCGTAGATAGTTCGTTGTTAGTTTCGATTTAATTGGATGCGCAAAACCGGTTCAACCGGAAACGACGACAAACAACGAACAAATGACAAAACTATGTTAAGAACGCTGTTTTTGATCTTTGGGCTCGGAGTAATTTTGGCTTACACGTCTGCCTCGTGGTTGGGCTGGGAATTCGCAAACGCGGGCAGTAATTCAAGACTTGGAATGCCGTTTATTTACGGTGGTTTTCGTGGAGGAAAATAAATGTCTGTTTTTTTATCTAGTTTGATTTCGCTCGGTTTTATCGTGAAACTCGACGACCTTTTGCCTGTTCTCATCACAACCGTTGTTTTCGTCGCAATTGGTTTAATTGTATTTGCGATCGCTTTTTTGATCGTAGTTAAAGTTTCTCCGTTTTCGGTAAAAAAAGAGATCGAAGAAGACCAAAACACGGCGCTTGCGGTGATCATTGGAGCAATTATTATCGGCGTTGCGTTGATCATTTCTTCGGCAATTCAGGGAAACTAAAAATAGTGGACGGTGACGAGTAGAGAGTTGAGAGATACGGGATCGGACTCTCCACTTTTACCCCTTCACTCTCTACTCAAAATGAACCGAACCCCGCTACTTTTTCTAAACGTCTTCATTATCGCAACTTGCGGTTTGATCTACGAACTGCTCGCCGGCACGCTTTCATCTTACGTTCTCGGCGATTCCGTCACGCAATTTTCCCTCATCATCGGTATTTATCTCTTCGCGATGGGCGTCGGCTCGTATCTTTCGCGCTACATTGAAAAAAACATTCCCGAAAAATTTATCGATATCGAGATCGCGGTAGCGATCTTAGGCGGATTTTCCGCCCCGCTTCTTTTTTTCGCCTTTGCGAAGCTTTCCTTTTTCGCGATCGTACTTTACGGAGTCGTTTTCGGAATCGGGATGCTCGTCGGTTTGGAAATTCCGCTCTTAATGCGGATCTTAAAAGACAAGCTCGATTTTAAAGATCTCGTCGGGCGCGTTCTCGCCTTTGATTACATCGGCGCGCTCGTCGCATCGTTGCTTTTTCCGCTTTTTCTCGTTCCGAAATTGGGCTTAAACCGAACTTCGCTTCTATTCGGAATGCTCAACGCGGCGGTCGGAATCTGGGGAACTTGGCTGCTCGAGCCGCTCATCAAAAAGAACATAAATTTCCTGCGGATAAAAGGTTTTGTCGTTTTCATTTTGCTTCTGATCGCTTTTATCAAAGCCGACACTTTAACGACGCTAGCCGAAGACGCGCTGTTTGTCGACAACATTATTCACGCAAAAAGTTCGGCATATCAGCGCATCGTCGTCACCAAAGGCAAGACCGGTTATTCGCTTTTTCTGAACGGAAATCTCCAATTCAATTCGTTTGATGAATATCGTTATCACGAAGCTTTGGTTCATCCGGCTTTTGCCGCATACGATACCGAGCCGAAACGCGTTTTGGTTCTCGGCGGCGGCGACGGGCTGGCGCTGCGCGAAATTTTGAAATACAGATCGGTCGAATCGGTAACGCTTGTCGACCTCGATCCGGCGATGACCGAGCTTTCGCGGAACCTGCCGCAGCTTGCCGAATTGAACAACCGCGCTTTCGACGACCCGCGCGTTTCGGTCGTAAACGCCGACGCATTTGTATGGCTCGAAAATACGCCGACCGAGCCTTTCGATATCGCCATCGTCGATTTTCCCGATCCGAACAATTTCGCTCTCGGCAAACTTTACACGACGCGCTTTTACAACTTACTGAAAACGAAGCTGAAACCCGATTCAGCGATCGTGATCCAATGCACGTCGCCGCTGATCGCGCGAAATTCTTTCTGGTGCATAATTAAAACACTCGAAACCGCCGGGTTTACCGTCAAGCCTTTTCAAGCGACCGTCCCGAGCTTTGGCGTCTGGGGTTACGCGCTCGCAAAGCTCGAACCGTTTGACGCGCCAAAAAATCTACCTGCAAATATCGATCTGAAATTTCTAAACGAGCATTCGTTTGCTTCAATGTTTGAATTTCCATCCGATACGGCGATGCCAAGCGAGGAAATCGAGATAAATCGTCTCGACAATCAAGCGCTTGTCAGATATTACGAAGCCGAATGGCGGAGATTTGAATAAGAGAATTAGCCGCGGATACGCGCAGATAACGCGGATTTTAAGAAAGATGAAAGTTTTGATTTATCCGCGTCATCCGCGAAAATCTGCGGCGAAATAATTTATGAAATTCACGCGACGCGAAATTTTAACTTACTTTCTCGGCGCGCCTTTCGCGCTCACGGCGTGTCGTTCGAATTCCGCCGGAAATTTTCCGGATGGTGAAATTATCGGCGCAAATGTCGATGTCGGACATATTTTACGGGAAAATCGCGCTCGCGAGGTTCCGGTAAACAACTGGGAAAACGTTAAGGTCGCAATTATCGGCGGCGGAATTGCGGGACTAAGCGCGGCTTGGGAATTTCAAAGAAATAATTTCAACGATTTTGTCGTGCTCGAACTTGAAAACAAGATCGGCGGCACTTCCGCGAGCGGAACTTCAAATATCGTGTCGTATCCTTGGGGCGCGCATTATTTGCCGGTTCCGTTTCAGGAAAACGCGGAATTGATCGCTCTGCTCGATGAAATGAATTTGACCGAAGGCAAAAACCAGGCAGGCGAAATCATTGTAAAAGAGCAATTTCTTTGCCGCGAACCCGAAGAGCGAATCTTCTATAAAGGTCGCTGGTACGAGGGTTTGTACTTAAATGCCGGCGCAAGCGAGGAAGACAAACGGCAGTTTGCCGAGTTCCAAAAACAGATCGATCTTTGGGTGAACTGGCGCGACTCAAGCGGCAAGCGCGCCTTCGCCGTTCCGGTTGAAAGATCTTCCAAAGACGCCGATGTAACGTCGCTTGATAGGATCTCGTTCGCGGCGTGGCTTGCGTCAAAAGGATTTACATCAGAACGATTAATTTGGTATTGCGATTACGCGACGCGAGACGATTACGGGTTGAAGCTCGAACAAACTTCCGCGTGGGCAGGACTTTTTTATTTCTGCTCGCGCGTGCGAAAAAGCGGCGAAGAATCGCAGGCGTTTATCACTTTTCCCGAAGGAAACGGGAAATTCGTCGATCATTTTCACGAAAAGGTGAAAGATAAAACGCGTTTGAAAACGATCGCGCTCGAAATAATTCCGAACGAAAAAGGCGTCGACGTAGTTTGTCTGAACACCGAAACAAACGAGATTCGCGGCATTCACGCCGAAAAAGCGATATTTGCCGCGCCGATTTTTACTTCGCAATATTTGATTCGTGATTTCAAGCAAAACACGCCGGCTTTTGTGAACGAATTTGAACACAACGCGTGGTTTGTCGCGAATCTTTTTTTGAAAGATCGCCCGAAAGCGCGTTTTGCGAAGGACTTTCCGCTCGCATGGGACAATGTTTTGTATGAAAGTCCATCGCTTGGTTATGTAAACGCGACGCATCAAAAAGGCATCGACTATGGCGCCGCGGTTTTCACGTATTATTATCCGATGTGTGCAGAAAACGACGGGCGCGCAAGGCTTTTCTCGCTCGAATGGCGCGAGCTTGCCGACATTGTTTTGACCGATCTACGCCGCGCGCACCCCGACATTTACGATCTGACCGAACGCCTGGACGTAATTCGCTGGGGACACGCGATGATCTCACCGCGCCCAAATTTTTTGTGGTCGGGCGCGCGTGAAAAAGCGATGAAACCTTTTCGAAACATACATTTCGCGCATTCCGATCTGAGCGGCATCGCGCTTTTTGAAGAAGCGTTTTATCATGGACTTCGCGCGGCAAAAGAGATCATAAGATAATGCAAGCTGCAGCCAAACAAAATCTCTGGCTTTTTTCGCGAACGACGGATTTGACCGTCTTTCTCGGCAGCGCGCTTCTTTCTCTTTTGCTTCTAGCGATCGGCTGGCAACTTGGAATTTTGAATCAGGATTCGCCGGATTGGACTTGGATTTCGGCTGTGCTTTTGATCGATGTTGCGCATGTCTGGTCGACGAGTTTCCGAGTTTATTTTGACGCTGCGGAATTTAAGCGGCGAATTTGGCTTTACACGCTCGTTCCGATTTTCGGATATGCGCTCGGCGTCGCGCTTTATTCCGAAGGCGAGCTCACTTTTTGGAAGGCGCTCGCGATCGTCGCCGTTTTTCATTTTGTGCGGCAGCAATACGGTTGGGTCGCACTTTATCGCAGAAAATTAAAAGAAACCAGCAATCTAACCTGGTGGATCGACGCGACCGCGGTTTATCTTGCAACAATTTATCCGCTTGCTTTTTGGATGTCGCGGCTGCCGAGAAATTTTGACTGGTTTGTGCCGAATGATTTTTTCTCGCTTCCCGCCGCGGTCGAACAAATTCTTTTTCCCGTTTATGTTTTGGCTTTGATCGCCTATTTCGGCAAGTCGATCTATCAATATTTTGCGACCGGTTTCTTAAATATCGGCAAAGACATCGTTGTCGCGACGACCGCCGTTTGTTGGTATGTAGGAATCGTCGCTCTGAATTCCGATTACGCTTTTACGGTGACAAACGTGATAATTCACGGCGTTCCGTATTTTGCTTTGGTCTATTTTTACGCGCGTCAACGGCGCGAATCTGCCGGAAGATTTTACAATGCTCTATCGAATAATTGGATCGTTTTTCTCGCGACGCTTTGGGCTTTTGCATACGTGGAAGAGCTTTTTTGGAATCGCGGAGTTTGGCACGAAAAGACCTGGCTTTTCGGCGCGAATTGGGATTGGCGCGGCTTAAAAACCTATCTCGTTCCGCTGCTCGCCGTGCCGCAATTGACGCATTACGTGCTCGACGGCTTCATTTGGCGCCGAAAATCGAACGCAAATTTTCGTTTGATCGATTGAAATTGGAAACATTTTTGCGCTGAGGCACGCATTTTGCAAAATCCCGATTGAAATAAATTGGGATGATAAAAAAGGCTGAAAACCTTTTTGCAAAAATTTTTGAAACAAGGGGAATTTAAGTTATGAAAAAATATGTTTTTTTGATGTTAATTGCAATGTTTACAATGGCTTTCGCAGGCTGCGACTCCGCGACGAACACCAGCAATAACGCGAGGAATGCCCGAGTAAACAACACAAATGTAAATGTCTCAAATGCGAACACAAACACAAATCGCTGGGAGCCGGCAATTTCGAAGGAAGAATACGAAAAAAGCCGAGCCCGGCGGGAAAGTGAAAAGGGGCTCGATTCTTTTGGCGACACACTTGAGGAAAGTTGGCTTTGGTTTAAGGTCCGCTCGGCGTTGATGGTGGCGGACGATCTGCGCGAGACGACAGTTCGCGTCGAAGTTAAGAAGGATGTGTCGTGATTTTAACCGGCACGGTGCGCGATGAAGCCCAAAAGAAAAAAGCTGCCGAAGTTGCAAAGGTTGACGGCGTTGCTTCGGTCAAAAATGAGTTAAAGGTTGCGCCGCAAGATTCGTTAACGAATACCGGCTCGAAGACCGATTCGGATAAAACACCGACGCCGAAGAAGTGATTATTGAAACAGAAAAATGCGTAATGGGCGGAAGTTCAGATTTGAATTATCCGCCCTTGCTTACGCGCGAGCTTCTGTTTACTTCAATTTTTGCAGTCTTTCCGCAGCGGCTTCCAGTGTTTCGTCTTTTTTGCAAAAACAAAAACGAACCTGCTGCGCACCCAAACTCGCGTCGTGATAAAACGAAGAACCGGGAACAACGGCGACGCCGATCTCGCGGATCAGAAATTTTGTGAATTCGATGTCATCCTTGAAACCGAAGTTTGAAATATCGGTCATCACATAATAGGCGCCGTCAGGCGCATCGCATTTGAATCCCGCTTTTTGGAGCGCAGGCACGATAAAATCGCGCTTTTTCTGATATTCCTTCTGTAAATTGAGGTAATATTTTTCGGGCAGCGAAAGCGCGTAAGCGCCCGCGTGCTGCAGGCAATTTGCCGCGCCGACCGTGAGAAAATCGTGAACTTTGCGGATCGCGCCTGAAATATCCGGCGGCGCGATGCAGTAGCCGACGCGCCAGCCCGTAACCGAATAAGTCTTCGACATCGAATTGACGACGACCGTCCGCTCGCGCATTCCGTCGAGCTGCGCCATCGAAATATGGCGCGGATTGTCGGTTGTCATCGTTCCCGCGTCGCGCTTGCCTTTATAAAGAATGTGCTCGTAAATTTCGTCGGTAAACGCGATCGCGTCAAACTCTTTGCAAAGTTCGGCGATAAATTCGAGCTCGTCGCGCGTGAAAACCTTCCCGGTCGGATTGTTCGGGTTGCAGATGATGATCGCTTTTGTTTTTTCATTAAAAGCGGCGCGCAATTCTTCGGGATCAAATTGCCAGCCGTCTTTGGTCAAACGCAGCGGAACGTGTCGCGGCGTCGCGTCAGACAAAATCGCGTCGGGCGCGTAGTTTTCATAAAAAGGCTCAAAAACGACGACTTCCTCACCTGCGTCTACCGTCGCCATCAATCCGGCGATCATTCCTTCGGTCGAACCGCAGGTAACGGTAATTTCGGTTTCCGGATCGACTTCCAAACCGAGAAACCATTCGGTTTTCGCCGCGATCGCATCGCGAAAGGATTTTACGCCCCATGTGATCGCGTATTGATTATGGTCGTCCGCGATCGCTTCCATCGCCTTTTGCTTGATGTCTTCGGGCGCGGCAAAATCGGGAAAACCCTGTCCGAGATTGACCGCGCCGAATTTCAAAGCCTCGCGCGTCATCTCGCGGAT
>JBGTFE010000081.1:0-5018 GCA_041747435.1 Pyrinomonadaceae bacterium | reverse complement strand
CGACCGAAACTCCATCTTCGGATTATGCTTGCCCATCACCTTCGTGATCGCCGCCGTCAACGTCGTCTTCCCATGATCTACGTGCCCTATCGTCCCTATATTTACGTGCGGCTTACTTCGATCGAATTTCTCTTTGCTCATTTTTTATTAATCTTCTCCAATCAATAATTTCCAATAAAAATCAAATTTCTGGAGCCCAAGCCGGGATTTGAACCCGGGACCTCATCCTTACCAAGGATGCGCTCTACCCCTGAGCTACTCGGGCTCAATTATCAAAAGATAATTGGAGCGGGAGACGAGACTCGAACTCGCGACATTCAGCTTGGAAGGCTGACGCTCTACCAACTGAGCTACTCCCGCTCACATTGAAATTTCTTGCCCGAAATCTCAACTTTATACTGGTGCAAGGGGTAGGATTTGAACCTACGTAGGATATTACTCCGCCGGGTTTACAGCCCGGTGCCATTAACCACTCGACCACCCTTGCATTTATTTTGCCGAGCGCATTGCCTGACTTTTCGAGTCAATAGCAAATTTCACATAATAACGAAGAATTGGGCAAGTTGCAAGCTCAGAGAAAGGCTTTATTCGCTCGGTTTGCTGTCGTCGCGACTTGCGGCACGCGGATGAAACTGGTCGTAATTTTTTCGCAAATGAGTGTCGGTAATATGGGTGTAGATTTGCGTCGTGGAAATATCGGCGTGACCGAGCAATTGCTGAACGCTGCGGACGTCGGCGCGGTTTTGGATCAGGTGAGTCGCAAAGCTATGCCGTAAAGTATGCGGCGAGACGCCTTCCAGACCGATCTTCTTTGCATAATCTTTTACAAAATTAAAGATCGTCTGGCGCGAGATCGAATTTCCGGCTGAATTTACAAAGATATTTTGAACTTCAACGTTTTCTTTTTTTCTGCGCGCGTTCAGGTAGCATTTGAGCCATTCGACGGCGCTTTTTCCGACGGGCACGCGTCGCATTTTGCTTCCTTTGCCTTTGCACGTCAAAATTCCCGCGTCCAGATCTACGTTTTTCAATTGCAAATCAACCACTTCCGAAACGCGCAAGCCGGCAGCATACATCACTTCCAGAATTGCCTTATCGCGCAAGCCGTTTTCGGTAGAAACATCCGGCACGGAGAGCAAATTTTCGATATCTGTTTGATTCAAAAATTTCGGCAGATAGGATCCTTTCTGCGGCGAACTCAAATCTTCCGCGGGATGTTTTGTGATGTGCCCGTCAAGCAGCAAGAATTTATAAAAACCGCGAACCGCACTGACAATTCTGCCAATGGAAGTCGGCGACAAGCCTTCGCGCGAAAGATCCGCAAGAAATCTGCGCAAATCCCGCCGCGAGAGTTCCCCAACCTCCGATTTTCCTTTTTCTGCCCATAATTTCAGGCGCCTCAAATCTCTTTCGTAGCTCTCGAGCGAATTTTTCGCAAGCCCGCGCTCAACTCGCAAATATGAAAGATATTCACATGCGAAATCACGTTTTTTTGAAGAGTTGTTTGTCACTTGTTTTCGTAAGATCGGAAACTAAAAGGGCGCGAGACACTCGATGCCGCGCCTCAATATTAAGAGAAATCAAATGGAAATAGCAATAAAATTCTGCGCGTTTAGAAATCCTGGCGGTAATTTTTTCCGTAGGAAGGACAACCCGCTGTATCAAGACCATCGGCAGATGCACTGATTTCACGGCGCGCAACCCAGCGGGAAAAATTCCACGTTCGAAAATCATTTTCCGTCCGTGCTTTTGTCAATCGTTCCGCCAATCTGTTCTTAATTATGCATTGTTGTTCGAAATTCATCGCCGGCAAGTTTTCGAGCAGCGCCGGAGCGGCATCGTCACTCAGTTCCGTTACATATTGCGGATCGAACATTCGTCCTTCCTGCATCAAACGCACATTTGTGCGGACGATGTATTCATCGGGATTAAAAACGTGCAGAGTTCCCAAGGTAAAAACTGCAAGCCACAACGCGCCCCACGCAAACTGCTCGCGCGCGCCGCGCAAAACGCTCAGCGCGAACCAAACAAAAACGAGCGCGAGCCAAATCATAAAGACCATCGGATAAAATCGAACGGTCGTCAGACCGTAACCGAGATTTCCGGTCAAAAGAAAAAGTCGCTGCGCCGCCGACATCATGATCACAAAAAGCAAAACGATCTGGATTCCCGCGAGAACGCGATAGATCTTTTCGTTGATCGAGTCGTCTTTTCTAAGCAGCCAGTGCGAAATAAGCAGAATCGGCAAAACGAGCGCGGCAACCGCGACCAATTCACCAAAACCGCGTCTGGCATATTCGGCTAGCTTAAAATCCGGCGTGTTTTGCACGAGATCGATCCCGCCGAAAAGATACGGAAGCTGAAAGATCACAAAGCTTAGAAAAAGCAGGTTGATCAAACCCAAAACCACGCTTGTTTCGATCGCGCCGAAAATAAAACTTCGCGGCAAGATCGAATTGTCAAAATTTTGCCAATTCCATTTTTTCTTTTCTTCGCTCCGTGGCTTTTCTTCGCTCTTGGGCGCTTCGTCGTCCGCAATTTCGGTAACGCTCAAAACCTGTTTTTTTATTATGTTCGGCTCGACAAATGTTCCGGTTGGATCACTCGCGATCGTACCGATCAGCGAGCCGCGCAAATAACCCGCAATAAGCCACGAAAAAGCGCTGGTAAAGAAAATATGCAGGAGCACTTTGTTGAAATCGATGTTGAGAGTTTGCTGCACAAAGCCTTCAAAAACAGCGTCTGCCGCCATAAACAACGCGCCGAAGATCAAAAGAAGCGGCGCAGCGATCGCAACTCCGCGCAAAACTGCGATCAAATGTTTTCTCGCGCCCGTTTGCGGCGCGGTTTTCCATTTTACATCTTCAAAAATCAGAAAAAACGGCGCAAAAAGGACGTTTATCCCCGACCAAACAAATCCGATCAAATAATGAAAAACGCCGGCGATGTTCATCCGGATCTTCAGCGACGGCAAGATGAAAACCGCTAAAAGTGTAAAAATAGCCAGCGCATCCAAAAGCTTTAATTGAATCGAATCGCGCCACGCGAACATTGCCGCAAAAAAGATCATCGCCAGACTCAAAGCAGCGCTTTGGATGTTCCAAAACTGGCGTTTCCGACGCAAAACCAGCATCGTGGCTGCCGCGACAAACGCTCCTATAAACAAAAAAACGTTCAAGCCCCAAGGCGTTGTCCGCAATAAAACGTCCCCCAAAATTCCAAGCAAAACCGCAGACTGTAAGATCTCCAAACCGGTTTTTGTTTTTTCCTTCATTACTTTCTTGTTAACCCTCTGCACGGCTGGAAACCAGCGTTACAGCAAAATCAGACGTGAATTTTCTCACTTTGAATTATTCGCCAATTGATTACTCGCATCCAACTTAAAAAAGTTTCGTTTATGCAGGATGCTGTCTTCATCGCCGATCAAAACCGCTTCGATCACGCGATCAATGCCGTAGCCTTCCTTGATGTCGAGACGCGGATTTTTTATTTCGACAGGCAGATCGAAAACGATCTCTTCTTCGAAACTTCCGCCTGCCGGAACTTTGTCGTCAAACGGCGGGCGCGGAACTGCCGGATTTTCCACCGGATTGTAGCTCTTGCCCGTTTCGTCCAAGACGTGAAACTGCGGAGTCGTAAGATTTAACGCCGCTTGTTTGGCATCGCTAAAAACTTTTATTTTGACGATGTAAAACTCGCCGCTCGCCGCCGCGCCGCCGTAAGTTTTCGATCTTCTGACATCCGCAACCGCCGTGTGTATGTGGCAATCGAGATAAAATCCGCAAAACTGTTTCGGCTCAGCCAAGCCGAGCGTTTTCTCCTCGCTAAGCAGCGAACTGCCAAGAAGCAAAGCGATATAAAAACCGAACCAAACTGCAATACCACCAAAAACAAATTTCTTTAGCCAATTGATCTTTTTCCAAAACGAAACGATCAACAGAATTGCCGCGACAAATAAGCCGCCAATTGTCATTAACATTAAAAGAACGCCCATAAGTTTTCCTCCTGTTTTACTGTTTTACTTTTATGTTCCGCTGAACAATGTCCCGAAAATGCCGACCGCAAGTTCTATCCAAATAAGGAGAAAAACCGCCAGTATAACTGCACAGACAGCTATTCGGTGCCTGGTTTTATTCACCTTTCTCAATACAAACTCGCACATAAAACCTGTGCCGAGCAGTAGAAAACCGGCGACAACAAAATCGAACAGCGTCCAGTTCACTTTTGCCGTGAACTGCATCGCTAATAATGGCATGAGCAAAAGAAACGCTACTGTCAGCACAATGCCGATAAGTCTTTTATTTTTCATAACTATAAATGCTTTCTCCTGATAATAATTTGTTCGTAATTTTTATTTTCCTTTCATCGCGTTGATTAACGCTTCCATATGATTTAAATAAAGGTTTAATGCTTCGCGTCCGTCATCCGTGATTTTGTATTCGGTCAGCGGAACGCGCCCGTTGAAAGATTTCAAGCACTGGAGATAACCCGCGTCTTCCAACTTTCGGGCGTGGACGCTGATATTGCCGTCCGTCGTATTCAAAAGGTTTTTCAAGTCCGTAAATGACAAAGTTTCATTTGCCGCGAGTGCGCTGATAATGCCGAGCCGCATTCGTTCGTGAATAACCTTGTCGAGTTCGCTCGAAACATTTTCCGCCGCTTTTTCAATTTTTTTAAGCTGCGGTTTTTGCGGTTCAATCGAATCGTCTAATTTTTTTGCCAAATTGCTCTTTCCCATAATCTTTTCTTACCCGCCGTATTTCCAGGCGACGATTGCGCCGAAAACGATATGTAAAACTCCGAAGCTCAAACCCATCATCACGTTTCCGAATCCGGCGGGCAGAAAAAACGCGATTGCGCCGAGAGCGATGAATGACCAGCCGGCAACCGGCACGACGCGAACCGAATTTGCGCCGCCGCAGACGACTGCCGCGCCGTAAAGCAGAATCCAGACCGGAATCATCACTTCAAAATGTCCGAACCGCCATAAGCCGAACGTAATGAAAATCGCGCACAAA
>JBGTFE010000080.1:0-5099 GCA_041747435.1 Pyrinomonadaceae bacterium | reverse complement strand
TGATCGCCTCTTTCTTATCGTTTATGGTTAAAGTTTTCGAGTTGTTTTCGAGCGTTATCTGCAAAACGCGGTCGATATGTTCGCCGTGATGAACTTTTCCGCGAACGAGCGCCATCTGTTCGTCAAAATTGATCGCTTCCTGCAATCTCGCCGTTTTGAAAGATTTGGCGGTCGCGAGAAGATAGATCGCTTCGAGCCAGTTCGTCTTGCCCTGTCCGTTTTCACCGAAAAGAATATTGAGGCGTTGTCCGCAATCTATTCGTCCGCTGAGATTACGGAAATTGCGGGCTTCGAGCGCGTCAAGCAGCATGCAACTATTTTAACGTAAAAAAAGTCTAAAGGCATTCGGCTTTTCTGCTGGAATAATAACCCCTTTAAAAATCTGGTTTAAATAGCGCCTCTTTTTCCACGCAAGGCGAAATCTCAAATTGAATTTCTAACAAAAAAATGCGAATTACATATGTTTTTATTCTACTTTTGGCTTTTGTTGTCTCCGGTTTCGCGCAAAAAAGCGTTCCCGCAGAGAGTTTCAGTGCCGCGGATATTGCCGGAAATACGGTCGAGCTCAGCAATTTGAAAGGCAAGGTCGTCGTTATTACTTTCTGGACGACTCGCTGCCCGATCTGTCACACCGAAATTCCGAAACTCAACCAACTCGCCGCGCGATTCAAAGACAAAAACGTAGCTTTTTTGGGTTTAACGACCGACAACGAAGCGAAGATCGAGAATTATGTTAAGAAAAATCCTTTCAATTTCGAGCTGATCCCGAATAGTTTTGGAATTCTCCTTAAATACGCCGAAAAGGACGGACGCGGAAATATTTCACTCGGTTATCCGGCGCATTTCGTTGTCAATCAAAATGGCGAAATTTCGATGAAAACAGATGGATTCGACAAAACGGAAAAGCTCAATTCTGAGATAAACAGGCTTTTATCAGCCCGATAGTTGCAAAAATCCTTGACTTTCAATAGGGTTTCGAATTACAAAATGGATATGAAAAATCTATTTGTGTTCGCAACCCTCTTTTTTGTTTTTGTATCGACCGCAACCGCCCAAAAAGCTAAAACCGAAACAAAAGTGCTTGCGCCGACCTTTACCGGAATCACGCTCGACGGAAAACCCATAAATTCCGGCGCCTTAAAGGGAAAAATTCTCGTCCTCAATCTTTGGTTTATCAATTGCCCAAATTGTATTCAGGAAATCAAGCTTCTTAATCAGATTGTCGACGACTATAAGGATAATAAGGACGTCGTTTTTGTCGGGCTGGCGAGCAATACAAAACCGGAATTGGAAAAGTTTTTGATAAAAAATCCCTTCAAATTTCAGATTATTCCAAACGCCGGAACATTTACGCTTTTCAGATTCGGTGAGCAGAAAAAAAATGGCGAATTTGATCTTGGCTATCCGACGCACGTCGTCGTTGACCGCGAAGGATACAAAGTTCTTCAAGTTGAAGGAATAAAGGGCGTCGAAGCGGTGAAAGAAGAGCTAAAAAAACAGTTCGCGGTAAAGGAAACAAAAAGTAAATAGGGCTTCTGAGTTGTCTATCCCGCGGCTTTTAAGTTATATTTTCAGTTCGTCTCGTGCGGAGAGATAGCATAATTGGTAATGCAGTAGTCTTGAAAACTACCGCCCGTAAGGGCTTGCAGGTTCGAGTCCTGTTCTCTCCGCCACATCAATTTTGGATTTGCGATTTTTGACGCGCAAATCCTTTTCTTTTTTGATTTCTCTAAATTCACGCGATGTTTATTGATTTCTCCAACGGTTTTCGTGTAGCCTTAGAAAAACTGAATGGCGATTCATTCAGCCCAATTATGTCAAAACAAAACCGCACAAATGGTCAGGCGCGCGCCGTTGTCGCCGATAAACGCGAAGCGATCCTTCGCGCAGCGATAAAAGTATTTGCCGGGAAAGGATTTTTTAATTCAAAAGTCGCCGATATCGCGAGCGAAGCAGGAATTGCAGACGGCACCGTCTATCTTTATTTCAAAAGCAAGGACGACATTCTGCATTCGGTTTTTGACCGCGCGATGGACGAGTTTATTTCCGAAGGAAAACGCGAGATCGCCGAAATTGCAGATGCCGCTGGGCGTCTGCGCCGGATCGCCGAACTTCATCTTGAAAAACTTGGCGCGGACCGAAATCTGGCGATCGTGTTTCAGGTCGAGTTACGCGGCTCGACCAAGTTTATGGAAGAATTTTCCGCCGCGGGTTTTGCCGAATATCTCGGACTGATTCATCAGGCGATCGAAGACGGACAAAAAAGCGGTGTTTTTCGCGCGGATGTGAACGCAACCGTTTGCTCGAAAATTCTCTACGGCGCGCTCGACGAAATGGTGACGAACTGGGTTTTGTCGAAAAAACCCTACCCGCTTGCACCGCTTGCGGATGAAGTTTTGAAGGTTTTTTTTGACGGAGTTTTTGCGGAAACACGCACGAAGTAAGTGTGTTTTTTCGCCCTTTTTTCGCACGGGCTTGCGCAATTTTTATCGAATGCAAAGTAAGTTAAAAAACGATTTCCGCCGAAGTGTGCAGCGAATTCCTCTGCTCGGGGACGAGCCGCGCACGCTCGCCGAGTTGTTTCAAAAAGCCGTCGAAACCAAAAATCGTGCGGATGCTCTGAATTACAAAAAAGACGGCGAATGGAAGTCGATTTCTTCGGACGAAATGATCTCGCGCGCCGAAAATATCGCACTCGGACTTTATTCTCTCGGTTTGAGAAAAGGCGACCGCGCGGCAATTCTGGCGGCGAATTCGCCGGAATGGACATTGGCTGACGCGGGCTGCCAGCTCGCTGGCATAACGGACGTTCCGATTTACACCACCCTTGCACCCAACTCGATCTCTTACATTCTTAAAGATTCGGGCGCGAAAGTCTTTTTTATTCAGGATGAAGAAACATTCGAGCGCATCAGAGAAATTTTGCCCGAATGTAAATCTTTAGAGAAGCTTGTTTTCTTTGATACAAAAAACATAAAAGCGGAAAATGCGATTTCTTTGCGCGAATTGGAAGAAGCGGGCGAAAAGCTAAACTCGGAAAATCCTGATTTGATCAAAGACCTTTCGCGCGCAATCGATCCCGAAGATGTCGCTACATTGATCTACACTTCCGGCACGACCGGCGAGCCAAAAGGCGTAATGCTTTCGCACACGAATCTCATCTCGAATGTTATCGACGCCGGCGAAAAATATAGTTTTGATGAACGAGACAAACCGCTTTCCGTTTTGCCTCTGTCGCATGTTTTCGAACGCACCGGAATGTATCTTTATATTCTGAACGGAATGTCGGTTTTTTATGCCGAATCGATCGAAAAAGTCGCGGATAACTTGCAAGAACTCAAACCGACGCTTTTCGTTGGCGTACCGCGAATTTTTGAAAAAGTTTACGCGAAAGCGAAATTAAAAGCCGGACAATCGAGCCGCTTGAAGGAAAGGATATTTGATTGGGCGATCGATATCGGCAGGGATTTCGCGCTGCGAAATGAGAAGAAACAACCGATTCCGCGAATGCTTGCCATCAAGCACGGCATCGCGGATAAACTGGTCTTTTCGAAGTTGCGTGAAATTTTTGGCGGGCGTCTGCGTTTTTGCATTTCGGGCGGCGCGGCGCTTTCGGACGACATTTGGCTTATCTTTACGGGCGCGGGCGTTTCGATAATGCAGGGCTACGGCTTGACCGAAACTTCGCCGGTGATTTCTTCGAATAACCCGATAAATGCGCGACTGGGAAGCGTCGGAAAACCGATTAGTAATGTTGAAGTTCGGATTGCCGCTGACGGCGAGATCGAAACTTCCGGTCCAAACGTGATGCTCGGTTATTACAACAAACCGGAAGCGACGCGTGACGCGTTTACCGAAGACGGATGGTTTCGCACCGGCGACATCGGACGGCTGGACGACGACGGATTTTTGATCATTACAGACCGAAAAAAGGAACTTTTTAAGACTTCAGGTGGAAAATATATTGCGCCTTCGCCGATCGAACAAATGATAAAAGCTTCGCGTTTTGTCAGTCAGGTCGTGCTCGTCGGCAACGAACGAAAATTCCCTGCAGCGCTGATCGTCCCGAATTTCGAGCAGCTTGCGTCTTATGCAAAACACAAAAATCTTGATCTAAAAACGCCAGATGAATTTTGCAAAAGCGCTCGAATAAAGGATCTGTTTGAAAGACAGATCGAAGCTCATACGCGAGATTTGGCACAGTTTGAAAAGGTGAAAAAGATCGCGCTTCTCGAAAATGAATTAACGGTTGAAAGCGGCGAGCTTACACCGACCTTGAAAGTAAAGCGAAGGGTTGTCGACGAAAAATATAAAGATGTGATCGAGAAAATTTACGCTGACGCCGAAAAATAGAAACCTGCCAGATGATTCAAACCTGACAGGTTTCATAATTCTAAAATAAATTCCTAGTAAAGAATTCGGTAACCCACGCTGTTTGCGCCTGATGAAATCATCGTCTTCCCGACGCCCATAACTAATTTCATGATCGTTTGCGCGATCGGTTCTTTTGCTTTATCGACCTCAATAATGTCATAAGGTTCGAGCATTACGTCTTTCTGCATCCCTTTTTTGATCGAATCCAAATTTACCGAAATAATATCTCTGTCTTTCGAATTCGATTTCAACCGATAGATCTTCACATCTTTTGTTTTTGCTTCGCGATTGACATTTCCGACCATCGCGATCGCCTGCGTCAGCGATAAACCGCCTTCCCTTATGTACAATCCCATCGATTGGCGAACTTCACCCGTAATGTAAACGGGCGATGCTTTTTGAACGACGATCACGTCGCCGGGCTCAATTACCGGATTTGCTTCGTCGAGACCTTTCAACAAATTCGTTAAGCTGTACATTCTCGATGGAATATCAATACCGCTGTTTGTCGCCGCGTTCCATTCGTTCATCTCGGTTTCGGTCGCGCACATTGGCTGCTGCGTCCGAAAAACCTGAACCATTCCGTTTGTATCTTCGGTCGGACCGTCCGAAAAAGAAATAAGTTCCAGCAAACGCGTCTCACGCAATAGTTTTACTTGTCCGGGTTTTTTTACCTCGCCGGAAACGGTAACGAGCGGGCGGTTTCTTTCAATCACGCGAAGGCT
>JBGTFE010000079.1:0-54805 GCA_041747435.1 Pyrinomonadaceae bacterium | reverse complement strand
GCTCGAGAGCTGGACGAGATTGACGACCGCTTTGCCGCGCGCCGAAGGATCGGCTTCGGGAATCTCGTGAACCTTCATCTTGAAAACCTGCCCGTCGTCCGTAAAGATCATCAAAAATGCGTGCGTCGAAGCGATAAAAAGGTGCTCGACGAAGTCTTCATTTTTGGCTTTTGCACCGAGACGACCTTTGCCGCCGCGCCCCTGTTTCGAATAGATCGCGACCGGCGTGCGCTTGATATAGCCCTGATTCGTCACCGTGATGGCGACGTCTTCGTCCGGTATCAGATCTTCGATGGTTAGCTCCACGCCGGCATCGATGATCTCGGTTTTACGTTCATCGCCGAATTGGCGTTTAACTTCCTGAAGTTCGTCGATAATAACTTGCCTGAGTAATTGCTCGTTCGCAAGGATCGCTTCAAGCTCGGAAATGTGTTTGAGGATCGTTTCGAGCTCATCGATTATTTTTTGACGTTCGAGCGCAGACAGACGGCGAAGCTGCAGATCGAGAATTGCCTGCGCCTGAATGTCTGAAAACGCGAGTCCGCCGACAACTTTTTCAAGTTCCTTCAAAAATCCGGCGAGACTTTTGTCGGACGAAACTCCGCGCCACGTTTTTTGTTCGTGCAGAGTTGCGAAATTCCCCGTCAGCCAAAGCTTCGCCTCGTCAACCGCACGCGAATTGCGGATCAGCGGAATTATATAATCGAGCGCGTCGATGGCTTTGTTCAAGCCTTCCAAGATGTGCGCCCGCGCGCGCGCTTTTCTACGATCGAATTCGGTGCGGCGACGAACGACCTCGCGGCGAAATTCAACGAACGCTTCGAGCATTTGCTTCAGCGTCAAAACCTTCGGCTGCCCGTCAACGATCGCGATATTGATGATGCCGAAACTCGATTGCATCGGCGTCAATTTATAAAGTTTGTTGAGAACGACCTGCGGAATCGCGTCTCGTTTTAATTCGACGACGATGCGCATTCCCAGGCGATTCGATTCGTCGCGCAGTTCGGAGATGCCGTCAAGTTTCTTTTCGTGAACGAGCTCCGCGATCTTTTCTATAAGCCGCGCTTTATTGACCTGATAAGGAATTTCGGTAATGACGATCGCGTCGCGCTCGCGGTCGGCGCGCCCGATTCGATCGATTCCAGCCCTGGCGCGCATCTGGATAATGCCGCGACCTTCGCGATACGCGCGGTGAATTTCCTCGCGCCCGTAAATAAAGCCGCCGGTCGGAAAATCAGGTCCCGGAATGTGTTTGATCAAAGTCTCGACAGAAATTTCGGGATCTTTGATGAGATCGATGGTTGCGGTGATGATCTCAGTCAAATTGTGCGGCGGAATTTTTGTTGCCATTCCGACGGCGATCCCTTCCGAGCCATTTATTAACAAATTCGGAAAACGCGCGGGCAAAACCTTCGGCTCCGATAAAGATTCATCGTAATTCGGCTGAAAATCGACGGTTTCCTTTTCGATATCGGCGAGCATTTCGCTCGTCAGACGCTGCATCCGGACTTCGGTGTAGCGCATTGCGGCGGCGTTGTCGCCATCGATCGAACCAAAATTTCCCTGCCCGTCAACGAGCGTGTAGCGCATCGAAAATTCCTGCGCCATACGGACGATCGTGTCGTAAGCGGCGGTGTCGCCGTGCGGATGATATTTGCCGATAGTGTCGCCGACCACGCGCGCCGACTTTTTATACGGTTTGTTATAAGTATTGCCAAGCTCGTGCATCGCCCACAAAACGCGTCGATGAACCGGTTTGAGCCCGTCGCGAACATCAGGCAGCGCGCGTCCGATGATGACGGACATCGCATAATCGAGATACGACCGGCGCATCTCATCTTCAATGTTGACTTGATTACGTTCTAAAATATCCATTTTTTGATAAAATTACTTTACGATTTTCCGTTTTACCGGAAGGTGCTGCGAGGCACGCGTCACAAAAAAAAGCTGGAAAAACCGGCGTTTTAAGACTATAATTATTTTACAGGCATTGCGCCTGTTTAGCAACTCGCATCACCCTTGCAAAAACAGCTCTTTTCGATAGCTTCACGCCAATTTCTTCTCGATTTTCAACCAAATAAAAAGGCGTTTCATTTTTGGAGGAATCTCATGCTGTCATCACCCGAAACAAAAATTGACGAGCGTCGCATTCAGCGTGTTTCGCTTACGCTGCCCGTTCGCATCGAATCAAAAGTTAACACCTCTTACGCGTGGGACGAAGTCACGCGTTTGAACGATGTATCTGCGTTCGGCGCCGGCTTTAATCTCCGACGACCATTGAAGCGCGGTCGCCTCGTTCAGATGACGATTCCGCTGCCGCGACAGCTCCGCTGCTACGATTACATGGAGCCGCAATATAAAATTTGGGCGTTGGTGAGAAGCTGTGTTCCGGTGACGAAAAATCGAGATCAGGAAAATTATGCGATCGGTGTCGCGTTTATCGGAAAAAACCCGCCGACCAGCTTTATTAGCGATCCGGCGAAACTTTACGACATCACACATCTTGCCGAAAAAAGTTTTTGGCAGGTAGTAGAAGCCGAAGACCAGCCTGACGAAAGCGATCTTCCGAAGGACAATCGCCGCCACACGCGTTTCGCAATCCCGGTCGGAATAGTTCTTGAAACAATTGACGAGAACAGCGATGTCACCGGCAGCGAAATGACGGTTAGCGAAAACGTATCGCTCGGCGGCGCCGCGCTCTTTACGTCGCTCAACGCTGAAATCGGTTCGTTTGTTCGCGTCAAAAGTGAACAATACGACGTTTCGATCATTTCTATCGTTCGCGGAAAACGCGTCGGACCCGACGGCATCACCAGACTTCACGTAGAATTTATCGATCGCTTCTTCCCTCTTGACGGGATAGATTAAGCGTCCACATTCTATTTACCCAAACAAAGCGCCTTGATCTGTTTCTTTCGACACCTTTTCGGCTTGTTTAAATGCGATCGACTCGCTTGGCATGTTTACTTCCTTGCCGCCGAGCAGTTCTTCGATGGTGAGAATCTGAATTTTGGGAAAATCTTTGCCGAAAAATTCGCTCGTGTAAAAACCCGCGCTCACGGCTTCCGTCTGCATATCGCGCGAGGGTTCCTCCAAAGTTATAAAAACTCCGATGGCGGCTTCTTCGCGCTCGACCGTTCCGCGCAAGTCGCGGATGTCGCCCGAGTGTTCATAGGTAACGACAAAGACAAACATATGTTTGTTGGCGAAATTTCAAATGTAAATCAAAAAAGAGGGATGAAAAAGAATCAACTCATTCATCCCTCATCCTGATTATTTCACCTTCAAATTACGGAGGTCCCATAAAGCCGAGATCCGTATTAACGAAATTGCCGAGTTTTGGAAGAACCAACGGCAAGTTCGCCTCCGGAACGCCGAACCAGCGCGCCAAAGTTGCCGCGTATTGCTCAACCGAAGTCGTCGGTATCCAGCGTCCGCGCGCACTGGTTCCGTTATCTGCATCGTCCGGACCGTTGACCGTCAGCGTCGGATACGGCGTGCCGTTTGACGTGTTGATGCCGAAAAAGTCGCTTGCCGTCACTGCGCTGCCGAGGACAAAATGATGATTCGCCCACGCGTGGTCGGTTCCAACCGTTCCGCCGGAGCCCGCCGGTCCGAATGTGCGTGAAAAGTCCGACATCGTAAACTGCGTAACTTTATCCGCCAATCCCTGCACAACCATTTCTTCGTAAAACGCGCGCATCGCTTGGCTGATCTGGGTCATCAAGGCAACTTGTCCGTTATTGACGTTGTTCTGGTTGTTGTGCGTATCGAAACCACCGACCTGGCAGTAAAACACCTGGCGATTGATGTTCAGATCGGTGCGCTTTTTGATAAGCCGCGCGACCTGTTTAAGTTGATTTCCGAGGTTCGAAGTCGGAAATGTTACCGTCACTTCCTGAAATGTTTGAAAAACGGCGTTAGCCTGCATCGCCGAATCCGTAATATGACTCGCCGCTGCGACGATCTGGTGATCCAGATCCTGTGTCCTGAGCTGATTGAAAGCCGTAAGGCGCGCCGGTCCGTTATTTGTGGTCATTCCCGCAGGATTTAGCACCTGGTTCAAACCCGTCGGAGCCGGGGCGATCGCGAGCGGTAGTGTGGTTTGTCCAGCGGTAAAAAGCTGCGCGCCTGAAATAGACGTGATCATCGGGATCAATCCGCCCGGATTGTCCGGCGCAGTTCGATGATCCGAAAGACGTCCGCCCCAACCGGTAAATGACTGCGTATCGGAGCGTCCCGCTTGAAACTGCGAAACCTGATCCGAATGCGAAAACAACTGAAACGGTTTTTGTACCGAGCCGTTTTGATATTGCGTACGCGTCATCGGCGCGACGAGCGTTCCAACATTCGTCACGATCGCCATTTTGCCCGCTCCCCAAAGCTCGTGTATACCGTTGTTGACGATCGTTGTTCCGTTTTGCGCCAGCACGCCGAGATTCGGATGCAAACCATAACTCAAACCGCCCATTCGCGGCACGGTGATCGGCTGAAGCGACGCCTGCGGGATAGCCAGCGTCGAAGCCGCGCGCACGTTGCTGTAAGCAGTATAGTTGCTTAGCGTGCCGCTGTTGTGATTCGGGATAACGACATTGTTGCCGTCGTTCCCGCCCGCCATAAAGATGCAGACCAAAGCGCGGTAATCGCTCGGCACAGCCGAATCGGTCGTTTGAGCCATTGCGCTCATCATGCCGAAGTGTCTGAACTGCGTCGCCAACGCCGCCATACCTAAGGCGCAACCCGATTTTGTTAGAAAGTCTCTTCTGCTGTGTTCCATAATTCCTCCTATCTTTGCACCTGATATTGCGACGACGTCGCTATCAAATAAACTGCCGTTCGCGCCCGAAGCAGCGGATCGGTCGAAGCGACCGCCAAAACCGCGGTTAAGATCGTGCTTCGCATCGCCGCCGACATTGAGCTGTGCATCATTTTGCGGTTAAGTTCATCCATCATCAAATTGCCGGTCGAATCAGCCGCCGCAAGTGCCTGTACACTCGAAAGGTTTATCGACGTCCCTACGGTAACGCCTCTGCCCGCGTTGATATTGATGCGGTTGAAAACCATTGTGTTCCCGAAATTCGCGCGGGCGATGGACGTGCCGGTCGTGAAAATTCCGAACTCCGGCGCGTTTAGCGTCGTTCCCGCAACGATGTAATCGGGCGGATAATAGTTGAACACGGTCGGCGACATAAACGCGACTTGTCCCATCAAGCCTGTTTCCGTAGATACAACGCCGTCGCTCTGCAGTGTGCCGTCCGCCGACATAACGTCGAAATGCCGCGCTAAGTTAGTTAATAATTGTGTCGGTTCGCGCAGCTTTCCATATGTCGGATCGGTTTTTACGTCGCCGCGCGCTTCAGGATCGAGCAAGATCGCCTTTACGACTTCCTTTAACTGAGTCGGACTTGTTCTATTGGCATTGAAAACCGCCGCCACGCGCCCGACATAAGCCGGCGTCGGGTCGCTCGTCACAAGATGCTGGATCAAGAGTCGGCTCACAAACGGACCGACGTTCGGATGACCGTAAATGTTGTTCAGTGCCTGTTGCATCGACGCGTTTCCGTACGTGAGGATCTGCGCGTTTGTGCAGCCCGTGCAGGCGGCGATATTTGTCGTTGAAGAACCCGGATAACTTAGCAGAGTCTTTGCCGTTATATCGTGAAGAGCTCCGTTATTCAACAGCATCGGATCTTTGTAATTTGGTCCCGCTGTGGTTCGGTCTGGACAAAGCGGACCTGTAACTTCGCAGGTCTGCCAGCCGGTAAATACCTTTGTAAAATTATTGACCGTGCTCTGGTCATAACTCGGTACCGGCGTATCGCCAGGCTCGCACGGATTGTGTTCAACACAAATGACCGTTCCGTCCGGATTCAACATAAACAAGCCGATATTAAAAAGCTGTAATACTTCGCGGGCATAATTTTCGTTAGGGTTGTTTCGCGTGCTGCGGATCATATCCAGATAATTTCCCATTCCCGGATTTAAGGTCATATCTTCCATTAAATCGCGCCAATTCCCGAAAGCATTGGCATTTATTTGCTGGTGATATTCAAGCATCCAACTCGATTGCTGTGTATCAACGCCGGAAATCACCCAAATTTGGCTGAGCGCCCAATTAACGCGATGTCGCAACTGCGGCTCGCCGTAAAAAGCTTCCTTGTAAAACCAACTCTGCGCCGGATACATTGAGTAGGTATCACGGAAACAGGTTGGCGGCACATCAGGGACAGTCGCGTTGCCGTCGCAGGTCGAAGGCGGCATCAGGGCATTTAGCGGGATGTTCGGATACGGATTTGCGGCGGAAGGATATGGAATTTCAAATTGTTCTGCAAGCCATGTCCTCAAACCAATGCGGCGTATTCTGTCATCCAGCGCCTGCGTAGGACCAAATGTCGCTTGCTCGAGAAACCTGATGCGATCGCCCGACCATCGATAGCCGACAAAACCGGGATTATTCGCATCTTCATAACCGCCTTTTACGTTTTGCGAGGCTTTCGAAAGTGGAGAATCGTCTTTTATCTCACCTCCAACCTTTCCGAGTCCCAATCGAAGTCGGTTGCTCGCCAAACCTCGCCATGTCACGCCGATAAGAACGTCACCGATTTCGGAAGGCTGTTCCCAAAAACCGAGCTCGTCTTTCAGAACTATGGTTAATGCGTACAAGGTCTTTTCTGATTTAACGCGCTGAAAGTCTATAATAGGAAAACGGTAGATTCTTCGGTTTGCGTCCTCGACGTAAACGCGAAATGCGTTCGCACCTTCGCCATCCATCAGTTCAACGTTGGTCACAAAAAGTTTAACTTTCTGATTTAAACCAAACGCCCTTGTTTCCGCTTTCGGCACTTCGGCACTGCGAATCTTACCGGCTTCGACTGCGAGCGCGCGGCTCGAGTCCGCCTCGCTCAATAAGACCGGTGTCGGCGAATTTGGATTGTCGTCCTGCGCCGTTGCCGAAAATACCAGCAGAAAACTGATAAAAACCGCGCTTTGAATTTGAAGCCAAAAGCGCAACTTTTTGCTAATCATACCCTTTCCCTCCTAAGGTTTCGTCTGTTAGAATTTATGAACTCGTGCTAGAAATCAATGTTTCGAACGACCGGATGGAAAAACGTCGTTTATCATTGTTGATCTCTAATTTATAAACGATTTTGTAAAAAAACACAAGCTATTTTTTATCAATGAAAACTTCGAAAAACTGTAGTCTTGACTCTTAATTAGACGAACGAATATACGCTTTGGTCGAAGAAATTCGCAAAGAATCTTTTTCCGAATATACGCATATTTTTTTCAAAATGATTTTAGCACATATGACCGAAATTTTTTCTCTAGAAACGCCGGAGAATTTCAACTTTCAGCAGACAATTTACAGCCACGGATGGAGCGAGCTTTTGCCGTTTGAACTGGACGAAGAAAACTGGCGTTTGAGCTATGTTTTTACGGATAAAAAACACAAAAAGGCAATTTCAGCAACGATCCGCGCGGAAGGAAAATCGCTGAAAATCGAGCTTGACGACAAAAGCGAAGCCGAAACTGTTGCAAAGATACTTCGTGAGATCGGTCATATTTTGCGTTTTGACGATGATCTGACCGAATTCCATTCAAGCCTTTTTACAGACAAAAGACTCGCCTGGATAGTCGAAAAAAATGCCGGTAGGCTACTTCGCTCGCCGACCGTTTTTGAAGATTTGGTAAAAACGATCTGCACGACGAATTGTTCGTGGAGCCTTACAAAAAAGATGATCACAAATCTTGTGACGAATCTCGGCGCAAAAACAAAAAACGGCAAGCGCGCTTTTCCGACCGCTGAAGCGATGGCAAATGCGTCGCCGGATTTTTATCGTGATGAAATGCGTGCAGGTTATCGAGCGCCTTATTTCGCGGAGCTTGCCGAAAAAGTTGCGGGCGGCAAACTCGATCCGGCAAAATGGCTTGATTCCGATCTGCCGACGGTTGAGCTCAAAAAGGAAATGAAACAGGTAAAAGGCGTCGGCGATTACGCCGCCGAAAATCTGCTAAAACTCGTTGGGCGATACGACGGGCTCGCGCTCGACTCCTTTCTTCGCTCTGAATTTTATAAAAAACACAACCGCGAAAAGATCTGCGATGATAAAAAGATCGAAAAATTTTACAAAAAATTCGGCAAATGGCGCGGGCTTGCGATTTGGTGTGATATGACGGAAAGATGGCTCAAATGATTTAGATTTTGAGGGCGAAATTATCGAAAGACGCTGCGCCGCTGCACAAGGTTGTTTTCAGTGTCGCTGCGACGAGCGAAATGAACTTGGACGAATGTCCGATATTGTCTGCACGCTTGACTGATATTTACCATTTTTCGAAAGTCGGTTTCTGGTGCATATTGCTTTAAAATTCATAGACATTATATTTCGTTTTAAGCAGGCGAAAAGTTATTATGTAGTAAAATTGTTTGGCTTTCCTACAACCAAATAGATAAATCTTTTGAGGTGAAAAAGTATTTCACAGCGAGTTTTAATTTATGGAGTGATCGAGATGAAAAAAAACGTGATGCTTTCTATCTGCGCATTAACAATGGTTCTTTATTTTTATGCGGGATCATCGGTGGTTTATGGACAGGAACCCGCCGCAGGTTCGCCTAAAACTCCGGCAAAAACCGCGACACCGACGAAGCAGGAAACACAGGAAGTTGTTTTCGGCACATTTAAAAATTACAAGCATTCGAGCGGATGGTTTTCGATGAGCGCGCCGGAAAACTGGACGATAAATGAGACGAGTATCGAAGGTGAGTATATAATTTCGATAATCGACCCGACTGAAAACGGTGCTTTTGTCGCGCGGGTTTGGTCGAGTCAGGACAGAATGACCGAGGACGAATTGAGTAGTCTTTTGAAGAAATTCCTGAATTACAATCTTTCGGATTTTCCTAATTTTAAACTTGGCGATTCGACGCAAAAAAACAAAAGAGTCGGAATAAGATTTACATATGATTCGATCATTGATGAGAAATCTTATCCGATGATCGGAGATTCTTTTATCGAACAAAAGGAAAGCATAGTCGGTTTGTCGAATTTAATGATCCCGAAAGATCAATATGACAAAAAAATAAATGTAATAAATAAAATGATGAACAGCATTAATATTAATCCGGGTAATACTCGGTAAGGTCGCTTTGTATCCTTTTCAATAATTCCAGTTCGCCTCGTTGTGGTTCTTTCATTTAGACAGTAAGTCTTCTTTCGGGGCGTTAAACGTCTGCCTCAATTTTTGTTTCAAAATGTAGTAAGATAATCAATTAATCGGCTCAGAGTTAACAGAATGTTAAAGGCGGACACAGTTTTACAGGATCGGTATCGCATTGAACGACAGATCGGACAGGGCGGAATGGGCGCCGTCTATATCGCCACCGACGAGCGTTTCGGCAGCACGGTCGCGATCAAGGAAACCCTCTTTCTTGACGAAAAATTCCGCAAGGCTTTCGAGCGCGAAGCGCGTCTTTTGAACAGTCTGCGTCATTCGGCTTTGCCGCGCGTCAGCGATCATTTTGTCGACGGAAACGGTCAGTTTCTCGTGATGGAATATATCGACGGCGAAGATCTCTCCGAGATGATGGAGCACGAAGGCAAGGCATTTGCGCTCGCGGACGTTTTGAATTGGACCGATCAACTGCTCGACGCGCTTGATTTTCTGCACACGCGGGAGATGCCCGTCATTCACCGCGACATCAAGCCTCAAAACCTGAAATTAACAAAACGCGGCGAGATAATTTTGCTCGATTTTGGTCTAGCAAAGGGAAATCCGACGAATCCCGAATCGGCAACCGCCGCAAAAAGCGTTTTCGGTTATTCGAGAAACTATGCCTCGCTCGAGCAAATTCAGGGAACGGGAACCGATCCGCGAAGCGATCTTTACAGCCTTGCGGCGACGATGTATCACCTTGTTACGGGCGTTCCGCCGGCAGACGCGCTGACGCGAGCGATGAACGTTTTGAGCGAAAAGGAAGATCCGCTTGTCGGCGTTAGCGAGATCAACAAAGACGTTCCGCTCGGCGTCGCCGAAGTTTTGACCAAAGCGATGGCGCTCAATGCAAATCAGCGCCCGATCTCTGCCAAAGCGATGCGCACTTTGCTGCACGAGACCGAAATAGCGGCGGCGGATGAACTGAAAACTGTCGCCCACAAACGGCTCGATACAAATATTTTTACGCAAAAAACGGCAGTTCTGCCCGTTCCGACCGCGATCGAGAATCGGGAAATCGCGACCGAAGTAATACCTGCTGACGCGGCTGCGGAAACAGCCGTCAAACCGCGAAACACGGGCGACTTTGACGCCGACGAAACGCGCGTCATGGCTGCTCAATCGGAAGGTATTTCGCGCCGAAAATTTGCGATCGCCGCCACCGCGTTTGGCGCGCTGGTTCTTGCCGGAACCGCCGCTGCCGCGATTTTTATTTACAATCCGGGATTTTTTGACTCGGGTACGGATGTAAACGGCGAGCAGAAAGTCGATTCCGTTACCATCGCGAACACGGAAACAAATGCGACTTCAGCCGAGGAAGTAGTTCCGGCGGCGGAAGCCTCTCAAAACGAATCCGAGACAAGAACCAACATAAAACAAAATCCGCAAAAACAGACGGAAACTTCGGTAAAAAATACAACGACTCAGAAGACAGACGATCAGCAGTCTCAATCCGGCGCAACCGCCGCCGGCGATGCGCCTCCTAAACCGCAACTTCCGAATTTTCCGCAGGACGGCAAGCAGCTTCGGAATAGACCGCCGCAGATTCCGCCTGACGTTTGGGAGCGAATGACGCAGGAGCAGCGAGAAAAAATGCGCCGGGCTATGGAAATGCAGAAGCAGCAAGAGCGACAGAATCGGCGCGAGCGACCGCCGCCGCCGCCAAATTAATTCATTTCGATCATTCCGGCGAGTTTTTTGTTCAGATTTTCGACATATTCATCCAGATCTGACTTTTTCTTCGGCTTTTCAATCGTGAAAGGCGGGTGAAAAACGATCTCGACCTTTCCGCGTTTAGGATATTTCTGCCCGCGCGCCCAAACTTCGTTTCCGCCGCGGATCGTCACCGGCATCACCGGAACGCCGGCTTCCATCGCGATTCGCAGCGCGCCCGGTTTAAATTCGAGCATTTTTCCGTCCGCAAAACAGCGCTCGCCTTCAGGAAAGATCACCAGCATTTCTCCGCCGCGCAAAAATTTTAAAGCGTTTTTCATCGCGTCGAGCTTGCCGCCATCGCCCACTGTCCTGATAGGAAACGCTCCGAGCCGCCGCATCAATTTGCCGACAAAAAACCAATCGAACGCTTCGTCCCAAGCCATAAACCGGCATTTGCGCTTCATCGGCGCGGCGATCCAAACCGGATCGACATACGTCTGATGATTCGACGCAATCAGAACGCCGCCGCTTTTTGGAATATTTTCCGTGCCCGTAAACGTTACACGCCAAAAGACTTTGCTGATCGCGAGTCCGATGTAACGGCAAATCTGATATAAAATTGGCGCAGGATGTTTCAGATCGGATGATTTCACGCTTCGTATTATACAAAATGCTGAAAGCGGCGCGGAGTCGGCGTTCTTTTTGGACGGTTAGGAAGTCGCTTCGGCATATTTTTTAGGCTATCTACTTTCGCGGCGTTTTCTCTATCAAACTTTTTTTAGCAAAAGCGACAACCCGCCCAATACAGCTCCGGTGACGAGTCCGATGAACGGTCCGGTGATCAGAACAAAATATCGCGGCGGCATAAATGTTATCTTCTCGAAATTCTCCTGCACCTGGCTGTTGTTCGCGAGGTATGTGTCAAAGAAAACGCATTGCGTCAGCCCGTTTATCACGCCCCACGCAAGCCCGATCAAAAGAGCGTGGAAAAATATTTTGTCGTCGATATTTCTTGAAAGAACGAGCGCGCTCGCGATGCCGAACAAAAGCCACAGAAACGGTTCGAGCTTGCCGGTAAAACCTTTTACCGAGAGCAATCCCATTACCAAACCCAATGCCGACAAGATAATTATTACTTTCCAGTCCATTGCTTTACCGCTCATAAAGAGTTTTTTTGATAGCAACAATTCTAAGTTCGGTTGTTTACGTTGTCAAAATGATTGCGCGCACGATCAATGCGGATTATGGATCGTTTACGAGCATAAACGCGCCGTTTGCGGGCGTAAACTCGCCGTTTGCGGGCGTAAACTCGCCGTTTGCGGGCGTAAACTCGCCGTTTGCGGGCGTAAACTCGCCGTTTGTGAACATAAACTCGCCATTTGCGGGCGTAAACTCGCCGTTTGCGGGCGTAAACTGGCCGTTTGCGGGCGTAAACTCGCCGTTTGCGGGCGTAAACTCGCCGTTTGCGACCATAAACTCGCAATTAGAGCGCATCAACGAGCCGTTTACGGCGATTTCTGAACGGTTAAAGCCGGAAAACAAGCGGGAAATCTCACGCAAAAGCCTGAAAATACTGGAGAATTACAAAATGGTCATATTCTACCGAAATAGCCACGTCGTTTACGGCGTGGTGTGAGAATTAATTAAAGGGCGTTTTAACGTCCTTCTCAAATCGCTTCAGCGTAAAAACTAGGCTCGAGCCGGAGAAAAAGGACGTTGAAACGCCCTAACTGACTACGTTTTGCTGACCACGCCGTAAACGACGCGGCTAGCAAAGATTCTGCACATCAGGCGGGCGCTAACATCGTGTCCTTCCGCGACAGCCTGCTTGATAAGTTCGCGCCCTGTTCCGCCCGTGCCGCCGATGACTAAGAGTTTCAAACCGCTGTCGCCCTACTTCCGCCGCCGAGTTTTCCGCCGATCCAAGCCATCGGCACATAAGCAACGACCAGGTCTAAAACAATAAACCAAAACGGCGAGGGAATCAGAACTGCGGCAACGATGCCTCCCAGAAGATGGACGACGCCGATAACCAGCGCGAAAGTCATTTTTCGGCTCGCTGCGATCATTGCCGCGACCAGCCCGCCAAAGACGCTTCCGAGCGCGTGAGCCAAAAACGGCATCAAAAGATGCTTCGGCTCGATCAGATGCGCGTGAGCCCTTATGCTCTCGATGTCGTTTGGATTCATGCCTTCGGGCGGCGGAATAACTGACGCGCTTAGCCCAATTATTCCTCCATTTACAAGCATCGTGACAGCGATTCCCAGAATAACCGCTAAAATATTTCTAACAATATTCATAATTTCTCCCCTCTTTTTGATTTTGTTCATTGTGCACAAAGCGGGGAGTCGCGTCAAACGCGGTCTGTTTTCGGTGCGCAGACTTGATCGTCGGCGACGCGCGTAACGCTGAAGAACAACGCCGAACGATCCGGTTTTGATTCAGAAAGCTTTAGTTCATTATTATTCGTATTCGGCTCCGCTACATTTTTTTCTTTTTCTTTGACGATTTCGCCTGTTTATTAAAATCGAGCGCGAGAGCGATCCAATGATCGAGTTCGTTTTCCGTTTTCATTCCTTCGTCGTCAATGATGACAAAACCTTTCATCGGGCGATTTGTAAAATCCATAGTCCGGCAGCCTTTTTTCGCAATAGACGTTTCGTGGAGTTCAGGATCGATGCGGCACATTAATTCGTCGCCGATAATTCCGACACACATTTTGCCGTCAACCATAAACGTCAATCCGCCCATCATTTTCTTTTCTTCAACATCCGAGCGCGTCGAAAGCCGTGTCCGAATCCGCTCCGCTAATTTTTCGCTGTATGCCATTTTTACTTTTTCTTTTTCAGCGCAAGATAATGATCGCGCTCAGCTTTATCAAATTTTTCGATCGCGTAACGCAGAAGCACGCGCGGCATTGTCGCGGCGTGTTTGTCGAGAAACGCGCGAAGCTTTTCAGGTTCTCTGTCGCCGGCAAACCGCAGCATCCATCCGGTTCCTTTGTTTACAAGATCTTCCGCATCGTTCACCAAAATTTCGGCGATCTCAAACGTATCTTCAGTTTCGCCTTTTCGAATGAGATAAGCCGTGCCGAGGATCGCCGTTCGGCGTTCGAACCAACGTTCCGACCGCGCAAGTTCGTATAAACTATCGCGCGGTTTATCGATCAAATAACTGCCGACCATATGCAAACAGCCGAGATCGACAAGATCCCAATTATTTACACGATCGTGCCGCCGAAAATAAAGTTCAAACAACTCTTTGCGCTCGCTTTCGGTCGTCGTTTTCGCGCGCGCCTTCTTGTCCATAATGCTGCACGCGCCGGCTCGCGCTTCGTGGATCGGACTTTCAAGCAGTTTTTCGATCTCCGCGGGCGGCATTTCGATAAATTCCTTCGCGAGAGTGAAAACCTCGCCCATTCGCACGCCGATAAAATAGTCGTCCGCGGCTTGTTTGTCGGCTTCAAAACGAAAATATCGCTGATATTTCAAAAGCTCTTCGCGTGATCGAAGTTTTTCTAACCTTTCGATAAAGCTCGCGGCATCAACCGTCATAAGCCTCTTTGAGCGCGGCGATGTCGATCTTTTTCATTTGCAGCATAGCCTGCATCACGCGCTGAGATTTCGCCGCGTCTTTGTCCTTTAAATACTCGGTCAAGATTCGCGGATTGATCTGCCAAGACAGACCGAATTTATCCTTCAACCAGCCGCACACGCTTTCTTCGCCGCCGTCGGCGGTAAGCGCATTCCAATAATGATCGACCTCTTCCTGCGTTTCGCAATCGACCATAAACGAAACTGATTCGTTAAATTTGAAGATCGGTCCGCCATTGAGCGCCATAAATTGCTGTCCTTCAATCTCGAACTCCACCGTCATTACCGATCCTTCGGGTCTGCCCGAAACCTCGGCGCCAGCCTTGTCATAGCGCGTAATGTCTCCCTTTCGTGAATTCTTAAAAATAGAAGTGTAAAGATCAACCGCCTCTTCGCCGTTGTCGTCAAACCATAAACACGGTGTAATTTTTTGCATATCTTGCCCCCTTTTTCTCAAAATTCTATTTGCTAAATTTATCATTCCGAAAGGCAGCAAGGCAAAATCGGCGGAATTCCTTCTTCACTTTTCACTTTTCGGCTTTTCACTATAAACTCGATATATGAACCTGCCGAATTATCTGACTTTGGCAAGAATAATCATCGTGCCGCTGCTGGTTGTCGTTTTGCTGACGCCGGTGGCGGAAAACTGGTTCGGCGTGAGCAGCTACGCGCTTGCGATCGGAATTTTTCTCGCCGCTTCGCTCACGGATATTCTTGACGGGCATCTTGCGCGACGGCGCAATCAGGTTTCAAATCTCGGCAAATTTCTCGATCCGATCGCCGACAAACTTCTCGTTTCCGCCGCGTTGATCGTTTTGGTCGAAAAAGATCTTGCGCCCGCGTGGGCTGTGGTCGTAATTATCGGCAGAGAATTTATCGTTACCGGTTTGCGCTCGATCGCGGCAACCGAAGGCATCGTCATCTCGGCGCAACCGATCGGAAAGCTAAAAATGTGGGCGCAATGCGTTGCTATCGTCGCGCTGCTCGTCGCCGGCGCGACCGGAAATCCGCCGGTTTCAAATTTCGGATGGCATATTCCCGCAGTTTTCTGGGAAGTGCCGGAAGTCCGCACCGCATTTTCGCATCTTACTAGTTTTTCGCTTACAACAAACGATTGGAAGGTTTTCGGATATCTTGTCGGACGCGGCGCGCTTTGGGCGGCGGTCATCACGGCGATTTGGTCGATGTATGATTATTTCCGCTTTTTCTACTTGGAAAACAAGCGCAAGAAACAGGAAATCAAGTCAGAAGTCCGCGCGTAACGCGCAAATCAGAAACGCGCACGAAGTAAGCGTGCAAAAAAAGGCACTGCGTATTAACACGGTGCCTTTTTTACGGTTTCTGAACTGCACGCTTACTCATCGTGCGCGTTTCTGATTATGTTTTTACTGAAGCTCAACCATATCGCCGGTATGAATCTCTTGCGCGGTGCGCACAATGATCGCAGTCGCGGCTCGTTCTTTCACGTTCAAAATGATCAACTCGCCAACGATCTTGCGCAATCCTTTCGGTCGATTTTCCTTTGCTTCGCCGACTGTTACAACGCCGCCCGTTGCGCTCTCGCCGTCTTTGCGTCCGGCATTATTTGAAAAGGTTCCGGCTTTATATTCCGAACTTTGAAAGCCGTTGTCGCGCGCGTCAACAATCTCCTCGCCGTCCGATTCAAACAAGTTTCCCTTGCCGAGCGGGCGAAAGATCGTAAAATAATCGCCGACCTTTATGTTATCCTCGGCGCCGAGATCGATATAAACGATCTGCTCGCGTGTCGGCATTTCCAAAAGGTCGCGAGCCATTACGATTCTGCCCGTGATCTTACCGGATGGCTCGCCAAAAACGTCGAGCGCCGGTCTTTCAGCAAAGAGCGGACTCGTGCGCTGCGCGATCGGCTGCAGCAGATCGCCGAGCAAAAAGTTATCGCACGACGTCGCGACTCTAACAACCGAGACTTTCGCCTTCACCTTAATAACTTCCACCGCGCCGATTTCCTGCGTATAAACGCCAAGAATTCCTTTACGCGAAAATTCCGATTTGAATTTAGCGCGCGGGCGAATAACGGCAAACCAATCGCCGACCTTCACGCCTTTGTTCGCGCCGGCGCTGATGTAAAGATTGTTGCCTTGCGAATAAATAAATTGATCCTGTTCATTTTCCGCACCGACGATTTCGTAATCTTCATTCGCCCTCGATTTTGAAATATAACCCGCGCAATACAAATTATTGCCAAGCGCGACCGGCATATCCTTTTTTGCTTGTGCGATGAAATCGGCAACCGGATTTTGCGCAACTGCGGCAAACACGAAACCGAACGAAATTAAAAAAAGCGCTCCGAAACTTGTCGTATAAAATTTTTGAAAACTCACGCGTTGTTCTCCTTTTTGTTTATTGATTAATTTGAAATGCGTTCTTTTTAGCAAATAGAGATGGTAAAAGTGGAAGACGTGCCCGCATTTCAGGCATATATTATCGTAACCTTTTGGTTAAACAATCGTCAACATTTATTTTTATGTAAAACTTCTTTCCGAAATTGGCTTGAACCCTTGCGGAAACGGCTTTGATTTTGTAGTATTTTCGCTTGCTCTTCATTGCGGGAGCAAAGATAAAAGCCGGTGTAGCTCAGTTGGTAGAGCAGTTGATTTGTAATCATCAGGTCGGCGGTTCAAATCCGTTCACCGGCTCCAAATGAAATCAACAATTCAAGGCATCTACGAAGATGCCTTTTTCATTTGTCACACCCAAATTCACGCCGAATATTTTATTTCGGCGGCTGAAACTCCGTGTAAATTAAAGATGGCTCAATTGGTCCAAAGATCAGAAACTTAACCTACGAAAGAACTTCCTCAGCGCGTTTGATAACGTAAAGGAGCCAGTCGAAGACAGCAGCGGTCCTTGGAAAAGAATGGGTTTTCTGGTCGAAGTTTGAAAATTCTGAGACATCCACACCCCTGAGTGAATCCAGGTATGTTTGTCTCCCGGGCATCCCGCCCAGTTTTATGCGAAGGAAAGAAACTTTGATAAGATTCCATTGACTACCAGTCAAATCAATGAGGATAAACTTTGTTCACAGCTTATTTACTTAAACCGATTAACTGATAGTCGATTCATCCTGTATTTTGAGTTTCCAAACAGCTTCTCAAAAACCCTTAATTTGATGATAACTGAAAGTGACAAAAAAATTCCAATCATTCCGGGTCGGGGACTGGTTACGGCGATGTCGAATAAATTGCGATTGGATTATTTAAATTCGCATTCAATACCGACCGGGGAAATTTCAAAAACAGACCTTGATATTCAAAACATTCAAAAAAACATTGAATACTATATTGGAACAGTTGAAATACCTCTCGGGATAGTCGGTCCGCTTTTGTTTAAGACATCTGAAGAAAAGGAAGAGCTGGTATATACTGCGGCTGGAACGCTCGAAGGCGCGCTGGTCGCAAGTATGAACCGGGGAGCTAAAGCGATTAGTTTAAGCGGCGGCTTTACCGCCAATGTTCTCTGGCAAAAAATGACCCGCGCACCACTTTTTATTTTTGAACAAGAGAAACATGTATCAATTTTTGAGTCATTTATTAAACTTAATTTCAGCGAAATAAAAAAGAAAGCCGAAGGTTATTCCAATCATGCCAAATTACTGGAGCTTGATTGTATCTCATTTGATAATGTTGCCCATGTAAAATTTACCTACACGACCGGCGATGCTTCGGGTCAAAATATGACGACCACTTGCACGTGGCACGCGATGATCTTTATCGTCGAAAAATTTACCCGGGATACCGGTATTCACCTCAAAGATTGGATACTGGAAGGGAACGGATCTTCTGATAAAAAAGTTTCCAATTATTCAACTACCAAAGGCAGAGGCGTGAATGTCACAGCCGAGTGTTTTCTGAGCGAAAACATAATAAACGAAATCCTCAGAACCAGCTCCCAAAAGATGATGCAGGCATTTTCGCCGTCCTGTAAACTGGCAAAAATGGACGGAATGTTTGGTTACAACATAAATGTAGCCAATGCGGTCGCCGCCATATTTGTAGCTACCGGTCAGGACCTGGCTTGCATCCACGAATCAAGCGTCGGAATCCTGAACCTTTGCCCAACGGGCGATGGACTGCACATCAGTCTGAATTTGCCCAATTTGGTGATCGGAACAGTCGGCGGCGGGACTCATTTAAGCAAGCAATCAGAAGGGTTAAAGATCTTAAAGTGCCAGGGAAATGGAAAAATAAACAGGTTTGCAAAACTGATCGTCGGTTTTGCGATGAGTCTCGAAATTTCTACATACGCCGCCATTGTCAGCGGAGAATTTGCCAAAGCCCATGAAAAATTAGGACGAAACAAACCCGTAAACTGGTTATTGCGTAATGAGTTGACCGGATTATTTTTGGTAAACTGTTTGAACCATTTTAATCATCCCGTGAGTTCAATCGAGCTTAAAGAAAATGAGCTTTTGGAAAACGGCATTCTGACGCAGATCGTCAAAAAAGTCAGCAAAAAATTAATCGGTTTTGAAACGCTAGTCTTAAACTATAAAAACGAATCTGAAGAGACGATTGAAAAAACAGTTTTGTTGAAATCAAAACCCCTGGACCAGGAAGTCATTAAAGGACTCCATATTCTTGCCGCTTCGATTGATCCCGAATTATCAGATCTTATTAACAAATACCAACATCATCTGGAATATGAAAATTGTCATTTCAAGGAAAGCGAAGCCTATCGCTTTTTAGGTAATAATAATTCGACTTATATCCCCCGGTTTTACGGCGAATACGCCCATCAAAAACGCGAGATCTTTCTCTTTGTCATCGAATACCTCGATCCGGCGCGGCTGACTTTGTTTAATTCTGAAAATTCTCCTGAAAAATGGACTCCCGTTCACATTGAGGAGGCAATAACAACGGCGCAGCGCTTTCATCAATTGTTCAGAGAAAAAGCAATGCTCGAGGATGACCTGAAGTTTATCAAAAAAGAATTTGAGCCGTGGAAATCAAATCAGCTTTACAATAAGTTGATCTCGCTATTGATCGCCGAAGAAAAGGATTCATTCAGAAAAGAGGAATTACAAAGTTTGTTGGACGCTGCCCTCCGGCTAGAAAAATTAAAGGAAAAAATCACGGTTCGAAAAACCATCGTCCATAATGATTACAATCCAAGAAATATAGCAGTTCGCCAAAACGGTGAGTTGGCGGTTTACGATTGGGAATTGGCTCTTTTGAATTATCCGCACCGGGATATTATCGAATTCCTGAGCTTTGTCCTAAAAGAAGATTTTACCAAAAAAGAGCTGCTGACATACCTTGAGTTTCATTATCAATTTAACCTTGACGAAAATCCGTCCCGTTCCGATTGGTTCCTAACTTATCAATACGCGATCATCGAGTTTATTGTAACGCGGGTGGCATTTTATGAAGTCGCCGGGATTGTGGTTAAATACGATTTTTCCAAGCGCATTCTTAATAATGCGCTCAAAATGCTTCGTATTTTAAGCTCCGATAATTGAATCACGAAAAGAAATTGGAAACTCTGTTTACACATCTTTTGATTGTTCTGGTGCCGTTGATAATCACCAGTACTTTTCATATGGTATTGGTCAAAAAAAAATGGCTGGCTGTTTTGGAAATTCCCATCTGGCGCGAAGGATTCGGCGAAAACAAAACGTGGCGAGCGATGTTTTTTGTGCCGTTAACCAATGGCTTATGCTTGTGTCTGATTTCATTCGTCTGCGGTTTGCCGCTTGTTTATCCGTTTTTGCTCGGTTATATCCTGGGATTAAGTTATTTACTCTTCGAATTACCCAACTCGTTTTTGAAACGCAAGGTGGGAATCAAACCCGGGAGCCATCATCATAAACACAAGTATCTGTTTTATCTGCTCGATAAAACAGATTCCGCGTTTGGCGTAACTTTGACATATTTCATAATTACCGGCTTGACCCTGAAAATGACGCTGGCGTTGTTTCTGATTAATAGCCTGACACACGGCGTGATAGCTTTTTTATTGCTTAAATTAAAACTTAAATCCAGTTTCTGATGTATATTGCACCGCTCCATAATTTAATCGATGTCGAGCTTTATGGCGCGAAAGCGGCTCATCTTTCAAAAATGAAAAGAGCAGGCTTTCCGGTGCCGGATGGATTTGTAATCTCTGCGGACGCCTTTTTTTCCTTTTTTATCAAACAATCCGATATGACTGATTTGATTACTGAAATCAGAGCCGAATTAAAGCGGGTCGGAGCCGCAAAATATATGGTGAGAAGTTCGGCTATCGGTGAGGATTCGGATGAAAACTCATTTGCCGGACAACTGGATTCCTTTATTTCATCCGGCGAAGAATCCGACATAATCTTACATCTCAAAAAATGCTGGGACTCTTATCAAAACGAAAATGTGCGGGTCTATGAAAAACACAGCGGGAAAAAACTCAACGGTATGGGAGTGGTCATTCAGCAATTAATTGAACCGGATTTTGCTGGAGTAATCTTTACCCGTTCTCATTTACAAGCCGGACAGATGTTGGTTGAATATGTCGAAGGACACGGGGAAAAACTGGTGTCAGGCGAGATGACACCCAAAAGTTTTCATTATTCCCGCAAACATTCAACCACGGATAGGCACTTCTTGCCGGAATTAAAAACGGGTTTAGATATCGCCCAGAAAATCGAACAATTCTACGGCTCGCCGACCGATATAGAATGGGCGCTCAAAGACGGCGTTTTTTGTGTGGTTCAGGCTCGTCCGATTACTTCTCAAATAAAGGAAACGGAGGTTTATTGGTCAAATACCAATGTCAATGAAAATTATCCCGATCCTATTTCGCCGCTTTTATATTCCATTGCACGCGAAGCCTACTATCATTATTTTAAAAATTTATCCGGACTCTTTCGAATTCCGGCTGAAGAAATCAGAAGACTGGAACCGTCATATTCCAATGTTATCGGGGCATTTGGCTGCAAAATGTATTACAACATGAGCAGTATCCACGAAATTTTGTCGACCTCGCCATTCTCCGATTTATTGATCAAATCATTTGATAACTTTGTCGGGTATTCGGCAGAAAACAAAGGCACCCAAAAAGATTTTGGGCTCAGGACAAAGCTTTCTTTTATTAAAGAATTTATTAGTTTGAACCTGAATTTGGAGAAAAACGTCAGCCAATTCGAAAAAATAGCAGGTGATTATAGCCGGCAATTTAAAAAAGCAGTGGTTATGGAAGACCTTCGGTTGTGTTTTCATAGTTTTATTGAAACCCGGATGCATAGTTGGTATCGGGCTTCGCTGTCCGACTTTTTTGCGATGACTTATCATGGATTATTAGGTAAATTCTGTTCCAAGTATTATGGCAATGAGGCTTCCGGCATTCAGAACAAACTTATCCAGTCCATCCCCGGACTGATTAGCAGCAGACCCATTATTGAAATGTATGATCTGATCGGGAAAATCAGAAATGATGCGGAAACCTACGAGAGTTTTGACCGTTTAGAGGCTCAGGAATTTCTCGCCTGGCTCCAAAACAACGATTCCTCTAAAGAGATTTTATCGGCTATCCATTCCTATTTAGAAAACTGGGGTTTTCGCTGTTCCGGAGAGCTTATGTTAACCTCGGAAAATTACATCGAAAAACCCGATAGTTTTATTGCGCTTCTGCAACAATATGAAAAATTGCCGAACCGGAACCCCGAGAAAATCATTCTAGAAAAATTTCTGGAAGCGACAGTTGCCAAAAAAGACTTTAGAAAAAAAATTCTTGACCGGGAATCCCGGTTTTTTCCAAAGGCTTGGCTGCACATCGGATTCCTGAATTTTTTGGTCAAAAGAGCCTGTCACGGCATTGCGTCCCGTGAGAGAGTTAGGCTCAAACAGTCGCTTCTGTATTTTAGATTCAAGCAAGTGCTGCAAAAAATTGAAAAAGAATTTATCAAAAAAGGCTTGCTGAAAAACGAAGGTGATATTTTGTTTTTGACCTATCCGGAGATTTCCGAACATCTTAGTGCTTCATCAATGTTGTTTAAGATTGCGCCAAACATCATCGAGGAAAGACGCGGCGAATTTTTACGAACTTCTGAACTGATTTACCCCGATGATTTTTATACGAGTCGGGGAATAAACAGCGCTCCGGCTGAAGTAATACAAAAAGGCAAGAGTCCCGAAACCTCAAGTTCGCTCAAAGGAATGTGCGCTTGCGGCGGTATAATTGAGGGACGTGCCAAAGTATTGTCAACCGTTTTAGAAGCCGGGAAATTGGAAAAAGGAGATATTTTAGTGACCAGACAGACGGATCCGGGCTGGGTGGTCGTGTTCCCTTTAATCAGCGGATTGATCGTGGAGAGAGGAGGCATGCTTTCGCACGGGGCAATTGTTTCCAGAGAATTTGGGATACCCGCGATTGTCGGCGTTGATTCGGCGACAACGCTGATCAAAGACGGCGACCGGATAATCTTAAATGCCAATTCCGCCGAAATTACGATTTGTGAGTAACGCATTGACCACCTACCTCCGGCAGCGATTTCAACCTCCGCGGTTGATAATTCTCGCTATCTTTATTTTCCTATTTAGCCGTCCCGCTCCTGAATTTAAGACCGGTTCTTTTATATCCTTTGTTTTACTGATGGGTTTTCTATTAGTTTTTCGTCTATACGATGATCTGATGCAAGCCGATAATGATCGGGGCAAACCCGATCGGAATTATACTGATCCGGCGGAAAGAAAAACGCTTTTTTATTATTTAATTTGCTTTTTCTGTCTTTTATCGGGTATCGCATTTTATGTTTCCAACTACCTGGCTTTGTTGTTTTTCTGTTTTATTACAGTCAATCATCTGCTTTACATATTGTGCATCACTAACAAAATCGGTGCCGGATTGCTTCCGTTATTAAAATATCCCTTTGTTTTTTTTCTGCTCCAATTTTCTGATTTTTCAACCCTCACCATCGGGGAACATATTGTCCTCCCGGCACTATCACTATTTTTGGCTTTTGTTGCTTTTGAAAGCATGGAAGACAAAACATTTCCAATCCCGAGCAAATATTCCTGCTTTTGGCAGGTATTTTCTTTTATTTTGATTCTGGCGGGGAAGCTAAATGGACTGAGTATCCTTACTTTCTTCCTTTTATTGTCGTTGTCTTTAGTTTGGCATTTCTTTAAAATCAAAGCCTATCCCTATCAATTTCTATTGTGTTTTTTAGTTTTTAGAATGCTTATTGATCAATTATGACGTTTGATCCCTCAGATAGAGTTCAGGAGTTAAAAAATCCCGCCCATTTTCAATATGAGACGGTCAATTGTTATCTTTGCGGTCAAAGCGAATGCACTGAATTTCTGATCGGGGAAGAGGATTTGACCGGAAAGGACGGTAAGTTTCTTTATGTCAAATGTACTAACTGTAGTTTGGTTTATCAAAATCCCCGCTTAAACATCGGCTCGATCAAAGAATATTATGACAGCGAATATCTGGCTCATCGAAAGAAAAAGGATTGGGGATTCTTAACCCCTTTGTACGAATGGGCGATGAACAAGCTCGACCGCGATAAAGAGAAATTGGTGCAAAAATATTTTCCGCTAAACGAAAACACCCGATTACTAGATGTCGGCTGTGCCGTCGGGACCTTTCTCTTGTATATGAACCGGAAGTATCAATGTAAAATTTCCGGCGTTGATTTTAAAGAAGACCTGGATTATCCCGGTTTCGATAAAATTGACTTTCACCAGGGCGTTTTTTACGACCAAAATTTTCCGGCAGAATCAATGGATCTCATCACTATGTGGCATTTTTTTGAACACGATTACGATCCGGTGAAAAGCCTCGGCGTAGCAAGGAAAATTTTAACCGAAGACGGCAAACTAATTATCGAAGTGCCGCGTCTGGATTCCGTAACTTTTAGATTATTCAAGAATAAGTGGACCGGAGTCCAGGCACCGCAGCACACCGCATTGTATTCCAAAAAAACCCTGGTTGAAATTCTGGAAAAAAATGGTTTTGAAATCGAAGCCTATTTACCTTTTGGGGCTTTTCCGCCCTACTTTTACATTTTCACCGGGACTTATTTTAAGTTTATAGGTAAGGGATTGAATCTTGACCGAATTATTGTCCCGTATTTTTTGGGACAATTTCTGTTGTTCCCGATTCTGCTTTTTAAGAATTATCTGAACCTCTCAATGCAGACGATCGTATGTGGAAAAAAATAAAATATATCTATCATTTTTCTGTCGGCTTATTGCTGCTGACAACGATGGGGATTATTGCCCTTTCACTGCGAATCGTTTCGTTCGGTCTCTTGACGGATTTTAATCGGAAGCATCTGGTTCCTGCATTCTCAAAAGCCATTCTCTATATTCTCGGAATAACACTGGAAAATGAAGTGAAGTTGGAAGAACCGGATCGTCCCCATTTTTATACTTTCAATCACAACTCACATCTTGATACTTTTATACTGATGTGCCTCCGTCTGACAAATACGCGGTTTCTGCTGAGCGAAAAAACGCTTTATTACATCCCTGCCACTTTAGTCGCTTTGGCGATCGGGGTTTTATATATTCCAACCAAACCAAATAAAGAACGGCGGCTTAAATTTTTCATTAAATTAGCCGAACGAATAAAAAAGGAAAAAGTGAGCATCGCCGGATCTTCCGAAGGCACCGGCGGCGAATTTAATACCATCAATCAATTTAACCGGGGGGTGTATCATATGGCTCTGGTGTCGGAAATGCCGATCGTCGCCATTTTTATTTACACTCCGGTCGAATCAAATCCCTTTAACGATTTCAGACCGATCAAAAAAGGCACTGTTCGGATGGAACTCCTTGACATTATTCCAACTACCGATTGGAAATTGGAAAATCTGGACAGCCACATTGACCAAATAAGAAATATGTATGTCGAAAAGTTTAATTCCTTCGGCGGAGCAAAAGCAAAATGATGAATCCCGGTCTCAAACGAAACAATCTGAAAGCCTTTGCTTTTTTAGCCAGTCCTTTGATCTTAGCAGGTTTATCCATATATCTGTTCAGGCTGAACAGTCTCATTTGGTATTGGCTGGGAACTCTGTTACTTTCGGTTTTCTTTGCCCAAACCTTTATTCTGTTACATGAATGCGGACATTTAAGTTATTTTGAAAATAGAATAATAAACAAATTTTTCGGTCACATTTTCGGTTTATTAACCGTGATTCCCTTTTATAACTGGCAACAAATTCATAATCTTCACCACAAATGGACCGGTTGGCGCGACCTTGACCCGACCACCGAAAAAACGGCGAAACCGGTCAATTCAAAAATTACCCGATTCATCGTCAACTTTTGCTGGTGGCTCTTTATTCCTCTTTTTTATTTAACTTATAAACTCAGTAATTATTGGAATCTATTTAAGATAAAACGTTTCGTTCCCGCAAATGTTTTAACTCTGGCAGTGATCAACGTATCGCTTTACCTTTTGTTTTATGTGGTGATTTTTTATCTCTCTTCGATCGTTATCCTGCAATACATTTTACCGGCTTTTGTTTTGAGTCTGGTGTGGAAAGAACTCTTGATTATGACTCAACACACTCATATCGAAATACCCGTTTCCGAAGGAAAGGACGTAAAACCCATTTCGTATATGGAACAGGTAAAATACACCCGGAGTTTTTATACCGCAACATTTATCGCCCGTTACTTTTTATTCAATTTCAATTTACACGAAGTCCACCATGCCTATCCCGGATTACCCGCTTATTGCCTCGATAAAATTGACCTGGACATCCCCAAGAAACCGAAATTTTCAGAATGGCTGATCAAAGCCAAATCTATGAAAGGGGCGGATTACATTTTCAAAACCTCAAAACAGACGGGAAAAATATTCTGAAGTGAGGCTGATTTAGTTTTTTATTAAAACGAAGTAAATATAAGGCTGTGCTACTCGGTGCCACTAAGTGAATTTTACCTGAAAGAATTTGTAATCATCAGGTCGGCGGTTTAAGTCCATTCACCGGCTCGACATTTCTTAAATAAACACAACATTTTAACGACGAACTGCAAGCCGTAAATCTTGCCATTACACTTTGTAACCCAATTTGAGAATTAAGTTGCGTTCGCCGGTGTCATCTTAAGAAAACTTAGCAATCGTTAGCATTCGTTAAGGACAGATCGGATTTGCCTCTTTAAACTAATCTTGACGATACGACATAAATTTTTAGTGGAATTAAATTTTAAACGAGAAATCGACACGGATTTTCGTAAAAGTCAAAGTTTCTTTGACCGGTGTATAAAAGCGAGAGAATAAAAATTCTGTCTAAGATTGTTATTCAGTCTAAATCAAAGTTCCATGCTTCCGTCGTTTTGTGTTTTGTGGATAAGTGTGAAGATGTAGTATCTAAGTGCAAATGAGACTCGGATGGGAGAAATTATCAAACCTTTTATAAAATTGTGCTTTCTGGTTGTCGTAGCGGGTTTCTATCCGCGCAAAATCACGCTTCCGCGCAAGCCAAAACCAAAAAGATAGACGAGTTGCTGACGCTTTACCATAAATACGGGCAATTCAACGGCGTGGCACTGGTCGCCGAAGGCGGAAAAGTTGTCTATCGGAAGGGATTCGGATTTGCCAATATGGAATTGGGAGTTCCGAACACGACCGAAACCAAATTTCGGGTTGGTTCCATCACTAAATCGTTTACCGCAACACTCGTATTTCAATTGATCGAGCAGGGAAAATTGAAGTTGGACGGCAAACTTTCCGACTATCTTCCTGAGTATCCAAAAGCGAAGGCGGAAAAAATAACCATCAACCAACTGTTGACTCATACGGCGGGATTGAGAGACATCTCAGATTTCCCGCGAAACAGCAACAACTTTCCCGCCATTATCGCCAAGTTAAACGCCGGTTTTGTCTCTACCGCGGGCGGCACGTTTGTTATCAACAGTCCGTTTGTCAAGAAAGACTGCTCACAGCTATCCTGAAAACGACGCAAGATAGTGCAGTCGGGGCGGGCGGCGAACAGAAACGTCTGATCGGGCGCGGCAAAGGGTACAATTGGGGCGATTGGTTATTGACGATCCACCAGTCGGACTCTCGCAGGATACTGAAGGGCAGGCGCGAGCGAGGAGAATGACGGTATTATTGGCGGCGAGATATTAGCCGGTTAAAGGTGATACTGGAGTATTCCCGCAAGCGAACGATTCTTGAACCGAACAAGAGTTTCAACGACCCATACGATATGGACGACGGCGATTGATGGAGAACGGACTAATGGTTTCTCATCAACGGAGCAAGATCACGTATTCAAGCGAGCCGAAGGTGTCATACCGAGGAAAATAGAGTTGAGGCTAGTCTAGCCCGCGTCTAACAAGTCCTTGCAGCGGACCGCGGGATAGCGTGTTGTCATCAATCTTGCTAGGGCGGCGAAAGTTGTCGCGGTTCGCTCGCCGCCGCTGAAGTTCGGCGTTGTGTCACCTCGCTTATAATCGAAACTTGGAGGAAATTAATGAATTTATTTACAAAATTGCTCGCGCTTCTGATATTGAGTTTTTTATGTGCGTCGCAATCCCAAGCGCAAAGCAACTCTGATGTTGCTCAAAAACAAGCTGATATTTTGAGCGACGTGCCGCAGAAGATTGATACGAAAGCGCGTTATTTGTTTTACCTGCACGGGTATATTGTTCAAGCCGGAAATATTCGCCCGACAAGCCCCCAGTTCGGCGTATATGAATACGAAAAGATATTAGAAACTTTCAAGCAGAACGGCTTTGTTGTCATCAGCGAAGCGCGAAAGCAGAGCGGCGAAATCGAGCCTTATGCGGCGAAAGTCGCCAAACAAGTCAGGCAGTTGCTTAAAGCCGGAGTTCCGCCCCGAAATATAACTCTCGTAGGCGCGTCTCAAGGCGGGTGGATTGCGATGCTCGTCTCCACTTATTTGAAGAACCGCGACCTCGCCTTCGTCGTTATTGGTGCTTGCGGCGCAGACGATGGTTTTCTAGATCTGGTGAATTTACACGGCGGCGTGCTTTTCATTGTGGAAAAAACCGACCGCTTTCCTATCTCGACATGCCAAAGGTTTCGCGCCGACGCGACCGGATTGGGCGATTATAAAGAATTAGAAATAAATACAGGGGAAAGACACGGATTCCTCTTTCGCCCGATGAAAGAATGGGTTGAGCCGACGATAGCATGGGCGCAAGCCAATTTAAAAGTCAGCGAAAGCAAAAGCCTCGAACAAGAATTGATGCAGTTGCAACGCGCCGTCGATGAAGCCGAAACAAAGAAAGACTTTGCCGCACTCGACCGGCTTTTGACCGACGATTATATCTTCACCGCGCCAAATGGCACGACATCGGATAAAAGACGGCTAATTGAAGACTTAAAGAATGCCGAATCTGAAGCCGGACAGATCATCAATTACGATGAAATAAGAGTTTATGATTACGGAAATACGGCAATTATAAATTGTTTGCTGATTGTGAAAGGAAAAGATAAAGACGGCAAGGATTAAATAAATCGCTACCGCAATACGGTAACTTGGGTTAAGCAGCAAGACCGTTGGCAAATGGCAGCGATTCACGTCAGTCGTATCAGAACCTAAAAGGAGCGGAAGATCAGTTGCTCTATGACGGGCGGCACAACTCACGCGTTGGGTTGGTTCGTGTTATGTTTCAAGATGCAAAATAATTGGAGGTCAAAATGAGATTTACAGTCTTTATAGTTCTAATCGTGATAATGCTGTTTGCCGTCGGGCAAACGAGCAACTCGCAAACTAACAATTCTACCGCCGAACAGGAAGTGCGAAAACTAGAGCGCGCCTGGCTTGATGCTTACGAGCGGCACGATGTGAAAGCGATGAACTTAATCGTTGCCGATGATTTTATTATTACGTTTCCTGACGGCACACAACAAACTAAACCGCAAATAATGGCTTCCCTAAACGCGCCGCCCAATCCTATAAAATTTTACACTGAAGATGTTAAGGCACGTGTTTATGGAGACACGGTAATTCTCATCGGGCGCGTTATTACCGAGTTTCAGCGCGACGGCAAAACTGTTAAAGAACAATCGAGTTACACGGACACTTACGTTCGGCGCGAACGGCGTTGGCAGGTTGTCGCCTCGCATTTGTCGAACGTCGCCGCGCCGCAAAAGCCGCTTGTTTCGTCCAATAGCGGTCAGGGACGTTCGCTCAGTAGTAAGAACCGGATTGTCTCACAAGAAAACCCGACGATCGTCATAGATGTCAGCGAGCAACTCCGAAGCATCGGTATCATTAACTTTCCCTTGAAAAAAGTCGCACAGGTTGAGCGATATATTTTTGCTCGCCTCGATGAAAGCGGCAGAGCGCAACGCCTCTTTATCGCGCAGTTCGAGTCAATTCTTCCGGGCGTTAAGGGCGGTTATTCGTTTCCGTCCGAGAACGCCACACGCATCGGTCAGCACGATTATCAAACGCAAATTGGATTCTTCAACTTCGCACAAACCATTGCCGCCAATCCGGGAGCCGAAGCCGAGCAAACCAAAGCCTATCTCAACCGAAACGGCGTGCAGGTTGACGACGATTTTCTAGTCGCCCGCTATGCGCGTGTCGCCAGCGAAGACAAGCGACACGAATTGATTTTGTTTTATCTGGAGAATCTGCGCGACCTTGGCTTAACCCGTGCGGAACTTGAGCAGGGCGGTTCGCGCGCGTCGGAAACGGAAAAAGTATTTGCCGAATTCGCCGCCCGCGCCCGGCAAAGTTTTAAAGTCGTGGACGGTAGATCATAGTTTGGCTACATTCTTGATAGTTCGACGAAAGCAGCTTCAAACAACATGACGCTTTTTGGGAAATGCAAACTGATATGGTTATATACTGGTTCTGATGATCTACCGTGAAGCAAATGTAGAAGACATTGTTGCGCTGTCTGAAGTGCGGCTTTCGGTTAAGGAAAATGCTTTATCCAATCCGCAGCGGATTACGTTTGAGATGTATCAAAGTTACTTGAGCGAGATCGGTAAAGGCTGGCTTTGTGAAGTGGATGGCAGCGTGGTCGGATTTTCCGTCGCTTCCGTCAAAGATGCTTCGATTTGGGCGTTGTTCGTCAAACCTGTATACGAAGGAAAAGGTATCGGAACGAAACTTTTGAAATTGGCTGCGGAATGGTTGTTTGAAGCGGGCGCGCCAACTATTTCTTTGAGTACGGATGTGAACACCCGCGCAGACAATTTTTATGAGCGGTTAGGTTGGAAGCGCGGAGAGATCAGAAGCGACGGTGAAGTTTGTTATACGCTGGACAGACCCAAAGAAGTTTAAGTTGTTTAATCAAACTGACCGGCTAACAAGTCGTCGGACACGAGGCGCAACGCGATTTTCTTATCGTGGTTCTTGGTGAAATCGGAGTTGCCGCGGCGGAATCGTCCGACGTCATCTCAATCGGTCATTCGTCGTAAGAACCCTTAGTAATTCTTAGCAATTCCTTAAGGACTTACTGCTTACCGTTGCATTAAAATGCTAACGGTCGCCAACTTAATCGATAATTCGGCTTAAATTTTTAGGCGGCATTGTTAGTCACGGATAAAAAAAGTTTGGGATGTCTTTTTCCGGTCGTGTTCCAGACAGTTAAGCGGATGGATTTTGAAAGCAACAAGGGGGTTCTGAAATGTTAGTTTATTTTTTTCCAAATAGGGCGATTCTTCGACGGATTTTCCAATTTACGATTCTGCTGAGTTTTACCGGTTTTGCTTTTGCCGCGCCGGGCGACCTTGACCCGACTTTTGGCACCGGAGGTCGAGTGCAGGTTTCAGTCGGCTCGGAAGCGCTCGCATATGCCGCCGTGCTTCAGCCGGACGGGAAGATCATCGTTGGCGGAAAGGCGCGCACAAATCGCAATTACGCGGATTTTATTTTAGCTCGTTTTAATCCTGACGGGAATCTTGACCCGACCTTCGGCACAGGTGGTGTTGTTTCTACCAATCTAAATATAACATCTGCACCGCGATACGAAATTCATGCCATCGCTCTACAGCCGGACGGTAAGATCGTCGCCACGGGATCGGTGCGAACAACCGGCGGATCACTTGTGTCAACGGGCATCGTTCGTTACAACCCGAACGGCAGTCTCGATACAACATTTGGCAGCGGCGGCATCATTATCTTTGACGCGGGCGCTGTCCGCGCCGTCGTCGTCCAGCCGGATGGCAAAATTGTTTTCGGCGGTGGCGGCGGTTCATCATCGCTGGCAAATTTCCAGTTTGTCCGCTTGAATTCCAACGGCACCGCTGATGCGACTTTCGGCACGAACGGAACAGTAATAATTGATTTTAACGGAAGCGGCGACGGTATTTACGGACTCGCTTTGCAAACGGACGGCAAAATCGTCGGTGTCGGTCAATCAAGAATTTTGGGCGGAGACGATAATTTCGGTGTCGCACGGCTTAACCCGGACGGAAGTCTCGACACGACTTTTGGCACGGGCGGCAAAGTTACGACGGATTTTGCCGAACTTCAAGATTACGGTTTTGCCGTCACCATCCAACCGGACGGCAAAATTCTGGTCGCCGGACAAGCTCAGCCGCAATCGAATGACTGGGATTTCGGGTTGGTTCGCTACAATATTGACGGTTCGCTCGATACGACTTTCGGTAACGGCGGAAAAGTAACCACTCCATTCGGCGTGGTTGACGGCGCGTTTGCCGTGAAACTGCAATCGAACGGTAAATCGTTGCCGCCGGTGTTCGGGGCGGCACCAGCACGAGTTTTGCGGTTGCCCGATATAATTCTAATGGAACTCTCGACACGACTTTTGGCGGGAGTGGAAAGGTTGAAACCTTTTTTCAGGGATTAGATCATGCTCGCGCGGTCGTCATTCAAACGGACGGAAAAATCGTCGCCGCAGGAACGGCAAACGGCGGCGCATCAATCGGCGATTTCGCAATGGCGCGTTACATCGGCGACACCGTTTCTCCGGTTCGTAGTTTTTACGATTTTGACGGCGACGGACGCTCTGACCAGGCAGTTTTTCGTCCAACCGACAGAGTTTGGTATTTACTTCGCTCAACTTCAGGCTACGCCTCGACACAATTCGGTCTGAGTGCGGACCAGATCGCGCCCGCAGATTTTGACGGCGACGGCAAAACCGATATTGCGGTTTTCCGCGACGGTGTATGGTATTGGCTCAACAGTTCGACAGGAAGTTTTTATGCCGCGCAATTCGGGCTTTCCGGCGACGTTCCCGTTCCCGCCGATTATACCGGCGACGGACGCGCCGAACTTGCCGTTTATCGTGGCGGTAACTGGCACACTTTAAATCTTTCCACTAATCAATATCAGGTTATACAGTTTGGTCTCGCAACCGACAAAGCGGTTCCGGCGGATTACGACGGCGACGGCAAAACCGACATTGCCGTTTATCGCGACGGCGTTTGGTGGATGCTTCGTTCAACGGCGGGAGTTGCGGTGGTGCAGTTTGGGATTGACTCGGACAAACCAACGGTTGGAGATTATGACGGCGACGGGCGAGCCGACCAAGCCGTTTATCGTTCGGGCGTATGGTATATTTTGGGAAGCACCCAAGGTTTTTACGCCGCGCAGTTCGGTATTGCATCAGATATTCCCGTTGCAGCGGATTATGACGGCGACGGAAAAACCGACATTGCCGTTTTCCGGGATGGCGTTTGGTGGATGCTCCGTTCGCAACAAGGATTCGGCGCAATGCAGTTTGGAACGACCGACGACAAACCGATTCCGTCCGCTTATGTTCCATAGACAACCGGCGTGGTGAAAATCACGCCACACCCGACAAATCGCTGTTCGTCATGATACGGACAGCGCCATAGCATTAGTTTATGTGGGGCTGGGCGACAAAGAAAAAGCTTTCGAATACCTGGAGAAAGCTTACAACGATTCTTCGACCATTCTTACTTATTTCAAAGTGTGGTCTTTATGGGATCCGCTTCGATCTGACCCGCGATTCGACGACCTGTTGCAGCGCATCGGCTTTACCGCATAATTACAACTAATCCAAGTTTGAATCTTTGGAAGCCTTAGCACTCGTCAGGAATTCCTTAAGGGCTTATTTTCCTTTACTTAAATATATTAAGTCTTGATTCCATGATCATGATAAGGAATGGCAAGAAATCAAAGTCTTTCGCTGCTTTCCGTCACAAATCTTGTGTAATTTGCTCATTTATTACACAATAAATATGTCTCGCTCTCGAAAAAAGATATTATGTTTCAAGATTTTAAAATCTTGTTCGTATTAGCCTTGGTTTTTACGGGTGCGTTTGCGGCTGCGGCGCAGTCGGGCGGCGGGAAGCTCGCGGGAACAGTTTCGGGTGAAGACGGCAAAGCGCTCGCCGGGGTCGTCGTGGCGGTCACCAATCAAACAACTTCCGAGATCAAAACAACAAAAACAAAAGCCGACGGCAGATATAGTTTTAATCTGCGCGCGGGCGCGTATCGTTTGCGCGTTGAGGCGCCGTTTGAAGCGCGTTTTGAGCGCGGGCGGACGGAATACGGCGTTTTTGCAAATGTGATCTGCGATCAGACGCGGCGACGATGCACAACGCTCGAGAATATTTTGATCGGCGGCGGCGCGGAAACAAAGATCGACTTTGCGGCGGCGGCGATAAAACCCGAGCAGATAGACGCGCAGCCGCAAGATAAACCGACCGGCGCGGGCGGAAAAACTTCCGTAAATTCCGAACCGCAAACTTCTGCCGATACGCGCGAAGTGCGCGACCGCTGGCGCATCGGTTTCCCGGAATACGACCGCTACGGCGACAAAGGCGCAAACGGGCGCGACGTGCCGTTTCGCCGCAATCGTTGGTTCAATCCATACGATCAAAATGTTTTGAAGGGCGATTATCCGATAATCGGCAACGACATTTTTTTGATCCTTTCGGCGGCTTCGACCACAACGCTCGAGCTGCGGCGCACGCCTTCGGGCAACAACGTCAGCAGCAACGAGCCGAACAGCAACAATTTTTTCGGCAGACCGGAAAGCCTTTCGGTTTTTAACACGCTGCAGTTTTCGTTCGAGCTTTTTAAGGGCGATTCGACCTTTAAACCGCGTGACTGGGCGATCAAAATTTCGCCGACATTTTCCGCGCCGAATTATTTGAACGCGCGCGAAAACGGCATCGTGAATATTGACGTTCGCCGCGGCACAAACCGCACGGATCTGCACGCTTCGCTTGAAGAAGCTTTCGGCGAGGTCAAGCTTTTTGACACAAACCGAAATTACGATTTTGTCTCGGTGCGCGCCGGAATTCAGCCTTTTGTTTCCGATTTTCGCGGCTTTATCTATTCGGACAACAATCTCGGCGTCAGAGTTTTCGGCGCGTTTTCGAATAACAAATCGCAGTTTAACGTGGCGTATTTTCGCCAGCTTGAAAAAGATACAAACAGCGGTTTGAATTCGTTAACCGAAAAACCGCGCAATCAAAATGTTTATATCGCGAATTTTTTCCGGCAGGATTTTTTGTTCAAAGGTTATACGATCCAGGCTTCGGTGCTTTTTAACGACGACCGCGCCGACACGCATTACGATTCGAACGGTTTTTTGGTGCGCCCGGCGCTCGTCGGAAGCTTTCGCCCGCACAACGTAAAGGCGTATTATTTCGGCGTCAACGGCGACGGGCACATCGGTCTCCTGAATTTGAATCATTCGTTTTATTACGTCGTCGGGCGTGACGATTTTCAACCGATCGCCGGTCGCAAAACTGACATTCGCGCAAAAATGGCGGCGCTTGAAGCTTCGGTCGATCGCGATTGGCTGCGTTATCGCGCGTCGTTTTTTTATGCGTCGGGCGATAAAGATCCGACCGACGACAAAGCGGGCGGTTTTGACGCGATATTTGACGATCCGAATTTTGCCGGCGGGCAATTTTCGTATTGGAGCCGGCAAGGAATTCGCCTCGTTTCGACCGAAGTCGGTCTTGTGCAGCCAAATTCCCTTTTGCCAAGCTTGCGTTCGAGCAAAACGGAAGGTCAGGCAAACTTTGTAAATCCGGGGATTTGGATATTTAACGCCGGAGTCGACGCGGAACTGACGCAAACGGTGAAAGCGGTCTTTAACGCAAACTATCTGCGTTTTGACAGGACGGAATCGCTCGAATATGTGCTGTTTCAGCCGCGCGTCCGGCACGAGATCGGCTGGGATCTGAGTCTCGGCGTCGTTTATCGCCCGTTTTTGATAAATAATCTGACGTTTAATTTCGGCAGCGCGATCTTTTTGCCCGGACGCGGCTTTCGCGACGTTTATACCGACCGCGCGCGCAATTGTCCGATACCGAATTTTTGCACCCAGACGGTTCCGAATCCGTCGAAACCGCAGTATTCTTTATTTGCGCAGATGAAATTTGTTTATTGAAAAAATGTAGCGCCAGCAGGATGCTGGCGATACGTTAAAAATTTATGTTTCCGAAGGGCAAAAAAAATCGAATAAAGATCTTGATCATCTTGATCTTTGTCTGCTTGCCGGCGATCCTTTTCTGGCAAGGCTTGGCTTCGGCGGAAGTTGAGCCGAAACAAGAAATTGCAAAACAAACGAGCGTAAAAACAACCGAAGACGCGCCGACCGAAGGCTGTTTGAAATGCCATGGAAACATCGAGCCAATGCACAAGTTCAATTCGCGCGGCGAAGTTTTTGAGAAACTCGAGAACGGGCGCGATGCGCTCGGTTTGAACTGCACGACGTGTCACGGCGGAAATCCTGTCGCCACGACGCAGGAAGAAGCGCACGTGCAGCCGAAATTTCCGAAAGAATGGGATTGTAAAGACCGAAAGTGTTCGAGCAAAAATCCCGAGCGCTCGAATACGCTTCTTTTAAAGGAATCGCGCGAATTTGTGCGGTTTATGAATCCAAGCGATTTTCGCGTGATCCAGCAGTCATGCGGCGAATGTCATTCAGCCGAAACGCAAAATTCTCCGCGAAGTATGATGGCGCACGGCGCGATGCTTTGGGGCGCGGCGCTTTATAACAACGGAAGTTTTCCGCTGAAAGATTCGCGTTTTGGCGAAAGCTACAACGAAAACGGAAACCCGCAGACGCTGATCCAAAACCCAAAACCGACGCGAGAACAGCAGGCGTTTGAAGGAATTCTGGCGTTTCTCGAACCGCTTCCGCGTTGGGAAATTTCGCAGCCCGGAAATGTTTTGCGTGTTTTTGAACGCGGCGGACGGCGGCGTTTAGAGGTCGGTTTGCCCGACAAAGAAGAAGAAAACGGCAAGCCAGATAAAGGTTTGAGCCCGCGCGGATTCGGCACGGCAAATCGCACCGATCCGGTTTTTCTGGGCTTGCAAAAAACGCGTCTGCTCGATCCGACGTTGAATTTTCTTGGAACAAACGATCATCCCGGCGATTATCGTTCTTCGGGCTGCGCCTCGTGTCACGTCGTTTATGCGAATGATCGAAGCGTGCTTGCGTCTGACTTTTACGCGCAGGCGGGCAACGAAGGAAAATCGCAATCGGCGGATATTTCGATTCCGAAAAACGAATCCGGTCATCCGATAAAACATCAGTTCACGTCAAAAATTCCGACCGCGCAATGCATGGTTTGCCATATGCATCCGGGCACGAATATGGTCGCGACGTATCTCGGCTATACGTGGTGGGACAACGAAACCGACGGCAAATTTATGTATCCGCAGAACGGGCAGATCAACCCGACGCAGCGCGAAGAAGCGGAAAAATTGGAGAAAAATCCCGAAGGCGCGAGCCTGCGCGGGCTTTGGTCCGATCTTGATTTTTTGAAACGAACCGGAACTGCCGAATTTAACAAAAAGCTCGATCGAACGCAGTTTGCCGATTCGCACGGGCACGGCTGGATCTTTAAAGCGGTTTACAAAAAAGACCGCAAAGGCAACTTGCTTGACGACGCCGACCGCGTTATTGAAGCCGACGATCCGCAGCGGTTTGAAAAAGCGGTTCACTTAAAAGACATTCATCTCGAAAAAGGCATGAGCTGCATCGACTGTCATTTCCGGCAGGACATGCACGGCGACGGCAATCTTTACAACGAGCCGCGCGCGGCGGTGGAGATCGGCTGCATCGATTGTCACGGTTCCGCTCAACAAAAAGCGAACGGAATTACGTCCGGTTTCGCGGCTGCGCCAATCGAAAACAAGAATCTTATCGCGCTACGCGAACGAAATAAACAGCCGATAATCGGGCAGGATCTGACGCGTTTGCAGTTTCGAAACGAAAGCGGAAAAAAGGTCAGCATTTTGCAGATTCTCACGCGCGATGAAACTCGAAAAGACGAAAGCGGCACGGAAATCGAGCTGAAAAAAGGCGATGTTATTCAAAATTCGATGGTCGGAAACCGCTGGTGGCGCGTCAAGCAAACCGTCGATACCGTGACGAAAGGAAATCCCGATTACAACACAAAAAGCGCGTATGCAAAGACGATGCAGAAGGATAACGAAACCTGGGGTGACACCGAAATCGACGAATCCAAACTTGCTCACCGGCAAGATAAAATGGACTGTTATTCGTGCCACACTTCGTTTGTAACAAGCTGTTTCGGCTGTCATCTTTCGATGGAAGCCAATCGCAAAATGCCGAATCTGCACAACGAAGGCGGCGATTCGCGAAATTACACGCAGTATAATTTTCAGGTAATTCGCGACGACATTTTTATGCTCGGCGTTGACGGAACCGTTACCGGACACCGCGTCGCGCCGGTGCGTTCGAGCTCGGCGGTTCTTGTTTCGTCGCGCAATCAAAATCGCGAATGGATCTACAGCCAACAGCAAACAGTTTCCGCCGAAGGTTTTTCCGGTCAGGCATTTAACACGCACGTGCCGCATACGGTTCGCTCAAAGGAAACGCGAAATTGCTCTGACTGCCACGTTTCAGACAAAAACGACAACAATGCGTGGCTCGCGCAAGTAATGCTGCAGGGCACGAATTTTGTCAATTTTATGGGGCGATATGTTTACATCGCCGCCGAACATTCGCTCGAAGCCGTCGCCGTCACCGAACACACCGAACCGCAAGCGGTTTACGGCAGCAATCTTCACAAACTGGCTTACAAAGACAATTTCGATAAATTTGTTAAAGGCGGTCGCGAGCTGAAAGAATATTACGAGAACAAAGGCAAACCGCAAGCTTTGCAGGTTCAGGTTCGCGGCGAATATGCCTACGTCGCGGCAGGCGAAGGCGGCGTGCGAATTTACGACATCGCGCAGATCGATCACAAAGGATTCTCGGAAAGAATTGTAACCGCGCCGGTTTCGCCACTCGGGCAAAAGTTTTACGTTAAGACAAAATACGCCGCCGCGATCGCCGCGCCTTCAACTTTGGCGGTCGATCCAGCGCGTTGGCGAACTATGCGCAACGAAGACGGCAGCTTAACGCAAATTCCTCCGGATCAGGCAAACAAACTTCACGCCGAAGCGAAAAAAGCGAACAAACCGAGCCCTTTGATCAATGAAGAAGAGCCGATTCATCCGCTTTATGCGTATCTTTACGTTGCCGACCGCGAAGAAGGTTTGATATTGATCAATGCCGCGACTTTGCTCGACGGCGATCCGCGAAATAACTTTCTTGAGCGCGCTCTAACGTTTAATCCGGACGGAGCTTTGAGCGGCGCGAACAACATTATTATCGCCGGAAATTTTGCATATATTACGACAAAAGACGCGCTTGTTATCGTCAGCATCGATGCGCCGTTGACGCCGCGAATCGTGCAAAAGATCCCGTTAAGCGCGCCGAAAGCGGTCGCGATCCAATTCCGATACGCTTTTGTTGTTGACGCGGACGGTTTGAGCGTTTTGAACATCAGCGAATTGGCGGTAACCGGCAGCGTTAAACCGATCGAAAAAGCCAAAATTCCGCTCGCGCACGCAAAAGATATTTATGTCGCCCGAACTTACGCATACGTTGCAAACGGCGAAGAAGGCATCGCGATCATCGACGTTGAAAAACCCGAAACTCCGCGCCTTGCTATGAATTACAACGCCGACGGCGCGATCAACGATGCGCATTCGGTAAAGGTTGCGATGACCAATGCAAGTTTGTATGCGTATGTCGCGGACGGCAAAAACGGCTTACGCGTTTTGCAGTTGACCGATCCAGAAACGATGCCGGAATTTGCCGGTTTTAGCCCGCGACCGAAACCGAATTTGATCGCGACATTCAAAACCAAAGGCGAAGCGCTCGGCGTTTCAAAAGGGCTTGACCGCGACCGAGCCGCCGATGAGAGCGGAAACCAGATCGCAGTTTTCGGCAGACGCGGCGCGCGACCTTTTAATCTTGAGGAAATGATGCGAATGCAGCGCACAAACGACGGAACCGGCGACTTTTTTAAGGTTTCGGATCGCGTAAAACGATCGAAAGTCGAACCGGCAAAACCCGTCGCCGGCTTTTTGGATTATTTGAAAAGCTTTTGGATGTTTGGCTTTTTTGGTATCGGTATTTTACTGGTTTTTTACAAAATTGCGCGGAAGGCGGGTAAGGAATTATGAAAATGGTAAGGTATTTCGCGGCGCGTATTGTAACGCCAGCATCTTGCTGGCTGTCGCGGCGGCATCTTGCCGCCGCGCTAAATGCTGACGGCAGGATGCCGTCAGGACAGCCGCCGGGACGGCGGCGCTACGTTATTTTTTTCCAATTGATCGCTCTCATTCTGTTTTCGAGCGCGCATATTTCCGCCCAGAATCTCACCGTTTCCGATGTTCAAACAATAATTTCTCAAGCCGTTTCGACCGCCGTTTCGCTTAATCAAAAAGTTACGGTTGCCGTTACCGATCACGAAGGAAATGTTCTCGGCGTTTTTGCGATGACCGGAACGAATCCTACGACGCAAATTCGAAGCGTCGGGTTAAGCGGGCAAGGTTTGGAAGGTCTTTTTGTTCCGAGTTCGGCGGCGGCGATCTCAAAAGCGGGAACGGCGGCGCTTTTGAGCGCAAACGGAAACGCTTTTTCCACCAGAACCGCTTCATTTATTATCCAGGAACATTTTCCGCCCGGAATTGACAATCGTCCCGGCGGTCCGCTTTACGGCGTGCAATTTTCATCGCTTGCGTGTTCGGATATCGCGATCGCCGGCTTGGCTCTCGGACTTTCGGGCGATTCGGGCGGCATTCCGCTTTACCGAAACGGCGTAGCGGTCGGCGGCATCGGTATCGAGGGCGACGGACTCTACACCGTTGACCGAAACGCGACCGACAATGATCAGCCTTATGAAGAAGTGATCGCGGCGGCTGGAGCGCGCGGTTTTGAAACGCCCGCGCTGATTCGCGGCGACAATATTTTGGTCGAGGGCGTTCGGCTCGCGTTTTCAAATGTCTCAAATCCGCCGGTTGTGCCGACGATGCCTTTCGGAAGCTTGCCGGGAACGGTGACCACCGCGATCATGGCAGCGCCGCCGAGCGCGTTTGTTCCGACGGTTTTGGGCGGCATTTCGGGCGAAACGCATCCGGGTTTTCCGATCATTGCCGGCTCGGCGCTTTCTGTCGCGGAAGTTCGCTCAATCCTGGAAAGCGCCGCGCAGACCGCAAACATCACGCGCGCGGGAATTCGCCAGCCGATCGGAAGCAACGCGCGGGTTTCGATGGCGGTCGTCGACGTTGATGGAACGGTTTTGGGAATTTTCCGGCAGCTCGACGCGCCCGTTTTCGGCTTTGACGTTTCAGTACAAAAAGCGCGAACCGCCGCATTTTTTGCGCGCAGCGATGCCGCGAGTTTATTGAGCGCGGCGGGTTTGGGATCGTACGTTTCTCGTGCAAATGCGGACGGGCTCGGCTTGAACGGATCGATCGCGTTCAGCGACCGCGCGATCGGATTTTTGCATCGACCGCTGTTTCCGGACGGAATTAACGGCACGAACGCGGGTCCGTTTAGCACGCCGCTAAGCGCGTGGAGTCCGTTTAATGTCGGTTTGCAGCTCGATCTGATTTTTGATGCCCTGACGATGCCGCCGATGGTTTGCCGGGAGCGCTCGCGCGAAAAGCGGAAAATGTTTCCGCCGTGTCCGTGCAGTACGATTCCGAATTTGAAAAACGGTTTGCAGATATTCGCCGGTTCGATTCCGCTTTATCGCGGTTCTACGCTGGTCGGCGCGATCGGAATCAGCGGCGACGGCATCGATCAGGATGATTTTATCGCGGCTGCCGGCGCGAATAACTTTGCCCCGCCGCAAAATATTCGTTCGGATCAAATTTTTGTTCGCGGTGTTCGGCTGCCTTTTTTGAAGTTTCCGCCGCGACCGACGCTTCCATGATGCTAAATTGAAGAAGATGAAACCACGAAACAACACTAAGCAACACGAAAAAGGAGCTACGTACTTCGTGTTATTTCGTGTTATTTGGCGGTTTCGCATTTTTCGTTTTTTATTCAAAGCCAAAACGCTATTAATGCTTGTTTGCGTTTTGGAAATTCCTTCCTTTTCGCAGGAATTGCCGTCGCTCGGCTCGGTTAGAGTTATCGGACAAACCCGAATAACAGGCGAAAAAGTCGTGCTCGACCGCAAAAGATTCTATCTGATGCGCGGCGGTTTGGAGGAAAACGAAAAACTCGTCGAGCGCTTGAAAACGACGGAAATAATTTCCCGCGATTGTTTTTATGCAAATCTGAAAGCTTCGCCGCAATTCAGATGCTGGCTAAAAACCGAGGAATTTAATTGTGAATCGCCTTATTGCCGCGAAATTACAACGGAAGATGTAAACGGCGTTCCGGAATTTTTGCTCGCCTTTCGGAAAAGCTTGCGGCAATATGGCGGCAAAAGCGAGATCGCGCGTCTTTGGCTGACGACGAATCTGCCGTTTGATCTGCGCGAAGGTTTTTACCGTCAGCAAAAATCAATGACAATTTCCCTTTTGCGCGACGCCGGCGCGATCCAAACAATTATGACCGACAGCATTTTGGGATCGGCTTATTTTGTAGACATTTCGCTGAATTTGGAAGACGCCGACGGCAAAAAACGAAAGACCGAAACATTTCTGATCTCAAATCTTTTGCCGCTCGAAATCGGCGAAAAAAGCTACGTTTGGGCGTGCGAGATCGAGATCGGCGCGGATAAACAGGCGACGCTAAATTTACAAGCCGCTGAAAAGACAAAAAAATGCGTGGTTGTAACAAAAGACTTGCCTAAATGCAGAACAGAAAGCTGCGAAAAAAGTAAATGACTTTTCGTATTACAAATTTTGTGAAGTTGTTTTTTGTAGGCGCGATGGTCTTGATCTGCGTCAACTTCATTTTCGTTCACGTTTCTGCGCAGAAAAAGCGAACGCTCGCAGAATTTTCGCATAGCGAAAAGGCTCACAAACAAAGCTGCAATTCGTGTCACAAAGTGCCGTCTCGAAATTGGCGCGCGGCGGGAGATTATCCAAACATAACGGATTATCCGGATCACGCATCATGCGTCGGCTGTCATCGGCAGGATTTTTTTGTAGGAAATCGTCCGCAAATTTGCACCGTTTGTCACGTAGAAGCAGCGCCGCGCGGAAAGGCTCGCTTGCGTTTTCCGATGCGCGCCGGCTCGACCGAATTCACGCTCAATTTCCCGCACAGCATTCACCAGGACGTCATCGCCGAAAACCAACAGAGTGAAAGTTCCGACACGGCGCTTTTTGTTCGCGCCGGTTTTCGCCCGGAGATGGACGATAAAGATCCAAAATTTAACAGCTGTTCGATCTGCCATCAAACGCCGACAAATCTGCCGGAATTTACGATGCGAAATCCGATTCAAACTGAGGCTTTGTCGCAACCCGCCGCCGAGACCTTTATGCCGACGGCGCAATTCTTTAAGAATTCGCCAAACAGTCACGCTTCATGTTTCAGCTGCCATTTTCAAGGTCAAAAACCTATTGCGACCGATTGCGCGAGCTGTCATCTTTTAACGTCTTCGCACTTTGATCCAAGTACGATCTCTCGATATTCGCTAAAATTCGATCACGAATACAAAGATCACAACAACAAAGATTGCGTGACGTGTCATATTCGGATCACGCAGAATTCGGATCTTAAGCTTCTTGTCGGCGCCGATGTGCCAATTCTGACGTGCAGCAGCAGCTCGTGTCATGGCGACGATCTGAAAACCGAAATGACCAAACGAACTCAGAGTTTAACCGCAAAAGAAAACATTTTTCAGTGTAATTATTGTCATACTTCGGCAATCGGAAGTTTTCAAATTCCGCTCACGCATCAGGCTATAAAATGACCCGGAGCGCTTCAATATCAATCAAGCTCAAGATCGTCGTTTTAACGGCGGCAATTGCGATCTTCGCCGTAAATTGTTGGAAATCTGATAGTTCGGAGAAGATCAACGTGACTTTGACTGCGGCGGACGAACACATCGTCGGCTCAGAGACAACCGATAAAGATTACGGCAGATTTTCGCACACCGTTCCGGAACACGCTGAGATCAGCTGCGATTCGTGTCACGACCGAGAAGGGACGACATTAAAATATGCCGGACACAACAGCTGTATAAATTGCCATATGGGTGAATTTGTGAAGCAGGATTCGAATATTTGCGTGATATGTCATACAAATTCACCGGCGAATCCTGCCGAATTGCAAGCGTTTCCGGCAAGATTTGACGAAGGCTTCAGCATGTCATTCGATCATGCGCAGCATTCCGTCGGCGATGCGAGACCGGCACAAGGCTGCGCCGCGTGTCACTATCCGCAGGGCGCTTCGCGAACGATTTCCGTCGGAATTTCCACGCATTCGCAATGTTTCACCTGTCACACACAGGAAAGCAATATCGGCTCGTGCAATACGTGTCACGCGATCGAACCATACGCGCGCGTTCAGCCGGGAAGAAGCAACGTGCTCGGCTTTGCATTCAGCCACGCGGATCATAATTCCGTCGGCTGCGCGGATTGTCATTCTCCAAAATCAGGCGCTCCGATGGGCAGACAGATCACTTTTCCGACCGCGGTACAGCATTTTTCGAGGAAAAGTTCGGTGACCTGCGCGACGTGTCATAACGACAGACGCGCCTTTGGTGAACGAGATTTTACCAATTGCGCACGATGTCACAAAGGTTCCGGCTTTACTCTGCTGCCGAAATAAAAGCCTGGAAAATAATCTGCTATACTGTTAGACAAAAGGAACAAACGCTCAACTTAATGATAAAACCTGTAACAGTTCGATATTCGACATCCAAAATATTTGAGCAGATCGATCCTCAAAAAAACGGGAATTTGGGAGCATACTTATGAGAAATTTATTTAAACTGCTTGTCATTGGAGTTTTTGCTTTAGTCAGTTTTGCAATTTTGCTGAATAAAGGCATCGTCTCAAAATTCGATTCCGTTTCCGCACAGACAACAAATACGGCGCCGACTCCGCCTGCAAACACAAACGTGCCGAAAACCAATTCGGCGGCGAATGTTTCCACCGGCGGCAAAACCATTCCCGATGATTTCGTTTTGGGACAAGACAGCATCAGTGAATACGGTGAAGTTCCGTTTAGTCATAAAACTCACGCTTTTTCGAATTATAATCCCGACGGCAAATCCGTGACGGCGTGCGTTGTTTGTCATCATACCGATCAGCCAAAATCGGCAATGTCGCCGCCGCTTGTTACCTCCACGCGAGATGTTGTTCTTACGATGGCGGTTTTTCAAGCGTCAGCCGAAAAAGTGCTTAGCTGCCGAGCGTGTCACTTCCAGGAAGGCAGCGTGCCAGATGGCAAAGAAATGCCGACGATCGTTTCTAAAAAAGATGGAAGCGAGGAAAGCAAAGAATATAACAACGAACTCGCGTATCACATCAATTGCAACACCTGCCACGACGAAGCCGCGCGTCTGCGTCCCGAATTAAAGAAAAAATCGGGATTTGCGACGACTAAAGATTGTAATATCTGTCATAAAAGCGATTAGTTATGAACGAACGTCAGTGCCCAAAATGTAATTCGATGGTTGACGCCGCGAAAGCATTTTGTCCGGATTGCGGAAATTCGATGGTCGTCGAGGAGCAGCGCCAAACTCAAACAGAATTTAATAAGTTTGAAGGAACTGAAAAATTAACTCGAAGTGGCTACGAGCTGTTGAAAAAGGAGATGGGTTTAGACATTTCCGAATCGCCGCCGCTAAAAGAAGTCGGTGTCCAATCGCCTACGCTAAAGCAAGCCGGTGTGGAAACGCCGCCGTTAAGCGTCCCCGCAAACGCACCAAAATCAAACGCCGCTCTTTGGATAATTATCGGCGCCGCCGCATTCGTTTTCCTTACAATTTGCGTTTTGGTTGTTATCAGCGTGTTTTTTTATATGCGTTAATGATACTTTTCTAATATGCCGCGTGAAATTCAAAATCACGAGCAGATAATTGAAGCATTCCGGAAAGTCGAGATCGTTTCCGAGTTGGTTGAACAGCGTCCGAACGGCGAGTTTAAGAATGAACTCGATATGGATATTATCGTTTTCGGTCGCAGTTACGCCGGCAAAAAAGTTGGTCCCTACACGCGCTATTTGGAATTTCAGCCGGGCGAGACGATCATCGAGGAAAATACGTGGGAAAGCAGCATTTTCTACGTTTTGGTTGAAGGAACGCTGGAAGCTTTCGTTACAGACGATAAATCAAAACAATCGAAAAAGGTTGGCGATGTTTCCGAGGGAAGCTCGTTTGGCGAAATGGCAATTTTGGCTGGAACGCAACGCCGGGCATCCGTCAGGGTTGCGAACGGTCAAAACTCGGCTTTTGTTTTGGAATTTACCCGACCTGCTTTGCGGCTTCTCAGAAAACTTCCTCGTTTCGGAAAAGCGCTCGATCGCAATTATCGGAGCTACGGCTTGGATCTCACACTCAACGAATTTTCCGACTTCTCGGGCAATAAGTTCAGCAAAGAACAGATGATTCGCCTGGGCAACGCCGGGCGTTTTGCGGTTTACGAAAAAAATCACGTTTTATTTCATGAAGGCGATCCGATAAACCGAATTGTTTTTGTCAGAAGCGGCTGGATCCAAAGAGTTAGCGGCGCTGATTTTAATCCGGATATCGCGGATGAACTGCTGCTTGCCGGCAAAGACATCGGATTGGATCTTCTCGGTGCGGGAAGTTTTCTGGGTTTGGAAGCGATCAATAATCCGAAAAATTGGAAGTATACGGCGACCGTCAAAACCCGCGCGGAGGTCGTCGAATTTTCCGCTCCTTTCATTCGGGATGATGAAGAACTGCGCAGCGAAATAGTTTCCTCGATCAAAAACCTTTCCGATACGCCGTATACCGTGAAGCCGCAGCCGCCGGAAGATAAACGCTCGCTTACTTCGACAAATAAGATAATCGAAACCGGCTTAGTGGACAGCGTAAATTTGCTGATAATGGACATGGCGAAATGTATCCGCTGCGGAAATTGTTCGCTTGCCTGCCATAAAGTTCACGGACATTCGCGGCTAATGCGGCGCGGAATTCACATTGAGCGTCCGGTAAAACCCGAAAGTTTGAAAACGCAGCATGTTTTGATGCCGTCGGTCTGCCTTCATTGCCAGGATCCGGAGTGCCTGACCGGCTGCCCGACCGGCGCGATCGCGCGCTTTCCCGGCGGTCAGATCGATATCGAACCAACAACCTGCATCGGCTGCGGCGACTGCGCGACACAATGTCCTTATAACGCGATAACAATGATTCCGCGCGTCGAAAAAACCGAAAAGCCCGGCATTCGCGAAAGTTTCGCCAAGTTTTTTTCACTCGGCGAGACAAAACTTCCCGAAGCGGTTACCGCGACGGAAGATCTTTTAGCCGTAAAGTGCAATCTTTGCGAGAATACGGGCTTAAATCCGCCCGGAAAGCAGCGCCCGGCATATTCGTGCGAGGAAAATTGTCCGACTGGCGCACTCCTTCGCGTAAATCCGCGTGAATATTTCGGCGAAGTTAAAAATATGGTCGGGCTGATCTATAAGGATCAGACGCACGCGATCGGTAAAAATATTCATCAGTTCGATTTTTGGTCAAGATTTTGGCACATCTTCGGCAGCATTTTGGCGATAGTCGGTGGAATTTCCGCGCTTTTGGCTACGCTTGTCTTTTCGCAGGATCTGCCGCTTATTGAAGATTCATGGCTAACAATGCGCTGGTTAACGGGATTAAGCGGACTCGCCGGAATCGCATGGGTTATGGCGTATCCGGTGCGCAAACAGATCTATCGCCGGCGCGCGATCGCGCTCAGATATTGGCTGCTCTCGCACGTTTATATCGGCGTTCTCGCGGGATTTTTGCTCCTAATTCACGGGGGGACAAATTCGGGTGGATTGCTCACTTCCCTTTTGATGATCTCGTTCGATCTGGTGATCGCATCGGGAATTTTCGGCGCCGTTTGTTACGTGGTCGTGCCGCGTTTGATGACGCGAATCGAAGGCGAACCGCTTTTGATCGAAGACTTGGAAGAGCGGCGCAAAGAGCTGAAAACAAAGCTTTTCGAGCTGAGTGAAGATATCGAAAATCAAGAACTGAGTGACCTGATTCGCGGACCCGTTCGACGAAAATTTCTTGGTTTCGGTTATTTGTTCCGTCAATTTTTCTCGAAAGAAGATTTGAAGTCGATGCTTGCAAACGCGCGGGCGGAATTCAGCTCGGCGTCAGAAAGTATGAACCGCACCGATAGTCTGCGGTTATCGGAAGCCGTTGAAAGCGCGGCAACGCTCCGACGCGTAGACGCTTTGTGCTATCTGCATTATTTGTTGAAATTGTGGCTGCCGCCGCACGTTTTGTTTAGCTTTATTATGCTGATCTTGTTGGTCGCGCATATTCTTCAAGTCACCTTTTTTAATGTTCGATGAACCTGAGAACCGCAAAATATGGAATTGAAAAGGCGAACGATCTGGCGTCTGCGGTTGTTCTCGAGCAAGACGGACTCGTTATCGGGCGGTTGGATAGCTGCGACGTTGTGCTCAGCCACAAGTCGATTTCGCGGATTCACGCCGGAATTAATTTTGTAGACGACAATTATTTTTTAATTAATCTCAGCGTTTCCAATACTTTAACGCTGAATGGGAAATTGCTTTCCTCCGGCAGCGCCGACGTTTTGGCGGACGGCGATATTATACAAATCGGACCCTATGCGATAACGGTTTCGCGTGAAGACGATATGTTTTCGCTCTTTGTAAGCGAGGAATTCATCGGGACTTTACCGACAAGAAAATCGTCTTCGGAGGAAGAAAAGCTCGCGCCCGGAACAAGCGAAAATATTGCCGATGTTTTAGAAGTTTTTTGGGAAAAGCGAACGCGCGACAAAGAAGAATGGGGAACGACGCTGAGACCAAAAGGCAAGCCCCAGCCCGGAAAAGCTGCGATAAACTGGAAGCCAACAAAAGATCTGCAAAGCACTTGGCGAATCGGTTTATTTATTTGGGTAATTCTGATTTTCGGCTTTTTTACCGCGTTTGCATTTTTTCGTTTTCCGAACACCTATGCGCCAAAACCGCTATCAAATCCGCACAGTCAAAAGATCGACGCGAAATTAATTGCGAATCGCGCCAACGAAAATTCCTGCACAACTTGCCATTCATGGAACGAACCGATGGAAAATTCGTGTGTCAGATGCCACCGCGGAGATGAATTTCACGCTTCTAACACAAAGGCGCACGCCGATGCCGGAATTTCGTGCGCCGTCTGTCATTTAGAGCATCAGGGCGCCGAATTCGATTCGAAAAAATTCGCTTTTGAAAGCTGCGCTTCATGTCATAACGATAGCAATCACAAACTTTACAATGGCAGACCGGTTCGCACCGCGCACGGCGGAACATTCGGTTATCCGGTCGAAAACGGAAAATGGACTTGGACCGGACTTCATCGGGAAATTGCGGAAGCGATGTTCGCAAAATCGATCGGAAAAAGTGACGTTCAAATGAGTTCAAGCGAGCAATTTCACGCCGTTCATTTAGATTTATTGAGCCCGAACGACGCTCTATTAACCGATAATTCGGGAAAAATATCGTGTTCTAGCTGTCATACAAGCTTTGATCCGATCGATCGCGAAACTCCAAGGCAAACGTGCGGAACTTGTCATAACGGAACGACCGATAAAGGATCCGGCAAAATTTTTGTCGCCGAAAATCAGGCGAACTGCGTTTCGTGTCATGTTCAGCATCCGTTCAGCCAAAGACGCTGGCGGGAATTTTTGAGCGAAGACGCGCGACAGCGGCGAATGAACGCGATAAGCAAACAAATCGAGCGTTTGAACGCAAATAAGTAATGAGACGAGTTCAGTTAATTGCAAGTCTATTTCTGCTGTTTTTGCTGCTCTGGATCAATCAGAGAATCGGGGCGGAAAACGCCGTTTTGTTTGGCGGCTTGACGTGGCTCGGTTGGGCGAGCGTTTTCGTATTTTTGTTCGGCATCGGGTTTATAGTCGCTGCTGAAGATTTCTTCCAAAATCTCATCTTCTTTTTTCGCGGAAAAGACGATGCCGAAGCCGTTCAAAGACCGCGAGAGCTTTCTGCGGACGAGCTTGCCGAGCTCGGTTTGAAAAAATATATCGGTCCTGATTTTCCGCATCCGATCATTTTTACCGAACGCTGTATCGGCTGTCAGGCTTGCGTCGATGCGTGTCCGCACGATGTTTTGGCGATCGTCGGCGGCGTCGCGGCAGTCGTCGAAGCGGATCAATGCATGGAAGATACGGCTTGCCAGATTGAATGCCCGGTCAATCCAAAAGCGTGCATCGTTCTAAATACGACAAAAGAAATTCGCTCGCGTCCGGCGCCGAATCGTGACGGCGCAAACTACGAAACCAATGTTCCGGGCTGTTATATTATCGGCGACGTTTCCGGCGTTCCGCTGATAAAAAATGCGGTCAAAGAAGGCGCCGAAGTGATCGAACATATCGCGGCAAATTTGGCGAACAATGATTCGAAAGCGCAATATGACGTAGCAATTATCGGCATCGGACCGGGCGGAGCGTCGGCGGCGATGTCCGCGCACGAGCGCGGGCTGAGATATATTGCGATTGAACAAGAAAAAACTTTATCGACGATCGAAATGTATCCGAAAGGCAAATATATATTTTTTAAACCCGACACAAAGGATTGGTTTGGCGGACTGAAAGCCGTCGGTTTGGGCTTGGTCAAGGGAAAATATGAAACAGCGGAGACCGCGACGACGGCAAATTTGCCAACCGAAATAGAAAACAATATCGCGAACGAAGTCGATCTCATTTGCCGCGAGCTGAGCGCCGAAATACCAGGATCGCTTCACGAAGAATTCTTGCCGCTGCTCAAAGAAAAGGTAAACGATGAAGTAACGCGGCGCGCGCAGACATTGCAAGGCAATAAGACCGATGATGTTTTGACAAAGATCCGAAACGAAATTTCCGACGCGTTAAAAACAAAAATTCCGGGCGATCAGCGAGAGCGCATATTGTCAGTTTGGCTTGGCGGTTTGGCGGAAAAGGGCGTCAAGATAAACGAGCAGGAAAGCTGCAAAACCGTAAAACGCGCCGATGATGGCGACCATTTTGTGATCGAAACCGAACATGGAAATTCCAAAACGCCGCAGGTTTACGCCGCTCGCAGCGTTGTTTTGGCGATAGGTTTGCGCGGCGCGCCGAATAAACTCCGGCTTCCGAACGAGGAAATGAAGATCAACGTCAACGGCAAATCTGAAAACAAGGTGTTGTACGCATTATCCAACCCAGCGGAGTATCGCGGCAAACATCTGATTGTTGTCGGCGGCGGAAATTCGGCGGTCGAAGCCGCGGTCGATCTGGTTGTAAAACGCGACGGCGCGAACATCACGCCGCGTCCGCCCGACGAAATGAACAAAGTTACGCTGCTGGTTCGCGATTATCTCGCGCCGACAGTAAAATTCGGTAATAAATATCAGCTTTATCAAATGTTCGACGCCGGAATATTGGACGTCAGATTCGGCGTCGGGATAAAAGAAATGCGCGAGCACGAGGTTGTTCTGATGAATGTTGTTACGAGCAAAGAGATCGATGTGATTCCGAACGATCATATCTTCGCTCTGATCGGCGGCGAGCGTCCCGATAGATTTTTGAAATCCATCGGAATAGAAATATCGTAAGATGGTGCGCGTGGACGCCACCGTCCGCCATTTCGAAAGCGAAATAATCGTACGCGCTCCCGGCAAAATATATGACAAAAGACAACTTTCTTTTTGGAATAATCGGACTGATGGCAGGCTTGATCATCGGATTTATGTTTGCCAACAAGCTTAACGAAAGCGCTGTGATGCGGGTTTCGCCCGCCGTTAATCAAAATTCAAATATTCCGCCGGGACATCCCGCAATTGATGGAACCACCGACGGAATGCAGCCGCAGGTGCAAGCCGCGATCGATGCAGCAAAGCAAAATCCGAATGATTTTGACGCGCAGATAAAAGCCGCCGAGCTTTATTATCAAATTCAAAAATTCGACGGCGCGATCGAATTTTTGCAAAAGGCGAATAAATTAAAGCCTGAAGATTATGAAACGATCGTAAATCTCGGGAATTCGTATTTTGATTCCCGAAACTACGCGGAAGCCGAAAAGTGGTATTCAGCCGCGCTCGCCAAAAAGAGTGACGACGTAAACGTCCGCACCGACCTCGGCTTAACGTTTATCTTCCGCGAACCGCCAAACTACGACCGTGCCGTTCAGGAATTCACCCGATCGCTCGAAAAAGACCCGAATCATATCCAGGCGCTGCAAAATTTGACCGTCGCCTACACAAAAAAAGGCGACGCAGAGAAAGCAAGAGAGACGCTTCGAAGGCTCGAAACCGTAGACTCGAACAATAAAACGATCCAGATGCTTCGCGACGAAATTCAGAAAATTGAGACAAAAAAATAGTTTGGAAACGCTTGCTTGAGAATTGAAAATCCGGGCGCGTACGTTTTTAAACGAGCTTGACTCTTACGATTCATTCCCGCCGGTGCCGGTCTTATTTTCACTCTCCGCCGAAATTTCATCCGAACGCGACTGCGAAATTATTTCCGCTTCTTTAACCAACGCGACATCCGGCGCGATAAACTTTCCAGATTTAAACGCGTTCGTCGCAGCTTGAATAAACTCCTGTGCCAACATTTGTGATGCCCGCTGTCGCATGTCCCGCGATTTTGACAAAGCGCGTAAAATTACCATTTCGACCTCAGGAGTGATATCTGGATTGATCGCGCGCGGCGGCGGCGGCGCGGTCTGCACGTGATAAACCGCGACTGCGGAAGCGGCGGCGGATTTGAACGGCACTGTGCCGCAAAGCATTTCATACAAAACGATCCCAACGCTATAAACATCCGAGCGCGCATCCAGCGCCTCGCCCATACATTGTTCCGGTGACATGTACTGCGGAGTTCCGAGAGCCGTTCCGTCCTGCGTCAAATTACCGCCAGCATCGTCAGTTAGCTTTGCTATGCCGAAATCCAAAACCTTGACGTGCCAGCCAGTCGCGGTCTGATTCGCGACAATGTTTTCCGGTTTGATATCGCGATGAATTATGCCCAGTCTATGCGCCTCTTCAAGCCCGGCGCAAATCTGTGCGACGGCTGATACCGCAAAATCAAGCGGTAAGATCCGCCGCTGATTTAGAATTTGCCGGAGCGTCAAGCCTTCGGCAAGTTCCATTAAAAGATAAGGAACGTTATAAACGGCAGAAATCCCGACATCGTAAAGCGCAACGACATTTCGATGCCGCAGTTTTGTCGCCGTCACCGCTTCGTGCCGAAATCTTTCCGCCGCGTTCGGATCGGCGGCGAGATGAGGATGAAGAAATTTTATCGCCACAGCATCTCCGATAAAAACGCGCGTTGCGCGGTAAACGTCGCCCATTCCGCCCGAACCCAACCGCGCTTCGATCCGGTATTTGCCGTCAAGAGTCTGCCCGACCAAATTCGGCATTTGGGTCGCCGCAAAAGATTGCGGTGTTTGAATATTTGCCCTCATCGGCAACGGCTTTCCGCATTTTTTACAAAATCTGCTCGTATTTAAATTTTCGCATCCGCACTTTGGACAAAACATTTTTTAGGTTCTCTTATCGCTAAATTCAAAAGGAAAATTAAGTGCATTCGTAGTTCGGAATATGCTGCGCTACGCGGCTTTTCACAAATTCTACAGTGCATCTTTTCGTTTTAATGCAATCATTGTCGCGCCAAGAAATATAAAACCAAACAACGCCAGAATCAATAGATCCTTTCGCACGCGGCTGCCGTAGGCTTCGTCAATCACGCTGTCGGAACGCCGCTCTAAAACATTTTCATATTCTGCGACCGACATACGCGCCGCCAGCGTGTCTCGCGCTTTTGAGTCGTGTAGCGACACCTGATGCGCGAGCGCGTCGATGGTCCAGCGCGCGGTCATTAGATCCGCGAAAAACTTAATAGCGCCGAGACCGTCCGATTTTTGAATCGGTTCCGGCGGTTTCGGGATTTCGGTCGGTTTTGCGGGATCGATCTTGATCTCCTTGTCTTTTTCGCGCTGGTATTTGTCGTAATCGGCGACGGCAGCGGGTTTTTCTTTTGCAATGTTGACATACAAATCGTCCAGCGGCTTTAGAAATCCGCTCAAAAGCAACTGCGGGATCAGTATCAAGGGCAAAATGCTCATTGCTTTCTCTGTCGACGAAACAAGCGCAGAGAAAAAAAGTCCGATGGCGGCGCCGGCGAGAAGCGTCAGATACAAAATTATGATCAGCATCGAAAAATCCGCCGTTTCAAATCTGCCGAAAAGCATCAAAATCGTTACAAACAGAACACACTGGATCAAGCCGATGCCGCTCAAAATCGCAAATTTTGATAAAACGTACGACGGAATTTTCAAATTTACCAACCTTTCGCGTTCATAAACGGCTGTTTCCGAAACAATTTCGCGGATCGCGTTATTTGCGCCGAGCCAGATCGCGATCACGGCGGCGATAAATATCGTTCTGCCGTCGTTCGGCGTGTCGTCCGTTATCAGCGCCAGGATTAGCGCGACGATCGGCGCCTGCGCGAGCAAAATCAGCGTGTTTCGAAAATCCTTCAGCTTGATCTCGAGAAACCGTTGGGTAAGCGTCAGCCATTGACCGAATCCGAATTTTCGTTCGGCGCCGGTATTGTCGATCGAGGCATTCAAATTCAATCCGCCGCTCGTAGTGACCATTTCCTGAATTTCGCTAAAACGCGAGGCGACATATTTTTGAAATTGAGGCGATTGCGTAAAAATGCGATTCGATTCCTCCGGCGTGCGCTCGTGCAACCGGCGGTAAATTTCGCTCGGTTCCTGACAGTTGAAATACTGCAGAGCTTCCTGAGGCGGACCGAAAAAAGCGAGCCTTCCTCCTTTCGTCAAAAGTGCGATGTGGTGCATCGAGTTAAATTTTTCGAATTTGTGCGTAACCATTATCACAATTCTTCCTTCGTCCGCCAGACGGCGGAACAAAAGCATCATATTCTCCGTTGTTTCAGGGTCGAGCGGCGACGTCGGCTCGTCGAGAAAAAGAAAATTCGGTTTTGTGATTAGCTCGATCCCGAGGCTCAGCCGCTTTTGCTGCCCGCC
>JBGTFE010000078.1:0-28339 GCA_041747435.1 Pyrinomonadaceae bacterium | reverse complement strand
AAATTGCCGTTTCCCGGTATCCCACTCGTAAAACGCTTTTTTCTTTTGAGAAAACACTATTTCATATTCCGATGAATTATCATTCATATAACCATTCCAATCTACTTCAAAGCCGACTTCGATTTCTTTTTCGGAATAATTGAGAATATTGGCGCGAAATTTTCTATCCCAAACATTGTTATTAAAATCATGACCTTTGGAAACATAATTTAATGTAGATTCAAATTTTCCTTCCTTAATTTCATACCAGTAATCATCATATGAAGACACACCCGTTCCGCGTCCGGTTAATTCTTTAACTATAAGCCAGGTTTTGTTTTTTCCATTTATTACTCTGTAATCAGGAGCATTGTATTTTTGATTTTGAATATCAACATAACCGATAAACTTCCACTGATCTTGCGGACTATTAGATTGAGCCTGCCGATTAAACAAAACAAAACGCGCATTTTCCGTTAATGGACTCCAAAATCTTAAAATTACGTCTTCTAATTTATCTTTGTTAAGCGAAACAGAGGTTACTTCGAGATTTTCATTAATCACAATATCAAAACCGTTTGAGTCAAGCTTTAAATTGTTCCAAAATTCAGAAATATCGAGCTTATCATTCTTCGTAAGCAGTTCTTTTATTTCAAACGGAGAATATGGCAATTCGATGTTTTCCTGTTTTTGATATCTTGGAAATGAAAGTGCATTATCAAGATTAGAAGCATCTGCGGCTTTATTCGCGGAGCAAGCCGTGATGAAAATTGCCAGAAATATAATACTTATAACTTTCATTAAGATAATCTCCTTAGGGTTTCAAACGATAAAGCATTCGCGGAAAGGGAATTGTTTCGCGGACGTGTTCGATGACGCGTGAGTTAGATATTTTCCAAAATGATTTCGTCAGGCTGTAGCAAAACTATTTTTCCTTTGCGCCAGATCGCTACGGGATTTCCGGCTTGTTTGTGTTTGCGCAGGGCTTCGCGGACACCGTTTCTCATGGCGCGGTCAACAGGTTTCCGGTATTTCACCAAAAGGTCCGGGGCATCGAGCTTTATTTTTTTATTTTTTCCCATATTCCAGGCTGAAAAATGTTTTCGCCGTTAATTTTATCACCATTTGCGATCAATTGCGGTATCAAAGGCGAGGCGTCGTAGACCTGCCACGAATCGGCAAGCGGCAGATACAGATCCAAAAGGTTTTGCCATCCCCGTTCAAACCGACGTTCGATCACTTTTTTTGGAATGTCGTGACCGCCAAGCCGCACTCGTTCGGCAACACGTTCGACCGCCAGATCGGATTCCTTCAGCCACAAGTAAGTTAAGTGAACCAGATAGCCCGACGATTGCAGCTCTTTTAACCAGCGCGAGTAAAATTTTGGGGCGAGCGTCGTTTCAAAGGCGAAGTTTTTTCGAGCGGCGGCAAGTTCATTTAATTTTTCAAGCATTATCTTTCCTGCTCTGATAGCGAAGTGTCCGGAATCAGCCTCGGAAAGCTCTTGGGCGATCGTGTCGGCGTTTACGAATTCAACAATGCCGAAGGTTTGGCGAAGCAAATAAGGCGCGAGAGTCGATTTGCCTGCGCCGTTTGGTCCGGAGATGACGATTACGTTTGGCATAGCTTATTTGCGTAATTACGTAGCAGGGTGTCAGACGCGCAAACGTCGCCCGCGACGAAATAGTTTTTTCGAACGCTCCCGCGTTCGTTGCGGACGAGGGCGACCGCGCTCCGTTTAAGGCTTCAATCTATAAAGCATTCGCGGAAACGGAATTGTTTCGCGGACGTGTTCGATGCCGCACATCCATGCGGTGGTACGTTCGATGCCCATGCCGAAGCCCGAATGCGGAACGGTGCCGAAGCGGCGCAGGTCGAGATACCATTCGAAGCTTTCGCGCGGAAGACCGTGCGCCTCGATTTGTTTTTCCAAGAATTCGAGATCCATTGCGCGCTCGCCGCCGCCGATGATCTCGCCGTAGCCTTCGGGCGCGAGCAGGTCGATGCCAAGCGCAAGTTCCGGTCTGTCCTTGTCGCGTTCGAAATAAAAACCTTTGATGTCGGCAGGGAAATGATGTACGAAAACCGGCGAGCCGAATTGTTTTGAAATATAAACTTCGTCCGGCGCGCCGAAATCGCCGCCCCATTCGAAACGGTTTTCCATTTCGCCTTTGTCGAAACCTTCCTGCAAAAGACGAACGGCTTCGTCGTAATGAATTCGAGCGAATTTGTTTGCGGGAATTGCTTCGAGCTTGGTTATATCGCGTTCGAGCGCGGCGAGTTCATCCTTTCTGTCTGCCAAAACGCGTCCGACAAGAAAATTCACAAGGTCTTCGCCGAGATCCATCATATCTTCGAGCTTTGCGTAGGCTACTTCGGGCTCGACCATCCAGAATTCGGTGAGATGGCGGCGCGTTTTCGATTTTTCGGCGCGGAAAACGGGACCGAAGGCATAACTTTTGCCAAACGCGGCGGCGGTCGCTTCGTTGTAAAGCTGCCCGCTCTGCGTGAGATAAGCTTTTTCATCGCCAAAATAATCGACTTCAAAAAGCGTCGTCGTGCCTTCGCAGGCGGCGGGCGTGAAGATCGGCGTATCGGCAAGGATAAAACCGTTGTCGTCAAAAAAATCGCGCACGGCTTTGATAACAGTGTGTCGGACTTTGAGCACGGCGTTTTGCTTTTTCGAACGGATCCAGAGATGGCGATTGTCCATCAAAAATTCGGTGCCGTGTTCTTTCGGTGTGATCGGATACTCGTGCGCGTTTTGGATTATTTCCAAGCCGGTGACGTCCAATTCGACGCCGATCGCCGACCGCGCGTCTTCTTTCACCTTGCCGGTGACGATTATCGAAGATTCCTGTCCGAGCGCGCTTGCACGCTCAAAAAGTTCTTCGTCATTCGGCTTAAAAACGACGCATTGGACGATTCCCGTGCCGTCTCGCAACTGCAAGAATGCGAGCTTGCCGCTCGAACGCGAGTTGTAAAGCCAGCCTTTGAGCGTGACGCTCTCGCCGATGTGGTTTTTTAGTTCGTTTATGTATGTTTGCTTCATCAAGTTTCGTCTTTTAATTTTTCTAATTTCGTAAGAATTTCCGGTTCTTCCTTCAGTTCGACCAAAGGCGTAAGCTGTTCGAAAATGTAATTCCAATCGAGGCGGTTTTGCCGGATAACAATTGTGTTTACGTCAAACCAATCTTTGTCTCTTGCCGCAAACGATTTTGAAACTATCAAGTCTTCAGGCGAACATATCCTAAGTTTTATACCTGGCAAATACTCTTGATATTCCGCGCGCCTTATCATTGATTCTTCAAACGGAAACGCTCCAAGCGAGACATCCATTCCGATTTCATCGTCGCTCATGAGTAAAACGACACGATTACGCAGCGCAAAGTCTTTGGCATCCGAAATTCTCGCCTGAAACTTCTCGAGCAAAATATCGATAAACAAATCTTCTTCGCCGAACCCCGTGAGCAAAGTGAGATCGACATCGCGCGTTAACCGTAATTCGCCCCAAAATTGCAGCGCAAGCCCGCCGATAAAGCAGAATTGCCAATTTTGTTCTTCACAAACTTTTTGGAGCGCCGATGCTGTTGCGACAAGTTTTTTCACCTGGATTTCTCCAGAATCTTATACATTTGAACAAATCCTGAGGTTGAACTCGCTTTTTGTAAATACAATGCCGACGCCAACGCATCGTCAAAAACAGGCAGAGTTTGAGAAGTCACGGTTTTACGAATTTCCTCGCGCCGCAATTTTTCCAAAACTTTGCCGGTTTCCTTCCATCGCTCGATATATTCCTTTAGCCTTTTGCGTTCGTCATCGGTCATATTTAAAGTTTAATGTAAAAGACTTTAACTGCAAAACGGTTCAATTTGACTTTTCTGGCGGCGACGCGCAAATTCAAAGAAATGGCAACGGACGAAAAGAAAAAGAAGATAGATTACTCGCGCGCATGGGCGGAAGCAAAAGTGTTGGTTTGGAATTATCGCTGGCGGTTGCTCATTGGTTTGGGTCTAATGCTGATCAGCCGCGGCGCGGGTTTTGTGCTTCCGTATTCGACCAAGTTTCTCGTCGATGACGTTTTTGGTCAGGGACGACATGAATTGCTCAAGTGGATCGCGTTGGCGGTCGGTATTTCGACTGTAATTACGGCGATAACATCATTTGCGCTTTCGCAAGTTTTGGGTGTTGCGGCGCAGCGAGCGATCACCGAAATGAGAAAACGTGTGCAGGCGCATATCGAACGCCTGCCGACGTCGTATTTTGATTCGACGCAAACCGGGCAGCTCATTTCGCGAATAATGCGTGACGCGGAAGGCATTCGAAATCTCGTCGGTACCGGTTTGGGACAAATCATCGGCGGACTTTTGTCGGCGCTCGTTTCGATGGTCGTTTTGTTTTATCTAAATTGGCAGATCACGATAATGACGCTTGTCGTTTTGCTATCGTTCGGCGGAGTTTTGAGTTACGCGTTTCGCAAATTGCGCCCGCTTTTCCGCGATCGCGGCGAGATCGAAGCGCAAGTAACCGGACGTTTGAACGAAGGTTTGGGCGGCATTCGAATCGTCAAAGCGTACACAGCAGAGAAACGGGAAGAATTGAGCTTTGCCCGCGGCGCGCATCGCCTTTTTCGCAATATCGCAAAATCGATGACGGGCGTTTCGGCAACTGGCGCTTTTGCAAACGTCATCATCGGTGCGATCGGCATTCTGATGATCTATTTTGGCGGAAACGCCGTGATCGCAAACATTCAAAATTCCGCGCAGGGAATGAGTTCCGGCGATTTTGCGATGTATATCGCTTTTACGATCTTTATGGTAATGCCGATCGTCGATCTGGCTAACATCGGAACGCAGATCACCGAGGCGTTTGCCGGATTAGACCGAATTTCGGAAGTTTTCGCGATGAAAACGGAAACGGACGAAGATGAAAAACGCGCCGATCTGCCGCGAATAGAAGGGACGATCGATTTCGAAAACGTGCATTTTGAATATGACGAAAATGTGCCGGTTCTAAAAGGAGTTTCGTTCCACGCGCAAGCCGGCGCGACAACTGCCCTCGTCGGCTCTTCCGGCTCGGGTAAATCTACGATCTTGAGTCTGGTTTTGAATTTTATCCAGCCGGTTAGCGGTAAGGTTTCGATCGATGGCAAAGATCTGCAAAGCGTAAAGCTTCAGGATTACCGGCGCCATCTCGGCGTGGTGTTGCAGGACAATTTTCTTTTTGACGGCAGTGTTTTAGACAATATCCGTTTTTCAAATCCGCACGCGGATCTTGAAGACATCAAGAAGGTTTGCCGCGTTGCGAACGCGGATGAGTTTATCGAAAAATTCCCCGACGGATACGACACGATCGTCGGCGAGCGCGGCGTTAAACTTTCGGGCGGGCAAAAGCAAAGGATTGCGATTGCGCGCGCTTTGCTGGCAAATCCGCGGATTTTGATCCTCGATGAGGCGACTTCTTCTCTCGATTCGGAAAGCGAATCCCTGATTCAGGAAGGCTTGCAGCGGCTTCGGGCGGGAAGAACGACATTCGTTATCGCTCATCGGCTTTCGACGATTCGCAGCGCCGATCAAATTCTTGTTGTAGAAGCCGGCGAAATTCTGGAGCGCGGCACGCACGACGAATTGATCAAACTAAACGGTCGTTATAAACAGCTCTACGACAAACAATACCGCTTTGAGCAGAATCTTTTTGTAAATCCGGGGGAGGATTTTACAAGTGGAAATGTTCAGACATTGGCACAAACAAAACTATAAAACTATGGAAAAAACACAAAACTATAAAAATCACGTTCGATGGTTTCCGCTTTTTCACTTCGTGCTTATGCCGATTCTTTTTTTCAATTTGATTTGGCAATCAGTTCGACTCTATCAGGATTCAAATTGGGACCGGGTCGAGACTCTTTTGATGGCGATAGCCTTCATAATTTTGGCGCTTGCCGCCAGGCTGCAGGCGTTGAAAGTGCAAGATCGCGTAATCCGATTGGAAGAAACTTTGCGCTATCGCGAATTATTGGCGGCGGATGTTGCCGCGAGATCCGCGCAGCTTTCGATCGGAAACGTCATCGCGCTGCGTTTTGCGTCCGACGCGGAATTGGGCGAACTCGTCGAGCGAACGTTGAATAATGAGTTTCAAAGCCCGAAGGAAATAAAGCTGGCGATCAAAGATTGGCGCGGAGATCATTTAAGAGTTTAATTCGGAAGCGATCGTTTTTTTCAGCGTCGGAAATCGATCGAGGTTCTCACACGCGCGTGCAACTATTTCGAACATCGGCTTGATAAAAGGAATGTATTGCGTTTTGCCGCGATTGACCGACTGAAACGAAAATGTGCCGATGGCTTTCAAACAGCGCTGAATCGTTTGTAGGCGGAACTCCGCGGCAAAATCTGTTTCGTCGATTATATCAAGTCCCAGCACTTCGCGAGCATTCAGGAAATATCGACGCTTTTCGGCGAGCCATTCCGGCGGCGGAAGTTCGGTTACTCTATCAAGCAAAAGCGAAACCAGATCGTAACTCGGCGCGCCAATGCGCGCGTCCTGATGATCGATGATACGCAGACGATCTTCGGCATCAAACATCAAATTCGCCGCGTGAAAATCACGATGACAGAGAACTTTCGCTCTTTGCGCGAGCTCGTCCGAAAGCTCGACAAATTCCGCCTGAATCGCCCTATCGTCTGCTTCCGAAAGTTTTTCTTTTCGGAAGGTTCCAAAATAATGAGTCTTAAAAAAGTTTAGTTCCCAAAGGAGCTTTTCGGAATCGAATTGTAGCTTTGACGCGATCGAGCCGAGTTCGAAAGCCTTCTGTGTCGTTGCTTGAATTTTGGCGATCAAACTAATCGCATCGTTAATAAGAGTTTCTTTTTCTTCTTTGGCGGAAACGCTCAACACATCGCGAAGAATTCTGTCGCCGAGATCTTCCTGAATGATTACACCAATTTCGCCGTCAACATCGTAAATTTCTGCGACCGGCAAACCACTTTGAATAAAAAGATTTGTAACGTCAAGATATGAATGCTCGCCAGCTAAAAAAGGTTCGGGATAAATGCAGGCGATCGCTGTTTTTCCGCGCCAGTTTATCCGAAAATATTCGCGCGTGGAGGCATCGGGCGTAAGCGGGTGGATTCCGGAAACTTGATTTCTTGCGGCGAGGAATTTTTCAAGTCTTTGTCTAAAATCGGACATAAAGCTTAAACCGGTCGCTACCGCTCGCGGTTCTGACATTAGTTTAAGGGAACAATGTAATTTTCTCCCTGAATGTAACCCTTTAACGCTTTTTCCGGGATCTTGTCGCAATTTCTGAGCATATCGGCGCGAACGATCGCAACATTTTCAAAATGCTCACCGCTTTCGATCTTGACGCCGTCGGCAACGATTGTTCGGTAAAGATTCGCAGCGCCCGTGATTTCAACATCGTCCCAGATCACCGAATCGCGGATGATCGAATCAGCCGAGATCACGCAATTTTCGCCATTCCAAACATTTTCGCCGTTCATCATCGCCAGCGAAATATCCAGATAACGCGGAATCGTCGAAAGCTCAAACCAATTTGCATCGCTTATGTGCGCGGCGATCTTTTCGCCGTTTTTGATCGCGGGATTGTAAAAATAAGGCACGATATCGGAATAAACTCCGCGCGGAATATATTCGAAAACGCGCGGTTCGAGAATGTGAATTCCGGTGAACATCAGCGGCGTAACAACGCCGTGGCTCGTATCGCGAATTTCCTGCTCGGTAAAAGGATGTGCAAAATCGCCGAAGCCCTTGATAAGTCCGTTTTCAACGATTACTTCCGTAAATTTTTCGCGCTTTGTATTCGCCTTTAAGATCATCGTGGCAAGCGCGCCTGTTTTCCGATGTGTTTCGAGCGCTGCGGAAATGTCGATATCGGTGATGATCTTTCCGTTGACGATTAGAAATGTTTCGTCTTTCAGAAACTCGCGCGCGTTATCAAGCGCACCGGCGGTTCCGAGAATTTTCGGTTCCTCAAGCGTGTAATTAATTCGGACGCCAAAGCGACTTCCGTCGCCAAGCGCCTGTTGAACCGATTCGGGCTGATGGTGAAGATTGACGACGATGTCTTTAAAACCGAATTTTGCAATGTATTCGGCGACGTAGCCAACAAGCGGCTTGCCGAGAAAAGGGATCGCGGGTTTTGTGCGGTCGATAGTTAAAGGGAAGAGCCGCGTTCCAAAACCTGCGGCTAAGATCATTGCTTTCATACCTGTAAAAATCGATGATTCGCGTGCATGCCGTCGAAATCATCTCAAACATCAAACCATACTTTTTTTGGGTTTCAATTGCAAACTTGCGAAAATTCGATGCGGAATTAAGAATAATAATGCATGGAAATCGTTGCCGATAAAAAAACTTATGCGCTATTTTCAAACGCCCAAGCCGTGGTTCTTGCGGCGAAACTCGAGCACAAAGGCGCCAAAGTTTTTCGATTCGCTCCTCCGGTCGTACGGCAAATAATATCAAACGAAATCTCTAAAATAGTGAAAAATGATCTGCGTGATTTCGACTGGATCATTTTTCCCGACGTTTTTGCCGTAGATAGTTTTGTCCGGATCCTTGAGGAAAACGAAGTCGATCTGTTCGAACTCGACGCCTTACAAATCGTCGCTTTAGGCGAAGCCGTGTCAGATCGACTGCGATTCGTTCAATTGCACGCCGATATTATTCCGGCATTCACCGATGCCGAATCCGTCTTTTCGACAATACTGCAGTATTTGGAGGCGGACGATTTGAGCGCTTTGAACTTTATGATGCCCAAAGCATCCCAAACCACAATCGATCTCACAAAAATTTTATCTGAATCGGGCGCAAGTGTTTTGGAGTTAGCGGTTTCGGAAGTCGAACTGATGACGAACCAACGAGCGAAGATCACGGCGCTGATCGCGGGCGGAGCGATCGACGAATTTATTTTTACTTCGCCGGAAGATGTTTTTTCCCTTAAACACTTTCTTGTGACCGACGATCTATCAAAAATTCTGGACGGAATAAGCACATCCGGGACAAACGAAATCGCGATTCAGGCTTTAAGAGAAAACAATTTACGACCGCATTTTCTGAAGATCAAATAAAAAAGAGACCGAGAAAAGAATCCCGGTCTCGTCTAATTTAGTTTAGCACCAGAATTTAGTGCGTGTTAAAGAAAGCCACGGGAAAATCGCCGGCAGATCCAAGATGGAAGATTTGCACCGCGCCGTTCGAAGAATTCAACGACCAGAAAACGCCGTCTCTCCAAATTGCCGGCTCAACTTTGCCGTCACCGTCATAATCACCGTGAACCTGGATATCGGTGTCTAACCCGAAGGTTATAGGTCCGACTATTACGCCATCGGTACTTCTGCGGTAAAACCAAAGAAGATTTCCGCCGCTGGTTCTGGTAACCGCTATATCGATCTTACCGTCGCCGTCATAATCACCCGGAACGACGAGGTCAGTCGAGAATCCGAACGTAATGACATCGTTACCGGCAGTCGTCATGTTTCTCCAAAAATCTGAGCCCCGCTGGATTGCAAAGTCCGCGCTTCCGTCGCCGTCTTGGTCGCCCGGCATCGGAAAGTCACCAAATCGTCCCCATGGACTAAAAGTAACGGGTCCGTTCGGAGTCGTTCGATAAAACCAAGTGCTTTGGAGTCCGGCGCTTACGCCTTGCCGATAAACCGCAAGATCGGCGCTGCCGTCGTTGTTATAGTCGTCAACAACGGTAGGATCGTCGCCCGTCTGACCGAATTGTTCGATGCGCGCGGTCAGTGTGGCGCTCTGTAAGATATAAAAAGCCGCGACCGCAGGTGCGCCGGGACGCCAGATCGCAATATCGTCGATATCGTCGTTGTCAAAGTCTTCGGTAATGATAAAATCGCCGTCAAGACCCCAATCCTTTCCAATGATCCCAGCGGTGCCGTTGATGCTGCAAAACCAACGAAGTTGTCCGCCTCCGCCGCCAATATTCCTGACAACAACATAGTCGGTTTTACCGTCACCATTAAAATCCACAGGAGCATCGCCAGCCACGACCGGAGCGGTCGGGTTCACAGTCAAGTTTGCGGCGGTAACTGTTCCGGTATCATCGGAAGCGGCGTCCCGAAAAGTCAAAGTCCACGTTCCGTTTGCCGCCGCCGGTGTCATTCCGCCAAAAGTAGCGTTAAGGCTTGTTACGGGAGGCGGGTTGGTTTGCATTGGCTGCCCGGGAGCGGTTGTTCGATAGCTGCCGGGCGCGATGATGCAGTTCGTGTCGCAACTCGGATCTGTCGCAACCGTCCAAATATTTGTACCCATGGCTGCGTCGCTAAAGGAATATGTTCCTCCGTAATTTGAGCTGTCGCCAAAGGTGCCCGCAGCCACGACACCTATGCGGCTGACGATAACCAGGGAAGGCATTCCGCCCGGAGCTCTAAGGATAGCGTCAACATCGCCAGCCCACGTGTGTGACAACGCTATATCGACTGAAACCTCGGTTACATTCGCCGAGACGCCTGAAACCGCGAAACTAATTACCCGTGGAGCGCCATATTGCGGCGGTATTCCAGTCGACCCATCTGGAATTGCCCCGGTTCCCGTTCCCGGGAATGTAGCTTGCGGCGAAGCCGCTGAAATTGTGATATTTGAGCTCGCAGTCACGGCATTATCTATCGCTGCAAACCATAAAATAAGCGCCACGACACAAAATACCGTCGCGCAATAAAGCACCGTACGTGTGGACTCGGAAATTTTCGTCCAGGACATATTAGATTTTTAACCTCAAAATTTTTACAAATGGCAATTGAATTGATCTTCGCGATTTTAGCCGCGGTGCAAAATATTTTTTACGCCACGACCGCTAAAGTGTTTTCGGCGATTCGTAAGTGAAATGTAGTGGTTTTAATAATAAATGTCAAGAAATTCTTACTTGACAAGCGACCATAGAAACGTAGAAGATTTGTGCATTCAAATTCAGCGAAAAGGTTGACTCTTGTTTTATTCAACAAAAGCGAGCAGTTCGAAATAAATGAAAAACACTTCTGAAATAGCCAAAAATAACAAAAAGGAAATTTTTGGTTGGATGCTTTATGACTGGGCAAATTCCGCGTTTTATACAACGGTTGTCGCGGTTTTGCTCGGACCGTATTTGATCGCTTTGGCACAAAACGCCCTCTGCCGCGATGTTCCTGAAATGTTGAGAGATAATCATCCGTGTCAAAATGGCGTGATCCTCGATCTATTTTTCTTTAACGTAACGCCCGGCGGACTTCCGGCATTTTGTATCGCGCTTTCCGTGATCTCGATGGTCATAATTTTGCCGATTCTCGGAGCGATTGCCGATTATACTCATTTGAAAAAGCGCCTGATGGCGGGTTTTTGTTATGCCGGTGTGCTGGCAAGTGCAATGCTTTTCTTTGTCAAAGGCGATTCATATATTTGGGGAAGTTTCATTCTGGTCTTTTCAAATATGTGTTTTGCCGCCGCGAATGTTTTTTACAACGCATTTTTGATCGATATTACGACCGAAGATCACCGTGACAAGGTTTCAAGTTATGGCTACGGAATGGGTTACATTGGCGGAGTCGTGATGCTTGTAATGAATCTTTTGCTGATCAATAACGCTGAAGCACTCGGAATTGATAAAGCATTTGCCGTGCGGATCTCATTTTTGGGCGCGTCGCTCTGGTGGGGAATTTTCGGTTTTATCAGCTTTTATTTGATCAAATCGCGCGGCGCAGAAAAAGAAATTCCGTCTGAGAAAAATTTGGTCACGGTCGGTTTTAGCGAAATTTGGGAGACTCTCAAAGAACTTCGCAGACTTCGCTACACGATGATCTTTTTGGTGGCGTATCTTTTTTACAACGACGGCATTCAAACCGTAATTTTAATGTCTTCGAGTTTTCTGTCGCAGGAACTTTTTACACAGGCAGAAAGAGATGCCAATTTAGATCAGGCATTTTTGATACAAATTTTTCTGGTCGCGCAGATTTCGGCTTTTGTCGGTGCAATTGTTTTTGAAAGAATTGCCCGAATAATAGGTGCGAAAAAGACGATCATCGTGTCTTTGATAATCTGGTGCGGCATCGTTATTTTCGCGTATGGATTTTTACAAACCAAGTTTCAGGCATACATAATGGGCGCCTTTATCGGTTTGGTTTTGGGAAGCGCGCAAGCACTTTCGCGGTCGCTGTATTCGCAGATGATTCCGGTCGGGCGTGAATCATCATTTTTCGGGCTTTATGAGATCAGCGAAAAAGGGACTTCGTGGATGGGACAGGTTCTTTTTATAATAATAATCAGTGCGACCGGGTCTTTCCGTCAGGCAATTTTGGGATTGATCGTTTTTTTCGTGATCGGAAGCATCATTTTATTATTTACCGATACCACCCGCGCGATCCACGAAGCCGGCAATTTAACGCCCGAGGAAGCGGCGTCGGAATCTTAAAAGATTTGTTATTGCAAATGAGTTGTTTATAATAGGGTTTGAATGTTTCGCTCTGGTAATTAAATGGAAGAAAGGATAGTTACAATTTTCGGCGGGTCGCGGTGCGGTGAAAAAACGCCCGAATATGAAGAAGCGAGAGCCGTTGGCGCGCGACTCGCTGAAGCCGGTTTTACGATTTGCACCGGCGGCTATCTTGGCGTGATGGAAGCAGCTTCGCGCGGCGCCCGTGAAAAAGGCGGGCGCGTTTTCGGTATTGTAATGAATCAGTTCAAATCCGAACCGAACCGATACTTGACCGATAAAGTGGCGAGTCAACATTTTTACGAAAGACTTCAAAATTTGATCGATCGTTCCGTCGGATTTGTCGCGCTGCGCGGCGGAATGGGAACCGTAACGGAAATCTCGTTGGTTTGGAATAAATTTCAAACGGGAGTTTTGGAAAAACGTCCGCTCGTTCTTCTTGGCGATTGCTGGAAAAATGTGATCGATGCCTGGCAGAAAAATCTTGTCGTCAGCGACGCAGATGTTTCGCTTCTGGATTTTGCAAATACCGCCGAGGAAGCTTGCCAGATCATTATTAAAAAATCTAGAGGAGTTGTTTTGTGAACTGTCCAACGTGTAATTCTCCGCTTCTTCCCAACGCGCAGTTTTGCGGTTCGTGCGGGCTTCAGATGCAAACTCAGACGGCGCCGTCGCAACCGAGCTACGACCAACCGCCGAGCCAAGCCGGTGAGGCGTTTCATTTTGATTCCGACGGGCGCGGTCAGGGACGCGGCTACACTTGGGAGATAGAGCATCAGGGCGCCTTTGCGCTAGCAGTCGTAAATTTACAGCCGGAACAGGCGATTTCCGCGGAAGCCGGCGCGATGGTTTCGATGTCGGAGAATATCGATCTACATTCGGAAATGAAGGGCGGCGTGTTTGGCGCTCTGAAACGCGCGGTTGGCGGCGAATCGGCTTTTGTTTCGACGTTTACGGCAAAAGGCGGTGCGGGCGAAGTTACGCTTGCGCCCGCGACACCGGGCGACGTTGTCGGAATCGAAATGACCAACCAACGATTTTTCGTTCAGTCAAGTTCGTATCTTGCGGGCGACACGAGTCTCGTCGTCGACACCAAATTCGGCGGCGCAAAATCATGGCTCGGCGGTGAAGGATTGTTTCTTTTGGAAGTGAGCGGCGCCGGACTTCTTCTTGTTTCTTCCTTTGGAGCGATCCACCGCAAAACTTTGCGATCGGGCGAGCGATACGTCGTTGACACCGGGCATCTCGTCGCATGGGAAGCACGAATGCAGTACGATGTGCGAAAGGCGGCGAAAAGCGGATTTTTCCGCAGCTTTTTGAGCGGGGAAGGATTGGTCGCGGAATTCGCCGGTCCGGGCGAGATCCTTATTCAAACGAGGAATTTGCGCGCGTTTGCCGGACTTCTCAAACCGTTTTTCCCGTCGCAAGGCGGCGGAGGCGGATTCAATTTCGGAAGTTAGAGCGTTTTCTTTCATTTACCACACTTTTCAGGATTATTTAATGAATGTCTCGAACGGAACAGGTCAAAACTCGCCGTCAAAAAGAAACAAATCCGAAATAAAACTGAATGCGCGCGCCGTGTCTAGAGGAGTCGCGATCGGTAAAGTCGTTTGCCTTTACGGGCGCAAGCGACAATTTTACCGCGTTGAAATCAAGGAAAATCAGATCGAGCGCGAACTTCGGCGATTTCACGCCGCGGTTCGGCTGGCAAAACGTCACTTGAAAAACGCCGGCGTTCAAAAAAATGAAATTTTCGGCGAAAAAACGGCGAACATTTTCGATGCCCATCTTTTGATGCTGGAAGACAAATCGCTGCTCGGAAAGATCGAAAACCAAATAAGAGATCAGAAAGTAAATGCCGAATGGGCGGTGAAAGTAGTTACGGATAAATACATCGCACAATATAAATCGATCGCCGACGATCATTTCCGCGAGCGATATATCGACCTCGAAGACATAGCCGACAGAATTTTGACGGCATTAGGCGGCGGCGGACGCCCGAACATAAACCTTGAAAAAAATGCCGTGATCGTCGCAAAGGAAGTAAGACCTTCAACTCTGATCGAGCTTGCACAAGGCGATCCGAAGGCAATAATTACGGAACATGGAGGTTGGACGTCGCATACATTTATTCTGGCGCGCGAGCTGAATTTGCCCGCGGTGACGGGATTGAAAGGAATCTTGCGGCGCGTGCAGGCTGGTGAAAATATCGTCGTCGACGGTTATAACGGACAGGTTGTCCTGAATCCATCGGCGGCTACTTTGAACGACTTCGAAGCCGCGGCTGCGGAGTTCCAAACACACCCATCGGAAAAAGCGTCGGATGTTCCACACGTTCTCAAAACACTGGACGGACAGGAAATCGTTATCCGCGCAAACTTTGATCTTCCAAGAGGTTATTTGCAAGCGAAACGTTTTGGCGCAAACGGTATCGGCTTATATCGCTCGGAATTTTTGTTCAATCAATTCAAAGGTTTCCCGTCCGAGCTCGAGCAAATAAGAGCATACAAAAATATAGCGGGATTAGCGGGCGAGCACGGCGTGAGAATTCGCACATTTGATCTAAGCGTTGAGCTTTTGGTGGATCAAAGCGGTGAAAAAGAACAAAATCCGGCGCTCGGACTGCGAGCGATCCGCCTCAGTATGAAGCGAAAACAGCAGTTCAGAATTCAACTTCGGGCGCTGCTTCAGGCTTCATTTGAAGATCGCATTGATATTGTTTTGCCTATGGTATCGGATATTTCCGAAATTCGTGAAACCAAGAGAATTCTCGAACAGGAACGAAAATATCTGACCAAACGCAAGATCAAATATGGAAATCCGCGTCTCGGGGCAATGATCGAGGTTCCTGCGAGCGTTTTTATCGTCGATGAAATTGCCCGGGAAACGGATTTTTTATGTTTGGGAACAAACGATTTGGTTCAATACCTTCTCGCCGTTGATCGCGACAATGAATCGGTCGCCGAATGGTTTCGCACGCTGCATCCGGCGGTGCTAAAGGCAATAAAAACAGTTCTTAAGGCGGGCGAGCGTTCCGGAATTCCGGTGATCGTTTGCGGCGAGATGGCGGGCTCTTTTTATTACGTTCCGATATTGATCGGCTTGGGAGCCACCGAGCTCAGCATGAATGTCAATTCAATTCCCCGCGTCAGAAAGATCGTTGCCGGAATCGCCGCCGAAGAAGCCCGTGAGATCGTTCGTCTTTTGGAGAAATGTCCCACTTCAGACGAGATCGAGAATTTGGTCCGCGAGCGTTTTCTTCAAAAATGGTCGCATTTGTATTCAGAAAAAATGATGCCCGCCAAGAAAAGTTTCAACTTCAGCGAAAAAATCTAGAATCACGCAGCTTTTACGCATTTATTTGGTTACGGGCAGAAACTCGTAATTCCGAAACTAAGTTCGTTCGAATCTGATTTTTTTGGTTTTTGCCGACCAACAAAAAATATGCGAATCAAGCGTCTTTTAAAATTTTCTTTCGCCATTTCAAGTTTTTCACTTTTCTTCGCCTCGGTGTCGTTTGCGCAACCGACGCAAAATCCGCCGACAAAGGTAAATTTCGGCTATTCTCAAAATCCCAAAACGAATGTAAAAAAAGAAAATAGCGCGCCAACCAGCAACCCGCAATCGAACGTCCAGACGAGCGCCGTGACTGAACAAATAGCTCCGACTGAAAACAGATCGATTGCCAAAACGACTTTTGAGATAGCAAAACGTGCCAGCACAAAATCGATTTCGCCGACCGAGGTCTATAAAGTCGGCATCGGCGATATTTTGCTCATCAGTCTTCAAAATGCGGCTTCAAAAGCGACAAATTATTTTACCGTTCTCAGCGATGGCACAATAGATTATCCGCTTGCAGGCGAAATGGTTTTCGTTTCGGGATCGACTGTTGAGGAAATTGAAGATTCTTTGAAGGCAAAAATAAAACTTTACGAAAATCCGCAAGTTTCGGTTAAATTGCGTGAGTTCGCGAGCCATTCGATCCGCGTTTTAGGATTGGTTGAGAAGGCGGGCGAAAAATTTCTTCAGCGCGAAGCGATGCCGCTTTACGCAGTTCGCGCCGAAGCGGTCGTTCTTTCCACAGCAACGGGCGTTACGGTCAAACGCGCAAACTCACAAACGGAACGATTCTCGTTGAGCGATTCAAAATACGAGGATGTCTTGATCTTTCCGGGAGACATCGTCGAATTCACATCGAATGAAAAACGCGGAAGTCTGAGTGCTGCGTTTTATTACATTGGCGGCAAAATCGTTTCGCCCGGACAAAAGGACTTTTCTTCCGGAATGACCTTGACTCAAGCGGTTTTGGCTTCGGGTGGACTAAAAAAATCGGACGCGAAAAAAGCGATAGTACGTCGGAAAAACGAGCAGGGAATGCTGGTTTCTACGGAATATAATCTAAAAAATATCAAAAACGGTAGGTCTCCCGATCCCGCTTTGCAGTCGGGCGATACGATCGAAATCCAAGATTGAACTTAAGCTCCAAAGTCAAAAAGGGTAGGGTGGAAAGTGATCTCCGAGATCTATCCATATTCAACAAGTCAGTAGATTTGTCCAACAATGTTTGGTAAACTTACAAAGCCTTGCAATTGAACAAGTCGGGCAATCGCTTTTCCCAGCGGAGAAGAGGAAAGTCCGAACACCGTAGGGCAGCGAGCCGGATAACATCCGGGCGCCGGGGTTTTCCGGTGACGACAAGTGCAACAGAAAACAGACCAGCCGATCTATTTTTTTTGAAACGTTTTTCGGTGATGGGTGAAATGGTGCGGTAAGAGCGCACCGGCGCATTTGGCAACAGGTGCGGCTGGGTAAACTCCTCGTGGTGCAAGACCAAATAGGAAGACTTTTGAGTTGCCCGCTCTTTAGGTCTTCGGGTAGGTCGCTCGAGCTGTTTGGCGACAAGCAGCCTAGATGAATGATTGCCGTCTGATCTTTCAGATACAAAATTCGGCTTACAGACTTGTTCAAATTGCAAAGCTAGGCTTTATTCTTGAATAACTGAAATCAAAAGGAGAGATATCTTTTATGGCTAACCGAAAGGGTGTTTTTATCGGCGCATACGTGCCGAATGAGCTCAAGGAATCGCTGCGACGCAGAGCGGCGGCGGAACACAGAACACTTTCCCAGGAAATTACGCGAATTTTGGTCGAAGCGGTTCACGGGAAAGGCTTGCCGGCTGGAAGCGTAGATCGCCGGACAACGACCGCTACGCCGCGCCGCCGTTCTACGGATCCCTTTCCGCGTCGACGCGCCGAAGACCTCCAATTTTCGACGGATAAATCCGGCGATAAATAGTCGTTACGAATCGACTTTAACAAAAAGCGCTGTTTTCGAAAGGAGCCGGCGCTTTTCGTATTTATCGACATATTTGTTAGAATTTCTGCGATGAACACAAAGACAGCCGGACTTTTGACGCTGGCGATCCTCATAAGTTTTTTCGCCGGCTTTTATCTTGCCAACACGCTCAATAGGAGTGAATTGGAAGCGCTCAAAGCCGCGCAAAATCCTCCCGTTAACTCACCGCAAAATGAAGCTGAAAAAACTTTGTCTGACGAAGAAATTCGGCAGCGCATAGCGGAAGCCGACCAAAATCCGGATAACCTACAGGCTCAGAGAAATCTCGGAATGGCTTTATACCGATACGGCGCGATGAAGCAAGACGCGAAGCTTTTATCGGAAGTTTCGAGGCTTTTGCTGCGTGTAAACCAAAAAGATCCTGCCGACAGAGAAGTCGAGATCACGCTTGGTAATCTGTATTTTGATATCGGATATTTTGCCAAAGACAACAAAAGTTTTGCAAAAGCGCGCGAATTTTATGAGAAAATTTTGGCTAAATCGCCGGACGACGTCGATGTTAGAACGGATTACGGTTTGACGTTTTATCTTCAAGAGCCGCCACAGTACGAAAAAACTATCGCCGAGTTTGAAAAGGTTTTGAGGACGAATCCTAAGCATGAAAAATCCATGCGGTTTTTGATACAAACTTTGATCAAACAGCAGAAAATGGGCGAAGCCGAAGCGCTTCTGGCGCGCCTAAAAGATATAAATCCAAACACGCCGAGCCTTTCCGAGATTCAGACGCAACTAAAGCTCGAAGAAAATAGTTCGCCTCAATGATTAAACTCTTAGTCATAGCTTTTTTGCTGATCGTTTTGCTCGGTCTTGTTCTTTTGCGCTTTCGAAAACAGATCCAAACCGCGCTATATGTTTTCCGGATGTTTCGTCAGATGCGGAAGGTAAATCAACCGCGAAGGGAAAACGTTTTAGAAAAGGAACAAAAAGCGGGCGGCGGAAAACTGGTGAGATGCGCGCGCTGCGGCACGTGGATACCGGAAACATCAGCAATGAAATTAGGCGCAAAAAACTTCTACTGCTCGGCAAACTGCGTCGAAAGCGCCGTTCCAAAATGATTCGAAATGAAAACCCTCGAAACGGAAAGACTAGTAATTCGGAAACTAGACGAAAACGACGCGGAATTTATCTTTGAACTGGTAAATGAGCCCGCGTGGATAAAAAATATCGGGGATAAAAATGTCCGCACCGTAGACGGCGCGCGGAAATATATTGCGAACGGTCCAATGGCGAGCTATGCGAAATTCGGTTTTGGTTTGTGCGCTGTCGAATTAAAAGAAACCGTTGAAAACATTGGAATTTGCGGTTTGATACAACGTGATTCGCTTGACCATCCCGACATTGGCTTCGCTTTTCTGGAAAAATTTTGGTTGCGCGGCTTTGCGGTCGAATCGGCGCAAGCCGTGATGGATTTTGCTCGGAACGATCTTCAGCTCAAACGGGTGCTTGCAATAACGAATGCGGATAATCTTGGTTCGATAAAGGTCTTAGAAAAAATTGGCTTGCGTTTTGAAAAGATGTTCCAAATGCCTGGCGATAATGCGGAAATAAAACTTTTCGGTTGGACCGCTAATTCAATTCAAGATAAGAATTAAGAACTTGTAACCGCGAAGTTACACAAAAAAAAAAGCGAAACAATCGAAGCTTTTTTCGTGTTATTTAGTGTTGTTTCGTGGTTTATCTGCTTACGAGTTTACCTTGGAACAAACGTATCAAAATACCAACGAATCATCTGCTCGCCGAAAAGCAGTGAAAGAATAGAGCCGATTCCCAGAAAAATGCCGAACGGAATCTGCGTCTGCATATCCTTGTTTTTTTGACGCGAAATCACAACAACGCCGATCACTGCTCCCGAAAACGCGCCGAGGAAGATCGATAAGAGCGTTAAGCGCCAGCCAAGCAAAGCGCCGACGGCAAACATCATTTTGACGTCGCCCAAGCCCATAGCCTCGACGCCGCGCAGCTTCTTCCAGATCGCGCCGACAAGCCATAAAAATCCGCCGCCGACCAAACCACCAAGCACTGCTCCGATCAATGAAACAAGCCAAATCGGAAGATTTTCCATTTGATTAAGCGGAAAAAACTGCAGATCGGAAAAATAAGCGCTGCCAAACGCAACTGCGAAACCAATTCGAACGATCAGCGCAATAAAAAGAAGCGGAAAATTGATAACGTCCGGCAAGATCATATGTTCGGCGTCGATAAAGATCAGCGCAACAATCGCCGAAACAAAAACCAAAACGACCGGCAAGAACGGATTAAAACCGACTTGCCAAAAAACCAAGACGAAAAGCAGTGCGTTTATCAGCTCGACGGCTAAATACCGCGGTGCTATCCGCGCTTTGCAGCTTCGGCATTTTCCGCCAAGCATTAGCCAGCTAAAAAGCGGAATGTTGTCGTAAGGCTTGATGGCGTTTTTGCATTTCGGGCATGTGGAATTGGGAAAAACAATCGATTCTTCGTTTGGAATTCGGTGGATCAATACGTTCAAAAAGCTACCGATACAAGCGCCCAGAACGAAAATAAAAATAAACCCGACATATTCGGGCATGCCGGTCACGGATTCAAACGAAGCTAAAATAAAGTTCATTAGGACCTCAAAAAGAAATTCGAAATTTGCGGAAAGATGATGTGCCGGATAAGTCGATATCCGAAATAATCATAACCATTTATGAAAAAAAATTAAAGAGAGAAAATATTCGCGCACCTAAATCAATCTCCTTCCCGCTGCCGTTGATTCAAATACGCCTCAAGAAATAGTCAAGTCACGCTCAAGAATCGCTCAACCCGCTAGGGATATTCTCAAAATGCGCACGAGAAGTGTTTTTGAAAAATGCGGTTTAGGGGGGAAATGGAAATGAAAAAGTTTGGTTATTTTCTAGCGGTGATAGTTTTTATTCTTTCGGTACAGTCGATCGGTTTGTCTGCGATTTCGGTCGACGCCGTTCTTAATCAACGAATTTTAAGCTCGCCGATAGCCTTTACGCCAGTGGTAATTACATTCGATCATTCGCTGACGAACGCTGATCTGTTGATGCTTAAATCGATCGGTATCAGAGGCGGATACAAATTGCAGGCGCTTCCGATCGTTTTGACAAAAGTAAATCGAGCGCAGTTCAACGCTTTGAAAACAAAAAGCGGAATCCGTTCGCTTTATGCAAATCACATTTTCAGAGCACTCGACAGCCAAAGTAATAAATTTATCGGCGTTGAGAACCTTTTATCCGATGCCGCCGTCACTGCCTTAAACCAGGGGCTTCCGGTAACCGGCAAAAACGTAGGCATCGCCTATATCGACACCGGTATCGACGCGACGCACCCCGATCTAAAACTTGGCGAAAACGTAGCGCAAAACGTATTTTTCCCGACAGCCGAAATTCCCGCTGAATTGCCGCCGGACTTTATACCGATAATTCCGATTGAAAACCAACCTATGACCGATGTCGAGGGTGGACACGGAACGTTCGGAGCCGCTGTAACGGCGGGAACGGGCGCAGCTTCCGGCGGGTTTTATCGCGGTGTTGCGCCGGGTGCAAAATTGATCGGTTTGACCGCCGGAAACGACGTCGGACTTTCGACCTTTGCTATCGTCCAGGCAATGGATTACGCGCTTGTTTATCAAACCTTATACAGAATAAGAGTGTGTAACAATTCTTGGGGAACTACATTGGCGGATTATCCATACGACCCAAACGACCCGATAAATACCGCCACGCGAATGATGCACGACCGCAATATAACAGTCGTTTTCGCCGCCGGAAATGATGGCGACGCGCCCGATATGATCAATCCTTTTTCGGTCGCGCCGTGGGTGATCTCGGTAGCGGCGGCTGAAAAGGAAGGACTCGGAACTCCCGCCGGATTTTCTTCACGCGGAAACGATAACGGAACCGGAACGGATACGGCAGGACAACCGGCAGATCCGAGTGCTCCGCCAAATCTGCGTCCCGATCTTATCGGCTCGGGCGTGAATATAAAAAGCGCGCGTTCAAAAGGACCGGGTGTTACAAATGTCGCGGGAACGATTCCGGTTTTTGTGGGAGCAAACGATCTTTCGACCATTCCGCCCGCCTATCTGCCTTATTACACGACTTCGCAGGGAACGAGTTTTTCGGCACCGCAGGTTTCGGGCGTTATCGCGTTGATGATGGAAGCAAATCCGCTTTTAACACCGGACGAAATCGTGACGATCCTGCGCCAAACCGCAACGCCGATGCCTTATGCTGAAAGAGTTGTCGGAGCGGGTTACGTTGACGCGCACAACGCGGTTCGGATAGCGAAATCGCTTTCGCTTGTGCCGCATCCAGCGAATCTCTTTCCGTCAGATGACCCGAATGCGCCGCAAATTATCGACGCGGCGGACGATCAATTGGGAACAACCGCGCAGGACATCAGAGAAGCGAAATTTAAATACGATGCGGCGGCAAATCAGATAATTTACTCGCTTAAGGTTACGGATCTGTCGGTTCAAACGCCGAATATGCGCTGGACTTTGACCTCGAGTTTTGGTGCGACAAAAGTTTTTGTAACCGCATCCGTGGACGAAACCGCTACAACCTATAAATACGGTAAGATAACGACTCTCGCGACCGGAACGCAAAACCAGGAAACGATAGGTGCGGCAGATTCGGGCGAAATCAATGGAAATCAAATTATCATCAAACTCGATTTGAACAAAATCAACGCGGCGGTCGGCGGAGAAGTTTATGGTACAACCTCTACAGCGACGGAAGCCAAATCGCAGATCCTTATAGGTTCATCGCTTTCAGGCGGATTGCTGCTAAATTCGGATAACGCGACCGGCTCGGATTTTTATGTCGGTGGAAATTCAAATCCGGACCCGACGCCGACGCCAACTCCAAACCCGACGCCGACACCGACACCGAATCCCACGCCGACGCCGACGCCGTCTTCACCGTCAAATAACGGACGGTTTGAAGAGCGATATTCGGGCGTACTAAATCCGGGGCAAACTTCGGTTGAGATCAGCGTCTCGGTGAGAAATTCTGTTCTCGACGCGCAGATAAATCAGAATCACGGAAACCAACAGATCTTTTTTGAATTGCTTGACGCGGCGGGAAATGTCGTTGCGGTAGCATCGCAACAGAAGATCTATTTAACAAATCTTGCGCCGGGAAATTATATATACCGGGTTCGCGGAAATGTGACCAAAGCCGTTGATTTTACGATCAAAAGCGGACAGGGAAACTAAAAAACTGAACACGTGTTTGGTAAAGGCTGGCGGTAACACCTCAGCCTTTTTTTTGCGCGCTATCGAAAGCTGTTGTTAATTCCGTCGAGAATTTCTGCGCCCGGGCAAAGATCGGTTTTTGTCAGTTTGTTGAGGGGTGTGTCGCTCGTTTTAAGAATGTCGTGCAGGTCGCGGCTTTCGTCGTTCAAATAAACCAGCCCCGTCAGTATCTCGTTGTTCGACTTCGCTTTCTGCATCGCGTTTATCGCGGAAAAACGGTCGAGCGGATTCCAATCCTTCGCGAGCTTGTGAAGCTGTATTACGGAGCCGTCGTGCATTTTTAGATTTTGAACGGCGCCTTCGTCATAACTCGTCTTTATTTCTTTCGCGAACGGGACAAAATCGAAAGTTGCGGTCGCTTCCTGATGTTCACGGACGTAATCGTAGGATTTGGTCGAGCCGGCATTGTTGTTGAATGTGACGCACGGGCTGATGACATTTAGAAATGCGAAACCCGGATGCGACATCGCGGCTTTGATCAATGGAATAAGCTGTTCTTTGTCTCCTGAAAAACTTTGTGCGACAAACGTTGCGCCAAGTTCGATAGAAAGAGATGTCAAATCGATCGCTTCAAAAAGATTCACCTGCCCCGATTTATTTTTTGAACCCGGATCGGCGGTCGCAGAATCCTGCCCTTTGGTCAAACCGTAACAGCCGTTATTCATCACGATATAGACCATGTTGAGATTGCGCCGGATGACGTGGACGAATTGCCCCATTCCAATCGAAGCCGTGTCGCCGTCACCGGAAACACCGAGATAGATCAGATCGCGGTTAGCGAGATTCGCGCCCGTCGCCACCGACGGCATTCGCCCGTGAACCGAATTAAAACCGTGTGAATTATTGAGAAAATACGCCGGAGTTTTTGACGAGCAGCCGATTCCTGAAAGTTTCGCGACCTTATGCGGCTCGATATTCAACTGAAAACAAGCCTCGGCAACCGCCGCCGAGATCGAATCGTGCCCGCAGCCGGCGCAAAGGGTCGAGAGCGAGCCTTCATAATAATCAACCGTATAACCAAGATCATTCTTGGGCAGCGCCGGATGTCTAAATTTTGAGCGAACGTATGTCATATTCTATTTTTTATTTCCGAAAATTAATATTCCGATTGCTTTACCCACAATTGGAATACCAGAAATAAGTTCCCTTAGGGCAGATTTGACTCTACTTTCAGTATTGTCTTCCGCAGCTTTCAAATCTAAAATTCTAGCTTCATGTTTCAAATCACTCATAACAGCCATATTAGAATTTCCTGCCCATTTTCTAAGGTCATTTTCCCACAAAAATGGAATAAGTTTATCAAGATTAAAGCTTTCAACTTTGTCTGGAGACCAATTAAGATTCAGCAAGTTCGTGCATAAACAAGCACCAGCCTTCCTTATATCGGGATTCTCTCTAATCAAATAACGAGCCTCTTCCGTTTCAGTCGCATAATAGTCATGCCCCAGAAGCCAAGTATAACTGTACGTCCATAGACCTACCTTAAACCATAAACTAAACTCTTTTTTTTGTTTAGATAATGTATCGGTTATTAAGTCCAACCTCTGCTGATTGTCTTCTAAATTCGTTAGTTCCTCGCTTTCAATATTAATTTTTTTCAAGAAAGTTTCTAGATATTCGACCTCCGGGGCTTCATTCATTTCGGCTCTTGTCCACAATGCGAAAATGAAACCTGAAAGTAAACTTTCTTCACAGCTAACGCTTGATCCAACAACCCCAAGTTTAACCAACCTACTACGCATTTCTTTGTCTGTAACTACAAATTCTCTCTAATACTTTGCAAATAATGTCCGCTGTAATCGGCATGCCGTCATGATTAGAAAGCGATCGCTTGATCAAAAAAGAGTTAAAATGCCCGAAGTCGAATCCGTCATCAAATCTTCAATCTCACTTTGATGGTAACGCAAAATTTTCTCTATTTGGTCGGTAGAACAATTCCCGCGCCTTATCCAAACAACTTTTGGCGGAAAACCGCGCAAAACACTTAGATCGGCAAAATCCGCGTCTCGTGTAACAACTGCAAACCCGTTTTCTTTCGCGTATTCCCAAACCGTTCGATCGTCAGCCGTACCAAGCAAGAGTAGATCAAGGTGATCCGAATTCGGAAATAAATCTTCAAGTTGGCTTGACGAGTTTCGGAGAAAGATTTGGGTCAAAGAGCAATTTTGCGCTCACGGCTGCACCACCAGAAGATTTTTCTCGCGGTCGGCGGCGTAAGCGAGACAAGCGAGAATGTCCTCACGGGTGAGATATGGAAAATCCTCAAGGATTTCCTCCTCGGTCATTCCCGACGCCAAATATTCAAGCACGTCATAAACCGTCATCCGCATTCCCCGAATACACGGCTTTCCGCCGCGTTTGCCGGGTTCGATCGTGATTATGTCGTTATAATTCATATCAAAATAGTTATTCCTTGCTCAACGTGCCAGCAGGTTGTAATCAATAATTCAAAAACTCAAAAATTCGCTTTGATTTGCTCAAAAAAAGATCCGGCGTTTTCGGCGTGCCCTCCGAATTCAGAACGGAGATGAGCTTTTTGGTTTAAGCCGAGACTCGATTATTTTTCCGTTCTCACACCGTTTCCAAAAGCGCTGTTTCAACCGCTTTCGGCAACTCGACGGGAACAAAGTAGCTGCCGGAAAAAAGATAATCTTCACCCGATTCGTCAATCACCCGAATCATCCTTCGTTTTGCGCCTTTTTCATCAGGCAAAACGCGGTAAACCTTCCATAATTGGAGCGATGCCGGATAGTCTTCATTTTTTACGCAGATCGCAAATTGCGGTTTATCGTTCATAAATCTTTAGTAGAAAAGCACTTTGATCTAAAATTCGACTTTGCCGATGCCGTAAGCTTCATACCAGTGAATTTCGGCGTCGAGTTCTTCACCGTCATCCAGAAATCGAACTCGGGCGATGCCTTTTAGTTTGCGCCAACGACCGATTCCGTACGTTTTTTTAAGCCATTCAAGGTCGCGTATGCGGCTTCCGATGGCGATCACTTCGACATCTTCGATTTCGCTGATGATTTCAAACAAGCTCAACTTTTATGATGCTCCTTTAGGTTGTCCGGTTCAAGCATTATTATCAAGTTCGTTCTTGATCTGCTCGATAATCTTAACTGCCATTATCGCGCCGCCGTAATAAAAACAAAACTAAAGCGCGCGGTGTCATTTTATTTTCTTCGCGTTCATCGTTTGCCCGCCCTGAACAAGGATCAAACCCGTGACTTTTCCTTCCGCGTTCTTTTCAAAAGTAACCTTTGCGCCTACGGAAGGAACGTTAAATTCCGTTTCGGAAACGGGCAGAAGCTCCAATTTTCCTTGACCGGTCGCTTGTCCTATCAATTTATCGCCTTCGCGCGTTATCGTCAAAATAAAACTGGGCGCGATTTCGTAATCGCCGGCGTACGCGTCAAAAATTGCGGGATCGACCTTTACCGTTTTTGCTTCGAGCTGTTTTATTATCAATACCGCATTACCGTTGGTCGGATCGAGTTCGACCGATTTCTTGTAATTTACAAGCGCTAATTCCTTTTGACCGTCTTCCAGGTAAGCTTCGCCGAGACTGTCGTAGGGATTCGAAGCCTTCGGAAACATTTCAACATTTAGCTTGAATATCTCGATCGCGTCCTTCGTTTTGTTATTTCTAAGCAGAACATAACCGAGCGCGTTAAGCTCGTCCTCGGACGAAAAATTATAGTCATTCGGCTTTTCGGCTTTTAACCGGCGATATTCGGCGACGGTTTCCGCGCCCGATTTTTCCATTGCTGTTTTGTAGATCGCTTCAGAAATCGATCGTTTCGGCGCGTCAAACGGCTGTCCGTTCAGAATATTGATGATCGAATTTGTAATATTTCCGTGGTATCGTCCCATACCGACGTTGTCCAGGATCACGACGAGGCTTTTCTGATCGACAAATCTCGTAAAAAGGGAATTGAAGCCGTTGATTCCGCCGCCGTGCATTACGACTTTAGTTTTTTGGTCGGTTTTGCCGATAGTCTGATCTGTGATGACAAATCCATAACCGTAATTGTCGAGTCCGGGCGTGAACATCAGCTTTTTGCTCGCTTCCGAAAGAATTTTGTTTTCGTAAAGCGCCTGATCCCATTTATAGAGATCTTCAACGGTCGAATACATCGAACCGGCTGCATACGGAAGCGACATGTCGAGATATGCGGCGTTTCGATAACCGTCGGGCAGTTTTTGATAACCGATCGCGCGCTTTTTTATCAGCGGAGAATAAAGGTCGTAACCGGTGTCTTTCATTCCGAGCGGATCGAAAATGCGTTCTGCAGAACTTTTGCGTAAGGCTTTCCGGTAACTTGCTCGATGATCGCGCCGAGCAGAAAATAGCCCGAATTGTTGTAGCTGTATTTGGTGCCGAGTTCGAATTCAAGATCGCCGCTTGCTAATTTTTTGACAAAATCTTTAACCGTATAAGGATCACGGCTGACATCGCCAAATCCCGGCAGACTCGTGTAGCTAGGAATCCCCGAGGTGTGATTAAGGAGTTGATGAACGGTAACTTTCGCTCCGGTATCTTTTCGATAATCAGGGAGATAGTCGGTCATTTTGCCGTCGAGCTTGATCTTTCCTTCTTCAACAAGCTGCATGATAAGTGCAGCCGTGAATTGCTTGGTAACCGAACCGATGCGGAATTTCGTGTCGGCGCTGTTAGGAATTTCCCATTCCATATTCGCCATTCCGAATCCTTTTTTGTAAATTACCTTGCCGCTATCAACCACGAGCACGGTGCCGTTCAATTGCCCGTAATCTTGATATGCCTTCAATAATTCATCGATCTTTTGCGCCTTATCCTGCGCAAATGCGGCGGTTGCGGCTGAAAAAATAATTAATAATAGCGTTAGTAGTCTTGTAGTTTTCATAAGTTGTTTCCTTTTCGAACCACGGAATTTTCCTTGATCTGGTTAAAAATATGATCCGCCGTGATCGGCATCCCGTCGTAGTTTAGAATCGATATTAATTTTTCGGAGTTTACGCCGAGTTCGATCATCATCAAGCTTTTGAATTGAGCGTCGCGGTTTTGTTCGATTACGAAAAGTTTTTCGTGAGAGTTCACAAAATCTTCAAATTCCGCGCCGAATGGAAACGCTTTTACGCGCATTGCGTCGAGAAAAATTCCTTCGTCTTTTAGTAATTCGATCGCTTCGACGGCTGCGTAGCTGGATGTGCCGAAAAATATTACGCCCGGTACGCGGACGATCTCGTCCGCAACGATTGCGTCAGCAATCTCATTCGATCTGTTATCAGCCCTGTTTGAACGCTCCGCGTTCATTGCGGACGAGGGCGTCCGCGCT
>JBGTFE010000077.1:0-8375 GCA_041747435.1 Pyrinomonadaceae bacterium | reverse complement strand
GAGCCGCAATCACCGCAGCCCGAAAATGCACCGGATCATCGACGATCTAGGCTTCAGGAAGGAGATCCAACGCGGCTCGGTCGGATTAAAGGTCGGCTTGATCGCGCGGCGCGCGGCGGATCTTTATATTCATCTCAGTCCCCGCACAAAATTTTGGGATTCGTGCGCGCCTCAGGTGATCCTTGAGCAAGCCGGCGGAAAACTTACCGATCTTTTCGGCTCGCCGTTTCGATACGATAGGCGCGACGTGCAAAATCACAACGGAATCGTCGCCACAAACGGCGCGATCCACGATGAAGTTTTGCAAAAATTAAGACCCTTGTTAGATGAATTCGGGCGCTCGCCGAATCAGACCGTCGGCACGGTTTGAGATATAAGCTTGCGTTTGCGCCGCGCGTTTCGCCACGTTATCAAGCCTTCTTTAATGAGACTAAGGATCGGCTTTCTGTTCTGAAAGAGTAATTTAATCCACGCGCGTTTGTTCATTTGCGGGAAATAAATTCCGCGGAAGAAAAAACGCGAAACGAGATGGCTGATGCGAAACTCGATCGGCTGGTCTTTGATCGCCTCGAGCGCTTCGGCGTTTCGTTCCGGGCTGTAAGATCGCGCCCAAGCCGAGATCGTCTCCACGCGCGCTTCTTCGATCGTCATTTTTAGAGGCGTGTGCGCCATCACAAACGGAGCAAAATCCAGCCAATGTTTCGGACGCATCAGGCGACCCGATTTTTCAAGACGTGTATAAAGCGGTGTTGCCGGAAAAGGCGTAAGCTGCCCAAAAACCGGAAGTCCCGGCGACCAGCTTTCGATCTCGTCAACAGTTCGGTTCGCGACGCCGACCGTGTCATTATCCATTCCGAAAATAAACGAAGTGATCGCATAAATGTTGCGCTTTGCCAGACCATCGAGAACGTCTTTGTAATTCGCCGGCTTCGAAAATGTCTTGTTTACGTCCGCCATATTTGCCGGATCGATCGATTCCATTCCGATAAAGATCCATTTTCCGCCGGCTTGGGCGATAAGATCGACAAGTTCGTCGTCGCCCAAAAGATTCGCGCTGATCTGCGCCACCCAGGGAAGCTGCGCGTTTGCGGCAATGATGTCGCGAAGCAGCGATTTTAACCGCTTCTTATTGATCGCGAGATTGTCGTCGATAAAAAAAACGGCGATCTGCCCTCGCTCGGTTTTCGCGCGCGCCTTCAATCTTAAAAGCTCTTCGATCACACTTTCGTTTGTGCGAAAACGGATCGAATCGCCAAAAAATCCGGTTACCGTGCAAAATTCGCAGCCGTAAGGACAGCCGCGACCGGTTTCGATCGGCACGACGAAAAATTTTCCCCAGCCTTCGCCAAATTTTGATAACAAGCCGCGAAAAGCTTTCGGAACGAGACTGAATTGATCTAAATCCAAAGTTTCCCACGGAATATGCGGATAGGGCTGGAGCGCGGGCTTTTTGTCGTTGCCTTTTGAGTCAATTTCCGGTTGATAGATTTCTTTGAGCTCACCGTTTGCCGCGTCTTCGACCATCTGCGCCCAAATTTCATCGGCTTCCCCAAGCGCGACCGCGTCTGCGTGACGAATTCCGCCGTCTTTTCCAAGCGCTTCGTCGGGACATTCCGTAACGTGCGGTCCGCCCATTACCACTTTTATTCCGGCTTCGCGCAGCGCGTCCGCGACGAGATAAGCTCGCGCAACCATTCGCGTCATGGAGCCGATGCCGACTAGTTCGATGTTTTCCTCACGGCAAAAAGTTACCAATTCCTTCCGCGTCATCGCTTTTGCGTTGCCGTCGATCAACACGACTTCGTGTTCCGCCGGCGTTAGCGATTGAAGCAAAAACATCCAAAGATGCGGCATAAAATTGCGCGTCACGCCGTTATCGGGATTATAAAGCAAAATTCTCATACATTACTCGCAGCCAAAGCAAAACCAATGAAATGCGGCTTAAACGGGAAATCTGGGGTTGGACGGGCTATTAAAAAACGTTTCGACAAGTATCTTCTCACTTTTTCCGCGATTTGGCTATACCAAAACGCAATTATTCGCCACACTTTCTCTTTGATATAATCGACGTATGAAATTTCTTCACATCTCCGATGTGCATCTCGGCTGTACGCGCTATCAATTGACCGTGTCTCCGCGCGACTTTTTCGATGCCTGGATCGACGTAATACAAAAATATGCGATCGGTGAAAAGGTCGATTTTGTAGTGATGGGTGGCGATTTTTTTGATAAAAGAAATGTTCCGCCCGAAACGATGAATTACGCATTTGCGGGTTTGTCATTTTTGAGAGACGCCGGAATTCCGGTCGTTACGATCGAAGGAAATCACGACCAGAAACACAACGACAGCGAATATAGCTGGCTGCGCTCGCTGGCGAATTGGAATCTTTTGGTTTTGCTTGAGCCGACAAATATCGAAGGCAAAATGACTTATCAGCCGTGGGACGACGAAAATCAGCGCGGCGGTTTTATCGACATCGGGCGCGTGAGAATTTTTGGCTCGGATTGGTACGGCGCTTCGGCGAATTGGGCGATACCAATGCTCATCGAAGGCATAAAGCAGAACCGCAGAGAAGGCGCGTTTCATATTCTTCTGCTTCACACTGACGTCGAAGATCATCAGACTCATCCGATGCCCGCGCTTTCGCTGGCGAATTTCAAGGAGCTAAAATCGGTTGTCGATTATGTCGGACTCGGACACACCCACAAACATTATGAGATAGACAATTGGGCGTTCAATCCGGGAAGTCTCGAGATAACAAATATCGACGAATACCGCGAAACGCGCGGCGCGTTCCTCGTCGAAGTCGATGAGCAAAATCAAATTGCGGCAAAGCACGTTCGCGATTACACGCAGAGACCTTTCCAGCGAATTTCGTTTGATGTTTCGCCCTATTCCGAATCGAAAGAGATTACGGCAAATATTCTGGAAAACCTAAAAGTAGAAGCGCGCGGCGCGGAAAATGACAAGCCGGCGCCGATAATCGAGATCACGATGCGCGGACAGCTTGGCTTTCCAAACTCGCTTTTGGAGCTCAAAAAAATTCGCGAGGAAGCCGAGAAAATGACGGGCGCGCTTCACGTCCGCATCAAGAATCATTCGGTTCCGATCGAATACGCCGTTGCCGCGGATCTTGACGATGACGTTTCGCGCGAAAAGCTCGAACGCCGCGTTGTTGAAGATCTGATCATTCGCGACAAACGCTATAAAACGCGCGTTGAAGACATTTCAGAAGCCGTGATCGGTGCCAAGCGTCTCGCGCTGAGCGACGAAGAGCCTGAAAAAATAGCGGATTTTATCGCGTTGAAACTGCAAACGGTTAAGTGACGCCGAATTTAAGGACAAAAAAACGCGGGTTGATTCCGCGTCTTCAAAAAAACTTTTATTGCGAATTAACTGTCGCTTTCAATTCCAAGCGTCAAACTTTTCGCTTTGTCGCGTTTTCTACCGAATTCGAGAAATTCTTCGTAAACTTCGCGCTGCTGCGGGCTGATTCGAAGGATCGCCGCGCCGATCAGAAATTTTGCTTCCGAGATATGCTTGCCGACCTGCTCGTGTCTTTGCCCGACGATCTGCATCTGAATTTTTCCGCCCGGCAGATCGAGTTCGGCGTTGAGCGTTCGCCCTTCGCCGACGAGATAATATTCGCGCAGACGAATCGCCGGAACAATAAAGGCAACTCCGGTCTTGCTCATATCTTTCGTCTCGCCCGAGATCGAAAGATGCTCGACCGGTTTTTGCAAACGCCCGGTGTTTCGGTCGGGTTCGATCCAAACGCGGATCGGCACTTCGTAATTGTGCCGCGCCGAAACGACACGTTTCGTAATTGATTTATTAAACTTTGAAATCAATTTGCGAATCATCAACTTTTATCTTTTTCTTCGTTCGGAGAAGCCGGTAAACATTAAATAGTAAAACAACTTATAAACCTTTTCCACAGAAATTTCAACAGGCGACTCGAAAAATATCATATTTTACTGTATTTTTAGCGTCCGTCCGCCGTTATCAGCGCTTTTTACGCCGCGATCTGTGCCGTTAATGACCTCGGCGATATAAGAAAGCTTTCCGGTTTTTCCGTAAACGGTCGGCACGGCGTTCGCGGAATAATTCTTTTTGTCGGCTGAGAGTAAAATGTTGTATTTGTAACCGGCGGCGTCGGAATTAAGCAGTTCGGCGGGTAAAAGATCTTTTGAAACGAGTGTCTGCAAATCAGCGTAGCCACCTTGGTTCTGCAGCGCGTGCGTCAATTCGGCTTTTACGATGCGTTCCATCATATCTCTCGCTTCCTCGTGATGCGTTTCGATGCGAAGCGCGAAAAAATATTTGCTGCCCTGTTCTTTTACTAATTTTTCGGCGTCATCGGCGACCATTTTCAGGATCCACGTGTTATTTTCACGCTTCAGCTTTATTTCCTGCGTTTTCATTTTGTTGGTTTTTTCATCCGGTAAATTCGCCGTTACCGTCGCCTTATCGCCTGAAATTATCTCGCCGTTTATTTGTATCTGCGCCGGAACGCGCTCCGCAAGAGTGTCAAAATCGACTTGCAGATCTTTGAGCTCAGCATCGGTCAAGCCTTCGATCGCGGGGCGCAAATTGGTCAAAAAGATCGCATCGCGAATCTTTTTCTCTCGCAGATTTTTATAAAATGCCCTGACGGTATCAGCCGGTGAATTTGGTTCGATCTTGATCGTCGCACCTGTTTCCGAACTTTGTGTTGCGTCACCTAAAGGTTTTTCAGCCAACGTCAGATCGGCGTTTTTTGACGCTTCGGCTCCGCAGCCGCACATTAAGAGCAGCGATAAGACTATGGTTAAAATTTTATTGGACATGTATTTGAAAAATTCGAAAGAAAAGAAGTTTCTGTTTTGTGGAAAGCGCGCAAAGAAAAAACGCGCCGCAGAAATTATAGCGCGTTTTTCGAAAAAAAGTGAACTATTTTTTTCGGTTAATTTTCCCTATCTTTCTTTCCACTGAAAAGCATCTCGCGTCCGACAAAATAAAGCAGAACTGTCAGAATCAAGAACGGGATCATTGCCAACCAATCGGAATTACTTCCCGCGAAGAACGGATTATGTTCTTCCGACCATTTTTCAAAACTCGTTACCGTGCCGCTTAGGAATTCCGCCGCGATCGCGACCAAAATTCCGGCTAAAGCGCCGCCGGCGATGTAACCCGAAGCCAGCAGAACGCCGGGACTTTTATCGGTTTCGGCGATGATCTGTTCTTCGGTCAAGTTTCGAGTGCGAAGCCGGCGAATCAAATCTTTATCGACTCCCCAACGTACGAGCCCGCCGACAAAGATCGGCGCGGAAACGGAGATCGGCAAATAAAGTCCGACCGCGAAAGCAAGCGACGGAATGCCCGCAAGTTCCAGGACGACCGCTATCATAACGCCCAGCAAAACCAAACCCCACGGCAATTCCTGGCTTAAAATTCCCTTAATGATATAACTCATCAAGGTCGCTTTCGGCGCGTTGTATTTAGTAACGCTCGAACCGTCAGCGCGTTCGGTTGCCGTGCCGTTAATTCCCGGATCAACTAAATAAACAGGTCTTCCCTGCATATCAACCAGATAACGTCCCTGCTCACCGACATTCGCGTCCGTATTGTGCCAGACGCGATAATTATTCGCGTCGGCTAAGCCCGGTTCGCTGGCGGATTCGCTTTTTAATTGGTCGCCGTCACGGAGCAATTGTTGTTCCGTGACGCGGAATTCTTGCGAGAATGCCGTTGGTTCAACCTTTTGATAAACGGTGGAAGAATTGTTCAGCTGGATCAAGATCGGACCTAAGATCAAAGCCGAAACCGTTGCGCCGACAAGGATCGCGATCTGCTGTTTCCACGGCGTTCCGCCAACCCAAAAGCCGGTTTTCAAATCCTGCGAGGTCGTGCCGCCGTTCGAAGCGGCGATGCAGACAATGCCGCCGACGCTCAACGCCGTTACGAAATACGGATCCGGAGCGGTCCAGCCGAGAATCAGGAAAACCAAGCAAGTCAAAAGCAAAGTTGCGACGGTCATTCCGGAGATCGGATTTGAAGACGAACCTATCTCGCCCGTCAGCCGCGATGAAACGGTTACAAACAAAAAGCCGAAAATGATGATCAAGATCGCGCCGATCAAATTCATCTTTAATGCCGGCGCAAGAGCGATGATAATGATCAAAACCAGAATGCCGGCGACCACCCATTTCAGTGAAAGATCCCGATCGGTGCGCGGCAAGGCAGCTTCGTCTTTTACTTCTTTGCCGCTGCGAAAATCGGCGAGTCCGCCTTTCAAACCGTGCCAGATCGTCGGCAAACTTCGGGCAAGAGAGATTATTCCTCCTGCGGCAACTGCGCCCGCGCCGATGTATAAAATATATGTGCTTTGGATGCTGTCTTTACCTTGAACCGCCATTTCGGAAATGAGTTTCGAAGTGGCTGGCGCAAGCGGTGAAAGCAGAGCCGCGCCGAAATATTTGATCATCGGAATAAGCACGAGATACGATAGCGCGCCGCCCGCGAACATAACTCCGGCAATGCGCGGACCGATAATATAACCGACACCGAGCAGCGCGGGATTGTTTTCGAGCGAAACCGAACCGCCGCGAAACGGCTCGCCGAAAGTTTTTCCGGGAACTTCCTTCCATCCTTTAAACACCTGCATCAGCGAATTGAAAAGAAATCCGATCCCAAACCCGATGCCGATGATTTTTCCGCCGGTCGAGGCAGCTGCCTTAGAGTTTTCCTTTTCGGAATCGATCGACGCGGCGCGAGATTCCTCGGATGCGCCCGCAATTAAGACCTGCGCGCACGCCGTGCCTTCGGGGTATTTCAAAATTCCGTGCTGGTCGCGAATTAGGGCGCGGCGCAGAGGGATCATCATCAAAATTCCCAATAGTGCCCCCAAAACAGCAACGAGCATCACTCGGGAAATCTCCAGATCAAAGCCGAGGATCAAGATCGCGGGCATCGTAACACCAAGCCCGAAAGCGATCGATTCGCCCGCCGAACCAGCCGTTTGCACGACGTTGTGTTCGAGGATCGTCGCGTCGCGCATTCCGAATTTTGAAAGCAGACGAAACAGCGTTATCGAAATAACCGCAACCGGAATCGAAGCCGAAACCGTCAGCCCGACCTTCAAAACGAGATAAAGCGAAGACGCTCCGAAAATAACGCCGAGCAGCGTTCCGACGATCAAAGGCAGCGGTGTTAATTCGCGGATCTTTGCCGCGTCCGGGATATAAGGACGGAAATTCTCCAAAAAGGGATTTTTAGCCATTAACTAAAACCTCCGAATGAAATTTTGTAAAGCCTGCGGGGAAAGCGCTTGTGGACGACTTGGCTTATTTTGCCTTGCGAAAGCGCAATAAGCAAATTGTAGGGGCAGGTCTTGCGCCCGCCCGACGAGGTTAGCGACATTCGTCGTTTTGGGCAGGCACAAGACCGCCCCTACAATAATTTTCAAACTTCTCGAAATAATCTAAACTGGAATAATGACAAGAAACCGATACTTCTCCGCGGCTCTGCGTCTCTGCGGTTTGATTTTTCTTTTCGCCATTGCTATACAAGCTCAAAAAATCCCTGCGCCGAAAGATGTTTTGGGATTTACGCCCGGCGATGACCGAAAGCTTGCGAGCTGGTCGCAAATTGTCGATTATTTCAAGAAATTGGACGCGGCATCAGACCGCGTAAAATTTGAAGAGATCGGCAAAACCACAATGGGCGCGCCTTTCGTTTACGCGACGATCTCTTCGCCCGCAAATCTGAAAGAACTCAAAAAATATATCGAAATAAATGACAAACTCGCCGATCCGAGATTGATAAGATCGAATCAAAAACTCGCCGACGCGCTTATCAAACAGGGCAAAACTTTTGTTTTGATAACCTGCGGAATTCATTCGACCGAGGTCGGCTCGACGCTCTCATCTATGCTGATCGCCGAAAAATTGACACGCGCCGAAGATGCGGAAACGAAACGGATTTTGGAAAACACGATCATCATTCTTGTTCCGTCACTCAATCCCGACGGTGTTGATATTGTCAAAAATTGGTATGACAAAACTTTGGGGACGAAGTTTGAAGGCACGACTCCGCCGGAGCTTTACCAGAAATATGTCGGACACGACAACAACCGCGATTGGTATGCGTTCACGCAGATCGAAACGCAACTCACGGTTGATAAAATTCACAATGTTTTCCGTCCGCAGATCGTCCACGACATTCACCAGCAAGGCGCAAACGGTTCGCGGCTTTTTCTGCCGCCGTATAAAGAACCCGTCGAACCGAACGTGCCGAAACAAATCGTCGAAGGCTACACGGAACTCGGCAATTTTATGGCGAATGATTTACGGCAAAAAGGTTTTCAAGGCATCACGACCGATTCGACCTACGA
>JBGTFE010000076.1:0-56616 GCA_041747435.1 Pyrinomonadaceae bacterium | reverse complement strand
CACTTATCATTTATTACCTATTCCGAATGGTTATTTAATTTTCGCTTCGGAATAGGTGATAAATGATAGGTGATAGCTGATAGATTTAGATTAACAACTGACATTTACAACTTTTTTTCGGACTTTGAATAAGCCCTGGTTCCCGGCTATTTCCGCATTTGAAATTTGGATTAAACTGAAAATGACTTTATTATTCATCTTCGCGCAACTTTTCCAGCACGGAAAAATCTTCTAAAGTCGAAACGTCGCCCGCAACTTTTCCGCTTGAGGCAAGTTCGCGGAGCAGACGGCGCATAATTTTGCCCGAACGGGTTTTCGGCAAAGTGTCGGTAAAACGAATGTCGTCGGGCTTTGCCAATGCGCCGATCTCCTTCGCTACGTGCTGACGCAGTGCTTCTTTTAGTTCTTCAGTTCCCTTTCGTCCGCCCTCCAAAGTTACAAAAGCCGCAATTGCCTGACCTTTGATTTCGTCGGGTTTGCCGACGACTGCCGCTTCTGCTACAGCTTCGTGCGAAACTAACGCAGATTCAACTTCGGCAGTTCCGAGGCGATGTCCTGAAACATTCAAAACATCGTCAATTCTGCCCATTATCCAATAGTAACCGCGCTCATCGCGCCGTGCGCCGTCGCCCGCAAAATAAACATTCGGAATTTCCGACCAGTATTGTTTTTTGTATCTTTCGTCGTCGCCCCAAATCGTGCGAAGCATCGAAGGAAACGGATGTTTGACGACGAGATAACCGCCTTCATTCGTGCCGACCGATTTTCCGTCTTTGGTTTGAATATCAATTAAGATTCCCGGAAAAGGACGGGTTGCCGTGCCGGGAACAGTCGGCGTTGCGCCCGGCAGCGGAGAAATCATAATCGCACCGGTTTCGGTCTGCCACCACGTATCAACAATCGGACATTTCCCGTTTCCGATAATTTCGTGATACCACATCCACGCTTCCGGGTTGATCGGTTCGCCAACCGTTCCCAAAAGCCGCAGAGATGACAAATCGTGTTTGTTCGGATATTGTTCGCCCCATTTGATAAAAGCGCGAATCGCCGTCGGCGCAGTATAAAGAATATTGACTTTGTGGCGTTCGATAATGTCCCAAAATCTGTCAAAATCAGGATAGTTCGGCGCACCTTCATACATCAAAACGGTCGCGCCGTTCGACATCGGACCGTAAACGACGTAAGAATGCCCGGTAACCCAACCGATATCTGCCGTGCACCAGTAAACATCTTCGTCTTTTAGGTCGAAGATCCATTTCGTCGTCAAAGAAACCTGCGTCAGATATCCGCCGGTTGTGTGCAAAATTCCTTTCGGCTTGCCGGTCGTCCCACTCGTGTAAAGAATATAAAGCGGATGCTCGGAATCGAGTTCTTCGGCGGGACAATCGGCGGATGAGTCTTTCATCAGATCGTGCCACCAATGATCAAAACCGTCTTTCATGTTTATTTCTGAGCCGGTACGTTTGAAAACGACGACATTTTTCACGCTCGGCGTGTTTTGAACCGCATTATCGACCGTTTCTTTCAGCTTTATCTCGCCGCCGCGTCGAAAACCACCGTCAGCCGTGATGATAAGCTTGCACTCGCCGTCGTTGACGCGGTCGCGGATGGCTTCGGCAGAAAAACCGCCGAAAATTACGGTGTGTGTCGCGCCGATTCGCGCGCAGGCGAGCATTGCGACGGCAAGCTCGGGAACCAGCGGCATATAAAGCGCGACTCGGTCGCCTTTTCGAATATTTAGTTTTTTGAGTACGTTTGCGAATTTGCAGACTTCGGAATGTAGTTGCTGATATGTGAGCGTTCTAATTTCGCCCGGCTCGCCTTCCCAAATTATGGCGGCTTTATTTTTGCGGTAAGTTTCCAGATGGCGGTCGAGACAATTGTAAGAAACGTTGGTCGTGCCGCCGACAAACCATTTTGCGTGCGGCTCGTTCCATTCGAGGATCGTTTCCCACTTTTTGAACCAATGTAGATCTTCCGCCGCGCTTTCCCAAAACGCCTCGGTGTCCTTTTCGGCTTCGGCGTAGATCTGCTCGTATTCGGAAAAGCTCTTGATGTGTGCCTGTTCGCTGAACGCCTGCGGCGGCGGAAAAACACGCGATTCGGTCAAGACGGATTCGATATTCGCAACTTCCTTTTCATTCATTCTTTTATTGTATTTGCTATAATAGCTTCAAAACAAACGGGTAATATCAATAAAGACCCCGCGGAAGCCAAGCAGGGATTTTTTTAATTATCTATTTTCTAAATGCAATAATCAATCGATTTAGCCAAGGATCAATGAAACGTAAAGTCACTGTTTTTTCCATTATAACCCTAATAATTCTCGCCGTTTCACAGCTCGTTTTTGCCGGAGGCGAGAACGTTTCGCATGGGCTCGAGCCCGCCGTTCTGGTCGGTGTTGCCGTAATCATGCTTGCGGCAAAGCTCTTTGCCGAAATATTCGAAAGGCTCAATCAGCCGGGAGTTTTGGGCGAGTTGGTCGCCGGAATCGTACTCGGAAATCTGTTTTTGGTGGGAATTACCGCCGCCGAACCATTGAAAACGAACGCGGTGATTGAAGCGCTTGCTCAGATTGGTGTGATCATACTCCTTTTCGAGGTCGGGATCGAAACAAATTTTAAGGAACTGAGAAAGGTCGGATTGTCGGCGCTTTCTGTTGCGGTGATCGGCGTCGTCGCCCCGTTTTTGTTAGGCTGGCTCGTCGCATTTCTTTTTTTGTCGAGTGCACCTACGCTTTCTCATATTTTCATCGGCGCGATGCTGGCAGCGACAAGCATCGGCATTACTGCACGCGTCTTACGCGATTTGGGGAGATTGAACGACCGTGTTGCGCGGATAATTCTCGGCGCCGCCGTGATCGACGATATTCTAGCGCTGCTCGTTTTAGCTATCGTCGAAGGCGTCATCGAAGCATCGGCAAGTGGAACACCGGTCGATCTTTGGAGCTATGTCCTGATCGCCGGCAAAGCCATCGGTTTCGTGATCGCGGCGATCCTTGCCGGACAATTTTTTGTCCCGATGCTTTTTCGAGGCGTCAAAAAATTCAAAAGCGAGGGAATTGTGCTCGGACTCGCGATCTCGATTTGCTTCCTGACAGCTTTTGCTGCTTCGCAATTCGGTTTGGCTGCGATCATCGGCGCGTTTGCAGCGGGTTTGATGCTCGACGAAGTTCCGTTTGAAAATTTGGTCGGCGAAAAGGGAATGCCGCTCGACAAGCTAATTTCGCCGATCGCGGCTCTGCTTGCGCCGATCTTTTTCGTTGCGGTAGGAATGAAGGTCAATCTTCTCGTTTTCGGCGATTCGCGCGTTTTGTTTTTTGCGCTCGCGTTGACTTTAGCCGCGATCGTCGGCAAGCAAGCATGTTCGCTTGGCGTGCGCGAAAAGGACATAAGTAAAAAGGCGGTCGGCTTCGGAATGATCCCGCGCGGCGAAGTCGTGCTGTTTTTCGCTTCGTTCGGAACGATGCTTTTTCTCGCCGGCGCTGACGGCGTTACTCAGCCGGTCATAAGCGCGTCGACTTACAGCGCGGTCGTCATCATGGTAATGATAACAACATTAATGACCCCATTCCTGCTGAAATGGGCGCTCGGTAAAAAAGAACGAAGCGATTGAAAAGGGCGAATAAAGGTGAATATTTTCGACAAAAATTGTTTCTTTTCAGCGTCTTTGCTAACTTAAAAATATGACCAATTCCGCCGCTGCCGAAGCGTATTTTATTCTCGCAATGATGATCCTGATCCTGATCTTGAGCGTATCGGCGACCTATCTTTTTTTCCGCCAATACAACTTGGAAAAGAAAAATAAGGACAAAATAAACGAGCAGGCGCGGAAGCAAGCTGCGAAGAATTCGAATTAAATATGACGCATCGGAACGTTTTGAAAAAGGAAAAAACGGTTTTGATTGCCATCGATATGCAGGAAGCGTTTCGGCAAACGATCGGCGAATTCGGCGTAATTGCGGCGCGAATCGCGAGGGCAATTTCCGGTTTTCAAATTCTCGGCGCGCCGGTGATCGTTACGGAGCAATATCCAAAAGGCTTGGGGCGAACCGCGACCGAAATTTTGTCGGTTTTGCCTGAAGATTTTGAAATTATCGAAAAAACGGCATTCAGCTCGTGCGGCGCGAAGTATTTTTTAGACAGATTGGAAGCGCTCGGTGCCAAACAAATTGTGCTTTGCGGAATCGAAGCTCATATTTGCGTCAACCAAACCGCGCACGATCTTTTGGAAAAAGGTTTTGAAGTGCATCTTTTGCAGGACTCGGTTGGCGCGCGCTTTGAATACAATCGGCTTGCGGCACTGCGCAAAATGGAAATGAACGGCGTAGTGCCCTCGTCGGTTGAAATGGCGCTTTTTGAACTGATGCGCGATTCAAAAAACGAGCATTTTAAGGAAATTCAAAAGCTGATCAAATAAAACGGAACGCGGACGCGCTCCAGTTAATTTTCAAATTCAAGAATTTTTGCCGTCCATTCGCTGTTCGGATAGCGCTTTTTCAAAAACGCGCCGATTTGCGCCTGCAATTCCTCGTTGCCTCCGCAGCCGTATTTGTCCCAACCGTTAGCTTCATAAACTATATAAAGGCTTTCCGGAACGCGTTTATCAAGCGGGGCAAGACGCGCCCATTCAAGAACCTGCGCGCCGAGATATTTCGGCGCATCGCCGATCGCTTTTAGTTTTCTGAGTTCCTTGCGCGCGGTTTCGCTCTGCAGGGCGTCCAAAAACGCCGGCTTTTGCGAATATGAATTCTCGATGTAGGTTTCGTTTTCCTCGTCGTAGCCGCCTTCGTACGGCTCGCACCACCATCGCGATGCGTACATTTTATAACCTTCACCGGCGGAACCCATTCCGCTCGGAATATACGGCGTCAGATTCTCGCTTTTTATGATCAAATAAAGTGCGGCTCGTTTTTTTGAAGCCGGAGTTTTCGCCGCCAAAAACCTATTCATAAGATCTTTGGTTTCCGGGACGAGTTTTGTTACATCGGGCGCGAGTTTGTTTGCGCTGACTAGATCATCAAGCAAAACTGCGCGCGTCCACGTAGCAATCGCAAAACGCGTTCGCAGGTAATCCGGAAGCATCGGCGATTTTTGGGCGGCTATCAAAAGCGAGAGAGGGAAATGCTCGTTGATGATCTCAGTCGTTTTATCGTCAAACATCACGCGTTTTTGCCACAACTTTTCGTCGCTATAAATCTCTTCGACCTCTCGAAAATATTCATCGCGAGTTTGCGGAGCGTAGCTTTCGGCGTCGAACCACGATTTTTGCTCGGCAATAATATCTTCAACGGTGCCGCTGCGTCCTTCCCAATCAAATGCGAACGCTTTTCGCTGCGCAAATTTGAGAAAATCGTCGAGCGTTTCCGCCAAATTCATCCGCAGCGCGAGAAATTGATTGCGCGAAGAAATCGGCATTTCAGTCGAAGAATTCAGGATCTCGTCAAGCATTTTGCGGGCTTCGACCTCTTTTTTTTGTTCGATCAAAATGCGCGCGTTATGAAACGCGATCGTCGGATATGCAGGCGAAAAGCGGCTGGTTTTACCGGCGGCTTCAAGTAGACGGTTTAATTCGGAAGAGTTTTTATCGGCTTTAGAAAGCGCCGTCATAAGCCAGAGATCGGAATTCGTTTGGCGAAATCTCGAGAGAGAATAAAGATAGGCTTCGGCGCCTTTTATCTGAAATGTAAAAAGCCAGTTGGTCAAATCTTCGCGGCGCAAAAATTCCGGCAGGATCGACAGCGACGCTTTTTCTTCGCCGTAATAACCGCCTTCATAACCGGAGTGATATTTTTCGGCAAACCGGCTGGAATAGGCGTTTTTCTTAGCGTCAAGAAAACGTTCCCGCATTTTCTCACTCATAGATCCGCCAATGATACTTTCGGCTTCGACGATCGCCTCGGCGTCGGTGGAATCGGGATTCACAAAAATTCTCCAGCTTCGCGAATAATCGTCATTGTAGAGGTAAATTTCAACCTCCATTTCAGTAGGCGTCGCAGCGACTGTTGAGTTAGGAAGTGCGGAGGCGTTTGAGTTTGTCTCGCGCGGCTTGAGCGCTTCTTTTCGCTTTTCTTCCGCGTCGAGCGATTCTTTTTCGAATTTATCCAGAAGCCAATTGTAATCGATCAAATCCTGTCGAAAATTGTCATTTCCGCCGTATGAGAGATTTCGCGCAAGCTCGCCTGCTCTCTCTTGAGGACGCAGGCGATATTTGATCAAACCGAGAAGCTTTTCCGCCGAATCGCGATATTTTCCGGTGTAATTCATCAAATGAAACTCGGCTTCGGTATAAAACTGCCGCGATCTTTCGGTGTTCTTAGACAGACTTGCTTGCCGGATCAAAGTTCTGCCGATAAGATAATCGGAGGTATCGCGCCAAGGCGAATTCGAATCGGCAGCGATTTCGCGGAAAAGATTTTTTGCCTTTTCGTATTCGAGCGAATAAAATTCCGCTGCTGCGATTTGGTATGAGCGGTCTTTTTGCAGCCATTCGGGCATCGACGGATTCGGCGATTCGGGCGTTTGCTTTCCGCTTGCGCAATTCGCGAAAACTTTGTCCTGCGCATCGAGCCAATCTTTCACGTCTTTATCATCCGAACCGTGACTTGAAATTCTGTCGGAAAGCGTTTGCGCCGCGGTTTCGAAAGCGTTTTTTGTGCAATTTGGAAAAAAATCGTAACCGCCATAACTCCTTTCCGCGTAAATTTCCGGAAGTTTTTCTTCCTTTTCGACAACGGCTTTGCGTTTTTCGATCCAGTTTTTCAACGCATCACCAATATCGTCGCTCTCGACATTCTTGTTGTTGAATTCCATATTCCAGACGTCGACGAGGTTTTTTTGTTCCTCCGCGGTAAAATTTCCGTTGTTCAAATAACGATATGCGGCGAACAAAACAACACGTCTGTGGCTCGGTTTTAAAATTCCGAGTTTTCCTGCGGCGAAGTTTTCATATGGATCTTCCGGCGCGTGTCGACGATCAAAAAGCGGCGAAACGTAACCGGGACCGCACGGCAAAACGCTTCCGGTGAACGCGAAAATTAGAAGACAAGAAACTGCGGCACGAGCAATGTTTTTCATATTAGTTGTTTAATCTTTCCACGTCTGACTTTTGCCACGCCGCAGATTTGAAATAATAAAATCGACGGTTTGGCTTAAAATTTACGTTCAATGGCTCTTCGAGCGAAATACCGTAGCTTCCGCGGCAAAGCGGCTCGCGCCAATCGTTTCCGTCCGACAAAAACGAACGAATTCGGTCGCTGTCAGCGCCCATTTGAAACGCCATCGGAACGGCTTCGTCGATCGGAAAATCGTTAAACCACGCATCGCCAACGCACCAAGAAGCAAGGGCGGTTATCGTCAGCGGCGTTTCTTTTGGAAGCGAATTGCGCAAACGGTTGATAAATTCGCGGTAAAATTTTCTTTCAGAACCGACGGCGTCAAAATCGATTTGAACGGCGGCAACATTTGGTCGCTCCAGCGTATTTGCAATTAATTTTACAATTATTTCCGTCTGCGCGGGTGAAAACGCGGGGCGTTTGCCTCCGATCTTTGAAGTTTCGATCCGCGTTACGGCGATCAGATATGTTTCGGGCGCAATTTCGAGCGGCTGCCGACGTGGTTTGAAGACAACCTCGTCGCTTTGCAGAAAAAGAGTTTGCGCAAGAAAAGCGACACCGAATTCTTTTGGATCCAGAAATCGAAGATCTTCTTCGCGCTCCCAAGCCCAAAGGATCTTGTTTGGCATTGTGTCGTTAAGCGCCGCATTTACTTCACGTTTCGACGTGCAGTTTGCGCAGATCATTACCAGTAAGAGAAGTCCGAATTTTGCAGTTGTCGAAACGAAAAAAAACATCCGCTTCAATATACAACGATTCCAAATCATAAACTAGAGTAATCATTAGCGGTTTGTTATATTTGAAAAATTGAATAGGGGAAAAACGATGATAGAACGCGAACGATTGGAAATGGATGTCTTGTTTGTCGGTGCCGGACCGGCTAATTTGGCGGCGGCTTTGCATCTCAAAAATCAGATAAAAGAACATAACAAGCTCGTGACCGAGAGCAGATTTCCCGGCAAAGAGATCGACGACTTAGAGATCGGAATTATCGAAAAAGGCGCGTTTGTCGGAGCGCATATTTTATCCGGCGCGGTGATGGATCCGATCGCGATTCGCGAACTTATGCCGGATTTTCTCGAGCAAGGCTGCCCGGTAGATTCGGTCGTGACGGAAGACGCGTTTTGGTATTTGCGGGAAAAGAGCGCGATCAAAGCTCCGATCGTTCCGCCGCCGCTAAAAAATAAAGGTAAATACATCGTTTCTTTAAGTCGCGTGTGCGAATGGCTCGCGGAAAAATGCGAGGAAGCAGGCATCAATATTTTTCCGGAATTTCCCGGCGCCGAAATGCTTTTTGATGCGAACGACCGTGTTATTGGCGTTCGAACGGGCGATAAGGGGATCGATAAAGACGGAAATCCAAAAGGGAATTTTGAGCCGGGCGTCGATATTGTGGCGAAGATAACCGTTTTAGGTGAAGGCTCGCGCGGTTCGCTCGCGAAACAATTGTTTGCGCGGCTCGATCTGAACGAAGGAAAAGAACCGCAAGTTTTTTCGATCGGAGTAAAGGAATTGTGGGAAGTTCCGGCGGAAAATATCGAGGAAGGAAAGGTGATTCATACACTTGGATTTCCGTCCGACAACGATACTTACGGCGGCGGTTGGATCTACGGAATGAAGGATAACGTGGTCAGCATCGGATACGTGACCGGGCTCGATTACAAAGATCCGCTGATCGATCCACACGCGGAATTTCAGAAATTTAAGACACATCCAGCGGTCGCTGAAATTCTCAAAGGCGGAAAAATGATGAAGTACGGGGCGAAATCGATAAACGCCGGCGGTTGGAACACAATGCCTAAGCTTTACGCAGACGGCGTTTTGCTCGTCGGCGATTGCGCGTCGTTTTTGAACGGTCAGCGGATAAAGGGAATTCACACGGCGATGAAATCGGGAATGCTCGCGGCGGAAACGATCGTCGGCGCGTTCGATCATCAGGATTTTACGTCAGAAACGCTCCGGCATTTTTCCGAAAAAGTTGATCTGAGCTGGATCTACGATGAGCTTCACGCCGTCCGAAATTTTCATGGCTCGTTTCAGAAAGGTCGCTGGTCGGCGCTGATAAATACCGGTTTACAATACGTTACCCGCGGGCTCGCTTGGGGTTTTATGCCGAAGGAATATCACGTTGCGGGCTATGAGCGAATGGAAAAGCTCGAAGAATATTATAACAACGGCAACTCGCCCGATGAGCGTTACGGAAATTTGAAGTTCGATAAGGAATTGACTTTTGATAAGATTACGGACGTTTTCCACGCTTCGGTCGCGCACGACGAAGACCAGCCGTCGCACCTTCATATTCTCGACACCGAAATCTGCGCGACGCGCTGCACCGAAGAATACGGCAATCCGTGTCAAAGATTTTGCCCGGCGGCGGTTTACGAAATGGAGGAAAGCGCGAAAACCGGACGACGCGAGATAAAAGTGAATTTTTCTAATTGCGTTCACTGCAAAACGTGCGATATCGCCGATCCGTATCAGATAATAAATTGGGTTACGCCCGAAGGCGGCGGCGGTCCTAATTACAAAGGAATGTGAGTCGATTTTGGGTTTTGCATTTTAAATCGCGGATTGCTCTGGAATGTTAATTGCTTTTGATCCGATTGTGAATAAATCGTTTTGAAACGATACAAAAAGGAGGAAAGAGCAATGTCAATTCCAAATAAGGATGAAGTTGAAGGGAAATGGGAAAAAACTAAAGGATTTGTAAAGGACAAGGTCGGCGAAGCGACCGACAATGCGGACTTGGAAGCCGAAGGTGAAGCGCAGCGCGCGGGCGGGGAAACGCAGGAAACCTGGGGCGAATTCAAACGCGGAGTCGGCGATGCGGTTGACGCGGTCGGAGATGCCATAAGCAATACCGGCAAGCGTATCAATCGGTAGGAAGCCCAAATTCAGGGAATCGAAAGGGTGAAAAATCGACGAGTAATACTCGTTGGAATTTTCACCCTTTTTGTGTTCTTAGTCAATTTTTCTGTTCGAGAATTTCGAAGCTGATCTTTTCGTTTTCGAGTTCTTTCATTGCGATTCGCGTCGTTTTTGTTTTTCGCGGATCGAGGTCAACGCGCGGATCGGCGTTGCGTTGGAGCTGCTTGCTGCGCTGGGCGGCGAGAATGATCATGCGGTATTTCGAATCAATTTCCGGCGGCGGAACAAATTCCACTTCTTCCGGATTTTCGGCGGATTCTTCTACAAGTTCTTCGGTTGGTTCGACCATAAATAAATTCAATCTCCCTAATTGTTTAAAACTGCATCGTCAAAACTATCTAAAATAACCCGAATCGCGTCCGTTTGTCTATCGCGTTTTAGCCTTTCCGCCAAAATTATCGCCCGCAAATCTCCGGCAGCGCGTTCGACGCTGTCGTTTACGACGATATATTCGAATTCATTAAACCTGCTGACTTCTGCAGCCGAATTTTTCAAACGCAGCGCGAGATCTTCCTGTTTTTCGGTCTCGCGCGCCGTCAAACGCTCGTTCAAAACTTCAAATGACGGAGGTAAAATAAAAATGCTGATCGCGCGCGGAACCTTTTTTCGTACGTATTGCGCGCCCTGAACGTCGATCTCGAGAATTATGTCTCTACCGAGCTCGACCTCGCTATTCACCTGCGAGATCGACGTGCCGTAAAAATTTCCGTGAACTTCAGCATATTCGAGCAATTCTCCGCCTTCGATCAAATTGTCAAACTTTTCTCGTTCGACAAAGAAATAGTGCCGCCCATTTTCTTCATCTTTGCGACGTTCGCGCGTAGTGTAAGAAACGGAATAACCGACGTCCGGTACGCTTTTCAAAATTTCCTTGATCAGCGTTCCTTTGCCGCCGCCCGAAGGCGAGCTGATGATGATCAGATTTCCCTTCATTTATTCAACATTTTGAACCTGTTCGCGAATCTTTTCAATCTCGCTCTTGATGGTAAGAGCCGATTCTTTTACCTTCAGGTTATTGGTTTTTGACGAAATTGTGTTCGCTTCGCGGTTCAACTCCTGCGTCAAAAAGTCGAGCCTTTTGCCGACATCGCTTTCCTCGATCATGATCGCGCGAAACTGGTCGATATGCGCTCTGAGTCGCGTCAGTTCTTCGGAAATATCGCTTTTTTCAACCAAATATGCGATTTCCTGCGCAAGCCGAGCCTGATCGAGCTCGATCTGCGAATCGGTTTTTGCAAGAAAATCATTTATGCGTTTTGTCAGGCGCTCCCGATGGTCCTCAGCAACGTTGGTTGTTTCCGCGTCAATTTTCGGTAGCTCATTTTCGATCTCTCCGAGGCGAAAACTCAATTCATCTTTTAACGATTTGCCTTCAACTTCACGCATTTTTTCAAGCTCGTCGAGCGCCGTTTCGAATGCTATCTTGACCGCGCCGGCGAAATCCTCGTTTACTTCGTCCTTTTTGGTCTGCAGCACGTTCGGCAGCCGCGCGATCATATTTATGTCCGGCTCTCCGACGAGCGAAAATTCGAGCTGCATTTCCTTGAGCGCCGACAAATAACCTGAGATAAGCGGACGATTTAGTTCGTAAACGATCTCTTCGCTTTTTTCATACTGCAGATTTACTTCGACACGTCCGCGCGCCAGCCGCGTTTGAATGAGCCGTTTCAATTCACCCTCAATCGGCTGTAATTCTTGGGAAAGACGCAGATTAATATCCAAAAAGCGATTATTTACTGTTTTGAGTTCGACGGAAACGGTAAAGCGTTCTTTCGAAACTTGTCCGCGTCCGAAGCCTGTCATTGATTTCATAATTTTCAATAAAGTAGCGCCGGCATCTTGCCGGCTGTCGCGTTGGCATCCTGCCGACGCTCTTCACAAAACTCGTTGACGGCAAGATGCCGTCATGACAGCCGCCAAGATGGCGGCGTTACAATTTCCTCTTCGTCTGCAAATTGCAGTTCGTAAAGCCGTTTATACGTGCCGCCTCTCGCGAGCAATTGTTTGTGCGTTCCCGTTTGAATTATCTTTCCGCGTTCCATAACGACAATTTTGTCGGCGCGCCGAACGGTTGAAAGCCGGTGCGCGATCACGATCGACGTTTTGTTTTGCGTCAGATTTGCGAGTGCTTTTTGAACAAGACGTTCGCTTTCGGCGTCGAGTGCCGAAGTTGCTTCATCCAGGATCAAAACCGGCGCATTGACCAAAACAGCACGCGCGATCGCAATTCGCTGTCGCTGTCCGCCGGAAAGAAAGATCCCGCGCTCACCGACGATCGTGTCGTAGCCGTCCGGCAATTCCAAGATAAAATCGTCGGCAAATGCGACGCGCGCGGCGTCCGCAATTTCTTCGTCGGACGCGTCGGGATTTCCGTAGGAAATATTGTATCGAACGGTATCGTTAAAAAGAACCGTTTCCTGCGTTACGAGCGCGATCTGCTTTTTCAAACTCAAAAGTTCGGCGTCGCGAAGATCGATGCCGTCCCAAAGGATCGAACCCTCGGACGGATCGTAAAGACGCTGAACCAATTTTATAAGGCTCGATTTTCCGCCGCCACTTTCGCCGACAAGCGCGACCATTTTTCCTTTTGGTATTTCAAGATTCAGATCGCTGATCACGATCTTTCCTTCGTTTTGATAGTTGAACGAAACGTTTCTGAATTCAATCTTTTCGCGCAGCGGCGCAAGCTTTACGGCATTCGATTTTTCGACCAGCGAATCTTTTTCGTCCAAAACAGCCCAAACATCGCTAGCCGCTGCAAAAGCTTTTGTGATCTCGTTGTGCTGGCGCGAAATTCTGCGCATCGGCTCGTAGCTACGAAACAAAAAGAAAAGAAACGTAAAAAACTCGGCGGCTTCCATTCTGCCGGTGTTTATTTCGCGCAAGCCGAAAAAAAGCAGGACGATTATCACGATGGCGCCGATAGTTTCGATCACCGGCGGCGATGTTGCGGCGATCCTGCCCGATCGAAGGTTTGCCTTCGCAATAAATCGCGCGGCTTTTTCGAACCGCGTTCGCTCGTGTTTTTCGGCGGTGTAAGCCTTAACGATCGTGTGATTTGCGAGCGTTTCCTGCGCGGTGTCTGACAAAAGCTTGTTGCCTTCGAACGATTGTTCGGAAAGCTTTCTCAGCGATTTGCTGAATTTTGACGTCAAACCGCCAATTATCGGCGCGATTATCATGGCGCCCAACATCAGCCGCCAATTGTAATAAAATGCGACCGAAACAAAGACGATCAGCACCAAACCTTCGCGCAAAAAATCGCGCAAATTGCCGGCGACCGAATATTCGATCGCCGCGCAGCTGACGACAAGACGCGAAACCAAGTAATTTGTGCGGTGACGCTCAAAAAAGCTTGCGGACTGCTTCAAAAGGTGTGCGTAAAGTTCCTGTCTGAGCTGTAATACGGCAGATTGTCCGATCTTTGACATCAAGTAAGAGGAGAAAAACTCCGAAATACCTTTGCAGATCATAAAGGTCAGCATCAGCGCCGAGATCATAAACCACGCCTGATACCAATCGTTTTGCGGAATTATGCGGTTTAGATAAAAAAGAGTTTCACTTTTCTGCCCGCCTCCGTAAAACGCATTGTCGAATATGGGCGCGATCAAGGCTCCGATCGCAACTTCAAAAATCGCGCCGAGAACCATCGCGACAAAAGCCAGCACAAAAATGGGAAGATGCGGGCGGAGATATCTGAGCAGTCTTTTGAAATCTTTCATCGGAACGATCAAAAACTTGAATATACTTTACACCAAGGCGCAAAGTCCAAAGCAAACAGTGCTTGACCGATACGTAATACGCAGACTTTGGTCAGATTTTGAATTTGCAACGCTATCAAATAATATGGCATCTTTTTCAAAGAAGTTTCATTTCATTTTATTTCGGAGAAAAGTTCTATGAAAAAGCGATTATCATCTGTAATTTGTCTCGTTTTTTGTCTTTTGATCGTTCAATGCGCGTTGATCAACGTTTCGGCGCAGGTTGATGTGCCGCGACAGACAACCGCCGTAACGTATCCGCTTGATGAAACCGTGATGCTGCAGTTTCGCGGCACGACACGTTTTCCGCGGATGAAAGGCACCGCAAAACTCAAGCGAACAAGCAAAAACGGAACCGAGATCGAGCTTTCCGTTTCAAAAATGCCGCGCCCGTTTGAGCTCGGCGCGGGCTATGCCACATATGTTTTGTGGGCAATCTCGCCAACCGGACAGATCGATAATCTCGGCGAGATAAAGCGCCGCGGCTTTTTTGACTTTGATTCGAACATCTCCGTTACGACGAGGCTTCAAACTTTTGCTTTGATAATTACCGCCGAGCCGCATTTTCTGGTAAAACGTCCAAGCCGCGCGATCATGCTTGAGAATTTGAACCCGTATGCCGTTAGCGGCAAAACGCTCGCAACGACGCAGGCGATCCAATATTTTGGTAATTCGTCAGATTATTTCAATGATGCGCGAACGCCGGTGATCGCGGATGTCGATTACTCGAAGACGCCATCGACGATTCTGCAGGCGAAACAAGCCGTAGCATTAGCAAAATACGCCGGAGCGCAGCGCGATGCGACGAACGAGCTTCGCGAAGCGGAAACGCTTTTGCAAAACGCCGAGCAATCCTGGCAGGCTGACCGCGACGAAGGATTCGTGGATATTACGGCTCGAAAAGCCGTCAGCGCCGCGGTAAAGGCAGAAGATACGGCGATCGCGCGCAAGGAAGCCCGCGAAAAACGCAACGAACAAACGCGCCAGGACGCAGATATTCGCGAAGCAGAGCAAAAATATATCGACGCGCAAAATCGAATTAACGAGCTTCGGAACGAGCTTGCGCGTGAGACCCGAAACCGCGAACTTTCCGAGCGTGACGCGCAGAATTATTTGAATCAGGTGAAACAGCTGCGCGATGAAAATACACAGCTTCGCGCTGAGTTGAACAACGCAAAAGCCGAAGCCGAAGCCGCGAAAGTTAGACTTGCGCGGATCGAGGGCGAAAAAGACCTTATCGAACGCCAGCAGGAGCAAACGAATCGTCTGAATCGTCTCATAGCCAATCAGGGCGTTTTGATGCAGTCGCTCAAACGTTTCGGTGGCGTTATTAAAGACGAGCGCGGAATCGTTTTGACGATTCCCGAAAATTGGTGGCTCGGCATTCGTTTTAATGATTTTGCTTCACCCGCGGAAACAAAATTAGCGTCGCTCGGAGAAGTTTTGGCAACCAACACCGATTATAAAATCATTCTTGAATCGCACACCGACAATAGGGGAACTGGCAGCGAACTGCAGAATCTGACGCAAACGCGAGCCGATGCAATGGCGGAAAAATTTGCTTCTCTGGGCGTTTCCCGTGAACGAATCGAAGCGAAGGGTTTTGGTGCTACTTTACCGGTCGCGCCAAACACGACAAATATCAACCGCGCAAAAAATCGGCGCGTTGAAATTGTCTTGGTGCCGATACAATAGCGCCGCCTTTTTTTTACCATTTCTAAAAAATTTTTCGATTCCGAGAAATCAATCGGAAACGATTCGACATTTGCCGCAAGAAGATTCAACATTTGCCGCAAGACAGGGAAAGACGACCAACTCTCCAAAAAGTCTTTTTCTGAACAGAATCCTGTAAAAAAAACAGGAATTCGACGAGCGATTTTCTATAAAACTTTCCGTTTTTATGATAAACTCACGAATTCAATCCCGCGAATCCTCTGCAAAATTAATTCAAAAAATTTGAAAGAGCGCGCGTTAAATTTATTATGAAAAATAAAAGATTATTTTGGTTGTTCGTAATTGTAACGACCATCTCTTTGTCCACTGTCTATTTCGGATTCGGGAATCTTAAAACCAAAGCACAGGAAAAAATTGTCAAAGCCAGTTCGTTTGAAAAATTTGCTGTTGAGGACTCTATAACCGATCAAATTCGCGGCAAATCAACGGAATTCGTTCGTGTAAAAATTAATGATTTCGGCGACCGGAACGATGTTTTGAAATACGGCAAAATTATCGAAGATTACGCTTCGTTTGTTGTTTTATCGAAAAATAAAAATTCCGATTTGAACAAATCGAGACTCGATTTCCAACCTTTGGAAACGACGATCAATTTACCAAACGGCAAATTTGAACCCGTCAAAAATCCGCCGAGCGAAACGATCAAACCAAACGATGAAGCGGTTGCAAATTTAAGCGGTAAGGATTATTACATCGTTCAATTCGGGAGTATCGCCACGGACGAATGGCTTCAAAGTTTGCGCGATGAAGGCGCGGACGTTTTGCAATATGTTCCGCATCAGGCGTTTTTTGTTTATGCCGACGGCGCGACAATCGGCAAAATCGCCGGACATTCCCGCGTTCGTTGGGTTGGACGATATATTTCAGAATACAAGACATCGCCTGAATTAAGATCGTTTATGTCGAATGTCAAAGGCGACCGCGCGATGTTTGATGTAGCGGTTTTCGGGCGTGCAAATCTCGATGAAGTTAGCAGGAAATTGGAAAATTCCATCCAAGGCAGAATTTTGAATGTTATCAAATTGCCCAATAATTTTTTTAATGTTCTGCGTGTTGAAATTCCTTTGAGCGATATTGAAGAAATTGCCAAAATCGCGGACGTGGTGCGGATTGACCAATACGAAAAGCCGCGTATCGAAGACGAACGCGCGGCGCAAATTATATCGGGAAATTATACAAGCCCGACCGTGCTGTTAGCACCGGGTTACGATCCTTTAACGCAATTTGGTGTGGACGGAACGAACGTAACTGTTTCGGTGGTTGATGACGGTATTTCGATTCCGGGAAACGGTGGTTTTTATGTCACAGCCACCAATACCGCGCATGGACCGCTTCGCAATGCGGCGGCGGGTGCAACCGGCGGACACGGACACATCAACGCAAGTATTATTGCCGGTTCAACGCCTTTCGGCATTCTTGACCCGACCGGCTATAACTACGGAAGGGGAATCGCTCCAAACGCGAATATTCTTAACATTCCGATGTTAGTTTCGGGCTATAGCGGAAATGAAGCTAATGCTTTCAACGACACAGTTATTACCATGGGACCGAACGGCGTGACGGGCACGATCTCAAATAACAGTTGGGGAAGCTTAACAAACAGCAACTCCTATGATTCCTATACGGCGCAGTTTGACGGATTTGTTCAAGACGCTTCGGCGGCGGGAACGATCGATCCGATAACTTTAGTTTTTTCAGCGGGAAATTCAGGACCCGGCGGCTTGAGTTTGACTCGTCCGAAAGCGGCGAAAAACCTGATCGCCGTTGCAAACTCCGAAAACGTCAGAACTGAACTTGGCGGAACCAGTGCGGATAATATGGAAGATCTGCGAAGTTCGTCGAGCCGCGGTCCGACCGCTGACGGACGCATCAAACCCGACATTACCGCGCCCGGAACTGTTATTACAGGTTCAAGAGCCGGAAGCTGCGGTTCGGTAACGAGTTGTTTCGACGCCAACCACGCTTACAGCACGGGAACATCTCACGCCGCGCCGCAAGTTGCCGGCGCCGCGGCACTTTTTACCCAGTTTTGGAAAAACACTCACAGCGGGGTAAATCCGAGTCCGGCTTTGATAAAAGCCGCAATTATCAATACAGGTCAAGAAATGAGCGGAGCAACCACAAATATGGCGACAATTCCAAACGGAATAGAAGGTTGGGGACGTATTTACTTGAAAAATATGTTTAACACGGGCGTTCCGATGATGTATATAAATCAGGAACTAGCGTTTAGTAATGTTGGTGAAAACGTCGTATATAACGGAACGGTAGCCGATGCGTCAAAACCCGTGCGATTCAGTCTCGTTTGGACAGACCCGCCCGGAGTGGGAAATCCTGCGTTGGTCAATAATTTGGATCTAACCGTCCAAATTGGTACGAATATCTATCGCGGCAATGTTTTCAGCGGTGGAAATTCAACCACCGGCGGCTCGAACAGCACGATTGACAATGTCGAAAGCGTTTTTTTGCCTTCAGGAGTCGCTGCCGGGACTGCCGTTACGATAACCATAAACGCAGCGGCTTTGAACGGAAACGGCATTTTGGGTAATTCTGATCCGACAGATCAACATTTCGCATTGGTCGCTTACAATTTCGTTAATCTAACTCCGACCGCCCGACCTCCTGTAGATTTTGACGGCGATAACAAAACGGATATTTCTATTTTCCGTCCGAGTGTTGGCGAATGGTGGTATCTGAAAAGTTCGAATGGCGCAAATGCAGCGCTTCAATTCGGCAATATGAATGATAAACTGGTTCCCGCTGATTTCACGGGCGATAATAAAGCCGATTTTGCATTTTGGCGAGCTTCGGAAGGAATTTGGTATGTTTTGCGAAGCGAAGATTTTTCGTTTTTCGCGTTCCCGTTTGGAACGAGCGGCGATATTCCTTTGACCGGTGATTTCGACGGCGACAATAAAGCCGACGCCGCAATTTACAGACCGTCTGATTCTACCTGGTATATCTTAAGATCGAGCGGCGGCGTTTCAATATTTACGTTTGGCGTAAACGGCGATATTCCGGCAGTCGCAGACTATGACGGCGACGGCAAAACCGATGTTGGAATCTTTCGACCGAGCGTTGGCGAATGGTGGATTTCCAGAAGCAGCGATGCGACCATTTTTGCTTTCCAGTTCGGATCAGGCACTGACAAAATCGTGCAAGGCGATTATACCGGCGACGGCAAAGCCGATGCAGCGTTTTTCCGTCCAAGCACGGGCTTCTGGTTTGTGCTGCGTTCGGAAGACAGTTCGTTTTTCGCGGCTCCGTTCGGTACAAACGGCGATTCACCTTCTCCCGGAGATTACGACGGCGATGGTAAGTTTGACTTTACGGTATTCCGACCCTCCGATTCCACTTGGTATATTCAAAGATCGACTTCGGGAGTACAGATAACAGCTTTTGGAACGACGGGTGATATTTCCGTTCCGAATGTTTTTGTTCCTTAGCCTGTCAGCCTGTCAGATTTTTGAACTCAAGGCTTCGTAATAAGTTACCGAAGCCTTTTTCCTTATTTGGAATTAATTTTTCAAAATTTGAATTCTATCCGGCGGCAAACCGACCATACATTCATCGCCGACTTTCAAACCCACGAGACGCAAAACCAGCGCTTCGAGTTTCAATCCGCTTGCGTCGAGCATTATAAGCGTCGTCGCGCCCTGAAATTTGATGTCGGCGATCGTCGCTTTCAGCAAATTGTCTTCGGGAAACGACGCGCCAAACGAGATCGAGATATATTCAGGACGAATCGCGAGGCAAACATTCTGTGTGAGCGAGCCAAGCGTGTTTTTTTCGGTTTTGTTGGTAAACACGCGATGATCGCCGATCAACGTCTGAAACTCCGGAATTTCCGCCGTGCTTTTTGACAATCGCCGCGCTACGATCAAATTATTTCTCCCGGTCACTTGGGCAACGCCGGAATTTACAGGGAATTCATAAACTTCGCGCGGCGTTCCAAACTGCTGGATCTCGCCCTTTAAAAGCACCGCGACGCGATCGCAGGCGGCAAAAATATCTTCAAAACTATTTGTTGCAAAAACGACGGCAAGATGCTTTTCCTTTGCCGCTATGCGCAATTTTGCAAATAGTTCCTCGCGTTTTCCGCGGTCGATCAGGCAAAATGTGTCGTCGAGCAGCAGGACTTCCGTTGCATTTTCAACCGCTTCTTCAAACGCGGCAATTTGCTCATTTGCATTTGAGAACTCAATGATCTTACCGCTGCCGAAAAACGTTTTCTTCAAGCCCGGCACAAAGAAACCGCGCTTTTCAGGCGGAAATTTGCTAACGTCTTCTGAATTACGAAAAAGGGCGCCGCCGTTCGATTTTTCCGTGCCTGCCAAAATCCGCAGCAGCGTCGTTTTACCGGCGCCGTTCGGAGCGAAAATCCCGGTAACTTCGTTTTCTATTGCTTCAAAGGTGACATCGCGCAAAATCCAACCTTTCTCAAACCGTTTTGCAAGATTGGAAATCTTCAAATTCATAACAGTTTTGAAACTTTGGGGTTAAAATCGCGTGCAAAATAGAGTATGCTTTTGTCATCTGAATAAGGCAAGTTCAGAAATTGGTGTCGTAAATCGGCTATGGCAAAAGACAAAAAAAGCTTGAAACGCAAAGCGGCGGAAGCCGGCGGTTGGGTTGCCGCGAAACGAATCGCGAAATCGATTCCCTACATCGGAACGGCATTTGCGATAGGGCTTGTCGGATATGACATCAAGAAAAAAGGTGTCGTAAAAGGCGTCATAAATTCGGGGCTGGATGCAATTCCATTCGTCGGACTCGGAAAAAATGCGATAGAATTCTTCACAGGTGATTTTTTATCGGATAAAGAACCTCTCAAGGAAAAGAAAAATGGTAAATAGTATTATGAGATCAAAAATTATTTCATTTATTTCTTTCGCAGTTTTGTTTTGCGGCGTGATCTGGACTTCGGAGGCTGTCGCGCAGACCTCGAAAAAGAAAAAGAAAGCGGTTACGACATCGACACCGATTCCGATTCAAACGGTTCCGGTCGTGATCAGCCGCGCCGATGAATTTCCAAACGACGATCAGGTCATCGTTACTGAAAATCCGCAGAATCGGACCCAGAACTCCGAAGATCGCGAAACGGCTGGTATGGACGAGCTTGAGGCGCGGATAAAATTGCTCGAATCGTCCAAAAAGAACGATTACGACACAAAACAAAAGCGTCTGCTTTTGAATCTAGATATTCTCACGCGCGCCGAGCAGCGCGCCGAATCGTTGCGAAAACAGCTTTTTGAAATGATCGAAAAGGAAAATACTATCCAGATCAGGATCGAGCAATTAAACTACGATCTGCAGCCTGCGATGATCGAACGCTATGCGGCGATCGCCGGTTCGCTTCGCCCGGAACAAATTCGCGACGCGCGAAAACGATCGCTTGAAAGCGAAAAACGCAATCTCGAAAATCTGATGTCGCAAATTGCGCTTAGCCGGAAATCGCTGGAAGACAATGTTTTCAAAAGTGATTCTCTTGTGGAAAAGTTACGCTCGAAACTCGAAAAAGATATTGACGAGGCGCTCGTCGAAAAAGAAGATAATCAATAGATCTGCAAGCCGATACAACTCACATCGTTCTTAATTTCGTCAAACACAGCGTAAGTAACCTGCGCTAATAATTTTCAGGAGATTTTTGTTGATGAGATTTAAAACGATCGTAAGTTTGTTCTTTTTATTGTTCGTAAGTTTAGGTTTTGCTCTCTCCGCCGCCGCGCAGGGCGTAATTATTCCGATCAGGTGCGATATAAGACCTTGCATTCCTCGACCCGTTCCGCAGCCACTTCCAAACGCGCTTCCCGTAAAATCGATTGAAATAAACACGAAGATCGAAGGACAAGTCGCGACGACGCACGTCGAACAGGTCTTTCGAAACGATACGCCATATACGCTCGAAGGCACGTATTTTTTCCCGATCCCCGAAACGGCTTCGATCGTTGCATTTTCGATCTGGGAAAATGGCAAAAAACTTGTCGGCGAAGTTCGCTCGCGAGAGGAAGCGCGAAGAATTTATGACGAAATTGTACGCCGGCAGCGCGATCCGGGACTGCTCGAATACGCTGGCAAAGATCTGTTTCAGGCGTCGATCTTTCCGATCCCGCCAAATTCTGACAAAAAACTGGAGCTGACCTACACGCAGGTGCTGAAAGCCGAATCCGGAACGGTTGCATATCGCTATCCGCTTGGAACCGGCAGAAATGTGTGGAATCGACCGATTCCGTTGACGGAAACACGCACTGACCGACCGGTTTATGATCAAAAATTCGGAACTGTTTCGGGAAAGATCGAGATCGTCGGCAGAGAAGCTTTGCGCAACGTCTATTCGCCCAGTCACAATATCGACGTTACTCGCAAAGGCGAAAAGACAGCGACCATTTCGTTTGAAACAAAAGACAACAACAACGATTTTCAGCTTTTTTACGGTTTATCTAACAACGATTTCGGGATGTCACTTCTTACCTATCGAGAGCCCGGAAAAGATGGATATTTTTTGCTGATGCTTTCGCCAAAAGACGACATTTCAGAGCGCGAATTGGTGAATAAAGACATTGTTTTTGTGCTCGATACTTCAGGCTCGATGGCTGAAGCCGGAAAAATGGAAAAAGCGCGTTCGGCGCTGCTTTTCGGCATCAGAACTTTGCGCGAAGGCGACCGTTTTAATGTGATAAATTTCGCCGGCGAAGAGCATTTAATGGAAAACAGCTTGATCGCGGCGAATGCGAGCGGCAAAAAACGCGGGGAAGAATTTGTCGGCAAACTTTCGCCGAACGGCGGAACAAACATCAACGATTCTTTGATCGCATCGCTAAAACAATTTAATTCGTCCGACCGACCGAAAATGCTCGTCTTTATGACGGATGGATTACCTACCGTCGGCGAACGTGATGCCGATAAAATAATCGCAAACGTCAAAAATACGAACAATCTCGACGTGCGGATTTTTCCGTTTGGCTTCGGCTACGACGTGAACACCACGCTGCTCGATAAGTTAGGTGCGGAAAACTCCGGCGTTTCCGATTACATACAGCCGAAGGAAGATCTCGAAGTAAAAGTTTCGAACTTTTTTGCCCGCGTCAGCTCGCCGGTTTTGTCCGATCTTGAGATCGATTTCGGCGGCGCTAAGACCGATTATATGTATCCGCGAAAATTGACCGATCTTTTCAAAGGAATGCAGGTCGCAATAATCGGTCGCTATAAAAACGCCGGCGACTTGGATAACATCACGCTTCGGCTGACCGGAAAAACCGGAAAGCAAACCCGGACATTTAGCTATCCCGGACTCGATTTTCCGATGCGTGCGGATAAAAACGATTTTCTGCCCAGACTTTGGGCGAGCCGCCGCGTCGGTTGGCTGCTCGAGCAAATTCGAACGAATGGCGAGACAAAAGAATTGAAAGATGAAATTACCGAGCTTGGAACGCGTTACGGCATCGTCACGCCGTACACTTCGTATCTCGCGACGGACGGCTCAATGCAAAATGTTCCGGCAGGAACGACATTCTCTACGGTTTTGAGAGATGAGGGTAAAAAGAAAGTTGCTGATAAAACCGGTTCCGGTGCCGTGAAAATGAGCGTTCAGCAAAACCGACAGCAATCGAATATGTCGGTCGGTGCCGGTGTTGGTTCCGGCATGGGGCGAGGTAGCGGCGACGCCGAGGAGACGCAAATTCTAATTCAAAATAACTCGGCGAATCAGTTTGTCGCAAACAAGAATTTCTTTAATCAAAGCAACGTCTGGGTAGACGCAGAATTCAAGGCAGAAGCAAAACTGCCCGAGGTCAAGCTAAATTTTGCAAGCGCGGAATATTTCGATCTTGTAAAGAAAGAGCCTGAGCTGGGACAATATTTCGCGCTCGGTCAAAATGTTGTTCTCGTTTGGAAAGGGAAGGTTTACCGCGTTGTTAATTAGCCGGAAACGTAGATCGAAAACGATCGGCGATTTCTAAAAGGTGACTTTTGACGATAAAATACTATTTTATTTGTTTGGAGTCACCTTATTTTGTCAGCAAAAGATTATGTTTGTTTCAATAAAAATCGCTGTTTTTGCCTTTATCCTTTCAATTTCCGCAAGCCTCGTTTTGGCGCAATCCGGCTGGACGTCAACCCGCGTTGAGAGTCCGGGCGATTTGATCGCCGTATTTTTTACGTCATCCGAACGCGGCTTTATTGCGGGCGACGACGGTTATCTCGGCGTGACGCGCGATGGCGGGCGAACCTGGACGAGGGAACCGCTCAACGTAAAAGGAAATATTACCGAAATCTATTTTCGCAACGACGACAACGGTTATCTTGTTGCGGGCAAGGATATGTTTATCACAAAAGATGGTGGACGAAGTTGGCAAAAAACACTGATCGTCAAAACGAGCGATTTTAGAGGAACCACGCCCGAATTTCTCAGCATTCGCTTTGCAAATAAAAAACTTGGATTTGCGATCGGCTCGGTTTTGAAAGTATATAAAGACGATGATGTGCGGGTTATCGATTCGCTCGTAATGCGAACAAACAACGGCGGTGAAGATTGGTCGCGCGTGATTCTCCCGACAAAAGCCGAGCTGTTTCACATGGATTTTGTCAACGATGAGCGCGGCTGGATCGTCGGCGCCGACGGCTTGATATTGACAACAGACGACAGCGGTTTAAACTGGACGATCCAAAAATCCCACACGACAAAGGATCTTTACAATATCTTTTTTCGCGATTCTAAAAATGGGTTTGCCGTGGGCGAAGGCGGTACCGTTTTGCGCACCGAAAACGGCGGCGAGAATTGGGAAATAATAAAAACGGCGTTTCCAAAGACTTTTCTGCGCGTTGATTTTGCGGATGAAAAAAATGGTTGGATCGTCGGCAAAGATGGAATAATCCTTCGTTCCTCGGATAAAGGAAGAACCTGGATAAAGCAGGAAAGCAATACAAAAGAAGATCTTTACGGATTATTTATGACGAAAAAATACGGTTGGGCGGTCGGCGCAAACGGCACGGTGATCGAATATCAAAGATGAGCGTCGGAAACTTTTCGCGCGAAGCAACCTCTCAAAAAAGCAAGGCATCTCTAAAATTAGAAGGAAAAGTCGGGCGACATTGAAAAAACCAAATGCGTAAGCGCGAAATGTAGTCTTTTACAATTCCTCCTGTTTCTTTTTAAGCCTGCTAAGAATGAGACTTAGCGGGCTATTTTTTTATCGGTTGTATTTTTGCCAGGACTTTTCCGCGGCGAGCGCGAGCTGTTTTGCACGCGGCAGCGCTTCGACCGCTTTTGCGACCTGCAAATCCTCTTCGATCAGAATTTGATTCGCAGCAACGCTTCCAAAAGTCGCCGTTGCGAGATTATATCGAATACGCGATTTGATGAAAGCTTTCGCGGGTTCGATCTGCTCGTCCGAAACGTTCCAGCCTTTTTCAACCTCGACAAATAGCTTAAACGCCGCGAAAAGCTCATCCGGGAGCGGAAACGCGCCTGAGCTGATGCGCTGTCCGTATTGGAAACGTCGCGAGATTCCAAAACTTTCAAAACCTCTGATCCTTCCAGAAACTAACTCGCTCGAAAAAAAGAAGATCGGATCGAGCAGAGAAATTTCGGCGGCGCTCAACTCGCTGCCTTTCACACTTTCATCCGGAGCGATGCCGTCGCCGCCGTAAACTGTTCGTCCGGTAACGGTTTTGCTCGGGACGCGCGCGCTTTGGTCGATCTTCGTCTTTTGAAAATAGTAATCATAAAGATTCCCGTTCGAGTAATCGCGCTGGATCGAGCGCCCGGAAGGCGTGTAATATTTTGCCGTCGTCAGCGTTAAACCTGAGCCATAAGGCAGATTGATCACGCTTTGAACCAAACCTTTGCCGAATGTATTCTCACCGATTATCAAAGCGCGATCATAGTCCTGCAGCGCGCCCGCGACGATCTCAGAAGCCGAAGCGCTTCCTTCATCGACCAAAACAACAAGCGGCATTGTTTCCGCGGAACGATTTGTCGATTTCCAGATTCGATTGTCAAGCCTAAAACGACCGCGCTGCGAAACGATCGTCGTTCCGGCGGGAAGAAATTTTTCGGCGACCTTTACGGCTTGTTCCAAAATTCCGCCCGGATTTCCGCGCAGATCCAAGATCAGCGATTGCATTCCTTGCTCACGCAGCGCTTTGAGCGCGGCATTGAACTCTTCAAAAGTTGTGTAATTAAAGCCTTCTGAAAGATCGATATAACCGATATTCTGCCGTAAAAGATAAGCGTCCGGAATCGAGGGTTGCGGCACGCGATTGCGCCGAATTTCGATCGTTTCACGCAATCGTGAATCGGCGCGTTCGATCGTCAGGCGCGCGATCGTTCCTCGCGCGCCGCGAATTTTATCACGAACGATCGTAGAATTTTTGCCGGAAACACTCTCGCCGTTGACCGCGAGGATTCGATCGCCGAAGCGCAGATTTGCTTTTGAAGCCGGCGAATCGGGAAATGTCGAAATTATAAAAGTTTCGTATTTGCTGTTCTTCAGATAATTCGCGATCGTAGCTCCGATGCCGTAATATTCGCTGTTTTGATCGGTCAAAAGCTCCCGGTATTCGACGGCGTCGAAGTAGCTCGAATGTGGGTCGAGCGTGCGCAGCATCGCACTTATCGAGAATTTCGTGAGTTCACTGTAATCTACACGACTTCCACCGACATGATTTTTGCGAATTACGTCCAGCGCTTCGGAAAAATCCTTTGTGATGGATAATTGCGAATTTTCCGAAACCTTGGGATTCGTGCGGGAAGCCGCAAACGAACTGCCTTCGGCGATCTTGAATGGCTCATCGACCGGAATTTGCGAAACTGTCCCGCGCTTAGCTTGGGGCAGAATAGCAAAATTGCCAAACAAGAGAACGACCAGAATGATAGAAAAAAATCTCTTCATAAAACCGCATCTCAACGCGCACTGATTCTTGCTTTGGGCAAATCTTACAAAAACACCGGCGGCTTTTGCAACCCTCGACGCGTCAAGGAACTTTAATTATTTGTGCTTTTGAAAAGGCTCAATCGACGTACATTTCCACGGATTTATTTTGCGGCGAAAAATCGAAAGCCGCCGAAAGGTCGACGGGCGGCGGCGCTTTTTTTCTGGCGTTGCGCCGCATGCTAAAAAAAGCCTTTTATATGTTAAGCAATTAACAGACTGTGCAGACACGGAAGTATTACAAATGATTTATTACTCGGTATTAAACCCCTTTTGTTTGTAATCTTTTTTCCGGAAGGTGGCGATATGCGTTTTTCCCCCCGAATTCTGTATGTCGAAGACGACAAGGATTCACGTGAATTAATGGGTTTGCTGCTGGAACAGGACGACGACGGATATGAAACGATCGCCGTCCGGAGTGCTGAAAAAGCTCTGGCGATCATAGTGGACGTCGAATTCGATCTTTATATCCTCGATTATTTGCTGCCGAAAATGACAGGAGTCGATCTGTGTCGCATCATTCGCCAACGCGATTCAGTGGTTCCGATAATGTTTTACAGTGCGATGGTGCTTCAGGCGAACCGCCAAAACGCGATCGATGCCGGAGCAAATTTGTACCTTATAAAGCCGAACGATCTTGATATTCTCGCGTCGTCGGTTCGGAGGCTGCTCGCAGAAAGCATTCCGTTCGCGGTAGGCAAATCACAAAAGCGGGCGACGCCTATACAACGCTGATCATCGGTTGCACACCCCGCCGCAGACTCACTTGTGCTATACTTTTTGTGTAATTTCACCGCTCTTTTGAGAATTCATCACTCGTCATCGGAATTTGCGAAGGCAACATCTTCTTGTGCCGTATGCTGTGTTCATACACACGATCGGAAAAGGAGATGGCAAGTGTCGGAAAAATCAAAACAACTAACAAAAAATCAAATTCTTAATTCACTCCCGGACGCCGCTTTTGAGCGGCTTTTGCCCGATCTGAAAAAGATCGATCTGCCGCATGGTGAGAATCTTTTCCGTCCGCACGAAAAAATCGCATACGTCTATTTCCCCGAAGATTCAATGGCTTCGCTCGTCGCAAATACCGCCGCGGGACAGAGCGCCGAGGTCGGCGTGATCGGACTAGAGGGCGCGGCGGGCTTAGACGTTTTGATGGGCGTCGATTCGGTGCCGCACGAATGTATGATCCAGATCCCGAACGGCGCATCAAAACCGAAGCGATCCGTGCGGAATTCGATCGGGCTGGAGCCGCGCAGAAGATCTTTTTGCGGTTTATGCACAAGCTGGTCATTCAGATCAGCCAAACGGCGCTTTGCAATCGCCTGCATTCGGTAGAGGAGAGATTATCGCGTTGGCTTTTGCTGTGTCACGACCGAGTCGTGGGCGATAAAATCCCGCTGACGCAGGAATTTTTGTCCATTATGCTGGGCGTGACGCGTACAAGCGTGACGCTGTCGGCAATCGAGCTCCAGAACCGAGGTTATATCAAGTATACGCGCGGAATGATCGTTCTTACGGACCGCAAAGGCTTAGAAGAATTCAGCTGCGAATGCTACGCGATCGTAAAGCGCGAATATGACCGTAAGTAAAACCATTCTTTGCATTTTTCTATTCAAAATGTTTTCATAATTTTTGTAAATTATGACGGAAACATTCAATCTCGCGCCTCTCGATCTCGAAGAATACACTTTGGAAAACGGTCTTCGTGTTGTTTTTAACCGCGACAAATCGGCGCCGGTCGTCGCAGTCGCAGTTTATTACGACGTCGGCTCGCGCAACGAACGCCAAGGACGAACGGGTTTCGCCCATCTTTTCGAACATATGATGTTTCAGGGTTCGGAAAACGTCGCGAAAACCGAGCATTTTCAATACATCATGAAGGCGGGCGGCACAATGAACGGCACGACGTCGTCCGAACGCACGAATTACTACGAAACGCTGCCAGCGAATCAGTTACCGCTTGCGCTTTGGCTCGAATCAGACAGAATGCGGACGCTCGCCGTAACGCAGGCGAATCTCGACAATCAGCGCGAAGCCGTTAAGGAAGAAAAACGCCTCAGATACGACAACCAGCCTTACGGCGGCGTTTACGATCTGCTTGGCGAGATGGTTTTTAAAAACTTTGCGAACTCGCATTCGACAATCGGGTCGATGGAAGATCTTGATGACGCGACCGTCGAAGACGTCCAACAATTTTTCCGCACCTATTACGCGCCGAACAATGCCGTGATGGCGATTTCGGGCGCCTTTGAATCGAAAGAAACGCGGGCGCTGATCGAAAAATATTTCGGATCGATCCCACCGCAGCCGAAACCGGCAGACCTTGACGTTACCGAACCGGCGGAAGTCGCGGAAAACTACAGAAAACACGAAGACAAGCTCGCTCCGTTGCCCGCTTTTCTGATCGGCTGGAAAATTCCGCAACGCCGAACGCGCGAATTCGACGCGCTCTATCTCGCGGGCAAATTGCTTTATGACGGCGAAAGCTCGCGTCTTTACCAGCAGCTCGTGAAAGGCGAGGAATCCGTGATACAGCTTTTCGGCTATACCGACGAACGACGCGGACCTTCATGCGTTCTCGTGGGCGCGATTCCGAAACCTGACCGCGATCTGAGCCGCATCCGAGAAGCGATAATGGAACATATTCTTGACCTCGCAACAAAAGGACCGAGCGCGGAGGAAATGCAAAAGCTCAAAAATCAGTTGATTAACGATTCGGTTCGGTCGCGTCAGTCTTCAATGAGCCGCGCACAGCAAATCGCCGAATATGCGCTCTACGACGGCGATCCTTCGCTTGTAAATACTGAGCTTGACGAACTTCTTGCGATCACTTCCGGACAAATAAAAGATGCGGTCAATAAATTTTTGAATACGGAAAACCGATCGCTGTTAGATATAGTTCCCGCAGAAAAATAATGATTCCAAAAGCTATGAATGAAGATTTTCGCAAAACTGCGCCCGCGCCGCTTGAGCCGGTTCCGTTTCTAATTCCGCAGCCGTACGAAACGACCCTGTCAAACGGATTAAAGATAATAGTTTTTGAAGACAAGCGATTACCGTTGGTTAGTTTCCGGCTAGCGTTTCAGATCGGAGAAGCCCATGATGCGGCTGATGCGACTGGGCAAACAGGGGCGATGGTTTCGATGTTAACCGAGGGGACGAAAAACCGTTCGAGCAAGCAGCTCGCGGAGGAAGTCGAGCGCCTCGGCGCGCACCTTTCGGCGAACTCGAATTCTGATAATATCGTGGTCGCCGGTTCGGCTTTGACCTTTTACGGCACGGATATTCTAAGGTTGATGTCCGAAACGGTTCTCACGCCGAACTTTCCTCAAAACGAGCTCGATCTTTATAAACAAAATACGATCGAACATTTGAAATTCCAGCGCTCGCAGCCAAATTTTCTTGCGGAAGAACAAATTCTGCGAATTCTTTTCGGCAAGCATCCGTATTCGATCGCCGCGCCTTCGCCGAAAAATATCGAAAATATTACGAGGCAAAAACTCATCGCGCTTCATGCAAAGCGTTTTGTTCCGAATCTGGCAACTTTTATTGTCGTCGGCGACGTCGATCGCGATGTGATCGTCGAAGAGATCGAGGATAAATTTGGAAAATGGAAGCAGGGAAGCGTCGAAAATAGTGAATTTGCATCACCGCCCGAACGAGCCGGAAATACATTGACGATCGTCGATCGTCCCGGCTCGACGCAGGCAAATATTGTGCTCGCAAATCTTGCCATCAATCGGAACCATAAAGACTATTTTCCGTTTCTGGTAATGAATCAAATTTTGGGCGCGGGCGCGTCATCGCGGCTGTTTATGAATCTGCGCGAGGAAAAAGGCTACACTTACGGCGCGTATTCGAGCGTCGATGCGCGTCGGTTTACCGGTTCTTTTGAAGCGACGTCCGAAGTTCGTTCGGCGGTTACCGGTGATTCATTAAAAGAATTCTTTTACGAACTGAATCGCATTCGAGACGAAAAAGTTTCCGAAACGGAACTTTCGGACGCGAAAAATTTTCTCACCGGCGTTTTTCCCATTCGCGCCGAAACGCAGGAAGGCTTGACGAATATGATCGTGAGCCAGATGCTTTATAACCTTCCCGACGATTATCTGCAAACCTATCGAGACAAGATCAACGAAATAAACCGCGGCGACGTTGAGCGTGTTGCGAAAAAATATGTCACGCCGGAAATGGTTGCAGTCGTAATTGTCGGCGATGCGGAAAATATTTTGGAACAGGTAAAACATCTGACGCCGAATATAGAGATTTTCGATACCGAAGGAACGAGAAAGGATCTGTAAAAGAAAGGGAGTTTTGAGCTGCGAAGTGAGGACGACTGCCTTTGGAGAAAGCTGGACGGGTCTCGCAACCCAAAACTCTTGCTTGTCGAACACCTTGCGTGATCGACAAATCGCATTTAACTTGCGCGGCGCATCGGTTCCGCGGCAGCGACATCGCGGCGTTCGCGCAATTCCTGCAAATGCCGGATCAAACCCGACGCCGCGCGCTTGGATAATTCATCCGTTTTGCATTGCATCAGAGTATTCGATTCCTCGTTTGCATTGACGCCGATCTCGCGAGAAAGAGCGCGAATCATTCCGAGCTGTTTTGCCGTCACAAGATCGGAAAGCGACTTTGCGATCGGATCGACAGGAAATTTGTCCTCATTTCGTAAATCATTTTCGTGCCGAAACGAATCGTACTCTTTTTTATAAAGATCGCGCGCGATCCCAAATTTCACGCCGGCGCGTTTCAGCGCGTCATGCTCGGCTTTTTTGATTCCCGATTCCGAATCCGCCGCGCCCGTTCCGATGCCTTCGCGAGTGATGCCGTTTATCGTGATCGCTACCGTTACAGTGATGACATTGCCGATCTGCCGAATATCTTTAACGGAATGCGACCAATCCGCGGCGGTTTCGTCCAAAATATCGGCTACCGTGTGCCATTCTACGTAATCGACATAATGCGCATTACCGTGGCTGTCGCGCCAACCTTCGCGCTTTCTAACCAATTCCGGATCGACATTTTTTCTAAGCTCGCGAAGAGTGCTCGTAAATGCCAACACGTTATTCGACGAGTCCGCCTCAATCGCTTCCGATAAATTTTCAGCTTCTAATTCTTTCATTCTGTTTTCCTCGTTTTATTTGAAAAGCCTTTAACTCGTTTTTGCTTCACCTTGTACACAATCGAAAATCTACCAAACGTGTCATCTGTGCAACATCGTATCACAACAATTCTAGCGTTGCAAGTATGAAACTAAGTGTTGCATCTAAAATATTTTTATGTTATGTTTATTTTCAGGTAGAACGATTGCGGGGACAATTGAAACATTTGGAGAAAAGTTATGGCATATAAAAATGAAAGTCTGATAAATACGATGGAGCTCGGTCGCGCCATCAAACGCAGACGCGAAGAACTGAAATTGAGTTTGCGCGATGTCGCTGACGTCACGCAAGTTTCAGCTTCTACGCTTTCGCGGATCGAAAACGGAACCGGAAAACCGGATGCCGACAACATCGCGCGGTTGACTGGCTGGTTGGATATGCCAGTCGATCGCGTTATGAAGAAGCAAGGCGGCAGCGACGACGTTCAGGCGGTGGTTTATTATCCGCACGAGCCAACAACGGAAATCGTCGAAGCGCATCTTCGCGCGGATAAAAATCTGACTCCCGAAACGGCAAAGGCGTTATCAGAAGTTTTCCGCATCGCTTATGAACAATTTTCAAATAAAGGAAAATAGAGTTGAAACCATTATGAAAACTTTAGAGCGGATTGAAGAAAAAAATGCGGTAAACGGGAAGATCTTTGGGATCGAAACAACGTTTGTTTTGTTCTTTTTGGCTGTCGAATTCGGACGGACGACAAAGTTCTTTGCGCTTGACGCGATCTTTTTGGCGGCTACGCTTTCGATACTGATCGTAGTACCTTATTTTTTTTCCGATGAACGCGGATTTGGCAACTGGGTTTTTGGCAGGATCGTGATTGTCGGATTTGCACTGTTGTTGGGAGCGATGTTCAAACAATCTTTAGGAACCTTGTTGCCCGAAGCCTTCCGAATTCTCCCTTTGACCTTATTAATATTGGCGGCGATGATCAGCTGCTACGTTCAATTTTATGGGTTTCTTAAGCTCCGTCCGGCTAAATAGGCAAAAGGCGCCGACGGAGATCTTGGTAAAAAATCCGCGTTTGTTTCGGGAACAGGCGCGGTTTTTTTATTTAAGATAATTCTTTCAGCAAATCCGCTAAATCGGTTTTACCAAATTTTTTATTCGCTATCGCTATCATTGCGTTGTAAAGCCGCATTTTCTCATCCAAAATTTGAATCCCGTTAATATCGAGAAAAACCAGTGCGGAAACGAGCGCCGTCCGTTTGTTGCCATCGAGAAACGGTTGATTTTCTGAAATGTGATAGGCGTAAGCTGCGGACATTTCAAATAAATCTCGATGTAAATATTCGCCTCCGAAACTCGCCTGGGACATCATTACCGCCGATTCAAGTAAGCCGCTGTCACGAAGTCCATGGATTCCGCCATACTCTGTAATTTGCTCATCGTGAATTGTTAAAACTTCTTCGACGGTGAGAAAATTTGGCTCGATCATTTCGCGAGTTCTTTTAGGGTTTTATCATGATTTTTCATAACGCGGAGCGTCGCGGATCTAATGTTTTCGGTTCGTTCTTCTTGCTCGATTGGTTCAATTATCAATCGTCGACCATCGGTAATCATTTCAAGCTGGGTTTCTTTACTAATACCAAGTAAATCAAGAATCGGTTTGTCGATGATAATTCCTAAGCTATTTCCAATGACGGATAAACTCTTTTTCATATGAACAATGTTATAACATAGCGCGAACGAAATGCAATTTGAGATCTGAAAGGTATATCCGAATCAGCATAGATCAAAATGGAAAGTTAGAAATAGCAAGCGGCTGTAAAACTTCACGGATCATTTTGACTTGCCGGGTTAATTCAAAATACTGTTCCGGCGTCAGAGCCTGCGCGCCGTCGCAAAGCGCGTCTTCGGGGCAAGGATGAACTTCGATCAAAAGACCGTCCGCGCCTGCCGCGACCGCAGCTTTTGCCAGTGGACTGACCATGTAGTTTCGTCCCGTTCCATGCGAGGGATCGACAATGATCGGCAAGTGCGTTGTTTGGTGTACAGCAGGAATTACCGAAAGGTCGATCGTGTTGCGGGCGTGATTTGCAAAGGTTCGAATTCCGCGCTCGCACAAGATCACGTCGTGATTGCCTTCCGCCATAATATATTCGGCGGCAAGCAGAAATTCATCCAATGTTGCCGAAAGTCCGCGTTTTAATAAAACAGGCTTGCGCGTTTTTCCGACATATTTCAGAAGCGAAAAATTCTGCATATTTCGCGCGCCGATCTGAATGCAGTCGCCGTATTTTTCAACAAGATCGATTCCGCGTTCGTCCATCGCTTCGGTTACGATGTTCAAACCAAATTGCTCGCGAACTTCCGCCAAAATTTTCAAGCCGGTTTCGCCGACGCCTTGAAACGCATAAGGTGACGTGCGAGGTTTGAACGCGCCGCCGCGAAAAAATTTTGCGCCGCTTTTTGCGACCGCTTCCGCAACGCTGAAAACCTGTTTGGCGCTTTCGATCGCGCACGGTCCAGCGATTATCGCCAATTCGTCTCCGCCGATAGATGAATTTCCGACTTTAACAATCGATCTTTCCGGATGAAAATCTTTCGAAGTGAGCTTAAAAGGCTTCGTTACACGAATTACGTCCGAAACGCCCGACAAATTTTCGAAATGCGCCGGATCGATGGTTCCTTCGTTTCCGGTGATCGCGACCGCGGTGCGGTTTGCGCCTGACAAAGCGTGAGGCTTAAAGCCGAGCGTTTCGATAGTTTTAACGACGCGCTCGATATCGCTTTGACTCGCGTCTGATTTCATTACTATTAACATAAAATTTCTTTAGAACATTTTGGCAAATTGCAAGCGATTTCGGCAAATTGCAGATTTAATCTACAAAAACGGACAATTTACCTGGATTTTTGGAAACCTGGTTTTCTCTATACTTCACTCAGCAAAAATCTCGCCATTAAGATCCGAAATCGATCCGATCACATTACTTCCGGAACTTCGATCCCAAGCGTTTCCAGCGCCGACGTTAAAGTTCGACGAGTTAGATCTGCAGCGGCGATCAATACGGCGCGTTTTATCTTATTTTCTTCGACGATGATCCTGTGATTGTGATAGAAAAGATTAAACGCCTTTGCCAGACCGAAAGTGTATTTTGCCACGATAGCCGGTTCCGCCGCGTAAACCGCTTGCGAAATCGTTTCGTCCAGTCGCGAAGCGAGCGTTATCAACGACCAAACTTCGTCTTCGGAATCAAGAATGTCGGAGATTTCAGATCGCGAACTTGAAATAGTTTCCAGTGCCTCCTGCAACCCGTTTTCTTCCAATTTTCGAAAAATGGAATTTGCGCGAACCGCGGAATATTGACAAAAACAGCCGGTTTCGCCTTCAAAAGAAAGCGCTTCCTTAAAATCAAAAACGATCACCGTATTTTTTGTAAATTTCAGTAAGAAATAGCGAAGCGCGCCGACTGCGATCTGATGAGCGATAAATTTCTTTTCGTCTGCGGGTAGATCGGCATGACGTTTTTCGACTTCCTGAAGGGCGTTTTCTTCCAGGCGATTCAAGAGATCGTCGGCTTTGACGCCCAAGCCTTTCCGACCCGACATTTCGATAAAAGATTTTTGCTTGTCTTCGACGGAAATTTGAAAGCCCAATTCTTCCGCCGCCGCCGGACTAAGAGCCACCATTTCATAATTTAAATGAATGCTCGCGTCTTCGCCCTTTTCCGGAAAGATCGCGGCGACGCCTTTTTTGACGATTTCCTGCGGATAAGATTGCCGTGTGTCGATGACGTTGTAAACCGTTTCGGCGTGTCCGAATTCAGGCGCTTTTTCGTCTGAAGTTTGGGTCGACGTGATCCAAACTTCTTGACCGTCAGCGTATTTATGAAAAAGTCTGTAATTGAAATCCAATCCGAGAAGTCCGAGTTTCCACATTTGATAGGCGATGTCTTTTCCCGTATAGGTCACCGTTCCGTTCGATCGGACGAGAATCTTATCGGCTTCGTGCTCGTCCGTTCCGGAATGCGATTCAAACGGCATCACCCAGCAGCCGGCATTTTTGCCCTCGCTTTCAAAATGAATTACGCCACGCGCTTTCATCTCTTCGAACGCTTTATCCCAAAAATGAAGATGCAGAATTTCCGATTCGCGCGGAAGCAGATCGTATCGGATCGAAAAACGCTCCATTGTTTTCAAAATGCACTCGACATTTCGTGTTGCAATAAAGTCGGCGAGCTCCGATGTTTCATTGTTTCCTTCCTCTATCAAATGCAAAATTTCGGCGCGTTTCGCTTTCAAATCTTCGTCCGTTTGATAAACTTGTCCGACTTTCGTATATAAATCCCAGCAGTAATAATCGAAGGATTCTTCGTTAGCAGTTAATTTGGCGTCGAGTTTTTTAATGTCGTCAAGATCCATTTTTTCCAGATAAATGAATCCGACGACGACGTCGGCGACCTGCACGCCCGTATTATCTATATAATTTTGAATTTCGACGCGTTTGCCGCTGGCGCGCAAAATTCTGACGAATGTGTCGCCGAGAACCGAATTTCGAACATGTCCGATATGCGCGGCTTTATTCGGATTGACCGAAGTATGCTCGACGCAGACTTTTGCGCCGGATTCCGTCCGAATTGTTTCGGGCGTTAGAATAGACGCTAGAAATGTTGCCCGATCAAAAAAAACATTTAAATATCCCGCGCCAGCAACTTCGACGCGCTCGACATTTTCGTCTTCTTCGAGCGCCGACCTTAATGTTTCGGCAATTTCGCGCGGATTTGTTTTCTCGCCCGTCGCGTGTTTTATTTGCTTTGCGATCTCAAACGCCACGGGAAATGCTAGGTCTCCCAATTCCGTTTTTGGCGGAACTTCGGCGGCGACGATCGCAAGCTCGATGTTGAATGTATCTTTGGCAAAAACTTTAACCTTTTCGCGCAGATCGTTTTGTAGTTCGGAAAGATTCAAGATCTTAAAATCCTCTCAAAATAAAAATGAAAGTATAACTTAAGCGTGGACAAGAACGAAATGAGCGCTTTGACGTTTTAATCTTTGAAAATTAGACTTTTAGGTTATGAAAACTCTCTTTTTCGATTGCTTCGCGGGCGCAAGCGGCAATATGATCCTGGGAGCATTGATCGCGCTCGGCGTTGACCGTGAAAAACTCGTCGAGCAGCTTAAATTGCTCGAAATTGCGAATTTTGACATCGAGTTTTCAACTGTCGATCGATCGGGAATTTCGGCGATTCACGCGGAGGTTAGAGTTGCGGACGAAAGCGCGCACCGCCATCTCAAAACGATCGAAAAGATCATAAACGATTCACATTTGCCGGATAAGATCAAAGAAAGAGCGAAAGCGATCTTTGCAAATTTGGCGAAAGCCGAAGCGAAAGTTCACGGAATTGAGATCGACCAAGTCCATTTTCACGAAGTCGGAGCTATGGATGCAATTATCGATGTCGTCGGTGCTTGCATCGGTTTTGAAATGCTTGGAATTGAAAAATTCGCGTGTTCAAAAATCCACGTTGGAAGCGGTTTCGTCGATATGGCGCATGGTAAATTTCCGGTTCCGCCCCCGGCGGTCGCTGAACTTTTGCAAAACATTCCGATTTATTCAACCGAGATCGAGGGCGAATTGATTACGCCGACTGGCGCGGCGATAATTTCGACCGTTTGTGAACAATCCGGTCGGATTCCGGAAATGCGCGCTGAAAAAGCGGCGTATGGCGCGGGAACTCGCGAATACCAAAATTTTCCGAATGTTTTGCGTTTAATTTTGGGATTCCAAAGTCCAAACTTCAAATTTCAAATTGAGGAAAAATCTGAAATTTGGAGTTTGGAATCTGGAATTGATAAGGAAAATTTGGTGCTTATCGAAACAAACATTGACGATCTTTCGCCGCAAATTCTCGGTTTTGTAATGGAGCGCGCATTTGAACTCGGCGCGTTGGATTGTTGGTTTACGCCGATTCAGATGAAAAAAAATCGTCCGGCGACGACGGTTTCCATTCTTTGCGAAGCGGAAAAAAAAGAAGTTTTCAGCGAATTACTTTATGTGGAAACCTCGACTATTGGCGTGCGAATTTCAGAAGTGGAACGAGATTGTTTAGAGCGCAGTGTTGAAACGATCAAAACGAAATTTGGTGAAATTCAGGTGAAGATTGCGAAATACAAAGATAAAATCATCAACGTTAAACCCGAATTCGACGAACTAAAAACAATCGCCCAGCGGCAAAATTTGTCGGTGCGTTCTGTGGAAACGGAAATTTTGAAAGAAATTGAATCAAAAATTATTAACTGTAAATTCAAGTGAAAAAAATCATCCTCAAAATATCTCAAAATGCCCGCGAAAAACGGGCAAAGATTTTTCGGCAAAACTTTCAAATCGAAAAAGGATCCAAAATTCTCGACATCGGTTCAGAAGACGGCACAAATATCAATTTTGTCTTGAAAAACACGGATTTCGACGCGAGAAATATTTTTATCGCCGATATTGACAAAAAAGCGATCGAAAAAGGCGCAAGGAATTTCGGGTTTAATCCGGTTTTGCTTCAGGAATCTGGAAAACTTCCGTTTGATGATGAATTTTTTGATATTGTTTATTGTTCATCGGTGATTGAACACGCGACAGTTGCAAAAAACGATATGTGGAACATTAAAAGCGGTAAAAAATTCAGGGAAATTTCCTTTGAAAATCAAAAATTGTTGGCAGGCGAAATTCGTCGAATCGGGAAATCTTATTTTGTGCAAACACCAAGTAAAAATTTTCCGATCGAAAGTCATTCGTGGCTTCCATTCGTCGCATTTTTTCCGCGTTCGCTTTTTCTGCAAACAATAAAGGCATCAAATCGCTTTTGGATAAAAAAAACGATTCCCGATTATAATTTGCTCGACCAGCGAGAGATGAAAAAACTTTTTCCCGATGCGGAAATTTTGACTGAAAAGAAATTCGGTTTGGTAAAATCAATAATCGCAATAAGAATTTGAGGTTAAATATTGGCTAAAAAGAACAAAATTGATTTGAAAAAGATTGCCGAAGGCGTTCGTCTGGTGCTTGAGGGAATCGGCGAAGATCCGACACGTGACGGTTTGCAGAAAACCCCGGAACGCGTAGCGGATTTTTTTGCCGAGCTCACCGAAGGCATGTGGGAAGATGCGCGCGAACAGATCGTGCCGCTTCCGGGTGATTCGCACGACGAAATGGTGATCGTCAAAGATATTTCGATCGCGTCCGTGTGCGAACACCATCTCGCGCCGTTTGTCGGAAAATGTCATATCGCTTACATTCCGAAAGGCGGAAGGATCGTCGGTTTGTCGAAATTAGCGCGAATTGCAGAAATTTTCGCGCGGCGGCTGCAGGTTCAGGAACGCCTGACGCAGCAGATCGCGCAGACGCTTTTTGACGCGCTTAAACCGGTCGGCGTGATGGTCGTTATCGAAGCGGAACATACTTGTATGACCTTGCGCGGTGTGAAAAAACCGGGGGCAAAAACGATAACATCGGCTGTTCTCGGCGGCTTTCGCAAGGATCCCCGCACGCGCGCCGAAGCGATGAGTTTAATAAAAGGATGAAAGGAAAAAGGATGAATAAAAAAATTGTAACGATAGTCTTGTTGATTTCGATGAATTCGATAGTTGGTCTTTCGCAAATAAAAGGCAAATATTCAAAGCTTTTTAGCGAAGAGAAGCTGAGCACGACGATAAAATTTCTGTCTGATGACGGCTTCGAAGGACGAGCGCCGGGAAGTCGCGGCGGCGAATTGGCTGCGAAATTTATCGCAATGCAGCTTCAATCGCTGGGCGTAAAACCGGCAAATAACGGCTCATATTTTCAGCCGGTTTCGCTTGTTGCGGTAAAGGCAAACCCAAACACGACGCTGAATATCGGAGATGTTTCGTATAAATTCGGCGACGAATTTGTCGGATTCACGGGCGCACAAACGGAAAGTGTAAGCCTCAATTCGGAACTTGTTTTTGTAGGCTATGGCATCGACGCGCCGGAACAGAAATGGAACGATTACAAGGGAAATGCGAATGATTATCGCGGAAAAATTCTTGTAATGCTGGTAAACGATCCGCCGGCAACTGTCGTGGAACCGAATCTTTTTGGCGGGAAAGCGCTGACTTATTATGGGCGCTGGACATATAAATACGAAGAAGCCGCGCGCCGCGGTGCAGCGGGTGTGATCCTGATCCATACAACCGAGTCGGCAGGTTACGGTTGGAACGTTGTGCGGACTTCAAATGGAAGTTGGCGCTACGAGATCGCTCGCACGACGGACGATGCAACGCCGTTTTTACAAATGCGCTCGTGGATGACCGACGAAACGGCAAAGAAGATCTTCGCGCAGGCAAATCAGAACCTCGATGAACTTCGCGAATCGGCAAAACGGCGCGATTTTAAGCCCGTAAATCTAGGTCTTACGGCGAAGATCGACTTAAAAAGCGAATTAAAGCGGCTCGATTCAAACAATGTCGTCGGCATTTGGGAAGGCTCGGATGCGAATTTGAAAAGCGAATACGTTGCTTGGACGGCGCATTGGGATCATCTCGGAGTCGGCGCCCCGAACGATAAAGGCGACACAATTTACAACGGCGCGCTCGACAATGCTTCCGGCGTGGCGCAGATCTTGGCGGTCGCTGAAGCTTTTACAAAATTGCCGAAAGCCGAGCAGCCAAAGCGCTCGCAGATCTTCATTTTCACAACCGCTGAAGAACAAGGGCTTCTCGGCGCGGAATGGTATTCCCGAAAACCGGTTGTGGCGCTTGCGAAAACCGTTGCAAACATTAATGTCGATGGCGGTAATTTTTACGGTTTGACAAAAAATTACGGCGCTCTCGGAGCAGAACGTTCCAATCTTTGGGACGTCGTACAAGCTGCGCTAAAGGAAAGAAATATGACTTTTCTGGCTGACAATCGCCCCGAGCAAGGCTATTTTTTCCGATCCGATCACTTTCCTTTCGCGAAGGTCGGCGTGCCTGCCTTAAGCATCCGAGGCGGTGATGAATACATTGGCAAGACGAAGGAATTCAGCGATAATCTTTTTGCCGAATTCAATTCAAAACATTATCATCAGCCGTCTGACGAATTTCGCGACAACTGGATTTTCGACGGAATGGTGCAGATGCTTGACGTCACGTTCGCGATCGGAATGCATGTTTCCAACGCGCCAAAAATACCGCGCTACAAGGAAACCGACGAATTTTCGGCGGCAGACAAAAAGCGTTTTGCCAAGTAATTGCCGCATAGATCAGAAGTGTAGCGTGTAGAAAAAAAATCCTTTACGCGCTACACTTTATTTTTTTCGTCTATGAAAACTTTTTACATCACAACTCCTATTTATTACGCGAATTCGCTGCCGCATTTCGGTCACCTTTACACCACGATCGTTGCTGACGTTCTCGCGAAACATAAGAAACAGCGAGGTTTCGAGACCTTTTTTCTTACCGGCACCGATGAACACGGGATCAATATTCAACGTGCCGCCGAGAAAAATAAACGCACTCCGAAAGAGCAGGTCGACTATATTTCGGGCGAGCTGAAGCGAATGTTTCATGATTTCGGACTGGACACAGAAAACGGCGGTTACGATATTTTTATGCGGACAACCGAGCCGTTTCATTACGAAGCCGTACAGAATTTATGGCGCAAAATCTCCGAAAATAAGACTCCAAAGGGAAATACCACAATCTACAAAGGCTTTTACGAAGGCTGGTTTTGCGCGCCATGTGCAGCTTTTAAGAACGAGGACGAATATCTTAAACAGGAAGGTTCGGACATCCCGCTGTGCGGCATTCATGAACGCCCGCTTGATAAAGTCTCCGAAGAAAGCTATTTTTTTCGCCTTTCGGATTATGACGAAGCGTTGCTCAAGATAATAGAGGAAAAGCCGGAAAGAATTCTTCCCGAAGGTCGTCGAAACGAAGTCATTGCCTTTATCAAGCGCGGATTACAGGATCTTTCGATCTCACGCGAGAAAAAGGCGGTGAGCTGGGGCGTTCCCGTTCCCGGCGATGAGAATCACGTGATGTATGTCTGGATGGACGCGCTTTCAAACTACATAACGGCGCTCGGTTACGGAAATTCGGAAAAGACCGGTTTTGAAAAATACTGGCAAAACGCGATGCATCTTGTCGGCAAAGACATCTTGCGTTTTCACACGATCTATTGGTGGTCGTTTTTGCTCGCCGCCGGAATCGACTTGCCGAAAACGGTTTACGCGCACGGAATGTGGCTTGACGCGGAAGGTCGCAAAATGGGAAAAACGGTCGGAAACGTGATCGAAGTTGACCTTTTGCATAAACATTTCCAAACCGATGCGATCCGATATTTTTCACTTCGCGAAATGGTATTCGGACAAGACGGAAAATTTAGCTACGAAAATTTAATCGATCGCGCAAATGCCGATTTGGCGAGCGGTTTGGGAAATCTTGCGAGCCGGACTTTTTCAATGATCTCGAAATATCGCGACGGAAAAGTTTCAGGCGGAAAAATCAGCGAGGAAAATTATTTATTAGCCAAACGCGCCGGAATTAGTGCCGACGAGCAGGAATTGGTTTCGGTTCTTTCGCACGCGAGAGATGAGTTTTTGCGTCGGTTTGATAATTTTGAATTTAGTTTGGCGCTAGAGGCGATTTGGAGCGTTATCGCGCGTATCGACAAAATGATCTCCGACTCAAAACCCTGGGAATTAATAAAAGACGAAAATCAGACGGAAACTCTAAACGCAGTTTTGTACCGCGCGACCGAAACTTTGCGCTGGCTGTGCATTTTGCTTTTTCCGGTAATGCCGGCGGCGGCGCGGACCATTTATTCTCAGATCGGTTTGAGCGAAAACATCGCGGCAATAAATCCCGAAAATTTGATTTGGGGAGAATTAATCACAGGAACTAAGATCGGGGAAACAAAAGGTGTTTTTCCGCGAATCGATAAAGCGAAAGTTATGGAAGAAATCAAAGAAACGAAGATTGTTGCCGAAGATGAAAATGAAGAAGCCGATGATAATCTGATCGAGATCGACGATTTTATCAAAGTCGAGCTTCGCGTCGGCGAAATTCTGGAAGCCGAAAGAATTCCAAAGTCAGATAAGCTTCTACGATTTATGGTCGATGTTGGCGAGGAAAATCCGCGCCAAATTCTCGCCGGAATCGCCGAGCATTACGAGCCGGAAACTCTGATCGGGAAAAAGATCGTCGTTGTCGCGAATCTTAAACCCAGAAAGCTTCGCGGTTTGGAATCAAACGGAATGGTTTGCGCGGCTTCGGTCGGCGAAGAAGGAAAACCGGTTTTGGCAACTTTTGATGAAGATGTGCCAAACGGAACGAGGCTCAAATGAATGATTTTCGGGGAAACATTTGATGCAATTTGAATGGAACAAGGAAAAAGCCGAAAGAAATCTCAAAAAACACGGCGTTAGTTTTGAGGAAGCAAAGACAGTTTGGAATGATTATTTCTACATCGATTTATACGACGAAGTGCATTCTGTTGAGGAAGGTCGCTTTTTAATCGTCGGCGAATCGGGTGAAAAAAGGCTCCTGATTGTTTCATATACAGAAAGAGAAAACCGAATTAGAATAATAAGTGCGAGAGAATTAACTCCGAGGGAACGTAAAGATTATGAACACGGATACTTTGAATGACGATATGAAACCTGAATATGATCTAAAAAGGCTGAAGGTTCGAAAAGGTGGCGAAGGCAGAAGATTGTTGAATCAAATTCAACTTGATGTTGACGTAGCAAGAGTTTTTCCAGATTCAAAGTCGGTTAATGAAGCGCTGCGATTTTTAATTAGAATAACGAAAGACAACCAAACCAAATTAACCCACAAATGATTCTGGTCGATTCTCATTGCCATATTGATGGCGAGGCATTTGATGCCGACCGCGACGAAGTGGTTAAAAGTGCGATTGCTGCGGGCGTTAAAGCGATGCTTTGTGTCGGCACGGGCGATCCGCACAGCGGCGAGATCGCAAAGGCGGTCGAAGTCGCCAAAAAATACGAAAATGTTTTTGCTTCGGTCGGCGTTCATCCGCACGATGCAAAATTGTATAATGACGCGGCGCAAAATCGTTTAATTGATTTGGTTAAATCGAGCGAAAAAGTGATCGCCTGGGGCGAGATCGGTTTGGATTTTTATTACGACCACAGTCCAAGAGATGTACAGATCGAAGTTTTTAAAAGACAAATTCGCGCCGCAAAAAGTTTGAATTTGCCGATAATCATTCATTCGCGCGAAGCGAACGACGAAACGGTTGAAATTCTGCGCGCGGAATGTTCGGGAACAGAGTTTCGCGGCGGCGTAATGCATTGTTTTGGCGGAACACCGGAAATGGCGCTCGATTTAATGGAAATCGGTTTTTTGATCTCGTTTGCCGGAAACGTTACTTTTCCAAAAGCCGAAAATCTGCGCGAAGCGGCGGGCGCTGTGCCGCTCGAAAAGCTTTTGATCGAAACCGATTGCCCGTTTCTCGCGCCTGTTCCATTCCGCGGAAAACGCAACGAACCGTCTTTTGTTGTTCATACGGCAAACTTTTTGGCTGATTTTTACGATATCGAAATTGAATCGTTGGCAAATCAGACGACGCAAAATTTCTTAGCTTTTTTTAAATTGAAATTAACCACAGACGACACAGAGTTCACAGAGAAAAGTTCATAAAAATGATCCGACTCTGTGTTCTCGGTGTTCTCTGTGGCAAAATATCTGTTATGGCAAAAGAAAACTCATTCGATATCGTTTCAAAAACCGATTATGCGGAAGTCGCGAACGCTCTTCATCAAACGAGCAAAGAAATTTCGCAGCGTTTTGATTTTAAGGGAAGTAAAGCAAGCGCCGAGCTTCAGGATAAAGACCTGCTTCTTTCAGCGGAAGACGAAACAAAGCTGCGAAATATGAACGACATTTTGCAGTCGAAATTCGTCAAACGCGGCGTTTCGCTCAAGGCGCTTGATTATCAAAAGATCGAACCGGCGGCGGGCGGAACCGTTCGCCAAACCGTAAAAATTCAGCAGGGAATTCCGATCGAAAAGGCAAAGGAAGTCGTCAGATTCATAAAAGATTCAAAATTCAAAGTTCAGGCGTCGATCCAGGGCGAAACGGTGCGCGTTTCAGGCAAAGACCGCGACACGTTGCAAGATGTGATCGCAAAATTAAAAGCGAAGGATTTTGGGATCGATATGAAATTTGACAACTATCGTTCAAATTAATGACGTCATTTTCACCAATCCGCGAAAGAATCGACCCGCAGATCGCGGCGCGTCGGATCTTTGATTTGATCAAACCGGAAATGGCGTTGGTCGAAGCGGAATTCGAGCGTCAGGCGAGTTCGAATATTCAAGTCATCGATTATCTCGGCGATTATCTTCGCGCTTCGGGCGGAAAACGTGTGCGTCCCGCGCTGCTTTTGTTGGCGAATTATGCCGTCGGCGGAAACGCCTCAAACGAAAATGCGATCCGGCTCGCGACGGTGATGGAAATGCTTCATACCGCGACGCTCGTTCACGACGATATTATCGACAACGCCGTGATCCGCAGAAGCCGCAGCTCGATTAACGCGCGATTTGGCAATCAGCCGGCGGTTTTGATGGGCGATTGGCTTTATATGACGGCGTTTGAAACTTCGTTAAAGGAGCGAAGCCTTGAAATTCTAGATATTTTGACGCGTTTGACGCGCAAGATGACCGAAGGCGAATTGATTCAACTCACAACGCTCGGCAAAGCCGATATCACCGAAAGCGAATATTTTGACATTTTGCGGCGAAAAACCGCATTCCTTTTTAGCGCTTGCTGCGAGATCGGCGCGATTCTCGGAAGCGCCTCGCCGGAAGAAAGGATCGCTTTGCGCGATTACGGTTTGAATCTTGGAACTGCGTTTCAAATTGCCGACGATCTGTTCGATTTCACTGCCGACGAGGACGTTTTGGGAAAAGCTTCCGGCGCAGATCTCTTGGAAGGAAAAGTAACGCTTCCATTGATTCTGCTGCGCGAAAAGAACGCTGAAACGAGGAAAGAACTCGAAACGATAATGTATGAAGGGAATTATGAAAGTATTTCCCGCGAGCAATTGACCGAAAAGCTCGAGCATTTCGGCGTGCTCGACGAAACCCGGCGGCGCGCGTATGTTTTTGCGACCGAGGCGTTAAAAAATCTTGCAGTTTTGCCGAAAACGGAGTATCGTTTTGCTTTGGAAGAAATTCCAACCTACATGATCGAAAGAAATAAATAGACGGGGACATCTTTTGGCTGATTATTCACAAAATTCCGGATACCTGAGTGAAAATCTGATTGCGACTTTGGAGCAGAATCTCCGGCAAACGCGCAACACCCAGAGCCGTTTGCTTGCGCGACAGCGCGAGCTCAAAAACGAAGCTGAAGTCCTGCAGCAAGAAATCGACGCCATGGAACAAAGCGCGAGGCAAACCCATTCTGCGATTCAGACGCTTCTGGGGACTATGGGTTCTCCGTTGGACGCCTATAAAGCTCCGAGCAATCCGACGTCATTTGAAGAAGACGATTATGAACTGCAGCGTCACAATCGGCAGAACGCAGCGAATCAGAATCCTCCGCCGGTGAATTACCGAAGCGGCTCTACATCGAATAATCCGATATCGTTCATCGGACATTCGCGCAATGTGCCTTCGATCGCGCCGCCGAATGAGCCGGTAAGTCTTCGTTTCGCAGACCGAACTATCACGCAAGCCTGCACGCTGCTTTTACGCGAAGCCAATTCACCGCTGCACGTAAATGAGCTCTATAATTTACTGTGCGCGGGCGGTTTCGAATTTAAGGGAAACAACCCAACAATCTCGATCGCGGTTTCGTTAAACCGCAACCGGCGCTTTCGCAAGGTCGCGCCCGGAACATTCGATCTGATAATCCGAAACGCCTCGCAGGCGGTTTCGTAAAAAATCACAAAACCATAGAACAAATAAGAGTTTACGCTTGTTTTTTTGAAAAAAATAAGTAAGAATACATCTTTATTTTAGTGCCCATCTTTATATTAATCGGAGAAATAAATGAACCTTCGTTTTTTAATTAAACTTAAGTTAAGTTTTGTGTTGATCGCTCTCTTTGTGTTGTTGACCGGAATGAGTTCGGATGTTTTTGCGCGCAACATAAGACTCCGGGCGCAGATCGCTCCAGCGTGCGGAACCGCGACGTTAAAGTATGCCGACATTTATGCCGACGGAAATATCGCGGTAATGGGAAGCTACAATTGCCGGGGCGCTTTTATCTTTGATATTTCCAACCCCGATGCGCCGGTTTTAGCGAGTTGGTATAATCCGACTCCGAATCAGCAATTTCTGGAAGCGATCGTCGTCGGCAATCGCGGATATTTCGGAAGCGGCACAACAAGCGGAACAGGTGTTCATATTGTTGATTTAACCAATCCTTACAATCCGGTATTCTTAGGATCGGTAACTCCCGCAAACGGCGGGCATACCTACATCCACGAAATGAACGTTTTTGTTCAAAACGGACAGACGTATCTGCTCGAAAATTCAAATTCGACTTTGAACAAAACCCTAAAAGTAATAAATGTAACTAATCCGTCGAATCCGGTTTTTGTGCGGGATATTATTCCGACCGAGCCGCAATGGGTTCACGCAATGCACATTCGCGGCAATCGTCTCTTTACGTCCGGTTGGGGAAACGGCTCGAATCGCGGAAGAACGGAAATTTACGATATTTCGAATATCGGAACTCAGGCTCCGAGTTTGCTCGGTTTTATTGAAGATACGACGTTTACGACTTCCGGCAACAATATGCACAGCAGTTGGTCGAGTGAAGACGGAAATTATCTCTACTCGTGCCGCGAAACGACCGCGAGCAACGGCTCGAATCCTGCTGATCTGCGGGTTTATAACATCACAAATCCGGCACAGCCGATGATGGTCAATAAAATTTCGATGAATGATCTGGGGATCAATGCTGTTTCGCCGCACAATCCGGTGGTGATGGGCAATAAACTGTATATTTCGTGGTATCAAGCCGGAACGCAAGTTTTTGACATTAGCAGCCCGGCAAATCCGGTTAAAATCGGTGAATACGATACATACGCGCCGGAATTCGCGCCTGAAGAAAATGCCAAGGGAGATTTATCCGATGAACCTTGGGATATTGTTTGCGGATTATCGAGTCAGCAAAATGTCTTGCCGACAAGTTATAACGGAAACTGGGCTGTTTTTCCATTCTTAGGCGAAGATAAAGTTTTGCTCGGTGATTTATCGACCGGATTATATGTCGTAGACGTTCGCCTGCGCAATCGGGTTTCGGATTTTGACGGAGACGGGCGTACGGATTTTTCGACATTTACGCCGGGAACGGGTTCATGGAGTATTGAAAACAGTTCGAACGGCGGAAATTCTCAGACAAATTTTGGTCTTGCCGAGGACGTTATTGCTCCCGGAGATTATGACGGCGATGGGAAAGCAGACATTGCGATCTTTCGTCCTTCGACCGGCACTTGGTGGATACGGCGCAGCAGCAGCCCAACAAATTTCCTGGCGATCAAATTCGGGCTCAGCGGTGACGTTCCGGTTGCCGGCGACTACGATGGCGACGACAAAACCGATATTGCAGTCTGGCGACCGTCAAACGGAGTTTGGTACATCCTGCAAAGCACAACTTCCGGAATTCGTTACGTTCAATGGGGCTTGGCAGGCGATCGCGCGTTTACCGGTGATTACGACGGTGATGGCAAAGCCGATCCGGCGATCTATCGTGACGGGGTTTGGTATGTTTTTCGAAGCTTGACGGGATCAGCATTGATCCTCCCGTGGGGAGTAGCAACCGATAAGCCGGTATCCGCCGACCTTGACGGCGACGAAAAAACAGATATCGCAGTTTATCGTCCGAGTGAAGGAAATTGGTATTATCTGAAATCGGGAAGCAACAATACGATGTCGGTTTATCGGTTTGGTTTGGCGGAGGATATTCCGATTCCTGCCGATTACGACGGCGACGGTCGTGCGGACATTGCGGTTTTCCGCCCGTCGGGCAACATTTGGTATCGTATCGACAGTTCAAATGGCGCTTTTAGTGCGAGAGTTTTCGGACAGGCGGGCGACAAGCCTTCGCCGGGTTCGATTCAGCCGCAATAGTTCGATCAGAACTTTACGCATTAACATCCAGAGTCGGTCTGAATGATTGACTTTGGATTTTTTGTTTTTATGATTGCATTATGATTCTTTCGATCACGGTAAAAACCGGAACGCTTGCCGGGCGTGTCTTTCAGTTGGATGAGGGCTTTTTGACGATCGGGCGCAGCGAAACATGCAGCATAAAATTTGATCAGGCGACGGAACGCGGCGTTTCGAAGCAGCACGCATTTATCGAGAAGAAGAGCGACGGTTTTTATCTTTCGGACAATAGCAGCACAAACGGAACGCTTCTAAACGCGCGAAAGATAGAAACCGCGCGGCTTAATTCGGGTGATGTCATTCAGTTCGGACAAAACGGCATCGAAGCGTCTGTTTTTATTGAAAGCCAAGCGCCTCAGCAAAGCCAGCCGACAGTTCTTAAACAAGATATGCAGCCCACCGTAAACTTTCAGCCCGCGCAAATGCCGCAAGTCGCACCGCTTGTCTATAACGAGCCGCTGAATCTGCAAAATTCCTTTTCGGGCTTTAGCGCTTCGGGCACAATTCAACCGGCGGTCGAGAAAAAAGCAGGAAAATACATCGGCATTGCGGCGGGGATCTTTGCGGTCGTGTTTTTGTCGCTTATCGTAATGCTCCTGATCATTTCGAACATCGGATTCGGAGCGGCGGTTGTGGCGTCGATCATCGCATTTCTGCCGGCGATGTTTTATCTTCTGCCGCTGATCTGGCTCGACCGCTACGATCCGGAGCCGATCTGGCTTCTTGCGCTTGCTTTCGCCTGGGGTGCGCTCGTCTCGGTGATCGTTTCCTATTTCATAAATACCGCGATTGCAGAAGCCGCGATCGAAGCTTTCGGTCCGGAAACCGGATTGGCGATAAGCGCGATCTTTTCCGCGCCGATATTTGAAGAAGGTTCAAAAGGGCTCGGATTGGTTTTACTTTTGATCTTCTTCCGGCGGCATTTTGACGACATTCTCGATGGGATCGTTTTTGCCGGAACGATCGCGCTCGGTTTCGCTACGGTTGAAAACGTGCTTTATTACGGCGGCGGGCTTCTTAAAGGCGGCACCGAACTGCTCGCTGCGTTGTTCGTTTTGCGCGGCGTTTTATCGCCGTTCGCGCACGTAACCTTTACCGCGATGACGGGCATCGGCTGCGGCATCTCGCGCGAATCGCATAATCCTTTTATTCGAATTTCAATGCCGATTTTGGGTTACGGATGCGCGATCTTTCTGCATTTTATCTGGAATCTGATGGCAACAATTCTGCCGATCCAAGGAATTTTTGCAGGCGATTGGTATTACGGCTATTTCTTTCTGCAAGTGCCGTTTTTCCTGTTCTTTATTGGCTTTGCGGGTTATGTGATGTATCGTCAAAACAGTATTTTGAAGGAAATGCTGGCGATAGATGTCGCCCGAAATCTTATTCCGGAGGAACACTTGAAAAAAGCAACCTCGGCTTTTGCCGGAATATTTTGGCTGGTTGAAGGAATTTTCACGGGAAAATTCAGCGCGAGAAATAAATATCTCCGCGCGCTTGGCAAACTCGGACTTTCGTATTGGCACATTCAGCGCGCACATGCCGCGCAAGGACAAACCGGCAGCTTTCAGCAAAATCCGATCCTCCGCGAGCAGGTGATCAAATGGCGCGATCAGGTTTAGTGATGTTTTGACGGTAAGTTTTGTCGTCCCCAACGCAGAGTCTTGCTCATCCAGATCAATTCTTCCAAAAATCCCTCAACACGCCGCTCGTAAGCGTCGTCCAATAGTTTTCCGTTTTCGTCAAATTTTTGTCTGATCGTCGGAAAATTCAGATCGGTAAATGTTACTGCCAATCCCAATTCGCGAACCATCGGCACCAGCGCTTCGACCACCCGCGTTCCGCCAAATGGACCGGCAGAAACGCCGACCAGCGCGACGGCTTTGTGAATATATTCCTTCAAAAGTAGATCCAAAACGCTTTTTAAACTTCCCGGATAACCATGATTGTATTCCGGCGAAACGATCACCAGACCATCGGCGCGGATTATCGCGTCGCGCCATTCGGGAAAGGAATCACCCAGCGCCGTGCCGTAATCGTCGCGCGGAAGTTCAAAATCGCCGACGTCAAAAAACTCGGTTTCGATCTCCGGATTTTCCTGCATCTTCGAAAAAAGCCATTTTGCGACATTTTCACTTTGGCGTTCGTTCCGGTTTGTGCCCAAAAGGATTGGGATAAATAATTTGTCCATGTAAGACAGATTAGCATTTCACATACCCGAGAAGCCAAAACACGAGCAGAAAAATAACAATTGTCGAAATACAACCACCGCCCCATTTATAAGCCGCCGCTCCGGCTAAAATTCCTCTCAAAGGTCCCTGCATTTATTTTTTTCCTCCGCTGCGATAAATTTGTATAGAACTCGTACAGAACTTTTCTGTCAAATCGGCATCGGCAACATGCGTTCCAAAACTTTATGAGCAAAGAAATAAAGCCAATCGTTTCAAAAGGAAGAAACCTTCGACAAGCTTGAGATACGGCTTGGACGGATTATCTCGATCGAGATCGCGGAAGACGCACCGAAACCGTCTTACAAAATAAAAGCTGACTTTGGAAAATTCGGCGTAAAAACCTCGGTTGGACGCTTTACGATGCATTCGATCGAAGAATTAAAAGGTAAACAGATTATGGGAATTTTGAATCTGCCGCCGCGCACGATCGGTGAAACCGTGTCTGAATTTTTCTGGTGCGGAGTTCAATATCCAAAAGCCGACAGCGGCGAAGCGACGATCATCACGCCTTTGGTTGAAGCAAAGATCGGCGGAAAGTTGTTTTGAATTTTATGATAAACTCTCGTGAGGAGATCAAAGATGAATCTCGAGAAATTCAGAGAAAAACTCAATGAAATATGCCGAATCAATAATATAAAAATGTTGGGCGTTTTTGGTTCCGTGGCAAACGGAAAAGACACGCCTGAAAGCGATATTGATTTGCTTATTAAATTAAAGGAGCCCGTCGGTCTACTCGAATTTATTCGGTTAGAGGATACATTTGCCAACGCTTTAGGAAGAAAAGTCGATCTCGCAACTGAACAATCGCTGCATCCATTAATCCGTAGAAATGTTTTGAATGATTTGAAAGTTTTGTATGAAGACCAGAAATGACAAACTTTACATTTACGATATCGCGGAATGCTGCAAAAAGATCGTTCAATATATTTCCGGCGTAAACGAAGTTGAGTTTCAAAATTACCAAATGCTTCAAGACGCGGTTGTTAGAAATATTGAGATCATCGGCGAAGCGGCAAAAAATTTAAGCGAAGAACTTCGGGAGAACAACCCACAAATTGCCTGGCGCGAGATAATGCGAATGCGCGACAAGATCCTTCATCATTATTTCCGACTAAATCTTGATACGGTTTGGAAGACGGCGACGAACGATATTTCCAAGCTAAAACCCGAAATTGAGAAAATTCTCGAAACCACTTAATACGCTTTCGCAAACACAACTCTTTTGTTCGAAGCATTGCCCGAATAGACGCATTTACCTTCTTCTTCAGGCGCGTGGAGAGGTATACATCGGATCGTCGCCTTTGTTTCTGCTTTGATCGCTTCCTCGGTTTCGTCGGTGCCGTCCCAATGCGCCAGAATAAAGCCGCCAATTTCGATTTGCGTTTTGAAATCTTCCCACGTATCGACCCGGAAAGTATTTTCTTCTCGAAAACTCAAAGCCCGTTTGTAGATATTTGTTTGAATTTCATCGAGCAAACTGACGATTTTGTCGTCGATGCCGTCAAAAGAAACTGATTCTTTGGAAAGCGTGTCGCGTCGGGCGATTTCGACCGTGTTGTTTTCCAGATCGCGCATTCCGATTCCGAGACGGACGGGAACGCCGCGCAGTTCGTATTCGGCGAATTTGTAGCCGGGTTTGTATTTGTCGTCGGTGTCGTATTTGACCGAAACGCCTTTCGATTTCAGGTTTTCGATCAGAGGCAAAATTTTTGCATCGAGTTTTTCCAAATCTTCCGGCTGGCGATAGATCGGAACGATCACAACCTGGATCGGTGCGAGCTTTGGAGGAAGAACCAAGCCGTTGTCGTCCGAATGAGCCATTATCAGCGCACCCATCAGACGCGTCGAAACGCCCCAACTCGTCGCCCAAGCGTATTCGAGTTTGCCTTCTTTATTTGTAAACTGCACATCAAAGGCTCGAGCAAAATTTTGTCCCAAAAAGTGCGACGTGCCCGATTGGAGCGCTTTTCCGTCCTGCATCAAGGCTTCGATGCAGTATGTATCGATCGCGCCCGCAAAACGCTCGCCCGGCGTTTTTACGCCTTTGAGAACCGGCATCGCCATCCATTCTTCGGCGAAGGTCGCGTAAACGCCGAGCATTTTTTCCGTTTCTTCGATCGCCTCTAGCTCGGTCGCGTGCGCGGTGTGTCCTTCCTGCCACAAAAACTCCGCTGTTCGCAAAAATATCCGCGTTCGCATTTCCCATCGCACGATGTTGCACCATTGATTTATCAGCAACGGCAGATCGCGCCACGATTGGATCCAGCCTTTGTAGGCGTTCCAGATCACGGCTTCGCTCGTCGGACGAATTATAAGTTCTTCTTCGAGTTTTGCGTTCGGATCGACGATCAAGCCTTTGCCGTCGGGATTATTTTTTAGACGATAATGCGTAACAACGGCGCATTCTTTTGCAAAACCTTCGGCGTGTTCTTCTTCTTTTTCAAGGAAAGATTTTGGCACAAAAAGCGGAAAATAAGCGTTTTGGTGTCCCGTCGCCTTGAACATATCATCCAGAGCTCGCTGAATTTTTTCCCAGATCGCGAAACCGTATGGCTTTATCACCATGCATCCGCGCACGGCGGAATTTTCCGCCAGATCAGCGCGTTTGACGATCTCGTTATACCATTCTGAATAATTTTCGCTGCGTTTTGACAGTGCTTTGCTCATAAATTCATCTCAAAAACGAGGCACATCGATAAAACAAAAATGATACGGTAAAAGATGAAAAGAAACAATTGAACGAAAATAACTTGAGGCGCGGTCATTTTCGGCAAAGTCCCGGTTTCGTATGGTAAATTATTCTCAATGGGCGATTTCAAGCTAAACTTTCAAGACACAAAAACCGCATTTGCCGACAAATCCGACGGGGAATTACGTGAAAAACATATGCTTTTCCGGATGATGAATTCGTCGTTTTTGGTAAATGTCGGAACTTCGCTGACAAATTTTGCTTTATCGCTCGGTTTACCCGTAACGGGAATGATAAAGCGCACCATCTTCGAAGAATTTTGCGGCGGCGAAACGATCGAAGAATGTCAGAAAACGATCAAAAAGCTCGGCAGATCAAATATCGGAACTATTCTGGATTATTCGGTCGAAGGAAAATCGATTGACGCCGAATTTGAGCGCACAAAGAATGAGATCATACGCACGATCGAGCGCGCAAAAGGCGATAAAGACATACCTTTCGCCGTTTTCAAGGTTACCGGCATGGCGTCCTTTGGAACTTTAAAGGAAGTAAGCGCGGGCGGTGAACTTTCCGGGAAAAGACGGCTCAAATGGGAAAAAGTAAACAGACGCGTTTTGGAAATTTGCGAGTTTGCTCATTCGCTCGATCAGCCCGTTTTTATAGACGCCGAGGAATCTTGGATGCAGGAAGCGATCGACCAACTTGCAACTGTAATGATGGAGCGATTTAATCGCGAAAAACCGATCGTTTTTAACACGATCCAACTTTATCGAAATGACCGACTGGATTTTCTTAAACAATCGCATGAAAAAGCAAGAGATGGAAAATATATTCTAGCGGTTAAACTCGTGCGCGGCGCATACATTGAAAAAGAGAACGCACGCGCCGCGGAAATGAACTATTCCTCGCCGATCCATTCGACAAAAGCGGCTACCGACCGCGATTATGACGCTGCGGTCGATTATTGTCTCGAAAATGTAGACACGATCGCATTCGTCGCCGGAACTCACAACGAAAGATCGGTTCAGGTTTTGGCGCAAAAAATGGAAGAAAAAGGATTGGAACACGATCATCCGCACATTTTCTTTTCGCAGCTTTACGGAATGGGCGACAACCTTTCTTACGTTTTGGCAAAGAATCATTATCACGTTTCGAAATATGTGCCTTACGGTCCGGTTAAAGATACGATCCCGTATCTGACGCGACGCGCTGAAGAAAACACGTCGGTTCAGGGAATGATGAGCCGGGAATTGGAAATGATCGATAAAGAGCTGAAGCGGAGAAGAATAGAAGGTTGAAAAGGACGCCGACAGCTTGACGGCATTGAACGCGCGAGCGTTGAAAAAGGTCAGTGGTTGTGCGCGTTTTACGTCGCCGCGCGACGTTTGCCGGCAAGCTGTCGGCGCTCCACTAGCGAAATCCCAAAAGCAATCGTACCGATCGATCAGAGATCTTTTTTTCGTCAAGCTGTTTCCAATCTTCAAGAGGCTTGATCTCATCCGCGGACAATTGAGCGTTCTTCATCCGCGCAACCTGCGTACTTTCAAAAGCGCGGTTTGTTAAAGCAAGATGCGGCACATTGATGCTCAGATTTGATGAATCGTCAATCGCTGCGTCGGCTGCTTCAATATCAGGAAACATCTCGTTATAAGCAGCGAGATGCCACACCTTTTCACCTTCCGTTTCTTCAATTGCCAAGAGCCGCAAAAGCCCGTACGCGCTTTCGATCTGAAAAATCAAAAAATCGCCCGGCTGAAAGTTCTGAGACATATTTGAAGAATAACACATGCCTTCGATTGAATTTAACGGCGAAAATTAGAAAGCGGCATAAGCCGATTTACGGAATTTATCTTTCTGAAATGAAATGTTGGAGGCATTTAATCAAACGCTTGACATAGCGTGAAATTCACGCTAATTCTATATTCAACGGCGATAAATAGTGATTTGAGAACTCTTTAATACTAAACATGCTAAGAAAATATGTGTTTTTCTTGCTTCAAAATTCCCAAAAGTATCTTGGGTGAAAATAGATCATAAAAGTAGTCGGTAATATAGTAAATATGAACAGCGCTTCATCAAAGCTTTTGTCAAAACATTATTTTTTCGATCTGACGGAATTGGAAAAAATGGCAAACGAATATCACCCGAAATACATTTCCGCCAATCCTTTTCCGCACGCCGTGATAGATGATTTTCTGCCCGCCGAAGTTTTGGAAACCGTTTTGGATGAATTTCCGGGCAGCAAACAGATTGACTGGATTGATTTCGACGGCGACGTGCAGAAAAAACTCGGCTCGAAAACCGAAGAACAGATGGGACCTTTTACGAGGTTTTTGATGTATCAACTAAATTCCGCGACGTTTATCAAATTTTTGGAAAAGCTGACGGGCATCGAGGGGTTGATTCCCGATCCTCATTTTTGGGGTGGGGGTCTTCATCAGATCAAACCGAACGGCTTTCTCAAAGTTCATTCCGATTTTAATTTTCATCCCGTATTAAAAGTAGATCGCCGGATCAATCTCTTGATTTATTTAAATAAAGATTGGGATGAGAGTTATGGCGGCGAACTTCAATTTTGGGATCGGGAGGTTTCAAAATGCGAAAAAAAAATAAAGCCTCTATTTAACCGATGCGTGGTTTTTAATACGACCGATTTTTCATTTCACGGGCATCCCGAACCGCTGACCTGCCCGCCGGACCGAACAAGAAAATCACTCGCGTTATATTATTACAGTAACGGAAGACCGGAAGAAGAAGTTTCGCGCTCTTCACAAACGATGTGGAGATTGACGCCGGATGAAAAAAAGGCGGGAAAATTAAAACGCGCCGTTGGAAAATTTGTCCCGCCGATCGTTCACGATATTCGACTCGGAGTAAAAAAAATCTTTAAATAAAATTGTCGTTTACAACTGTTTCTTAGTTCTTTTTTAAGGGCAGTTGTTGATCATCTTCGCTGATAAATTTGTTGTAATCTTTGTG